>HF990824.1 GCA_000432855.1 Firmicutes bacterium CAG:822
GCAAACTTTTACCTTTTACAAAGCAAATTCCTAGTAAATAAAAAAGTAGCTATTTTTTAGCTACCGCATATAATGTTTTGACTTCTTTTATATTTAAATGTCTATATTCTCCAGATGTTAAACCAGCTAAAGTAAGTCCCGCAAACTTTTCTCTTTTAAGTTTAGAAACCTTGTAGCCAATTGCTTCAAACATTTTCTTTACCTGATGATTTCTTCCTTCATAAATCGTAAGTTCTATTAAAGAACTTTTTTTCTTTTTATCTATTTTTTTAATTTTAACTCTAGCCTTTCCAGTCTTTTTACCATCAATAATAACTCCATTACTTAAACTTTTAACTAAATTAGGATCAACAACCGCATCTATTTTAGCTACATAAACCTTCTCTACCTCATGTGATGGATGAATAAGTAAATTAGTAAGTTCGCCATCATTAGTAAGTAAAATAACCCCACTAGTATCATAATCTAATCTTCCAACTGGATATAATCTGTTTTCACTCTCGACAATATCGACAACTGTTTTACGCCCTTTATCATCATGCGCACTTGACACTACTCCACGTGGCTTGTAAAGTAAAACGTATTCTTTAGGTTCTAATTTTAAAGTAACCCCGTTAATTATAATCGTATCACCATAACTTGCTTTACTTCCCAAAGAAGTCACAACCTCACCATTTACTTTTACTTTACCCGCGCTAATTAATTCTTCTGCTTTTCTTCTAGAACAATATCCACTATTCGCAATAATCTTTTGTAATCTCTCCATCAAAATCACCTATAAGAATTATACATAATAAAAATCAAAAAAACAAGGGAACAATAGTTAAAGCCAATATCACCATAAATAAATCAGTAAGTAATCCAACCCATAAAGCATATTTAATCTTCTTAATCCCAATAGTTCCAAAGTATAATGTAATCACATACAAAGTCGTATCACTAGAACCTTGAATAATTGAAGCTAAAATACTAATAAAACTATCTGGGCCATATATTTTATACATATCATTAAGTAAAGCTAAACCAAAACTACCAGAAAGTGGTCTCATAATCGCCACCGGTAAAACCTCTACTGGAATATGAATTAAAACTAACAATGGTTTTAAAAAAGCAAAAAAGTAATCAATAATTCCACTATTTAAAAATATATTTACTCCAAATATCATAGCAAGTAACGAAAAAAACATTGAAGTAACCATAGGAAGCCCTTCTTTAGCTCCACTAATAAAACTATCATAAACATTCACTTTTTTATAAGCACCATATATAATTACTACTAATACTAATAAAGGAATAAATAAACTTGATATCATCTTCATTACTTTCCACTATCCTTTTTACTCCAGATTCTATCAACAATAAGTCCAAACATAAGTGAAATAAAACTAACAACTAAACAAGGAATCATTATAAAAGATGGATCTTTACTATCATAAAGCATCCTAAGGGAAATAATCGTTGTCGGAATTATACAAAGTCCACATGTATTTATAATCAAAAAAGTAATCATGCTCCGGCTGGCGACTTCCTTATTTTTGTTTAATTTTTGTAATGATTCCATCGCCTTTAATCCAAAGGGTGTAGCCGCATTTCCGAGACCAAACATATTGGCAATTATATTAGAAGAAATATAACTAAAAGCTTCATGACCTTTTGGTATTTCCGGAAAAATTTTATGTAAAACTGGATAAATAAATTTAGAAATTTTTTTTAATAAGCCAGATTCTTTCGCAATATTCATAATACCGAGCCAAAGTGAAACTAATGGAAAAATCTGCATTACAAGTTCTAAAGTTGCTTTACCACTAGAAAGTATTTGAGCATTTAAAACATCACTTTTACCAGTAAAAATCAAACACAAAGAACCTGAAACAATTAAAAAAATCCAAAGTTTATTAATCATTTCTAAACCAGCTTAAAATTTTATCCCAAAAGCTCATCTTTGTTTTACCCTTTTTTACATAAATTTTTTCTTCATGTACTACTTCATCACCCAAGTAAACTTTTGCCATTCCAACCTCGTCACCATTTTTATATTTCCTCTTTTTATTAATTTCAAATTTTAATTTTAAAATACTCTCTTCATTTTTTCTAAGTAAATATTTAAAATTATTTTTTAAATAAAGCGTATCTTCATCGTAATAATTCTCACCTAAAATACTTATTTCACCTTTATTTAATATGGTATATGATGTATATTCCCGAAAAGCTTCCTCATATAAATTTCTATGATCATCCCAATCATCACCATCATTAATTGTTACAACTGTCAAATTCATTCCATCTTTACTCGCACTTGTCACTAAAGTCCTTTTAGCTATTTTGGTAAACCCAGTTTTTCCACCAGTAATATATTTATAAGTAGATAAAAGTTTGTTTTTATTATGCCATTTATAAACATTCTTATTAGTTTTAACCGTATGATCTTTCGTACCTGTAATTTTTCTAAATTCTTCATTTTTCATCGCATAACTCATAAGTAAAGCCATATCATAAGCTGAAGAAAAATTTCCCTTTTCTTCATCTAAACCACTTGGATTGTTAAATGTTGTATTTTTCATTCCAAGTTCCTTAGCCTTTTCATTCATCATCTTAACAAACTTATCAGTATCACCAGCTACCGCTACAGAAATTGCTAGTGCGGCATCATTCCCACTTCTAAGCATAAGTCCATAAAGTAAATCTTCCAACTTAATTTTTTCACCAATTTGTACATAAATACCTGAGCCATATGCTTTTAAAACCTCATCACCAATTGTCACTTCTTTTTCTACATCACTATTTTCTATTGCGACTATTGCTGTCATAATCTTGGAAATCGAAGCTACACTCTGAACATAATGAACATCCTTTCCATAAATAATTCGGCCACTATCCATATCCATTAAAATAGCCGATTTCGCACTCGTACCATAAGCAAATATTTTAAAAGGTAAAAATAAAATCAATAAAAAAAGTATTTTTTTCACATTTACCACCTAAAAAATTATATACAAAAAATGGACAAATATGTCCATTTACTTACTCATAGCATCTAAAATATCAAACGTTTTAATCTCTTTTTTCTTTAAATTTGGTAAAACTTCTTTTAAATCTGCTGACATCATCTGAAAATTCGTATTCATTTTATCAATATTACTTACATTTAAATCTTTACTATTTTTAACATCACAAACCTGAAATATTTCCTTACCATATTCATTCACTAAACTATCTACATCACGTGTTCCAATTACCATATAGATATTTCTATAACTAGATGATAAAAACATTCCCTTAAAATTATTCATCTTTCCAAGCATATCAAAATTATCTAAAATAAAATACCAATTCTGATTCTTACATAACTGATAAGCTTCAGCAAGAATCATATTTACGAGTTCATTATTACTATCCTCCATTTTTGGAACTAAAAATAACGCATGTTTTTTATTATCATTTGTAACTAAAAAATCACTTAATTTAAATTCTTCATTACTAATTACATTTAATTTATTTTCATAATTTACAAGTTTATTAATTTGTATCCTCGTAACCGATATAATACTTGCTCTTGTCTCATAAGGAGCAGACAAAACAGAAATTAAATCACGTTTAGCCGCATCATTATCATCCTTTAAAAGAAACTCACGTATCTCTTTAATGCTTTCTGTATCCAAAGTATCCAAAAATCTAGAAACACTTAAAAAATTAATTTCATCTTCTTTAGCAAGTTCAAATAATTTTAAAATATATCCTCTAACTAAAGATATAGCTGAATCTGTCCAAAAGGGATCATTATTAACGTCTTTTGGAAAAATGGCACTTACAATCATACTAACTATTTCATATGCCTTATCCTTATCACCATCTTTATAATACTTATAAGGAACTTCCAACACATTAACACTATCACTATACATTGGCACATCAAAATTTAAAACTTTAATTTCATAACCCTCTTTTTTAAGTTTACTAGCATAATTTCCATAATACTCAAATTTTTTATCAATAAATAACAAACTTTTATCACTCTTAATTAAACCATCAACTATCGGCATAATAATTCCTGATGTTTTACCACTTTTAAATTCACCATTCACAATTAAATTCTTATTTAGCATTATTTTCCTCCTTCATTAAGGTCAAAACTTTTCCTTTAAATTTCTTTCTTAAAATTGTAATCTTATCATATTGTTCTTGAAGCCTCTCCATTTCTTCAGAAATTTGTTGTTGTTTTTTTAATAAAAATTGATTTGTTCCCTCATCATCACTATCATAATTATTTAAAAAAATTTTATAATCGATGATCTCCTGTAAAGTAAAACCTACTTCTTTAAGCAATGTGATAAATTGTGCTTCTACTACATTATCTTCGGTATAATATCTATAATTAGTAAACTTATCTACAATCTCTGGTTTTAATAATCCAATCTCATCATAATATCTTAAAGTTCTAATAGAAATATTTACTAAATTAGAAAAATCACCGATCTTATAAACCACAATCTCACCGCCTTTCAAACACATTATAACTCTACAGCTAACTGGAGAGTCAAGGCATTTTATATAATTATACCATACCAAACAAAAAATGTAGAAACTAGGTTCTACACTTTATGGATTAGTTGTTTGATTATTATTGTTATTATCTGTATTATTATCATTAGTTGTATCATTATCATTCATATCTCCATCAGTTGCATCTTCAACTATATCACCAATAACACCATCATTATCATTGTCAGTACTATCATTAGTATTATTATCGGTATTATTATTATCAGTATCTATTGAATTAACATCATTTACACCATATAAACCACTAAGTTTACGTAAATCATCATCACTTAAATCATCAACAGTCCACTCTTCATTTTCTTTAGTTAAATGAAAAGTAATAGTATAAGTTTCAGTATCTGTTACTTCTTTTAACCTATCAAGCCTATAAGATGCAAAAGTATTAGTATCATCAAATTCATCTGCATTATTTAAACGATAATCATTAGCTTCATTTACTGCATCAGCATAATTTCTAACTGTAACTTCAGCATTAACTGTAGCTGTATCACCATCTATAGTTTCATCTTTTATTTCATACTGCATATCACGATAATGAGTTTTCATAAAATCACTATACTGATCTCTCTCATCATCAGTTAAAGTAGTATCATTAGTTAAAACATCATCTAAATCACTAACTACATCGTCGTCATTAGTTTGATACTTATTTAGATATTCTTCAACTTTTTTGGTCGGTGTATTACCCATATTAGCCGTGCAACTACAACCAGTAAGTAAAACTACTGCCACTAGAAAATATAATACTTTTTTCATAACTTCCCTCCTCAATATATATTGTGGAAAGATATAAAAAAATTATACTATTTTTTTGTTTTAAAATTATTTTTATAAATAGGATTCAAACCCATACCTAATTCTTCTAACATTTCTTCAGTATAAGTTAATCTAGCTTCTGATTTTTTAAAACTTTTTATATAAATAGATCCCGACATTTCTAACTTAGTATTAAAATAATTAATACTTCCTACTTTAGTTTTATAAAATAAATCACCATATATTTTCGCATTAGCTTCTGTTAATTCCATATAACCACAGCGCATTAAATTTTTTACAACGTTTTGTGAATTTTCATCACTTTTTAAAGCAAAATAACCTAAATCCGGAGTTTTAACAACAATTCCATTAATTATCTTAAAATTGTTTTCACTGCACTTATCTACATCAAAAAATTGATTATACGTAGGATCCAAAATATAAGTTTTTACTTCCCCATCAACAGTAAAATCAGCTAGTAAAAAACTATGACCCAAAATATCATTAGTAATAGCCTTTCCCGTTTCTACCGGTTTATAAGATATATTTAATTTATCAAAATATCTCGCAATTATTGACTGAGCCGTATCACACATAAAATCAAAACTATAATGACCAAGTTCTTTATTTTTATTTAAAGCTAAAATTTCTCTTGTTTGATAAACTACATAATTTAAATAATAATCAAGTTCATTTTGTGATAAACTCTCACCTTTAAAACATTTTTCTTCTATACTATTTATTATATCCAAATCTACATTATCCATTATATTAATCTTTACATCAAAAATTTGATCCATAAACATCACAAAATAATTATACTATATTTTAGCATTATTTTAAATATATTGACTATTATGATTTAAAGATGTAAAATATATATCACTTTTAGGAGGAACATTATGAATCAAAAATATTATGAATTATTAAAACAAGGATTAGAACTATCACCAGCTCAAAAAGCAGAAAAAGAAGCTTATTTAGCTGAGTTTACAAAAATGACAGGTATGCCATTAGAAGAAATTGATAATCAAACTGAAGAATTATTTGAGTTAATTTTTACTTCCTTAATTAATCAAGTACACGATACTGATAAAGGAATGATTTCTATTGGATACAAAACATTATCATTACCAATTAAACTTGAACCATTTTCACACATAAGAAAACATGTTGAATTATCAAAGCAAATTAAAGAAAGAATATATTTTCCAAAAATAACTTATTTTAATTACGATTTATTAACATCTAGATTATCAGAATATAAAATTAGTTTTGGTAATTTTAAAAATGCTCATTTTAAAACAACTGAAAAATATATGACTTTAATTACTGATAGAAAATCATTAAATAAACTTATTAAACAATATGAAGAAAAACAAGGAATTAACCCAAAAATATTAAAAAAACAAAAATAGCCAAGCTTCAAAACTTGACTATTTTTTCTATATTCAAAAATTTTATCACAATTGGTGGAGCCGAGGAGAATTGAACTCCTGTCCAGAAACACTTCCAAATAAACATCTACAAGTTTAGTTAGTTAAAAACTGTCCCAGTAAAGATTAGTAACTAACAACTACTCTACCAGTAAGCCTATAAAATTCATCATTATCTCTAGGCTAAATAATGATATATCTCTCTAAAAGCGAACCCTTAAAATCCTTCGAGAGCTAAAGAATTAAAAGAGTGTACCTTGCCAACCTTAGGCAAATGCTGGTACGTAATTATTTCTGTTTCCAGTTATATTTAAGTTTGGACTTAACGTGTCCCTCCGACTTGCCATTTATCCTTCCATATTCCTGTCGAAACCAAAAACGGCCCCAATTTATAAAGCTCTTATATTATATCATATAAAAGCTTTAATGCAAAATTTATTTTTTTAGCCTAGCTCTAATATTTCGCTCGATATCTCTTTTCTTAATATCTTCTCGCTTATCATAGTTTTTCTTACCTTTAGCTAAACCAATTAACACTTTAGCTCGTCCATTTTTTAAATAAACTTTTAACGGTACTATTGTATAACCTTCTAATTTAATCTTATCTCTAAATTTATATATTTCTTTTTTATGTAAAAGTAACTTTCTTTCCCTAGTTTCATCATGATTAAATATATTTCCATTTTCATAACTACTTATATGCATATTTATTATATACATCTCGTTATTTTTAACTCTGACATAACTATCTCTAATATTAGCTTTACCGAGCCTTAAAGACTTAATTTCTGTTCCGGTTAAAACAATCCCAGCCTCTATAGTATCAAAAATCTGATAATTATACTTCGCCTTCCTGTTTACTATTTCCATTTTTATCACCTTTTTTGTAAAGTCTAAAATTAATTAGCCCCTTATCTTTTATTACACTATCAACAATAATTTCTATCTTTTCACCAAGCATATATCTCTTCTTACTTCTTTTACCAACTAAACTAAATGTAGATTCATCATAAAAATAATAATCGTCATCTAACTGATCTATTTTAATCATACCTTCTACTAAATTAGGAAGTTCCACATAAATACCATAATTAGTAACTGTACTAATAATACCCTTGTAAACCTCTCCAATATGACCTTCCATATATTCAGCCATTTTCATATCATCGACATCTCGCTCACACTGTGTCGCCGCCATTTCTCTTTCAGATGAATGTTTGGCAACCTCTGGTAAAGTACTATTATAATAATCGACAACCTCATTATCAATATTATGATTAAATAGATATGTCCTAAGTAATCGATGAACTGTCAAATCAGGAAATCTTCTAATTGGTGAAGTAAAATGTGTATAAAACTTACTAGCCAAACCAAAGTGGCCAATATTTACATTATCATAAACTGCTTTCTGCATACTTCTAAGTAACATTGAAGATAAAATACTATACTCTTTTTTATCTTTAAGCTGACCTAAAATATTTTGAATAGTTTTAGGTGTTATATTTTTAACGTTCGCATTAACCTTATAACCTAAAATATTTACAAAGTGTAAGAAATTTCTAATCTTCTCTTCATCAGGGAGTCCATGAACACGATATATAAATGGTAAATCCATATAAGCTATTGTCGTAGCCACTGTTTCATTAGCCATAATCATAAAATCTTCGATTAAATTTTCCCCAGTATCTTGAATTCTTCTTTGAATATCAATTGCTTTTCCAGCCTCATCAGTAATAATTTTCGGTTCAGGTACATCAAAATCGATATATCCTTTTTCTAACTTACGTTTTCTAATAATTTTAGAAAGCTCTTCCATTAATCTTAAATCATCTGCAAATTCCTCATATCCTTCTGGAATAACATTTTCATTTAAAATCTTATTAACATTTTTATAAGTCATTTGTTTTCGCGATTTAATGTAACTTTCAAAAATATCACTATCCACAAGCTTTCCTTTATCATCTATTTCCATCACACATGAAAGTGTTAATCTTATAACATTAGGATTTAATGAACAAATACCATTAGAAAGTTGATGTGGAAGCATAGGAATAACTGTATTAGCTAAATAACTACTAGTACCGCGTGCATAAGCTTCATCACCTAAAGCAGTTCCCTCTTTAACATAATGACTAACATCGGCAATATGGACCCCCAATACATAGTTACCATTATCAAGCTTCTTAATACTAATCGCATCATCGATATCCTTAGTATCATCACCATCTATTGTAAAAATAACTTCACCAGTCAAATCACGTCTACCTTTAAGCTCTACTTCACTTACCTCATCAGGAATACTTTTTAATTCTTCTATAACACCATCAGGAAAAACATCATTAATTTGATATCTTGCCGCAATCGATAAAATATCAACACCAGGATCATCTTTATGACCTAAAATACGAATAATTTTACCTTGATAATAATTACTCTTCTCTATCTTATTTTCTATCTTTACAACAACCTTATGACCAGGAACCGCACCTTTCGCATCTTCCTCTGGAATTTCCACAATAATATTTAACTTATCGTCATCTAGCTTAAGTAAATTTTTACCATCTTTTTTATAAAATTCACCAACTAACATATTAGTTAAATTACGTTTATTAACTCTAACAACAGCCGCTTCATGTCTAGACTCATCAGTTACTTTAATAACAACCTCATCACCATCGATAGCGCCGTTTACATTCTCAGAAGAAACATGATAATCATTATCTTCGCCATCGACAATAACAAAACCAAAACCTTTCCTATTAGCCGCAAAAGTTCCTATTTTCTGGGATTTGTCATTAAACTTCGCATATTTCCCTTTATTAGTATATCTTATTTTTAATTCTTTAATTAATTTACTTAAAACCTCTGGTAACATTGGAATCTCTTCATCTGTTAACTTCTCTAAAATTTCATCATAAGTTAAAGCTTTATTATGATTATTAATCAAATCTAATATTTTTTCTTCCATGGTATCAACCCCTTTATATCCATTATAGAGCAAAAAAACTAAAAAATATAGCTTTTCTTAATTTTTCACCTTTTCTTTTACATAATAAACTAAACTAAATGCACTAGCGCCGATAAATGCGACTATCATATCAAGCATCGTATCAGTAACACCTGTTTCCGCAACTCTTTGTGCATCTCCACCAAATAAAATATTACAAACAAACTCAAAAGTTTCCCAAGCAAAAGCACATAATGCACTAAAAGCAATTATAAATAATATCTTAAACCAAATATTTTTAACACCCTCAGGAAGAAATAACATGCCTACATAAGCTGTTAAAACACCAGAAAATGTATGTACAACCTTATCAAAGCCTTCCCATTTATTATAAAATTCAGCTGTAACTCCCATATAATGAGCTAGAAAAATAAATACCAGCCAAACAAATATCACACCATCATTCAACTTTATATTAAATAACTTATTAATTATATAAGGTAAAGTAGCCGTTAAAACAATGCTTGAATCTTTTAAAATAATAACTATTCCCTTGTCTAGTTCTCCCATAATGGTAAAAAAAGAACAAACCAAAGTAATAACAAGTAAACCTATATTAATTTTCTTCATGACTTATTTCCTCCACCTCTACCTGATTAATCGCATTAAACCTTTTCGTAATCTTATCCGTTGTCGTATGAATGTCTTTTACATCTTTACTAACTGTTTCAATACTTCTATAAAGTTTGTCCCATCTATCTTTATAACGTTTAAACTCGACATCTAAAAGTCTTAATTCTTGATGAATAACTTTAGTATATTTATCTCTTTCGATATTCTTAATAATAATTTCAATTGTTGTAAGTGTACTTATTAATGTTGTTGGACCACATATCCATACCCTTTTGTTATAAGCATAATCAATAATATCTTGATGATAAGCATTAACCTCGGCAAAAATAGCTTCAGCCGGTAAAAATAATATTGCTTGATCAGTAGTTTCACCAGGAATAATATACTTAGACGCAATCGCATCAATATGTTTTTTCATATCACTTTTAAATTTACGTTCAGCAAGTGTTGGATTTAGATTTTTCTTATCTACCATTGCTTGATAATCTTCAAGTGGAAACTTAGAGTCAATCGCAATTAAGCCTAACGGTTCAGGCGCAAAAATAACACTATCAGCTATCGTACCATTACTTAATGTATATTGCATTCTATATATATTATCTTTATTTTCACCAAAAACATTCACTAAAATATGCTTTAAATTAACCTCACCAAAAATTCCTCTTGTTTTTTTATCAGTTAAAATACTTTGTAAAGACACAATATCTGTCGATAAAGAATCAATTTTCTTTTGTGCCTCATCAATCTTTGATAATCTTTCCAAAACAGATGTAAAAGTTTTATTAGTCTTCTCAAAATTTTGATCTAATCTTTCATTTACCTTATCATTAATCAAATTTAATCTATGCTCAATTCGTTCATTTAAAGCATTAAAATCATTAGTTAAATTTTTGTTTATATCACTCTTAAATTCGCCTAATTCCTTAACCATTTCTGTTTCTAACTTACCAAGTCTTTCTGTAATATTAGATTCATTTACATTTTTTGTTAAAGCAATAATACTGACAATTAATATAACTACAAGTAGTCCAATTATTATATATTCCATGTTACACCTCTATCCTTAATACATTATATCTTAAATCTAAACAAATTTAAATAATAAAGCTCAATAATTTTTATAAAGTACTTAAAAGAAAAAGATGTATTTACTTACATCATTTTTCTTCATTTAATTTTTTTATTTCTTCTTCAGTTAAACCAGTTGCCTTTGAAATATCTTTTATACTCATTTTCATATTAAGTAAGTTCTTAGCTATTTCTATTGCTTTTTCCTTAGTTCCAATATTTTTGCCTTCTTCAATTCCAAGACTTTTCCCTTCTTTTTTCGCATCTTCTATCTC
>HF990825.1 GCA_000432855.1 Firmicutes bacterium CAG:822
GGCAAACATTTGTTTACTATTCAAAAATGCACTTTCCTTATATACAAAAAAAGAATGAATAAATTTCATTCTAAAGCAATCTTGTAAAGTTCTCTATCATCCACATTAAAAACAACCTCTTTAACATCATAATTCGCCCCTATTGATAAGGAAATCATCTCTAAAGTTTCTTCTGATATATCTTCACTAACCGCATCATTTAAAATATCTTCATTAAAATTTAACTGCATCTGACCATCTTTAACCGTACTTGACACTAATTTTGTTCCGTCATTTAAAAAACTCATCAAATTTTTATTAAAATCAAAATTACTAGAAAGCTCATCGATAATAATACTCGCCTTATCACGATCATCATTAATGTACTTTGTCACTGGTACATAGTAATAATTATCATTTATCTGATTAATATAATAAATTGTCACATCCGTAATATCTTTTGTACTTGTCAAATCAAACTCTTTATTAATTCCAAAAGTCTTATCTAAAGTAGATGGTAAATTAATTTTTGTTTTTGGTAATTTAGTAAGTATATCTCCTTCAACATAAATAATTACTTTATCAACTCCATCAATAGAAGTTAAAGTATAAACAATTGCTTCCACCATTTTTTCTTCCAAATCTTCAGAAACATCTAGTAAATCTTTTGAAAAATCAACTTTAATCAATCCATCTTCATAACTCAAACTTAAAACTTCCGTATTAGGTGGAATAATCGCACTAAAACCACTAGGAATCTTACTATCCATTCCGCCAATTGTTAATACTTTAATTAACTGCTTTGCTTTGTTTTCGATATTTGTATCATTAACAGCTACACTCGTTAAAGCCATATAACTATTTTGATCCATTAAAAATATTGGACTGCTCTCGACATTCGTATTAACATATTCGAGTTCTTCTTTAATATCTAAAGTATTTTCATTAGCTGGAATTATATAAATTAAAAGCATTGCAAATAAAGCCAAAGAAGATAGCATAATTTTCCTAATTGATAATTTTTTAAGCATACCATCACCCATTTTAAGAATATGAAAAAAAGGCCGTATTTATGACCTTTTATAATGAAAGTTCTCCGAGTCTAAGTAGCTCGATAACTGCTCCCGCGCGGCCCTTAACGCCTAGCTTCTGCATCGCATTAGAAATATGGTTTCGTACTGTTTTATCACTAATTTTTAGTTTTTCAGCTATTTCATTAGTACTATAATTCTGAATAAGTAATTCAAAGACCTCACGCTCTCGTTTAGTTAAAATGCCCTTTTTCATAAATTCCCTCACTTTCCTAAGGCGGGATGGTTTATATTTACTCATATTATTGTATGCGCGCTAAGGTCATAAGTGAAAGGAAAATAACCCAAAGAAAAAACTTTCCCTTAAAGAAAGTTATTTTTGAAATTTAACTGATATACTCATCGAAGTTTCAAATTCCTCTTGAACCGAACGCATAATTTTATTAGCCAGTTCCTTATCATGCTTAGTACTATCAATCGTCACAGTCACACTAGTTTCATCAATACTTACAAAAGATTTTAAATTAAACTCTTCTTTTATCTTATTTTCTATAGACTCTTCAGTACCCCTATTTTTATTTAACTCCTGCATCTTCTCAAAAGCCTTATTTTTCTCTTCAGTCGTTGAATTAGAATCCGTAAGTACTTCCTTTAACTCAGTAATCTCATCAAGCATTTTCTCTTCAGATTCTACTCTTAAAGCAACTAATTCCGCACTTTCCTCATTCTCAGTCGTCGATGAAACAGTTTCCGTATCATCACTTCCACCATTATTCGTTGCCATCAAAAGTTCACTCGGCATTGTAATATAATAAACACTAAGTACTAAAATCAAACTAAATAAAGTTAAAAACCACAAACTTCTTTTATTAATCATTATTATCCCTCCTAGTACATTTCTATTTAATTATATTAAGGGATAATATTTTTATTACTATTTTTTTACGGTTACCACTTCACCACTACCATCATCAGTAGCTCTATAAGCATTATTTTCAACTGTCAAGGTAATCTTTCCATCATTATTATAAAAAGTGCCCGTTGCATCATCTATCTCACCTGTAAAATCAAGTTCCAAATCCGAACCACCATCACATTCGACACAAACAAGCTTATTATTACTATACTTATATGTTACTGTACCATTTCGACCATATTCATTATAATCCATATCAATTACATTACGCATCTCTTCAACACTTCTCGTAAATGAATTCATTCTCGAATCTTCAACCACTCCAAAAATAATTGGAGTTGTAATTAACGCAATAACTGCTAAAATAGTAATAACTGCAAGTAATTCAACTAAAGTAAAACCTTTTTTATTCATATTCTATTCCTACTTTCTATATCAATTATATACTATTTTTCTCTAAAAGAAAATCATATTTTTAATATATCTCGTTTTTACAAAAACACACTCATAAGAAAAAACTGCCAATTCAAGCAGTTTATCTATTTAAATCTTTTTTGTTTTTCATATGTGGGAATAACAATACTTCTCTAATAGTTTCGGCACCAGTCATAAGCATTACCATTCTATCGATACCAATACCCATTCCACCAGCTGGTGGCATTCCATATTCCAAAGCCTCTACGAAATCAATATCCATTTCGTTAGCTTCTTCGTTTCCACGTTCTCTTTCTTTTAATTGATTTTCAAATCTTTCATATTGATCAATTGGATCATTTAATTCAGTAAAGGCATTTGCAAATTCCATACCACATATAAATAATTCAAATCTTTGAGTGTATCTTGGATCATCGCTCTTAAAAGCAAGTGGACTAATTTCAATTGGATGACCATATACAAATGTTGGCTCAATTAAAGTCTCTTCGACAAATTTTTCAAAGAAAGCATTAACAATATGACCAAATTCAAAATGTGGTTCAAGCTCAACATCATATTCTTTAGCTAGTTCTTTAGCTTCATCTAAAGTCATTTCTTTCCAGAAATCAACTCCGCAAGCTTCTTTAATTGCATCAACCATATGAATACGTTTATATTTAGGCTTTAAAGAAATTTTATGTCCAGCATATTCAATATCATAAGTTCCGTTTACTTCTTTGCACACTGTACTAAATAATCCTTCAGCTAAATCCATCATTCCATACATATCAGTGTATGCTTTATAAAGTTCAATAGTTGTAAACTCTGGATTATGTTTTCTATCAACACCTTCATTACGGAAAATACGTCCTATTTCATAAACAGCATCCATACCTCCAACAAGTAATCTCTTAAGCGGAAGTTCAGTTGCAATTCTTAAATAAAATTCCATATCTAATGCATTATGATGAGTAATAAATGGTTTAGCAGCCGCACCACCTAAAATCGGATTTAAAATAGGTGTCTCGACTTCAGTATAACCCAAACTATCTAAATAGTGCTGTATTGTTCTAATAATTTTTGGACGAGTAAAAGCAATTCTTCTCGCATCTTCATTCATGATTAAATCGACATATCTTCTTCTATATCTTTCTTCAACATCAGTAAGTCCATGATATTTCTCAGGAAGCGGTCTTAAAGCTTTAACTAAATGCGTATATTTAGTCGCATGTACACTAAGTTCTCCTGTATTAGTTCTAAATACATATCCTTCAATTCCGACAATATCACCAATATCAGAAGCTTTAAATAAATCGTAGGCCTCTTCACCAACTTCGTTGATACTGATATATATTTGAATTTGACCATACTTATCTTGAATGTGGAAAAAGCCCGCTTTTCCTTTTCTTCTCTTAGTCATTATTCTACCAGCAATAACTACGTGGTCTTTTAATTCTTCAAGCTCTTCCTTGCTTTGATTAGCGTGTTCTTCTTTAATTATTTTAGAATTAGATGTCACATCAAATCTAGAACCAAAAGGTTTAACTCCTTTCGCAATCAAATCTTTTACTTTATCTCGTCTTACTTGTTCTTGCTCTGTAAATTCTCTCATTAAATTACCTCCAAACTACTGATAATTATATCATAATTTCTTTACCTTTTGATAGCCCTTTTCAAGTTTTAAAACAAAATCATTTGGTAATTTTTCTAAAGCTTGATTTTTAAGTTCCTCAGGTACTCCATAATAAGCCTCAGCAAGTGATCCAGTAATTGCTCCGACTGTATCAGTATCACCACCTAAAGAAACGGCATTACGAACAGCTTCCTCAAATGAATTACTCTCAAAGAAAGCGGTTAAACAATTATCAAATACTAAACATGAACTATCAAATCTATTAGTTAATCTTATTTTATCAAGTGATTTACCAAAAGGATAAAACTTTGGCTTCATGCTTTCCTTTGAATAACCCTTTCTTCCCATATAAATAAGGGTATTCAATGATTGAGCCGAAACAATAGCTAGTGCTGAATCATGTGAAGGAATCGTTGCCTTTTCAGTTTCTTCTAACACACTTTCTAAATCATTAAATAAATAGCCTATTGGTGATACTCTCATTAAAGCACCATTACCCATACTATCCCCTTCTGTTTCACCTTTACACCATTTAATAAATTCAGGTGAGAACATATATTTAAAATGATTAGCTTTAGTATTAGGTACATCTTGATAATACTTTAAACCATATTCTCTTAAAGTTTCTTCATAACTTTTACCATCCAAAATTGCATCTAATATAGCAATAGTTAAAATGGTATCATCACTATAAAAACTATCTTTATCAATCAAATTATCCTTTTTTAAAACTTCTTTTCGTCTATCAATATTCCTTTTTACACTTTTAAATTCATCATATTCATAAATAGAACCAGCCAAATCGCCAATAATTGCGCCTAACATAGCCTACCTTCTTTCTTTGATTTGTTCTAAAAGCACCTTTTCAAATTCTTTCAAAGATAAATTTTCAGTTTCCTTATGTCCGAATAAACGATAACTTACAGTCTTATTATCTTTTTCTTTATCACCGATAATAACTGTATAAGGAATTTTATGAGATTGACTCTCACGCATCTTATAACTTAATTTTTCGTCTCTATCATCAAATTTTACTCTAATGTTTTTATCAGATAACTGTTTCATAACCTTTTTAGCATATTTTAAATGATATTCATTGTTAACAGGAATAATATTAACTTGAACAGGAGAAAGCCATAATGGGAAAGCACCTTTAGTTTCTTCAATCAAAAATGCCATAAATCTATCAAAAGTACCTAAAATAGCTCTATGAATAACTACTGGTCTGGCCTTTTGGCCATTCTCATCAATATAAGTTAAATCAAATCTCTCAGGAAGTAAGAAATCTAATTGGCAAGTTGATAAAGTTACATCATGACCTATAGCTGATTTAATTTGAACATCTAACTTAGGTCCATAAAATGCAGCTTCACCTTCAGCCTCATAAAAGTCAATTCCAAGTTCAGTTAAAACTTTTCGAAGCTCACTTTCAGCCTTTTCCCACATTTCATCATCATCAAAATACTTTTCAGTATTATTTTTATCTCTTAAAGATAATCTAAATGCATAATCTGTAATATTAAAATCTTTATAAACCTCCAAAATCAAGTTAACAACATTTGAAACCTCCTCTTTAATTTGATCTGGTCTAACAAACAGATGAGCATCATTTTGACACATCTGACGAACTCTCTCTAGCCCGCATACTGCCCCGCTTGCTTCATACCTAAAATCAGGAGCGAGTTCACCAATTCTAATTGGTAAATCACGATAAGAATGTAACTTATGTTTATAAATAAGCATATGATGTGGACAATTCATTGGTCTTAACACTAACTCTTCATTATCCATTTTCATTGGTGGAAACATATCATCTTTATAATGATCCCAGTGTCCACTAACTTTATATAATTCAGTAGAAGCTAAATATGGCGTATAAACATGATTATATCCTAATTTAACTTCTTTTTCTTTAATATATTTTTCAAGTTCATATCTTATAATTGCGCCATTAGGAAGCCACATTTGAAGTCCCGGTCCAACAAGTTCATGCCCCATAAACAAATCTAATTCCTTACCAATCTTACGATGATCTCTTTCCTTCGCATCTTCTAGTGCTGCTAAATGTTTTTCTAAATCCTCTTTAGTATCGAAGCAAACTCCATAAATTCTTTGTAATACTTTATTATTAGAGTCACCTTTATAATAAGCACCAGAAACTTTAAGTAATTTGAAATTCTTACATTCTTTTACACTATCTACATGTGGACCACGACATAAATCTGTAAAATCACCCTGAGTATAACAACTTATAACCGCATCTTCTGGAAGTTCATTAATAATATCAATCTTATATGGATCATCTTTAAACTTCTCTAAAGCATCTTCTCTAGATATTTCTTCACGATAAATACGCTTACCATCTTTCGCAATTTTCTTCATTTCTTTAGATATCTTTTCTAAATCTTCATCAGTTAAAGTATGATCTCCCAAATCTATATCATAATAAAATCCTTCTGAAATAACTGGACCTACCCAAAATTTCGCATTTGGATATAGATGCTTTACTGCTTGTGCCATTAAATGCGCACAACTATGATTTAAAACACTTAATCTTTCATCTTCTTTAATATCAACCATTTTTATCACCTTTCTTTAATTTTATTATTCTTTTCAAACTTTTTTGTCTACCTTTTTTATCGAATTTAATTTCTTCTACCACAGAACTCACATAAGGTATGTCTAGTTCTGTATCAAATTCTTGGTTTAATGACAAAACCCTATTTGGATTAACATATGGTGCGGGATTATTAAAAGCATCGTTAACTAAAATAATCGTTCCCATAGCCACCTGTTCAGAAGAAACTAATTCAAAACTAGTTCTAACAAGCTCAATTCCATAAAGTGAAGCAATCCGCTTAAGATCTTTATGTGATAAATGACACAGTTCTGAAATCAAATTTTCATTATCTATTCCATAATAATTTCGTAAAAAATGAACCATATCCATTTTATAGCTTTTACGCACTTGTTTCTTATCCATAAAAAAGCTCCTCACAAAAATCTTGCAAGGAGCGTATAAACGCGGTACCATCCTACCTTATAACTTAATTTATTAGATAACGGTAACTAACCGGAATAATCTTTCGAAAACCTGCTTCAAGGTAGTAATTATTAAAATCATTTATCTAGCTTCCCACCATCCTAGACTCTCTTTAAAATTACTTTTAATAATCATGTCCTCTTCATCACATTTAACTATATTTTATCACAGTATATATCTTTGTCAACCCTTATTTTCTCAAATTTTTACTTATTAATTCTTGATATTCTGTAAGCTGTTTAATTCTCGAAATAATTCGACCAGCTTTAATAATCTCATCACCTTTAGAAGTAATTGCCAAATGATTTTCTAAATTTTCCAAATTTAAATTTGATGTAAAAAATGTTGGCAACTTTTCGTCCATTCTATATTGAAGTAATGGGCATAAAATTTCATCCCTCGCCCAAGGTGTCACGCTTTCAGCACCCAAATCATCAATCAAAAGCAAAGGAACCTTTTTAACATAGTTATACTTATTTTTAAATTCACTCTTAACCTCAGAATTAAATGATGCTTTTAGACTATTTAAAAATTCCGGCCAGAAAACAATTGCACTTTTAACTCCATCTTTCGCAAGCTCATTAAAAGTTGCCGCAATCAAATAAGTTTTACCACTTCCAAAATTACCGCATAAATATAAACCCTTTTGATGAACATCCTGTTTATATTTTTTGATAAATTCCGTAAGCCATAAAATCGTACTATATCTTTTTTTATCCGTTTTATAAATATTTTTAAATGATGCTTCTTTAATTTCCTTAGGTACATTAAAAAGTATTGTATTACTATGTAACTTTTCTTCTTTATCAATTTTTTTCTTATATTTACATGGTTTATAAACAAATTCCAAACCATCACCATTTAACTTAGGTAACTTCGCATAACCTGATATTTTATTTTGACAAGCAACTAAACCTGGACAATTTTTACAATTATGATATTCTATAGAACTCTCTTCTAAAAGTGAAGTGTATTTTTTAAGTATTTCTCTTTTTATCTTTAACTTACTGACAAACTCCTTAAAGTTATCATCTTCCAAAGCTTCATCATAAGCTTCTTCTAACAAACTATCTAAATTATTAGATTTTAATTTATCAGACACCTTCTGCATAATCAATCACTCCTATAAATCTTTTAAACTAGCCTCTAAAGCTGCAATATCATCACTACTTGCTGCATCTTCTTCTATATTCTTATCAAACCAATCAGGTTTCTCTTCCTTTTTAATTGCCGGCTTTACCTTTGTCTTTTTCTTCGCCTGATTTTCTTTTTTACATAAATTCATCGCTTCTTCAACTGTCTTTATATTGCTTCTCTTCCATTGATTAGCAATTGTAATTACAAAATTTCTAGTAAGTTTATTATCGTTAATTTTAAGTACATAATCAATTAACACATTAACAACTCCAGGTGGCAAATCATAATCCACCATTAAATTTTCAATTAAAGTAAGATCACTCTTACTTGGCCTAACACCTTTATTCTTACCAGTTAAAAAATCATAAGGTGAAGTTGTTTCAAAAGTATAAATAAGTTTAGCCTTTTTAGAATTATCACTAACCTTTTTGCGCAAATAATCCGGCTGATTTTTATAAACTAAAGACGGAGCCACATTTTGATGTTCAAAAGTATAATAATTATGACAATTACTACGCAATAAATCCTTATCGATAATTTTTTTCTCGTTAACCGAATTACGAATCAACTCTGACAACTCACCTTCATCTAAATTATAAATATAGGCCAGTTTATAAATTAAAGACTTAATTTCCTTTGTAATTGAACGATGATTCAATATTTCACTAGGTATCATTCCAAGTAAACTATTTAAATCTATCTTTTCATCAACCACCAAATCAACTTGTTTAACCTTCCTTATATCATTAGTATCGGTAAAATCTAAAGCATCCGTAACTTCAAAAGTTTCACCAAATGTCACACTAATATCTTCATAACCTTTCAAATCAATAGATGGTACTTTAAAGAAACTCAAAATTTTATCATATTCAGCTTTACCAACATTACTAGATAAAGTAGTAGCTAAAATAGGATTATCGATAAACTCATCTGGCTCTAAAGGTGAATATAATTCATAAATATAATTATTTATACTACCTTTCTTCAAATAAGTTTTTAAAAGTCCAATAGCCTCTAATTTCTCTCTAGCTTCCAAAATATCTTCTAGTTTAACTCTCATACTGGCCATTAAATTATGATGAGTATACTCTGTTGAAATAATATGACTTGTATCTAAATTACTCCATAAAGTAAAATATAAATTAATGGCTACTGTTCCAATTATCGGTTGATAAAGTTTTATTAAAACAAGGCGAGATTCATTATTTAAAATAGTCGCATTTTTAACAATATATGTATCTGCTGGTAATAAATTATAAGTTGACATTCTCTCACCTTCTTTTCTATTTATTAGTGTACCATATTTTAAAATATTTCTAAACCGTTTTTCACAAATAAACATATAAAAACTTAGCCAAAGCTAAGTTTTCATTAATTTTTAAAATGATTATTTTTTACTAGTTTTTAACTTTTTATCACGATAGATAACTATAGCTACACCACCAATAATTACAACCAAGCCTACACCTAGAATAATTAAAGAGATACTAGCAGCTGTATTTGGAACTGTGATTGATGTTCCACAATCCCAAGCACCATATAAAGTAAGGTTTTCATTAAGTGCTGTTCCATCTACCCATTTACCAGTTAAATCTTCACTAGTATACCAACCATTAAACTTACAATTTTCTTGTCTTGTAGTTAATTCTTTCTCTTGGTCATATTCAGTTCCTTTATCATAACAACTTGTACCAGGAGTAGGATCTGTTAAATCTGGATCTGGTTTAACATCACCAACGATAACATAATCAACACAAACTTTTGGTTTATCTACTTTAGCAGTTAAATTAATTGTTTTAGATAAATCAGTATTATCTGTATATAATACAGCAACACGTTGATATGAACTATCTGATGGTTGATAAATATAAGCCTTAGTAGTAGCACCAGTAGCTGAAACAGTTACTTTAATAGTAGTTGTTTGTCCTAAAGCGTTTGCAGGTATTCTAACTTGGAATGCTTCACCACTTTTGAAAGTAGATTGAGATTTTCCGTTAACATTTGTAACAGTAGTACCATTAGGAGCTCCTGAAACAGAAACTTTATAAGTAGATGCTCCTGATAATGATGGAGTAATTGATTCTGAAACGAAATAATTACCATCACTAGATAAATCCATATTAGAATTACTTACATTAACATTTAATGTAGGATTAGCACCAGATTTAGCATTTTTAGCATCATTAACTAACTTTTGAATATAACTTCTAAGTCCATATGGATCAGCCGCATTAGTTGTAAAATCATCGCTTAATTTACCTGTTTGACCAGTATCTGACAAATACCACCAAACAGCTGCTTGAGTAATAAAACGGTCTTGATCTCCACCATCTTTAATAGATTTATATGGATATCCGTTTGCAAGAATATAAGTTAATCCTGCATCTCCCTCACCAACTAATGAAACATTAGTTGATCTTTCAGGCCATTTTTTAGCCAAATCCAAACAGTAAGCAACTTTACCATCTGAAGTTCTAAATTTTGCCCATTTATAATTCTCACCAATATAAGATGTCATTACTCCTTCTCTATCAATGGTCACACTGTTAGGTGCCGCATTAATAGTAGCTATAGAAGTAATAGACACAACTGCAACAATTAATAACGACAAAACAATATTAAATATTTTTTTCATGTTTTTCATATTTATTCCTCCTTATCTTAAACTAACGTGTTCTTCCTTTAGGCTTTTGTTGTTGTAGCCATTCTTCTCTCTCTTTACTATTTTTCCATTGTTCAGCAATAGCTTCTAATTCATCATAATCATATTGATTTGTTTGTTGTTGAGGTTGCATTGCTTGACCAGCATTACTATTAACCCATTCTTGAGCTGTCATTTCTAAATCATCATAAGTTGGTTCAAATGAATCATCATCCATTTCTTTACCAAATTTACCTTTTTTACGTTTTTTATTACTAGCGGCTCCCGCACCAATAGCACTTACACCAGTCATTGCCAAAGCACCAACAAGTGCTGCAGGGTCATCAGTTTGTGGCATTTCTCCTTTTACAACTGAAGGCGTTGGCTCAGGTGTTGGTTCTGGTTCAGGCTCTGGTTCAGGTTCAGGTGTTGGTTTATCACCAGGTATCTCATTACCAGGTTCATCAACATCTGCTTTATTACCAGGTTCTGCATCAGGATCTTTAGAAGTTTCATAGTTATCTTCCAATTGTTGATCATCATACTTAATAATTGTATCTAATACCGTACCATCGGCAGAATATACTGTATAATTTACTCCATCAGTAGTAGTTATAATATAATCACCAATTTTAGAAATTTGTACATCTTTTCCTTGATCTTTCATCTCATCCGTAGGTGCTGCAGGTAAAACACCAAGGGTTACTTTAGCATCTGCAGGAATTATTCCTTGACTTTGTAATCTAGAAATTAAATCTTGAATTTGATTATTACTTAAACCAACTCCACCAAAAGCAAGTGTATAACTTCCATCAGCATTCTCAATAATCAAATACTCATTAGAATTAACATCAAAATCACGATGTTCATAATCTTCGGGGATAGTTAAATCTTCAGAGAAAGTTGGACCTTCATCTGTCTGTGTTTGTTCATTTTCTTGTTCATCAGAAATATCCATTGCTTGACCTTGTAAAGCAATAATTACATTGCCATCAGCATCTTTAATTTCTATTGTACCATTTTCATTTTTAGTAGCAGTATAACCAGAATTTCCTAATTGTACTGTCTCTCCATAATCTACTTGTGAACTAATTGTATCATAATCAAATACAGTTAAACCATTTACTGCTTCTTCACCATATTGATTAGTTAAATCTTCAATAACTTGACTCAATTGATCCTCTGGCACATTACCAACAATAATTAAATTACCATCTTGTGATATCACTTGATATCCAGAATTTGTATTTTCTTGACCGTTTTGAATTTCATCTGTTTTTGTTTCATCATCGACTGTTTCAGCATCTGTATTTTCAGAAACATTTTGATTGGAATCATTTTCAGGCTGTTCAGGAATAACTGGATTATCACTAACGACTCCTTGTTCAGATTGTTGAATACTATCATCAACTACATCTTCTTTTTCCTCAGTAATTTCTTCATTTCCTGTAGCAGACTCATTACTTGAATCTTCTGTAGATGTTTCTGTACCTGTTGAAGTTTCAGTAGTTCCTTGTTCACCAGAAGTTGAAGTATCTACTTGTGGTACACGGCTATCAATTTCTTCATTAACAGCAGGTGTAACATCCTGAACAGATGTTGTTTGTTCTTGTGCTGCTTCACTAACTGTAGATACCGGTGCTGAAGCTGAAACTTCTTGCACAGGCACACTATGTCTAGAATCAGTAATTGCTTGTGACTCAGCAACCGCTTCATTAACAGTAGCAGTTAGTTCATCATCACTAACCATAGCATCATAATCAACTGTTTGTGTATGAGTAGTATCTGTAGATGTATCAATCATATTGTTTTCAAGTGCACTAGCATTAGCAGGCATATAAAGAGCTCCAAGTAATGCCACAGCAGCGCCACCAGCAACAATTCTTCTATTTCTAGGGTCACTAAGCACTTCTCTTAATCTTCTAATAATTGATTCACCAATACCCTCAATTCTTAGATGTCTTGGCCTATAAAGTCTAAATCTCATAAAAATCCCCCATTCCTAAATTTATGCATATATTTTCTTGCTTCTTTGCGGCATATAATACCACTAAAGTTATTATTTGTCAAATTAACACAATAATTAATTAAACATATATAAAAGGCTCAATTTCATTATATTCTTCTTTTAATATTTCCATTTGAATTTCATCGTAAAACTTCCCCTTAAAATAATGCGATTTATGTCTAGTTCCAAACTTCTTAAATCCCAAACTTTCATATACTTTTATAGCTCTTTTATTAAACTCATAGACATTAAGCATAATGTTATTTAAATTTAAATTATTAAACCCATATTCGAGTAATAACTTAATAGCTTCCTTACCGTAACCGTTTCCTCTATTTCTCTCATCCCCTATAAATATCCCTAAAGTTGCATTACGATGAATCAAATCAATTTCATCAAAGCTACAGTTACCAATAAGTTCATCATTTTCTTTTAAAACAATCGCAAAATTATAATCATTCTGGTTTTTCTTAAGCCACTCCTTTTCACCTTCTAAAGTGGTTACTTTCATATCTAGGCCTAAGTTTTCACTAACTGTTTTATCATTTAACCACTTTACATACGTTGGTGCATCTTCGATGTTCATCGGTGATAAATACAAACGACTTCCAACCAACTTTGGAAAATATTTCATATAAACACCTTCTACACTATTAATTATAGCAGAATAATAATATTTTTACCATTATTTTTATAAACTTTTACCTTATTTTACATAAGAAACAGCCCAAGCAAAAAATTGTTAGACTAAACTACTAACAATTTTCTTAAATTCATCTCCACGTTCCTCAAAGCTTTTATATTGATCCCAACTTGCACATGCTGGACTTAATAGAATAGTATCCCCTTCTAAAGATATATTATAAGCCGCATGAGTAGCCTCTTCCAAATTATTAGTAACAGTAACATCTATATGATTCTCATCTGCAAACTTCTTAATTCTATCTTTAGTTTCACCATAACACACGATATGTTTCACGTGTTTTAAATAAGGAAGTAATGAGTCAAATGAGTGTCCTCTATCAAGTCCACCTAATATTAAAACCACCTCATTGTCAAATGATTTTAAAGCTGTAATTGTTGAATCGACATTAGTAGCCTTAGAATCGTTATAAAATTCTCTTCCATTTAATTTAGTTACAAATTCAATTCTATGTTCAACCCCGGCAAAATTATTTAAAACTTCTCTAATTACCTGATTAGAAATATTAAACTCTTTGGCTACTAAAATAGCTGCCATAATATTCTCATAATTATGTATACCTTTAACTCTAATATCAGAAAGTTCTACTACTTTTTCATGATTATAAATAATAGAACCATTATCTATATAAATATCAGCCTCGCCTTTAGAAGAAAAGTATATTTTTTTAGCTTTCAAGCCTTTAGTAAGCTCACAAACTTCTTCATCACCTTTATTTAAAATTGCCAAACTATTTTCATCTTGATTGTTAAAAATCCTAAGCTTATTCAACTTATATTTTTCATATGTTCCAAAGAAATCCAAATGTACTTGAAATAAATTAGTTAAAACAGCTATATCTGCTTTAAACTTATCCAAATTAACCAATTGGTGACTAGAAACCTCTACAACCAAAACATCATTCTTTTTGATATCCGCTATTTGATCACATAATGGCAACCCGATATTCCCAGCCAAATGCACTGAAACACCAGCTGTTTTCAAAAACTCATAAGCAATCGTTGTCGTCGTTGTTTTACCATTAGAACCAGTGATGCCAATAATTTTTACTTCTGGCAAATACCTATATGCCACCTCTAACTCTGTAATAACAGGAATATTAAATTTCTTAGCCATTAAAACAATTGGATGGTCAAGTTTAACTCCAGGATTTTTAACTACATAATCATAGCTATCATCAAAAATACTTGTTTGGTCTTTAGTGATAATTACATTAATACCTAACTCTTCTAATTCTTTTACCTCCTCTAAATTATCACATTTAACATCCGTAATTAAAACATGATTGTCTTGAGCTAAAAGCTTAGCCACGCTCTTACCACTCTTACCCATACCTAACACAAAAATTTTCTTATCTTTAAACATATTTATCTCCCATCTTAAAAAGGCTTTAATTAAAACCTTTTCATTATTCTGTTAATTTCAGACTCGAGTTTAGACTTCATAATACAGTCGGCAAAGCCATCTTGCAAATAATGTAGTTTAATAAACTCCTTATTATCATTAATCATAACTACTACTGGAGTATTAAAATTTTTATTCGTCTTAAGTTCTTTAAGTACATCTAAAGCACTATATGTAGAAGTCTCATCATCTAATATTATTAAATCGTACTTAATATTAGAAGCAATTTTTTCTATCGCATCACGGCCAAATAACGAACCACTAACTTCCGCATCGTGATTTTCTAGCCAAGTTGTAATTTGTGCAAGTTCTTTCGCATCATCGTCAACCACCATAACTTTTTTATTACGATATAAACTTTGCTCATAGCTTTCAAGTTTTTTAGAAATTTCTGTTTCTTTAGATTCAACAATTTTTTGTTCTAAAACAATACTAACTGTAGTTCCCACATTTTCTTCACTTTTAACCATTAAATTACCACCAAGTAAAGAAACTAATTTTTTTACCTCTTTTAAGTTTAAAATGTCACCATCACGATTACGTAAATCAATTTCAGATAACGCTTCACTATTTAAGCTTAAAATATTATTAACTTCTTCAATACCCATACCTCTACCAGTATCATTAATAGTAATAATTAAACGACATACGCCATATTTAACTATACCATTAACATCCAAATCAATCTCACCAGAATCAGTATGTTTTAAAGCATTCTCTAAAATAGAATTAATAGCTTGTTTTATCTTAATAGAATCTCCATAAAGATAACTAGGTATTACACTACTAATAGAAAAATTAAATTTAACATCTTTATCTATCTGTTTTTCAAATCTATAACTAATCTCTTTAAAAATATTAAGTGGATTATAACGGCTATCAAAAATTTTTAACCGTTTTGTTGTCATACTAGAAACATCCAAAGCATCATTAATTAAATAATCAAGTTCATTAGCTGTATTATTGATATACTTAACACCATTTTTAGCCTCTTCAAAATTGGTATAATCTTGAATTCTTTCACTAATATCAATAATATCCTTAACCGGTTTCTTGATATCTTGAGTCATTCTAAACAAGAAGTTTGATGTATCCTGATTAGATTTTTCAATTAATTTTTTGTTTTTATACAACTCTTCCATCATTTGAACATCCGGATTTTCGATTGTAAAATACATCAAAAATGTTACGAAAACATGAACAGCTGTTGCCAATAACAATCCAGGATTAAAATATTGAATTGCTGAACATACACTACCAAAAACCACAAATACTAAAAGGGGTAAAAATCTCTTATCTTTAAAATTTTTAGAATTCCATAACACTGAAACACAAGCAATAAATGAAAATAAAATTGTCGCTACATAAATCAAATTTACACTACTACCATATGTATAAGCTATATCACCTTCATAATAGAAATAAATTGGTAATGCAGTATCGATTAAAGCAAAGATGATAAAAAGTCCGATGAAAAACCTATGAACCTTTTTTATCGTTTTATCTTTACGTTTCATTTGTAATGCCACAGTTACAATATATGTACATAAAGTAGTAGCCCAAAGTAATAAGAAGAGTAAATATATCTTAGCTACACTATAACTTATAAGTGGTATTGTTTGATATAATGGACCCACATAATCCAATATAATCTCAATCACTAGTTCGACGACAGCAATGATAATTAAATAAGAGTATATTTTATTTTCCGAATTTTTCAATCTTTTTTTACTAAAAAATACTACTACTAACAATAATAAATATACTAATGCTTCAAATAAGAAAAATTTACCAGTACTCATTTTGTCACCCCTTTATCTAACCTAATTTGTCAAAGTTTTTTGCTTACCGGTGTTAACCTTTTCTTCGGCCTCAGCTGCCGCCATCTTTTCAAGCGTTATATAATCAACTTTATCAGCTTTAGTTCTTGGTAATGAATCTACAAATTCAAAACTAACTGGTACTTCATAAGGTTTCAATTGGACAGTATCGCCATCTTCATTAATTACACTTGGCTTTTCCAAACATTTCTTAATATATTCTACTGTTACCTCATCATGTGGCATTCCATCTTTTAATACCACATACGCTTTTCCTACATAAAGATTCTTTTCGTCTGGCATTTTAACTACAGCACAGTTTTCCACACCATCAACAGTTCCAATAATATTTTGAACCTTATCACAATATACCTTGTTTAAATCAGACATAATATAAAATCTTGATTGACGGCCTGTTAAAGTGAAATAACCATCTTCATCCATATATCCTAAAGTTTCTGTATTAAAATAAGTTTTACCATCGTGTTCAATCCAAACTTTTTCAGTTAAATCAGGTCTTTTATAATAACCTTTAAATATATGTTTTCCTCTAACACAGAATAAACCTGTTTCGCCATATCCAAGCTCTTCACCAGTGTCTTTATCCAAGATAATAGCATCAGTTCCAACTAAAGGTCGTCCAACAGTTTCTGGTTTATTTGGTAATCCATAAGTTGTTGTACTATTTGCTGATGTTTCAGCGTTACCAGAACCATTACACATAGTCACATCAGAACCATGTCTATTGAAAAATTGTCTCCCAATTTCTGCATTTTGTGGTGTCAAGAAATCACCACCCGAAATAAATGTATGAACTGATGATAAATCTTGATCTTCTTTTGTATTTCTTCTAATAAGTTCCAACAAAGCTGGACTTCCAAATATAATATTTGGATCTTTCTTTAAAAAATAATTGATATTATCAGCTGATAATTCAGGTGCTAATATAGCTTGTCTACCACAAAGTAATGACATCAATGTTGAAGTTACAAATCCATAAGGATAACAGAAAGGTACACAAACCAAACATTTTTCACCATGTGTAACTGGAATATTTGCAGAATTTTTTAAATAAGTTCCAGAAGCAATAATATTTTCATTAGTTAATAATACTGACTTTGGTAAACCAGTAGTTCCACTAGTAAATAATATTAAAGCATCATCTTTTTTACTACCAATAGGATTTATAAAACTCTTATAGTAGTCGCCAACTAATTTCATATCACGGAATGAAATAAACTTAGTATTACCTATCGTATATGAAGAATCAGTTGCAAAACCTTTCTTATTCAAATCTTCATTATTTAACGTTACAACATATTCTACATTTGTGCCATTAATAATGCGTTGGTTATATTCATTATCTTTGTCATAATTAACAAAAACTTTTGATTCGAAAAGATTTAAATAATATTTAATCTCTTCTTCAGCAGCGCCATAATTCAAGAAACTCACAGCTGCTCCAATACGGTTGGCCGCAAAAAATGTCAAAATTGCTTGATATAGGTTAGGCATTGAACATGAAATAATATCTCCTTTTTTTACACCAAGTTCTTTTAAACCCTTTGATAATATTTTAGAATCCTTTATAAGTTCATTATAAGTTGCTGTTAACTCATAACAATTTATTGCTTTTTCCTTTCTATATGGTAAGCTCATTGCTATGACTGCATCATAAATACTTAAATCAGGAATAATTGGATGCTTTTTAAAAAAACTAGCATCAGATTCATAAGGTCGATCAATAGAAGTAAATCCCGTCATCTTTTTACTTTTTTTTCTATCAATCTTTACTTTATTTACATCTAACAACTTACTGCTTTGTATATTTTCATTGTTCATATATTTCCCCCCGATCATCATAATATACACTTAAAATATAACATTTTCCAGCATTTTTGACAATATATTTATTATGAAAATCAAAAAAAACGAGTATATTTTACCCGTTCAAACACTATTTATGAAGTATTTTGACTTTCTCGCTAACTTCCTTTTTTTGTTTTTTCAAATCTTTTATAATTAAATTGTTCATAAATATTTGATAATTCAAATCACCTATTTTAATTTGCCTAACGATATAAGGAATCAAAGTACCAATCACGGCACCGCCAATACCAGCAATGGTCAAAGCCCCTAAATCCAACATGTGTGTTCCCATCATTGCTATACCAACTGTTATTCCAGCAACTTCACATAAACAAATATGAGATGCCTTAACTGGAATTAACTGTAATTTTTCTTTTTTATCTTCAAATTTATCTGTCCATAATTGAACTGATTCTATATTTTGGCTAATTTTATCTAAAGATTTTTCTTGCATTTTCATCACCATGTTAAATATTATAAAGATTATTATTATAAAAATCAATTATATTTTTTCAATTTCATAAATTTTAAAAAAAGTATTGAAAGAAATTTGTTATTTTGCTATAATGATTTTGTCGCATGGCGAGATAGCTCAGTTGGCTAGAGCATACGGTTCATACCTGCTCTGTTAAGACCAGTTTTTTTATTTTATAAAATCAATTTTTTCTTTATTTTACAAGGGTTTGCGAGGATGCAATTTTTTTTTATAAAAAATTTGTAGTTAAATTTTAGTTAATTTTTTATAAAAAATATTTTTTCTTACTCAAATTTATTCAAACTTACTTATGTTTATTTTAATTTATTTAATACATAAAAAAAACAACTCTGTACTAGCAGTTGTTTAATAAATAAAATTATAGTCTTGGTAAATTCTCACATTTTCTGGAAATAATTACGTTAAAAATCTTATTGCTATATTTTTTATGAAGATTATTAATCATCTCTAATTTCTTTTCTATTGTCTTTATATTCTCTATTACTACAATAAAATTAATAATTTTAATATCTTCTAAATAATCTTCTATGGAAACTGATCCACGAGCCATTTTACACCTTTTTAATGAACTAATCTAAAAAACAGGATATGATATTTGCCACCTTATTATATACAAAACCTTATTTCATAAGGTTTTTGTCGGTGGCAAAACACTTTTCGCACTTGCGAAAATAACACCATTTTATTATAAAATTGCCACCAGTCATTAAATAATCATTGAAATAACTATATAAATGGTGGTGTAAAAATGGTGCATTTAACTATTATCTGTATTTGTAGGTCGTTTTAATTCTTTTTCCATATTTAAGTCATTAGAAGATAATTCATTTTGTATATTTTCAAGTTCCAGTAATTTATTTCGGTAAATTTCATTAACTTGTTTTATCTCATTGATAGCCATATCTAATTTATATTTTTTATTTAGATAGTTTCTTTTAACGATATAAGATTCATCTTTCATAGTCGATTCTTTATTGACAGTATAGATATATGCACCGTAATAATTATTTTCATTATAATAAATTACACTCATATCATGAGCTTTATTTTTATATTCTAAATTGTAGAATTTTATCTTATCAATGTTGTTATTATCGAGCAGAGTTATATCAAATTCTACACCATATTTTACTTTAATATTTTCTAATTTTCTTTTAAATTCTAACTTTAAATCATCTTGTTTTTTAATCTTTTCTTTAATGCTTTTATCATTATCCGATCTCAAAATCATCACCTCGCAATTTTTTAGAAATAAGATTATATTGTTCATAAAAATAAGTAAGATTTCTTATTAGAGCTTCTTTATTTTCAGTAAGTGCTTTATTAATATCTTTACATTTTCCATCGTCAATAGATTTAATTAATGTGTTATTAAAAGAAGTTATACCGAGTTTATCTAATTCATTTTTTAGACTATTACCAATTTTTAAACCAGCACTATCATTATCAAGAGCTAGTACAAAAATACCTTTATAATCATATTCTTTTACTAAAGATAGAAAACGATTTGTATTATAACCATTAAGACTAATTGTTTTTATTTCAGGAATAATAGTTTCTAAAGATAAGCTATCAATAATACTTTCGGTAACATAGATAACAGAATTATCAGTAGAATTTTTTAATAAATCTTCATTAAATAAATATCCTATACCACTAGTTTTATATTTGTTATTAGACGTGGCAGAACGACCAAAATAGCTATGCTCATTTAATGGGAATATAATGATTTTTCTTTTTGTATCATAGCCAATAAAATATTTATCTTGCAGTCTTTTATCAATGTGGCGAGTATTAGTTAAGTAATCGGTATTACAAATATTTTTATGACAATAATAAAAGTATTTACTAAAATCTTTTTCTACATAGTCATCTTCTTTGATAGTAGAAGTAGGAACAACTTTGTCTAGTTCGTTAAATAATTCAGCAATTTTATTATACTGTTCTCTAAAACTTGTAAGACCATAATGTAACTTAATTAAATCATATATATCATACCTTTCGCCACAAGAAAAACATTTACAGATTTGATATTTTGGCGAATAATACATACTAGGGTGTCTATCAGTATGATTAGGATTAAGACAATGAAAGTGTTTTTTTAAATTACTCACATTACAGTATAATTGCAAGTATTGTGGTAAGTAACTTTTGAATTTTTTTATTTCTTCTTCATCTATCATTTTTTATCTTTGAAGATAGAATTAATTACAGTAATAAAATCTTGATTAGAAGTAATTTTAACTTCATACATGAGTTTTAAAAGGGAATCTTTTTCTTTCTCTTGTTTAATTTTTAACTTGTTATTTTCTTTTTCCAAGTCTTTTAGTTTTTGAAAGAGCAAATTTCTTTCTAACTCATAATCAGAAAGTTTGTTAGTAATTGCTTGAAACTCTGTAATTATTTTATCCGTATTCATAGCTCAAAATCCTCTTGTTTTTCTAGTATGTCTTTCATTGCTAAATCTAATCCATGTCTTAAATTTTTATTAGTTTGTAAATCTTTTTCAGTAATATGAAGTGCCTTTAAAGTATCCTCATAATCTTCTGTATATGAAAACTCGTGATTATTAAGTTCACAAAAAAACATATCATATATAAACCCTGTACCAGTTTTATCTTTATTTATTTCTTCTTTTAATTCACACCAATGTTTTATATTCATTTGATCCCAGTCTTTCATTTTGTCTTTAGGTATGTAGAAATTATTACCAATATAAAGGACTTTATCTCGATCGGTTTCTTTAAAACCTAATTTTTTAAGACTATCTTTTAATTGGTAGTCATCAAATGCGAAAATAAGAGGAAACGAATCACGTTCTTTCTTTTGACGTTTCATTAATTCTTTATATTTATTCATTTATCAAAACTCCTTTCAATTTATTTCATAGTCGTTATTTTTAGAGGAATAATTTTTTAATAACCCAAAATTATCTTCTTGAATAATTTTATCCATATCTTTATAATAAATTTCTTGTAGTTCTTCTAAAGTTATGTACTTATTGATATAGACAGACTCTGTAATATTTTTAGCTAAAAACATAGGGTTTACAAAGGCTGAATTGAATTTATAACACAAATTAATTAGTGTATCTATGTCTTTAGATGGTAAATCCTGTTTTGCCCCCATAATCCCAAGATAAAAACCCATTAGGCGAAGTTACGCCACATGGATTAAGACATAGTTGGTGTACTGCTGAATATCATGAGAATAAATATTTAACTGAAAAAGAACTAGCTATTTTAATGGGACATGGTGTAAATATAAAAATGACACAACATTATACGCACCCCAAAGAAAGTAATCTTAAAAATTCTAGTATGATTTTTAATAAATTTGAAGAAAAGTTAAATAATAATAATGAATTATTTATTAATTTAAAATTTGAACAAGTAGCAACAATATTATCTGGGAAAGTTTTTACTAGTAGTGATGAAATGTATGATATAGTAAAAAGGTATTATTCTTTAAACTACGATCCAACATATAAGGAAATACCTAAAATGTTATTTCAATTAAAAAAGATTTTAGAAAATAATAATAATTTGTATAAAGATATTACAAACTTTATTTTAAAGACACCAAACGACTGGGAGGCTATCTACAAAGGAAAAGAATTGTTTGGCGACTCATTTAAAATAGAAACTATACACTCAAAAGAAAAAAGAAAAGAATTTAAAGAAAAGTTACAGAATACTTTAGAAATTGCGTTATAAATTCATTAAAAACGAGCAAAAAAAGAAAAAAACATATTGTCAAACGTGAATAAATATGATAACATTATATTGTTCACGTTGTATTATGGCGAGATAGCACAGTTGGCTAGTGCAATCGGTTCATACCCGATAGGTCGAGGGTTCGAATCCCCCTCTCGCTACCAATTTTGATTATTTTACTAGGTTTTAAGCCTAGTTTTTTATTGGGAATACCTAATATAGGTGTTCCTATCTTTTTTATTTTAAAAATAAATGATATAATTATCTAAACAACAAATAGTAATTTACCAAAAAGATTGTCAGTAATGACAGTCTTTTTTGTACGACAGGCAGTTATACAAATAAATTAGTTCAGTGCAACTAATCTATTTTTTTATTATATATGTTAAACATTAGTTAAAATGATACCGATTTATA
>HF990826.1 GCA_000432855.1 Firmicutes bacterium CAG:822
AATGTTTAACATGCTTTTAAGATATTTTGTTTAATTAGTAGAAGGGTTACCAAGAACCGCCTCCACCACCTCCAGAACCACCGCCTGAAGATCCGCCACCAGATGAACCGCTCGAAGAACTTGGGTATGAAGACATAACATGAGATGCTTTAGACATGGCACGATTTAAAGATGTACCAAAAGTAACTACTGAGAATGGCCTGGTGCCGACATACCAATTAGGAGCTTGCATGGTTATAGTTTCAAATTTTTTTATCCATTTATCTGAAACCCCTAATACATAAGTATAAGGTAATATATCATAAAAGTAAGTTGGATTTTCCATAACCATAGCTTCTAATTTGTCTTTTTCGGCGGTTTCTAAATAAGTTTTGAAACCTTTAATCTTACCCAACATTTCTAATCCATAAGAAGTTCTTTTAGGCAAATATTTTAGACATACAAACATAACAAATAGACATATTAAACCACATAAATATCCAATTAGGTAAATGTTGTTTTTAAGAAGTACTGGTAAGACAAATCTAAGCCACGGAATACCCCCAAGCAGCACTCCACATATAAGGTTATAAATATTTGTAAAAATGCTTTTGTTTACAAAAATTACATTAAATAAACTAATGAAAAATATAACTGGAAATAACAAAGCCCAAAAAAAAGTATCTAGACCGCTATAATTGATAATCGGAATTGCGGTTATTAAAATATAAGAAATAACCATCATTATAATGACATACTTCTTTTTGTTTAAAGATGTTTTTTCAAATATTTTTTCTTTATTCTTTTTGCTATTTACTTTCTTTAATATTTTGTTGACGGTTGGATAAAACTCATTATAAAGCTCTGATAAGGCGACTTCATTACAGTTAGATGATTTCTTTTTCTTTGAAGATTTAAATATTTTACCTAGGAAAAGACGTTCATTGGCGTCATTACCATCATAATCTTTTAATTTAGTTATTTTATAGTTTTGACCTTTTGAAAATAATGAGCCTTCGTCAGTTTCAGTTATTTGAATATAACCTTTGTTAGCTAAATAAATTATAAGTGAGGTAACATCGATGTTATCAGCTTTTCCTTTATATAGAAAACCAACCTCTAGGCTATTAAAATCTTCTGGCGGATAAAACTCGACGGTTTCTACTACTTTGTCGTCACGGCCATAAATAAACCATAAAATAGCTGATATTATTAATCCGACTATAGGAACGAAAAAAATTAAAAAATCTTGTAAAGTAAAAATATTAGAGGCTTTGGCGAAATAGCCTTCAGGAAGTTCGGCTCTGATAGTTAAGGCATTACCTGGACTTAAAATTTTAGTATAACTACCTGTAATTGTATTGCCACTAACATTATAAATAATATTGTTGTTAGCTGTTGAACCTGTGGTGCCAGATGAAAAACCTAGTTTACTAGAATCAAACTTTTTTGGCATAGTAATAGAAAAAGTAATATTACCGATAACAGTATCCCATTCATCACCAATAATATTATAATAAAGTTCGTCATAATCTTTTACTGGATCTTTACCAATATTATAAGTATATTTAATGGTGTATGTTTGCTTTCCAGTTACGGTTTTATCGGCATCTCCTATTTGAATATTATAAACATCACCTGATTGGGATACTTTATACTTATTATCAACACTTAAATTAGATATCTTAGCGCGATTGGTTGACGAAGTTCCATCTATTCTTACAATTTTATTTTTTAATGGTATTTTTCGGTATATTCCGTGTTTGGCCATATTAAAGTAAGCAGTAATAGTTTCGGTTATATCAAATGTATTGTCTTCATTAACAACAATATTAACATCGTATTTATCAATGACATAATCATGAGAATCATATAGATCAATTTCACTTGGGGTGGTATTTGTGTTAGTAGAAGTTGAATTATCTATATTTATTTCTAAGCGATAATATTTTATATCTTGAACATCATTATTTCCTAAAATATTTAAATTGGACATAAAATTTAATTTGCTTTTATCTGAAACGGCAAAGCTATTAGATGAAGCAGTGGCAATTAAATTATTATTTGAGTCATAATAATAACTTATGGCCTCATAATAGATATCGTTTAATGACGCATTAGTTACATCAGCGGTTAGACCAAAGGCTAAAGATGAAGATGATGAATTATCTTGAAATGTGATATTAGAAAAAAATAAATCACCAACAGTTAGGTTTGCTGTATTGTTGGTACTAATGATGTTAGTTTGATTTGTTTGCGCTCTAGCATTTGGAAAAAGAAATATTAAAGTTAAAAAAGCAATGAAAAATAAAGATATTCCCTTTTTTATTCTTTTCATGTTATCTCCATCCATTAAAATGAAACTTTAATATTTTCTCTTTCTTGTTCATCAGTTTCAAACATTTCTTTTGGTTTATAACCGAATAATTTAGCGAAGATATTACTTGGAAACATTTCAACTTTATTATTGAACATTTCGATGGCGCCATTATAATATTTTCTTGAATTGGCAATATCTTCTTCCACTTTAGATAGTTCCCTACTTAAATCTTGAAAATTTGTACTGGCTTTTAGGTCTGGATAGCTTTCAGCTAAAAGCATTATTTTGTTAATGTCTTTTGATATTTTTTGGTTTGCTTTAACCTTCTCATCATCAGACATACTATCATAACTACTATTTCTAAGTTCAACAACTTCTTTTAGGGTGTTTTCTTCGTGTTTAGCATATCCTTTGACAGTTTCAACAATATTAGGAATTAAATCCCATCTTTTCTTTAGATAAACATCCATAGTGGCAAAGGCTTCCTTTACCGTGTTTTTTAATTTTATAAAATTATTATATGTAATAAGAGCATAAAGAACAATTATTACGACTATAGCGATTACAATATAAATCCACATATTTTTTCCTCCTTTTTTATTTGAATAAATTGTTTAACGTTTTTTATTTTTTATAACACCTCCAATATTTTGGATATGTTTCTATCCTACTAAAATTATAGCATATTTTGATATCAAAAAACACTATTATTCATTAATAGTGTCTTGGATTTATTTTTGTTTTACAGCTACAGTTGTTTTTTCTAAAGTATAATCTTTATCACTTTCTCTTGGAATAAAACCTTCAAATATTGGATCCCAAACTAAATTACCAGTTTGTGGTTTAATGGCTACTTTTGGTGTAGCAGATGTTTTAGTATCTAAAACTATACCTGATTCAATAATTCCTTCTATACCGTTACCTTCATTTATAAAAGTAAATTTTTGTTTTTCCATAATTTTCCCCTCCTCGTTATGTGGGTATTATACACATATAAATTATTTTGTCAAATTTTAATTTATCAATATATCTGTAATAAGTTCAATAACATCACTACCAAAATCTTTTATTTTAAAGAAAGTATCTTTGAAAAAGTTATTTTTGGTATTTTGATTATTTATTTTCATGATATAAAAATCGTCGGCTTTTTCAATACTTATGTCTTTAGTATATCTTTGATATTTTTGTTTTAAAACTTCAAGTTCATCTTTTTTTCCATAAATGTATAGAGTTTCATTATTAAGATATACACTATTTGGGACAAACGACCTTTGAAATTTTTTGATTATGTCATAGTTACAAATAATGGTGTTTAAAGATTTCTTTTTAAAGTGCTTTTTAATTTTTTTGATATTTATTTTTTTATTTTTTCCACGTTTAGTCATACTAAATTTTTTGCCACTTCTACTGATGTTTGTTAAAAGATAACAAGTATAAATATCATCGTTTTTTTCGATAGCGTCTAATAAAATGTCGTCATTAAGACCAATACCAAGTAGTGAGCCTTTTAAAGAATTTATAATTTCTAATAACTTTTTATTCATACTTCTCCTCCAATAATTTATTTATGACATAGCTTGTAGCAAGTAATCCGGCAGTAGCTGGAACAAATGAGTTGGAACCAATTCTTCCTTTTACTAAAGGTTTCTCTTTTGAAAATATGACTGGAATTTTTTTATTTATTTTCTCATCTTTGACCATTTTTCTGATGATTTTGGCAATTGGGTCATATTCAGTTTTTCTAATATCAGATATTTCTAGTAATTCTGGGTGCATTTTATTGCCAGTTCCCATTACAGATATGAATGGGATGTTTTCATTTAAGCATTTCTTAATAATTAGTTTTTTAGTATTAATGGTGTCAATAGCGTCAATTACAAAATCTATTTTTTGATTAAAGACTTCATCTATATTTTCTTCGCTTAAAAATATTTGTAAAGAAATAATTTGACAATTTGGGTTTATATTTTTGGCGATTTCTCTAGAAACTTCGACTTTAGACTTGCCAATAGTATTTTGGTACGCTAAAGCTTGTCTATTTATATTAGTAATATCAATTACATCGTTATCAATTACGACGATTTTTTCAATACCGCTTCTAACGAGTGATTCAAAAGCGTGGCCACCTACTCCACCTAAGCCGATTATCATAACTATTTTGTTTTTTAATAAATTTATTTTACCATCAATTAATATTTCTAAACGATCAAACATGTTACCACCTTTTTAATTATACTATATTTTGAACAAAGAACAAAGGTCAAAATAGATTTTGACTAGCTTACCTCACGGTAAGCTCTTTCTACTTCATAGGAATCTTAGATTCCTCCATAGACCAATATCGGATGGTCGCCACCCTAATTTATTTTATTTATTTGTCAAAATTTATGATTAGATAGATTGCTTTAAGTATAACATATATTTTTCTAAACCTTTAAACATTATATTAACTGCTGCATTATA
>HF990827.1 GCA_000432855.1 Firmicutes bacterium CAG:822
TATAATGATTAATATAATTAAATATATAGGAATCATACGTTTTAAGACGTATTTCGCACCAGCAATAAATATTGTTTGACTAGTCCCTTCAGCTGACTGTAAACTATATATTAACTGGTCAACAGTAATATTATAAAATGACTCATTAATATACTTACTAACATAATAAATGATTAAAGCAAGCGTCAAAAAAACAAAAGTAAATAAACTACTTATTTTTATCTTTTTTAACAGCTTTAGACACAGTTTTCTTAGTTTTTTTACTAACATTACTATCCATCTTAATAGTTTTATTATCACTATTAGAAACTGTTTCAGTTTTAGTTTCATTCTTAACCTCTATATTAAATTTTATATTTCTTTGAACAGCAAGCCCAATTAAGCACAAAATGACATTTATAATGATAGAAATTAAACTTATCCAAATAAACAACCTAATATCAGTATTTAAAGCCTTAAATATACCTTCTTTAACCCCAAAAAAGTTATACATAATAATTATATTGATTATAAAAGAAAAGAAAAATAAAGTAATATAATCATATATAATATCTTTAATCTTTAAATCTTTATTAAAATATCCAATTATTCTAATTACAATAACACTTGGAATAAAAAGTGCGAAAAAAGCAAACATAAAATCCTACCTCCTAATAATTTAATATTTTATACTATTTTGTAAATGATTTCAATTAATATAGAAAAAAAGTTCTAAAATGAACTCATTTCTTAAATACAAATAATTTACTCATAACATAATTTAAAATAATAACTATAATATTAGATGTAACTTTTAAAATCATGGCTGGGCCTTTTAATAAATCAACACCCACAAACATAATTCCTAAATCCAAAGCACCCGTAGCTAATCTACATGCTGTAAAACTTCCAAGTTCTTTCATAAATATCTTAAAATCAAAACTCTTACTTTCAAATACCCAAAGTTTATTTGTAATAAAAGCAAACAAAACAGATAAAATCCAAGCTATAATATTACTAATGACATTAGAAACACCTAAAACATTATAAAATACACCGTAAACAGCAATATTAATAATAGTTGTTAAAACACCAAATATACCATATAAAATAATAAATTTATATTTTTTAAATAATTCTTTTATTTTTTTCATTTATTTTAACTCCTTGTATACTGTCTTAATTATTCCTCCGCCTAGGCATTCATCACCGTTATAAAATACGCAAGCTTGCCCTTCAGTAACCGCTTTAACACCTTCAGGATATTTAACTAATATATTTCCATTGTCTAATTTTTCAGTATAAACTTCATTATCCTCTTGTCTATATCTAAACTTAGTCATGCATTTATGAGGTAATTCATCTAATAAATTAACATCTTCTATCTCACAAGCATAACTCATCAAATATTTATTTTCATCGCCCATAGCTACATATAAAATATTTTTATCTAAATCTTTTTTACAAACAAATAATCTATCTTTAGTGCCACCTATATTTAATCCTCTTCTTTGACCAACCGTATAATACATTAAACCCGTGTGTTTACCTAATACTTCACCGGTATCAACATTTACAATATCTCCAGGATTATTTGGCAAATAGTTTTCTAAAAACTTTTTAAAATTTCTTTCTCCAATAAAGCAAATGCCTGTAGAATCTTTTTTATCTGCAGTAATCAAATCATATTCATGAGCTATTTTTCTAACCTCACTCTTTTGTAACTCCCCTACTGGAAATAAAACATTTTCTAACTGTTTTTTAGAAACTTGTGATAAAAAATAAGTTTGATCTTTATTTTTATCTAATCCTTTATAAAGTTTACCATCTATTAATCTCGCATAATGACCTGTGGCAATATAGTCTGCCTCTAATTTAATAGCTTCTTTCGCAAACATATCAAACTTAATATATTTATTACACATAACATCAGGATTAGGTGTTCTGCCTTTTTTAAGCTCATCCAAAAAATAAGTAAAAACATAATCCCAGTATTCCTTTACAAAATCCACTCTTTTTAAAGGAATACCTAATTTATTACAAACTTTTAAAGCATCATTATAATCCTTTTCCTGTGGGCATATATCATTTAAATCATTTGGATTACCTAAAAAATCATTATTAATTGTACTGTCCCAGTTGCGCATAAAAAGTCCAATAACTTCATATCCTTGCTTTTGAAGTAAAATAGCCGCTACACTACTATCTACTCCCCCACTCATTCCTACAACAACTTTTGGCATAATATCACTTCCACTAATAATTATACAAAAAAAACAGCTAAAAAGCTATATTTTAAGTCAAAATATTAACAATCATATTAATTAATGAAGGCGCCAAATAAACCTCATATAATGCACTAAATAATAAAATAATTAAAGAAAATCCAAGTATAAATAAATATCTATTAAAAATACCTTTAAAATCAAAACTTTTCTTTTTAGTAAAACTATTTATCAATCTATAAGACAAAACTAAAGCGTATGAAGAAATTAATAAATAAATCATTAAATTAATTATATGATGTGGAACTACATATGCTAAAGCGATTAAAATTCCTTTAAAATTAAAATTAATAATAATACTTCCTACCGAAAAACCCAAAGCAAAAGCTTTTATAAACAAAAATAATAATATTAAAATAAATCCAATAACAGATATTCCCAAAATCCAAATTAAAATAACTAACCCTAAAGTAAAAATTAAAGTATTAATAAGTGTTCCACTATAATTTAAATTGTTACTATTAAGATTATTAAAAAAATTATTTAAATAATCACTTACCATAGTTTTATCTGAATCATTTAAAACAGTTACAAAAATACTACCAGAAGCCACTCCAACAGCAATTATCACCACTAAAAAAACAAATAAATTTTTATTAATGCGAATATTACTCCTTAACTTGTCCATATATTTTTTCATATTTTATCCCTCATCAAATTATACTCATTTAATTAAAAAATATTCCAAAAGATTTAAAAATAGTATATAATGATTAAGAGGTGATAACGTTGAATCCTAAAGTACAAAAAATTGCTGTATGGGTTATGCTTATTGGTATAATAGCATTCTTTATAGCTGGCTTATTTGTTTATGTATAAAAAGCGTTTACTTAAATAGTAGACGCTTTAAAATTGTATACAATCATTAATAATATAATTAATAATTTTTTTATTAGTATCTTGAGTATAGTGAAGTCCATCATCTGCATCAAAAGAAAGTTTAGTATTAGAATCACAATAATACATTTTTTCTTCCTTCGACAATTTCTTCAGCAAAACATCATTAAATTTTTTGATTTTGTCATTTGTTCTTACATTCTGTGGTTGGGCTTTATTTAATCTTTTTTCAATAATAGGATTGACTGACAATATATATAACTTAACTTTGGGACTATACTTAGATAGTTCTAAATAATCTTCAAAATATGTATTCGCATTTTCTACATACTTAGATGTATATTGAATATCATTAACTCCCATATTCACTACTACAAAATAACTATCATATTCATCCTTATCAATAATTTTTTTAGTTCTAGGTAAACCTACAGTTTCAAACCAACTAAGTGCTGCACCACTTTTAGCAACAATATCTAAATTAAATGGTTTTATAATTTCTTTATCATTATCAATGAATTCCATTCTAGAATCACCAACTACAATAATTTTAGTTTTTTCTATTAAATCAGTTTTCATAGATACATTTTTTATAGCTTTATAATACTTATTCTCATAATATTTTGTAGTGCATCCATTATATGAATTCACATTCAAAAGCCATACAAATAAAAAAACAAAAAAGCCAGTAAATAAACCTAAAGACAAAATTATTAAAAACTGTTTAAAATTATTGTTTTTAAATTTTTTTAAAAATTCATCTTTTTGAACTAAGAAAAATAAAACAATAAAAAATAAAATAACAAATAAACACAAAATATCAAAATACTTTGCATGAGTTATATAAAATAAAAAATTGTCTTCACAAAATTTTAAAATCATAAAACCACCATAACTATATTAGCACATTTAAAAAAGATTTTCCATAAAATACTACTTCTACTTTACAAGCTTTATTCCATAATAATAATGTAGTCTGATTTAAATTAGGAGATGATTCTTTGCTTTTAAAAGATTTTAAAAAATCAATCTTCCTGCTTATACTTTTCCTATTTATTATACCAATAAACGTCTTTGCCTATTCAGATAAATTAATTGTTGGTGGGCAAAATATTGGTATAACTTTAAATTCTAAAGGCATTTTAATTGTTGGAACATATGAAGTAAATAATACATCCCCTGCTAAAGAAGCAAACTTAAAAACAGGAGACATTATCACAAGAATAAATGGTAATAAAGTTTCAACAATTGAAGAAATGGCTACAGAAATTAATAAAGTTAAAGATGAAAAAATAACAGTCAATTATTTAAGAAATGATAAAGAAAATGAAACTACCTTAGACTTATATAAAGATGAAAACAATATTTATAAAACAGGATTATACGTTAAAGATAGTGTAACTGGTATTGGAACACTAACCTTTATTGATCCAAACACCAAAATATTTGGTGCATTAGGACACGAAATACAAGAACAAACAACTGGAGAAATATTTGAAATTGATGATGGAACAATATTTACTTCCAAAGTAACAGGAGTTTTACCAAGTACAGATGGATCACCTGGTGAAAAAAAAGCTGAATATAATAAAACGAACATTACTGGTAAGGTAAATGAAAATACTACCCAAGGAATCTTTGGAGAATATACAGCAAACATAAATAACAGTAAAACATATGATGTAGCTGAGCCAAAAGAAATAAAAAAAGGAAAAGCTAAGATTCTAACAGTTTTAAATAATACTGAAATAAAAGAATATGAAATTAATATCACGGACATAAATTCTAAAAAACAAAAAAATAAAAATTTTGTATTTGAAATAACTGATAAAGAATTATTAGATAAAACAAATGGAATTATACAAGGAATGAGTGGATCCCCTATTATTCAAGGAGACAAAATAATAGGCGCTGTAACTCATGTTGTTATTAATAATCCTCATAAAGGATATGGTATATTTATTACAAATATGTTAGAAGAAGCAGAAAATTAATTATATAAAACCCCATTAAAAATGAGGGTTTTATATTTAATAAAATTACAAAAATTTATTAACAATAGGTATTTTTCTTAATAATGTTACAGTAATTCCAGAAAATAAAAATACTAATAAATCTAAAATTAAAAGTCCAATAAAACTATTAAAAGAAAAAATAGCTTTCATAAAATCAAAATTATAAATTATATGAACAAAAAACACATGAAATAAATATATACCAAAAACTAAATTACTCATATATATAATAGATTTTTTAGCACTCTCTTTTTTTACTCCATCATTAAAATAATATTTAATAATTACAAATAGCGAAATAGCTGGAATTATAGCAGTCGGAAGTAAACAATTATCAAGTAATATAGTATTATTATATACAGTATAATTAATAATTTCTAAAATAAGTGCTGTAGCTAAAGATAAAATTAAAGCAATAATTGCCACATTCTTACCTTTCTTGGTTATATTTTGTTTTGATAAATAATATCCAGTCACAAATAAAGCAATATATTCTGAAAAAATAGTACCCGTTACATAACTAGTAACATATATAGATTTAGAAAAGAAAACATCTAAAATTTTACATCCAAAAGTAATAAAAGCTGGAATAATTAAAAACAATATAATAAACATTTTATAATCGTTATCTTTAAAGTTTTTAACCATCTTTTGTAAAAAAGGTAAAACTAAATAAATTGCAATAAGTACATAAATATACCATCCCCAATAAGGAGCACCATTATTAACATCAAGTTCAGCAAAATAAATGGGTAATCTCATCAAATTTTTTTTATCAAATATTGACCATATAACAGTGATAACAATTAATGGAACTAATACTCTCAAAATTCTTTTGCAAAAAACATTTTTAAAACTATCTTTTTTATGTAAAAGTAATGCTCCAGAAACCATTAAAAATATAGGAACAGCAAATTTAACAGCCAATAATATAAATACTTTAAAAGAATAATTCACTAAATTATTACTTGCTAAATACCAATACGAATGATTTAAAACAACACCTATAATTGCAATAATTTTTAAAATATCAAGATATATTGTTCGTTTCATAACAACACCACCTACCGCATCAAATTGTTAAGTCTATTTTTAAAATGAATCTAAAAATTTAATAAAAGAATAAACACACAAATCACATAATGTAAATAAAAATTAGTTTTCATTTTTTAAAACACAATCATTAATAATATAATTTAGTATTTTTTTATTAGTTTTAGAATCGTAATGAATACCATCATAAATACCAAAAGTCAAATTATTAAAGGCATCACAATAAGTAATGTTTTTAACATTATTTTCATCAATTAATGAAATAATTTTTTGATTTGTGCCTATAATTTTATTATTAGTAACTTTAGGAAAAGATTTATTTCTATATGAATAATCATTAATTGGATTTATAGACATAATATAAAACATCACATCAGGGTATTTTAATGCTAAATCTTGATATAAATTATAATAAGTTTCACCAATAACATTTCTTGAAGAATAGTCGCCTAAATCATTAACCCCCATATTAAATACAACACTATAAAATCTATTTTTTTCTTTATGATTTAACAAATATTCCAGATCTTTAATAGCTATTTCTTTAAACCATTCTATTCCAGCACCAGGCTTAGCAATAAACTTCATATTAATTGGAAAATATAAGTTCTCATCCTGAGATAAATATGCCATTCTAGAATCACCTACTATAATTATATAATCAGTTTGTATGCTAATTTTTTGTTCAATATAGTTATTGTAAAATTTTAAAATATTTTTATCAACTATAACATTTTTTTTATTTTGATGCATACAAAAAATTATTGTCAAAACTACAAATAAAAAAAACATCATTGGTTTAAAAATTTTGTTAAATTCTCTAAAGTCTATAATGTAAAGCATAACTAAAGCAAAGAAAATTAAAACTATACAAACAAATATAAAAAATAAATCACTACAAAAATTTTCCATAACATATATAATATCATACTTTTAATATTTTTTCTTTTAAAATTCTAATTTTATTGTTTAAAATAATTAAAACTACCACAAGCAAGCTTGTAATACAAAAATTTAGTCCAAACATTAAAATAAGTTTTATAACTCCAGGAAATTCAATAATAGATGGATAAACTTTATATATCAATGAGCTTCCTATACCTTGACAAAAATAAAACATTAAAGCATTTTTTCCAACAAAGGTAAAAATATTATTTTTCACACATATTGTATCTTTTAATAATGTAACTATTAAAATCGAAAATAAAGAATATACAAAATAATTAATATGGGCTGCTCCTTTTGCCTCTTGCATATTCAAAAAGCCATAACCATTAAATATACTTAATACAAGAAAAAGAATAAATAATATTGCCATAATAATTAAAAATTGCTTAGTATTTTTAAATTGAAAGTGATACAAATAATAACCAAGTAAGTATATGAAAAGATGCATTAAATTAATAGGTGATAAAAATTGAAAATTACTATTATATAAGGACATTCCATAAAACATGAAAACAATAATAAGTACATACTTAAAATTATTTAAACCCTTAAAATATTTATTGTATAAGCATATAATTAAATTACCAATAACACTCACAACAAAGAACATAAATATAAACCAAAGAGAACCCCTTACAACAAATAATATATCATTGCCATCAAAGCTAAAAAACATCGCCCTAATAATGGTTGATAGATTAAAATGACTATAATCAAATAATAAAATAATAGCAAAATACAAAATTAAAAACAAAAGCCATTTAAACCAAATCTTGCATAAACCTTTTATAGATTTAAAAAAATTATTGCTAAAATTGAATGTCATACCAGATATAAACATAAAAACAGGAACATCAATAATTAAAGATAATGATTTTAGCCAAACTGGTACATAGACTTCTCCACTCCAAAAACAAGTATGAATAAAAATAATCCATATAGTTGCTACACCCCTAAAAAAATCAATATTATTATCTCTTTTTACCATAAAAATCACCACACAATTTAGTTAAATATAAATAGTAATAAAAACAAAACTAATATATATAATTCCAAGTACTAATAAGCCTTTATCATGAGTAATCACTTCAATAGGATCACCAAAATTATCACCCTCAACATCCATACTGTATTTAAGTAAAATTACTATTACCAAAACAATAGAATATTTAAAAACTTCATTATTAAAAGCACTAACAGCCCACAAAGAATAAAAAACAATAGTTAAAGCTAAAAACATATACATATTTTTATCTAAAAAATCTTTATTATAACTTTTTAAAACTTTACGAGAATCACTGCCATTTTTAATAAGTTCATTTCTCCTTTTACCAAGAGCCATATAAAACGAAACAGAAAGGATCGTTAAAAATAACCAATTAGATATATCTATTTCAAGCCCAACTCCACCGTAAGTTACTCTAAGAACAAAACCTAAAGCAAGTATTGTAATATCAACTAAAGGAATATTTTTTAATCCAAAACTATATCCTAAATTAATAATAAAATAAATTATTAAAATTAATGAACTAAAATCAAATAAAAAACCTGCAAAATATAATAAGCCAATAATTAAAAAAATAAGTAAAAATATTGTAACAACAGCTTTGTTTTTTGATATTTTCCCACTGGCTAAAGGTCTATTCTTTTTGATTGGATGTTTTCTATCATTTTCTAAATCATTAATATCATTAATAACATAAATAATACTCGCAGTAAAAGAAAATGCCAAAAACATAATTATCGCTTTAATCAAAATATTATTGTCAAATAGCATACCACTAAAAATAGCAGGCAAAAAAACAAGAAAATTTTTCAAATAATGTTTTACCCTAATTAATTTTAAATATTCCATAACATCATTCCCTCTTAAAAGTGATTATATAATAAAAGCAAAAACAAAACAATATTACTTTTGCTTTTTATAGAAAATAACACTTGAATATAAATTATCCGCATCATTTAATTGATCTTTGATTTCATATTTTATATCAAAATCTTTTAAGTTAAATAATATGCCACTAAAATTAGGTGAAGTCATTTTAATATCAAGTTTTTCCCCTTTGTTTTTTTCTAAAGTTTGTCTAGTTAAACCACTAATTGGAATTCTAGTTTTAACTATTTGATTAATTATAATATAACTATTATTAATACATAAAATAAATAATAAAATTCCAAAAATTCTAATAAGTCTCTTATTATCTTTCAAAAGTAGAAAAACAGCCATTAGTGGAATAAACCATACCTGCGGTGCATATCTTGCCCACCAACCATCACTTAAACAAAACATAATTAAAATTATAAGGCAAAAAGGAATGCCAATCATAACTAAATTATCATAATTCTTGCGAACAATACCAGCAATCATATAAATAAGTATAACAATTACCGAAATAATCAATATACCACTAAAATAAACACCAAAACCTCCAATACGAGTATCTTCACCAAATTGACTGATTTCATAACCAGTTTTAGTAAAAGGTATTTTTAAAACAGGTTCTCCATGATTAAAAACGCCTATATTAGCTGTATGGCTAAATAAAGAATAAAAATTCTTTTCAATAGGACTCATATTGGCAAATGATTCTGGCTGTAGATAAGTCATTATGTCCATTTTATCCTTTCCTATAAGTGGATATAATGGATTTTGGTGGACAGCAATATTTTTTATATAAGAATTACTTCCAACAATAAGTAATCCAAAAACCAAAATAATTAAAAATTTACCAGTAAATACCCCCAATTCTTTGTATTCTTTAGCTTTTATTTTACAAACTAAATAATATATATAATAACCAAGGCAAAAAATACCTGCATACATTAAACCTGTGAATTTAACATTTATAATTATAACTAGCAAAGCAACAATAATAAAGAAAAGCTCTTTAGACGTATCATTTTTTATAATTAAATACATATAAATCAAAGTAAGTAACAAACAAAATCCTAAAAACCCATCCAAATATAATGAAAATATTTGCTGGCACATAATTGGAAAAGATACTACTAGTACTCCCATTAATAAAGCCAAAATCTTTTTATCATAAAATTTATTAATCAAATAAGTAACTATAAAAAATACCACAAACAAAATAATCAAATTAAATGTTTTAGCAGTTTCAATATTACCAGTAATTTTATAAACACTAGCTCCATAAAACCATGTTGCTTTAGGATAACTATTTAACCAAACATGATGCCTGTCTCCCAACGAATTTTCTTTGCCAAACTCTTCAGCGCTTTCATATATTGGATTCCATCCTTCTTTTAAAAATCCAACTGCTTCTTTGTGATAAGCATTTCCATCATAAGAATTATCAAAAACTCTTCCACAAAGAAATAGAGATATTAAAAAAATAATAAAAATCAAAACAGAAGAAATTATTAAATCTTTAATTTTAGGTTTACGTAAGAAATATAATTCTATAAGTGCCAAAATAAAGGAAACTGGCAGATGTAAAATACTAATAGGTATATTAATAAAATAAAGTATAGAGGTTAAAACCAATAAATTAGAAAACGTAAAAATAAAAATTAAAGCCGAATTATAACCATATTCTAAAATTTTTTTAAACATAAATACACTCCTACTTTTTTAATAAATTATCTACTTTATCTTGTAATTCATATTTCATTTCTTTCTTTTCAAATATATAAATAATCTTTGAAATTAAGTTATTAAATTTTTTTAAATAAAGATTTTTTCCACCTGACATATTTAAATATTTATTTTTTTTATAATTTGGAAATTTATCATTTACTTCTTTAATAGCAAATTTAACAGCCTTTTTATATTCTTTTTTATCCTTTGTTTTTGCCATTCTTCTAATAAAAGTACCATACATATATCTCACACATGAATATTCTATTTCAGAGTAATATTCATCAAATAATGAATTTTCTTTATAATAATTAACAATGTTATTCATAACAGTATGTAAATCATAAATTTTATTATTAAATGTATAAGTTATTGAATTGTCAGTTTGAATATAATTACACAAATATTCACTAACATATCCAATTTTCTTAATCTTAGGATAAAGTTTAAATAAAAATTCAACATCTTCATACCATAAATTTTTAGAAAATAAAGTTTGTTTTACAATATCACTTTTAATAAGTTTATTCCAGACAACAGCATAAGAAAATATCATACACTTTTTTATATCTTCATCAGTATAACAATCATTAGTAATTCCAGCATCTACATTTACAATTTTATCAGGATAAATACTTACCGTATTACACATAACCATATCAAAATCATCTTGAATAGCTTTATTATAAAGTAATTCATACATTCTTTTATCTTGAGTATCATCACTATCTAAAAATCCAATATATTCTCCTTTAGATTTTAATATACCAGTATTTCTAGCTCCGCCAGGGCCAGAATTTTCCTGATCAATAACAATAATTCTTTTATCTTTTTTTTCATATTCTCTCAAAATCTTCAATGAATTATCCTTAGAGCCATCATTAACAAATATAAATTCAATATCTTTAAAAGTTTGAGTTAATAAACTATTAATTGTCTTCTCAATATGTTTCTCAGCATTATAAACTGGAATAACAACACTAACTTTGACCATCTTCACTCGCCTCTTTACATTCACATAAAATATATCCACCAATAAATCCTAAATAAAGTGAAATTATAAGTTCATCAACAATATGTCCACTAAAATATGAAACTCCAAGAGGTAAAACAAGAATTGCTAAAACAGTAACAATAAATAAATTAAATTTCTTGTTTTTAATAGACTTAAATAATCCATAAATTGCAATAAATACATAAGGAAAAATTAATAAAACTATTCCAATTATTCCAATCGTATAAAAATGAACTACAAAATCTTTCTCTAAATATAATTTAGCATTAATAAATCTACTATAACCAAGTCCAAATAAACTACGTGGAAAATCTTCATAAGTTTTAGCCACATCGTTAGTAACTAATTGCTGAGAATTTCTATTACCAACTCTTCTAGTTGGAGCAACATCATCTAAAACATATTGCCAAAAGTCTTTATGGTCTTTATATGGATATATTTCTTTATAATATTCCTCATTCATACCTATATATCCAAGCATCTTTATAGTTGGTACATTCTCATCACGCATTTTTTGAAGTTCTTCTTCTGTACTTTCATGATGGTCTATATTAGAACTAACAATTGGAGCATTAAGCATTAAGAAAATTCCAAATATCATTATTAAAAAGATTATTAAAAATTTCTTCCATTCAAACTTTATGTTTTTCATAATTAGTGCAAAGAACAAATATAAAATTATCATCATTATAAAAATTAAAAGCCAACCATAAGATGCCACTCTTGTTCCAAGCATAATCATAGAAATAACAAGTAAAATTATAGTTATAACTCTAGGTTTAGTTATCTTATCAAATAAAGAATATACACAAATAGGTAATAAAATAAACATAAGTCCACTAATTTGATTAGCCGAATTAAACCATCCTTTACTAGCTAAATCCTGAGAACCATACTTATTGCTAAAAAACCAATCAAATATATTCCCCTTTATAGTTCCTCCACCATAAGAAGCTAAAGAAATCTCTAAAATATTAGAGCAGACAATAATTCCTGAAGTAATTAATCCTACTATTAAAAATAATTTTATAAACTCGTCTTTAGTAGGCTTTAAAAGATAAGTTAAATAAATAATAACTATAGGAAGAAGCATTCTAATAATATAAAATAGTTCTGTAATAATGCTATAAGAAAATGTTGGATACCCACTATTATCAACTCCTGATGTAATCAAATGATGCAAAATAGTATAAATAATTATCAGCCCACCATAAATATATATAATTTTCCTATTTTTCTTATTTTCCTTATTAAAAAATAAACTACAAAATAGAAAAGCAATAATAAGCATTCTTAAAATAGTTGTTGGAGAAAAATGAAAGAAATTAATAACTTCATCCGTATATAAAATATAACAATCTAAAATTGGCTGTATACACAAAAAAATTAATAATATTTTTTTCAAAAATCTTTCGTCTGTTAGTTTTTTCATGAAATTAATCCTCCTCAAATATCTATTTCTAATTTAATATATTTTTAATTTTCTTTATTTCCTCATCAATATCATAACTATAATCTTTTAAATTATTCTTAAATTCTTTAATTTTATCAAAATTCATTAATAATTCTTTCATTCCATTATAAATTCCTTCTTCGCTATTTTCAACAACTAACCCATTTATATTATTAGAAATAATTTTTTCAGTAGCGGCCGTTTTAGTGGCAAATACTGGAACTCCTAATATTAAAGCCTCTAAAGCTACCAAACCAAATGCTTCATATAAAGAAGGAAAAATAAGCAAATCCATATTTTTTATTTCTTTATAAGGGTTATCCATTTTACCCCAAAAATGAATATCTAAATTCAAATCATTATTAAGAGACTTAACATTCTCCAAATCTGGTCCATCGCCAATAACATTAATAACAATTTTTTCTTTAAACCCATCATCATATAGTCTTTTTACAACCTTTAAAAATCTATCATAACCTTTAACTGGATGAATACGTCCAACTAAAACAGTATTCAATTTCCCATCTTCATATTTAATTAGACCTTTTTGTTTAGATAACTCTTTTATTTTTTGAATATTTACAATATTAGGTATTACCTCAACATCAGTAATTTTATAAAAATCACAAAAAGCTTTTTTTACACCTTCAGAAACAGCAATTATTTTATCAAATTTTGGTAATAATTCATTAAATAACTTATTATATTTAATATTAGGATTACACTTTCCGTATTCATAATGAAGCCAATGTATCTTTTTTAAACTATCACCAAAAGCAGTAAAAATAGCTGTAAAACCATCTTTAAAAGCAATTTCTATATCATATCTTTTATTAAGTATTTTTTTTCTTTCACGAACTATTCTTTTTTTTATAAGACCTGTTTTCATTTCAAAAACAAGTCTTACCTTTGAAAAAATAAGATTCATCTTCTTTGTTTTTAAAACTTCTTTTATAGTTAAATCAATCGTATTAAAAAATTTAGTCCCATAAATAACATTAGCTTTTACATTATTTAATCTACTTCCATTATTATGTAAAACTAAAATATCAGTATCATAATCCGAAAAAACACCTAAATTAATCATATCTTCTAATAATATAGAAACGCCACCCATTTTTCTTTCATCAACAACTATTAATAAACTTTTTTTCATCTAATCACCACTAATTTACTTTTAAGATTTTCTTCAAAAGATTAAATTTTCTCTTATAAATTAAACTACATACAATTTTATACTTAAACCCCATTTTTTTATAATATTTATTTTTAGACCAATTAGGAAACATTTCTTTCATTATTTCACAAACTTTATTTATAGAAGGTAAACCTTCTTCATATGGTAAAAATCTTAAAGATGCTGCATGTAATAAATGCTTAATATATATAAATTCTAATTCATCTTTATACTCATCAAAAGCATTTTTATTTATAAATATATTTGTGAGATTATCAATCGAATCAAAAATATCATTGAGTTTATCAGAATATTTTTTATTATGCATAATAGATCCTTCTCTTACCAAATAATAATATAAATAATCATCTATAAAAGAAATATTTTTTGCATACAAACAAAATGCAGGCACTTCAGCAATATCCTCATAATAATGCCCTTCAAAAAATGCAAGTTCTGAATGTAATAAAATTTCTTTTTTTATTAATTTACAAGTAGCAGATGGCCTATTAAGAATATATCTTTTAAATACATCATTATTTAAAATTTCATTATCAATCTTTTCTAAATTATTATTTGAAAAAGCATAACTTCGGCATACAACAATATCACTATTATCTCTCATACCTAAAGAATACATTTTTTCAAGTATATCACTACTAACATAGTCATCAGAATCAACATATAAAACGTATTCGCCAGTCGCATATTTTAAACCGTAATTTCTAGCACTTGAAAGTCCACCATTTTCTTTTTTTAAAGGTTTTATAATATTAGGATATTTTTTATAATATTCATCAATAATTTTCTGAGAATTATCAGGAGAACCATCATTGACTACAATAACTTCATAATCATCAAAAGCTTGATTTACTAAACTATCTAAACATTTAGGAAGTAGCTCTTCAACATTATAAACAGGTACAATAACACTAATTTTAGTCATAACACCCTCCTTATATTTCAAAACTAGATTTATCTGGCAAAATTTTATTAAAATGTTCAGTCAGATCTTTAACTGCTTTTTCATAATCAATGGATAAATCACTATCATTAACACAAATTTCATTAACCTTTTGATTGTCAATACAATTAAAAAGTTCACTATTATCGTTGCTAAGATTAAAAAATCTGCCTACTTTTTTAATAGATTTAGGTGTAAATTTGCCAGTATATATTTGCCACAATTGAAATACATACTGATTAATATCAGAAACGGCTCTGAATCTATTTTGCGCCGTAGTTTCTAGTTCATTAGGATTTTTCTCCCACACATCTTCAAAAGTACTTTTCAAAAAAGGTGCCGACATATGAAAATTATCAAACCCTGCCATATATGGCCATTTATAAAGCAATAAAAATCTAATATTTCTTTTTCCATACTTTAAATTAAAACATTTAGAAAAGTGTTTCTTAATAACTTCTCTTTTATTAAAATGTCTACATATAAGCATCTTATCATTTAACAAAATATGTTCAAATAAAGGGTCAGTATCTTTATCACAATAAGGAATATTATCTCTCCAAAAATCACATGGAAGATCATTGTCAAAAAAATATGAATAATCTGTAGATTTTAGTAGAAACATATCATCATTAAAATATACAAATTTATCGGCTATATCATTTATTCTGTGTAGATGAATTTCAATAGCATCAGAATTAAATACTGGCAAATATTTCTTAGGAATAAAATCTTCATGCTTAACAATATTTAATTTGGGACTATCAGTATTAAGCCAAGAAGGAATGTGTCCCCAGGTAACAAAATGAATTTTGTTAACCCAAGGAGCAAATTTTTCCACTCCCCTAAACCAATATTTTAAAAGTCCCATATCTCTATATCTATTAATAGCATTACTAGTATCTATTTTCTTTTCCAAATATTTATTTTTTTCTTCAAGCCAAGCAGGATCACTACCATCAACCCACATTATTACAAAATCTATTTTTTCACTCATCAAAACACCACCTAAAATACGTCGTATAAAAAATTTTCAAATTTATGGTCAATTATTTTAACATGCTTATCTTCTGGAATACCATAATAATTTTTAAATACTTTGGTGTGATATTCACCCCAAGGGCCTCTTGTCCAAATGTAATATATAAATTGATCATAAACTTCGATTGTATCTATATTTTTATCTTTTAATTGCTTTTCTATATAAACATCTCTATCTTTTTGCATAATAAATATTAAAACAAACATAACAACAAAATATATAATAATTAAAATCAAAAATACATATACACTTTTATTTAAATTAAAATTATCTTTTATAAGTCTAAGAGATACAATTAAAAATATAAACTCTGATAAAATAGCTGTTCTCTCACCCCATGTTGGAGATACGAGCATAGAACCAATAGCAACGCCGCCAACCAAAGTCAAAAATATTAAAAAAATTTTTTCTTTATCATCTTGTACTAGATAAATAATAGAATAGAAAAATAATACTACAAATAAAATCCAATAAAATATAAAATACCAATTATCTACACCAAAAATTCCCCACATTGATGCAAGTTTATTAGCATCTATACCATTAAAATCAAAAGGAAACATTAAATATAAATTTTGAATAACACCAAAAATTGGAATTATAAAAAATAATACAATATAGCGTAATTTAACGTTTTTCTTTTTAAAAGCAAGTAAAATAGCCAAAGACATCATAATTAAAACAATTATATTTTTAGTAATAGCATAACCAATTAAATAAGGTATATTTGAAAACATTCTTTCAAATATATTCATATTATAAAAATCAGCTTCAGTATCTACTCTATTTGCTGTACCTGGAGAAACTAACATCAAAACCAAAGCAGCTATTGAAATTATTGATAAAATCGAAAATTTAATTAGTTCTTTCTTATCTTCTTTCCTATGAAGTATTAACCATAAAATGTTTCCAAACACAAACGCAAGGCCAATATTTTCAACAAACATCGGTGCAATGACATTTATAAAAAGTAAAATAACATATTCTAATTTTCCAAATTTAAACTCTTGTTTTTGATATAAATAGTAAAAATAAGCTAAAACAATAGAAGCTGGGTATAAATATGTTACACTTCCAGCAATCCAAGTATATGTCTGAGAAATACTATTAACATTTAACAAAAGTAAAAATATAAATGGCATAATATATATAACCTTATTTTTAACTTTACCAATGACTTTATTAGCAATAAAAACAATTAATGTTAAAAGTCCAGAAGTCACTATTACAAATAAAAATTTATAATATGTAAATAAATATATAATTATCCTACTAATAAATCTTCCTTCCCACGAAAAATACATACCTTTAGCTGCTGACAATATCATTCTTAATCCCTGGGCTCCAACAGGATAATTACCCCAATCATCACCATTTATTGGCGCAAGCGAAAGAATAATAAGAAAAAATATAAAACTTATCAAATAAATATAATTATTTTTAATTTTTTCTAGCATAATACACACCTTTTCTATTAATCATTATCTATATATTCCTTAATTTTTTTCAAAAGATTTTCATTATTACTTATCCATTTTTTTGGTACAAATGTTTTAGATTTTTCATATACATCTTTAAAATCATCATTTTCTAATAATCTTAAAATATAAGCTTTTTCATAAAAGTTATTCACGATTTGTAATTGATGATCGTTCGTATGTTCCTTATATTTAGCAAGTCTAGGTACAGCTATTATTTTTTTATTTACTTTTAAAGCAGACAAAATATTACCTACGCCGCCATGAGTAATAAACAAAGAACATTCATTAATATATTTATTAAAATCATCCATACTTACATAATCAAATATTTGCATATTATCACTTTTATATTTTGTATAACCCGATTGTACTATCACTTCTTCATTTATAACTTTATTTTGTATGTTTTCATCAATTATTTTTAAAAGTCTTTCAAAACTTTTATCCTGTGTTCCAAGAGCGACAAAAATCATAGATACCTCCTAAAAAACGCTACCCCAATATTTAGCATTAGGATATAACTTTAACATATCCTCCCACTGAACTAAAAATAAATCAGCAAACTTATATACAAGTTTTCCAGTAATTGTCTTAGTATTTATATTAGCAAACGTTTCAATAAAAATTATCTTACTACCAAATATTTTCCCAATACAACACATAGGACCAGCTATATGAGCACCTGTTGTTACAATATATTTTGGTCTAAACTTAATAAAATAAAATAATTCAATAAAACAGTTAAAAAGCAATTTAAATAAATATGTAAATTTATGATCTTTAGTTCCATAAATTACAAAATTAACTTTGCCTTTATACTTATTTTTCAAAGAAAGATTAGATGGTGTTTTTTCTGTAATAATATGGTAGTCATAATAATCAAATAATGGTTTAAGTTGCATTAGTTCAGATAAATGACCTCCAGTACTTGCAATAAACAAAACCTTTTTCTTTTTTGCCATATCTATCATCCTCACTATTTTAATTATACAGTATTTTTCTTATTAAGCCAACGTTAAAACAATTATTTTTTAAATAACATATACATATTTAAATATAAATTAAGCAAATGTAATTTTTTATTTTTCAAAAGTTTAATAAATATTTTCCATTTTTTAGAAATAGGTTTCTTTAAAACATCTAAATAATATTTCTGACACCCATTAGAAATTTTTTTCAAAACATTAAAATACTCTTTTTTAGAAAGTTTTTCACGGTAATCTAGAACATAACTAAATTGCAAATTCAAAAACCGTTGCTCTAATAAAGGCTCTAAATATAATTTATTATTTTCTTTTAAAATTTTTAAAATTTTATTACGCAAAGCACCAATAGATGATAAATTTCTAATAGAGCTATCTAGGTTTTTAGTTACACTATTTTCATTAACGTAATAATTATAAAAAGGATTAGATATAATTTTAATTTTTTTAACTTTCAAAAAATATTCAAGTAAAAAAATAACATCTTCTTGATAAAATAAGTTTTCATCAAATAAAAGATTATTATCTTTAATAACACTTAATTTAAGAAGATAATTCCATAAATGACCTTCAGTTTTATTAGAAATTAGATATTCTATCATTTGTTTATTATCATCAAAGCTTAAATCAACTGAAGCTAAAATATCATCATTATTTTTCTTTTCTTTCTTCTCTTCACCGTTGACAACGTAATGACCAAATCTAAGTAAATCATTATTATCATATTCTTTAACTAAAACTTCAAAAGCATTCTTTTCTAAATAGTCATCCGCATCACAAAAATAAACATAATCGCCAGTTGCTAAAGAAAGGCCAGTATTCCTGGCCTTCGAAACACCTTCATTTTCTTTGTTTATCAAAACTATATTAGAATAATCTTCTAAAATACTTTTTGTATTATCAGTACTTCCATCATTAATAACAATTATTTGAATATTATCATATGTCTGATTAATAATTGAATCAATACATCTTTTAATATATTCCTCGCCATTATAAACAGGTATAATCACAGATATTTTACTCATAATACCACTCCTATTTTTTAATCAAAAATATCGTATCCTAAATCTAAATCCACATTGCCATTGATACCAGCTAATTTACCATCAGAAGCAAATTGCCAATATTTAAATGGAGTTAAATTATAAGATGGTTTTTGAGTTTTTGCATAATCAAAAGTTGGGCTAGGAACAGGAAGCCATTCAGCAAGCCATATTTCATATTTTTTAGCAAGTTCCTCAGTATTTAAATGATTAGTAAGCCAAGTTTTATTAGCGTATATTCCGCAGCTATAACCATTTTTTTCAATCTCTGAACAGAAAGTATCAGAAACAGCTGTTAATTTATCTTTACCAGCATTAACCACGCTACCATCTTCCATATCTATAAAAACTTTTGTTCCCAAGTTAGGTGAATAATTATTTTTTTCAATCTCATTGATTAATCTAAGCATATGTCTAGCTTCATTTTGCGCACTATGATCACTATCATCTATTTCACTAGCATACGAATATAAATATAATCCATATGGAATATTAAATCTTTCACAAGCTGCTACATTGTTTAAAAATTGTTTATCATCTTGTTCAGTCCAATTACCTCCATAACCAGCTCTAATAATAACAAAACCTATACCAGAATTAGATACATTAGCCCAATCAATTATATTTTGATGATGTGAAACGTCAATACCCGTATAAATTTTTTGATTAGTATTTTTAGTTATTTTAAAAGCTTGAGAATTAGAATTATTACTTTCATAAAGTTGAATATTGGTACCATTAACTATATTACCGCCTTGAACATCTAAGTTTAAACCATTAGCTTTATTGACAATCGAAATATAACCATCAATAGTATATTTTAATCCCCATTTTTGAGTATCAGCTCCTGTATATTTAGAAAGCATAACATTAATATTATTTTTAATATCACCTCTTGCAGCAGTTAAAGCTGTTTCAGGATTTAAAGCACTAGTAATATAATAATAACCATCATCTAACTTATGCAAATACCAAATTTGTGCGACAGAATTATTATTACCATAAAGCTGTACATTAGTACCGTTCGCTTTCTTACCACCAGAGACATCTAAAACCTTATTTGAATTTATTTTACTAGCAATAGTATAATAACCTTCTTCATAAATATGGCTTATAACATCTTTATCATTAATTTTAGTTGCTGTAATTTTAAATTTTTGAGAATTAGTTTCATTTCCAGAATATGTTTGAATTTTAGTGCCATCGGCAGTTTTTCCACTAGTAACATCCATATACATATTACTATGTTTAGCAATTAAATAATAATATCCATCACCAGCATCTTTTATATACCATTTTTGAGCATTGCTTTTATTAGAAGTATATAATTGTACCTTAGTACCATTAGTAGTGCCTCCACCTTTAACATCTAAAACATAATTATCAGAAATACTAGACTTTATAACATAATAACCATCTTGTAAATATTCTATATACCATTTTTGTGAGTTAATATCAAAATCAGTCCTCAAATCCGCTTCAATCCCATTAAATGTAAGATTAGAATTTACTGTAACTATTTTTTCCTCATCTAAAGCACTATTTAAAGTATAATACCCATCATTTATTTTTGAGACTTCTACTTTATTAAATAAGAATTTTTGAGCATCAGTTCCATTTCCATGATAAAGCTGAATTAAACCATTTTTAGAAATGTTTCCGTCTTTAACATCTACATACATTTTATCAATGGCAGATATTATATTATAATATCCTTCTTCTTCGTGTATAATCCATTTTTGAGCGTTGGAATTATTTGATTTATATAGTTGAATTTTAGTCCCATTTATAGACTTACCACCCTTAACATCTAAAGAAAGCCTTTCATCATCATAAGAAGTAATACTATAATAACCATTACCTAAATATTTGATTCTCCAAAGCTGACTCCATTCATCGGTTTTATTATTTAAAATAATACCAGCCTCACTAGAAACATTACCTTTAATATCAAAAGATAAATTATTCACTAAACTTGTTATAGAATAAACACCATCTTCTAATGACTGACTACCCTCAATATCTTCAATAAATTTAAACTTCTGAGCATTACTTTTATTTCCCTTATACATTTGAATATTAGTTTTATCAGCAGATTTACCACCTGCAACATCAACATATAAACCATTACGTTTAGAAATAATATAATAATACCCATCTCCAGCATCATTAAAATACCATTTTTGAGAATCAGAACTATTAGATTCATATATTTGAACATTTGTCCCATTAACTAATTTACCGCCTGCAACATCAAGTGATTTAGTTTTATCAAGCATTGTTGTAATTTCATAATAACCATCATCCAATTGTTTTACATACCATTTTTGAGCATCACTTCCGTTTGATTGATATAGTTGGACATTAGTACTATTGGCTGTTTTACCACCATTAACATCTACCACCTTATTAGCAATCGCACTTTGAATGGTATAAACACCATCTTTTATAGTAGCTGCACTAACATCAAAATTAAATATAAAAAATGACATAAAAAATAAAGCAGCATAAACAACTTTCTTTCTCATTATATTCCTCCTTAACTATACTAACATTATAACAAATATTCTAATTTATAACAAGAAAATAATATGCGTTTTAATTATAAAAAATCGGCTTTACTATGACATAATAAAAAAAGAAAGGATAAAAAATATGATTAATAAAATATTAAATAACTTTTATAATGTGGCTTTATTATTTATTTTAATGTTTGCAAACTTGCTTATCATAACATCGGCATTATTTTTGATTAAAATTCCAATTACTATATGTCATTTGCCAGCAAGTTTAATATTAGGGACAATAGAATTAAAACTAATTAGAAAAGAAAATATTAAAAACATCATTGTATCATTAATTACATTTATAATAATTTTTTCAATTTCATGCCTATTATGTGGTCACGTATATGATGACTCAGCAGATGGTAATGAATATCACAAATTTGCTATAGGATTACTTAAAAATGAATGGAATCCAATATATGATTCACAAGAAAAAATAATAAAAAAATTAAATTTAGATGCCGAAGAAAATTTATGGGTTGAACATTACCCAAAAGCCACATGGATTTATGGAGCAAACATTTATAAACTAACAAACAATATTGAAACTGCTAAAACTTTTAATTTAATGGCTGTATTTACCCTATTTTTTACAATTATATATTTAATTAATAAATTTTATCAAAAAAAATTAATTGCCATAATTTTAGCTATTGCGGCATGCACTTTTCCAATAATTTAGCAGCAAATATTCTGCCTATATTTAGATGGATTTATGGGAATTATTCTTTTACTTCTTATTATATACTTTTATCTATTTATTAAAAATGACCAAAGTAAAGAATATTTTATAATAAGCGCCTCCCTGATAATTATAATTAGTAATATAAAATTTACAGGGCTATTTTATGCTGGTATATTCTGCCTTGGATATTACATATATTACTTCATAAATAAAATTAAAAATAAAGATTATAAACCATTAATTAAAACAACAGTTTCATTTACCATAGTTTTACTCATCTCTTTACTAATTGTTGGAAGTAACTCATATATAAAAAATCTAATAACTAAAGGTAACCCTCTATATCCAATTATTGGAAAAGATAAAGTCGATATTATAACTCCTCAACAACCAAAATCATTTGCAAACAAGTCCCCAATTGAAAAAAACTTTTATTCCATATTCAGTTATACAGCCAACTACGCAACAACCTTTAATCAAGGAACACCAAAATTAAAAATACCTTTTACAAGTAATATGAATAATGAATTACTTTCTATAGTTGAAAATACTAGAATTGGTGGGTTTGGTATCTATTTTAGTGGAATATTTATTGTCTCCATTATTGTTATTATCATATATATAGTTATAAAATTTAAAAATAAAGAATATGAAAAACTAATATTTATTGGAGTACCTTTTTTAATAACTATTCTACTAATGCTTTTCTTCGGTGAAAGTTGGTGGGCTAGATATTCCCCTCAAACATACTTTATTATATTAATGGCCTTATATATTTTACTGACCAAAGAAAGTAAAAAAACATTCGCACTTGCATCAATATTATTACTTCTCTATTGCTTTAATTCTACCATTATTTTTAGACATATGGTAAAAACCAAAATACCAATCAGTGGACAAACAAGAACAAATTTAGAAAATTTGAAAAATACAACAATTACTCTTAAAAAAGGCGGTTTTGCTGGAGTACAATTTAACTTACTAGATCATAACATTAAATTTAAGAATAAAGAAAAAATTAAAAATGAAACTCCTTTATATATAGGTAAAAATTATTATGAAAAAAAAGTCTAGCTCCAAAAACTAGGCTTTTATTAATTTTTTCTTTTATAAACAGTATATGTATCTTCAAAAACTAATTCATAATTATTTTCTTTTAAGAACTTAGGCCATTTTTTAGCTAAATCCGGATATTCCTCTAAAGACTGCCCATCAACAATAATTTTTGGTTTATTTTTTTTCAAATCATCAAAATACTCTTTTTCAATTTTTTCTGAAAGTGTAATAATTGAAAATTGATATGAATATTTAGAAGCAGATTTACGATTGGTAAAATTATAAATTGAATTACTATTACCCCATACTGATATGGTATCATCTTCATCAGTATTTGCTTTAATATACTCTATAGTTCTATTAGAATACGGCTTTTCTTTATCAAAAATATCAACTATACTATTAAAAAGTAACTTAGACCAAGTCGGAGCCACAAATATTGTAATTAAAATCACAGTCAATATTGTCATAAAGCCACTATTAAGTTTTATTTCCTTCAAATAATCAAATAAAAGACTAATTGGATATATAAGCATTGGAAGCAAAGTCATCGCATAATGATTATACATTCTACCAGACATCGAAACCAATATAACCGTTAAAATCATATATATCAAATAACCTACATTAAAATAACAATTTTCTTTATTTTTAATCTGTAAATAAATTTTAGTGCCAACAATGACAAAAGAAAAGATAATTATTGGAGTTGTAAAAAATTCAGAAAAAACATTCATAATATAAGTTATTTCTTTATCAGTTGCATACATCATATTAAACAAAATATAATCATCAACAAAAGGCTTAATTGCATTATTTAAAGCCAAATAAGTAATCATCGGCATTATTACAAACAATAATCCTGCAAAAAATGATATAAAAAATTTAAATAATTCTAAATAGTATTTTTTCAAAATGCAATATATTAAAACCATTAAACAAAATACAATCCAAATGGAAATCATATTAGGTCTTAAAAATAACACACATCCCATACAAATACCATTAATAAAAACTAAAATATTAAAAAATTTAAAATTTACCTTAGATTTATAATTATCTCCCCTACTCATATATTTATAAGAGTTTTTGAAAAAATCAATAAATATATATAAAGCAATCATTTGAAAAGGAAGAGCATATTCTTCAGTAAAATTGCCTCCTTCAAAATAACTATAAATAGGTGCAAGAGCAATCAAAACTACAAGCATAGAAATTGGTTTTGAAACGAACTTATGAGCTATTTTATAAGCAAAAAGTACTGTAACAAACATAAATATAAATTCAATAAACCACACACCTCTATGTGGTGAAATTATATAACCTATATAATTTATAAAATAAATTAAAAGACCTTTATGATCAAACATATCTAAGTATGGAATACTGCCTTCAGCCATCTGCCATCCAATATACTTAAAAACGCTAGAATCAATCCAAGGAGCAGCATTAAAAGTAAAAATATCTAGCGGACTTAACATACATATCAAAAAAGTAATAAAAAGTAAACAAAGTATAGTTAAAATATTACTATATTTCTTTTTCATTTATAAACCTGCCTCTTTAAAATTTTTATTAATAGCTTTAAAATCTTTTAATGCTTTCTTACCAATACCACTAATTTTCTTTAAATTAATTGAATTTACTCCACCTTGTCTAGGTCTAAAAGTAACTGGAATATATTTTACTTTATAATTCTTTTTTTGATAAGCCACAGCTAAAACCACATTAGATAAATTAAAATCATCTGGAATTAATTTTATACAATCTTCTAAGGAAGTTCTATTCATTAATCTAAAAGGAGTATTCGCATCTACAACCTTTTCTTTAAAAGCTACTCTTATAACTAGTTTTAATACCTTAGTAACAAAAACTCTCAAAATTCCATCTTCTCTTTTATTACGGTGTCCAATAACCATATCATAATCACGCCTTAATTTCCAAAAGTTTTTAAACTCACTAGGTAAAGTCTGACCGTCAGAATCAGTTTGAAAAATATAATCAGCACCTTTATCAAGAGCATATTTATAACCATATAATACCGTTGAACCATGACCAGAATTTTTCTTATCAACGATTTCCAATAAAGGCATATTTTTAGCTAATTTTTTCACAACACTAGAAGTATTATCTTTGCTTCCATCGTTTAAAATAACTAATCTTGACTTTTTCGAACCATATTTTTCTATCACCGGATACCAACCATTAACAACATCAGTTATATTCTCTTCTTCATTATAAGCTGGTATAACAATATATAAACAATCTTTTCTTTTCATAATATCCCTCACCATAAAATCATTCACTCTTTTTACTCTTTTTAAAAAAACTTGTTAATAACCATTTAAAATAATTATACTCATCAGTTTTCCTAAACAAAATCCAAAAAATCAAATTAACAACTACTAAAGTAGTTATACCATTTATAAAGAATTGTAATAATGGATTTCCAACATTTATTAAACTAATTAAACCATAAGTTGCCCCCAACATCGCAAACATAATTATAAATAGTTTAAGCTGTTCGAATATAAAATCCATATATTTTTTCTTAAATAATTTTGTATATACATATTTTGGATAACTGTATAAAAATAAAAGTAAAGAACTAACAACGCCAGCCATAAACACACCAGCAATTCCAAAAAAATGAACACATACAATCGCACATACTAAATTTATAATAGACTCTAATACTGGAATTCTTCTATCTTCATAAAAAATACCAGCAGCTTCTTTAAATAAATTAATAGTTTTACGCATACCTTGCACATAAAAGTAAATAGCAAGCCATATAACAGCATATATAGGAAGTAAGTATTTATCACCAATCCACCATGTAATAAATGGTTGTAATACAGCAAATAATCCTACTGAACAAAGTGCATAAATCCAAAAGTTAAACAAAGTAAGTTTTTCATATACCTCATAACTCTTTTTCTCATCTTCGTTGACAAGCAAATTACCAACACTAGAAACAATTGAATAAAAAATCTGTGAAAGTAAAATAGAAATAGAATTAAAAATTAAATAATAATTATTATAAATACCAGCATCCTTTAGCCCACGAATAGTTGAAATAACAATATAAGACGTGCTTCCTACAATAAATGCTCCAATCTTATGAAAAAATAATCCTTTAACCTTAGTAAATATATCATTTTGAATATCTTTACTTAATTTTTCATAGTGCTTAGCATTAATATATGGATATTTTTTATTAGCAATCAAAGTAATTACTAAGTTTTCGGCAATTCTAAATATAATTCTAGAAACTAAATATAAAATGTAATTTTTAGTCATATAAAGCAAGCCAATTTCAAATAAATTCATAAAAATCAAATAACCCATATGAACAAGATTTACTATGTAATTTTCTTGATTTGCCATTAAAATAGAACGCTTGTAAGAAAGTAAATAAGAAAATACCGTATCAATGAGTGCCAGAAAATAAAGTAAATACATACTTTCTTGAATTGAATTTTCACCTACAAAAAATGGTACAAATGGAAGAAGTATAAGTCCAAGTCCAAAAATAATTGCCGCTAAAATACGATAACATTTTCTATAAAAATACATCAAAGATATAATTTTTTCTTTATTATTTTCAGCAATCGGCTTATACAAATTATAAACAATTGCACTACCAATACCAAGCTCGACAATGCAAAGCATTGACATTATATTAGTAAAAAGTCCATTAGCTCCTGAATATTCAAGACCTAAACATTCCAAAAATACTTTTTGAGTAACAAAGCCTAAAACCATTCCCACAGCACTTGCTAAAGTTGCAACAACCGCATTAATAATAGACTTTTTTGTTCGCATAACATCACCTCAATCTTAAAATACACTGTAAAAATTATAACACAATTGATAAAGAGTATCAATTGTGTTAATAGTTTTAAAAAATTAATTAATCTTATCTTTTTCAGTTTCCTGAATAATATAAATTGGCCTTTTTTTTACCTCTAAATATGCCTTCGATAAATATTGTCCTATAACACCTAAACATAAAAGCTGAACTCCACCTATAAAAAACATAATACAGACCATACTAGGCCAGCCACTTGTCGGATCGCCAAACATTAAAGTTCTTACAACAATAAAAATAATTATAATAAAGGCCACAAAACAAAATAATATTCCCATAACAGATGCAATTGAAAGAGGCACAGTAGAAAAAGCTACAATGCTTTCTAATGAGTATAAAAATAATTTCCAAAAAGACCATTTAGTCTCTCCAGCTACCCTTTCAACATTTTCATACTCAAGCCACTTTGTCCTAAAACCAACCCAAGAAAAAATGCCTTTAGAAAATCTATTATATTCTTTTACTTTCAAAACAGCATTGACCATTTTTCTTGTCATAAGTCTATAATCTCTAGCTCCATCGACAATTTCTGTTTTAGAAATTTTATTAATAATTTTATAGTAAAGTCTAGCAAAAAAGCTTCTAATTATAGGTTCTCCTTTTCTTGTAACTCTTCTTGTTGCCACACTATCATATTCTTTAGATTCTAAAATTTCATACATTTTTTTTAATAAAGCTGGAGGATCTTGTAAATCAGCATCCATTATAGCTACATAATCCCCAGTAGATGCTTCTAATCCTGCATACATTGCAGCTTCCTTACCAAAATTTCTTGAAAATGAAACATATCTTACATCATCATTTTTAGAAAGTTCTCTCATTAAATCTAACGTTTTATCCTTAGAACCATCATTAACAAAAATAATTTCAAAAAAAACTTCTTCAAAATCTTTTTTTATTTTCTGTATTTCATCATAAAAAATTTTAATTACTTCTTCCTCATTATAACAAGGAACAACTAAAGAAATCTTTTTCATTAAAACTTCACACCTTTTCCAAAATAAGTATAACAAAAAAAAAATAAATTTTCCACACTTTAGAAAATTTAAACATATTTTTCATATATTTGTACTAAAATATCATAAAATAAAATAAAAAATTAAAAAAAAGAGAGCCCATACGCAAGCATATAGCTTCCATATTTTATGGAATCTCTCTTTTTTCTATAAATTTTATCATATAACTTAATACATATCAATCTTAATCACTATAAATAATATTCAAAAATTTAAATTAAATATTTTAAATACATAAAACAAGTAAAATCTTGTAAAGTATAAGTTAAATAAAATATGAAATATACCAATAATTATCTAAATAATGTATAATTATTATAGGTGATAATATGGAAAATAATAACACAAATAATACATCTTATAAATCAAGAACTGAAAGAAAAAAATTTGAAGAAGAGTTAAAACAAAAACAAACTGAAAAAGAAAAAGAATTAGAAACCAAAAGAAAAGAATTAAAAAGTATTATATTTGATGATGAAAAAGAAAACATTTATAGAAAACCTAAAAAGCAAAAAATAGAAGATAATAAAGAAATTAAAAAACCTAAACTAGCAAACACATTCTTATCTCTAACATACGTATCTGCCATTGCTTTATCTATTTTTCTAATTTTAGATTCTACTAACCGTATTGATCAAGTATATCAAATTATAAATGCTTTTTTAATAATGATTATTATGACATGTTTCTTAATAAGTTTTAAAAAATCATTTTTCAAAAACAAATCAGTTCCTACTACCGTAACTGCACTATTAGTATTAGGAACAATAGCTTTTAATGGATTATATATGACAAATGTAATTAATCTTCCAACTCAAAGTTTTTTACCAGATTTTGAAAGTGAAAATTTAACTAAAGCTATAAACTGGACTGAAGAAAATAATGTTAAAACTGATCAAAATTTTGAATATAGTGACACTACTAAAAAATACAGTGTTATAAGTCAAAGCAAAAAACCAGAAACACTAACAAAAAATATAAATAAAGTAGAATTTGTTGTTTCAAATGGACCAGATTATAATAAAAATGTTATCTTAGCTGACATGACTGGTTGGAATGTCGATGATGTATTAAAATTTATAGAAAATAACTTTTTAAGTGAAATAACTATCAACTTTGAAGAAAATGAAAGTATTAAAAAAGATACTGTAATTTCTCAAAGTAAAACTGGAACAATTAAAAGAAATGAACCAATTATTTTTACAGTATCATTAGGTAATAAAGATGCCTTATCCCCTATTAAATTAAAAGATTTAAAAAATGAAAGTTTATTAAATGCTGAAGTATATTTAGGAAGAAATGGTATTTTATATGAGTTAAAATATGAATTTTCAGACACTATAGAAAAAGGACATGTAATAAACAGTAATCCTAAACAGAAAACAACTGTTAAACCAGATGAAATGGTTACTTTAACTATTTCTAAAGGTAAAGAAATAAAAGTACCTGATTTAAAAAATAAAACTATGTCTTACGTTACTAAATGGATGGTTGAAAATAATTTGCAAATAAATTATAAAGATAAATATGACAGTAAAATAAAATCAGGAAGAGTAATTGAAAGTAATTATAAAAAGGGAGATATTATTGAAGAAGGAACTACCGTTGATGTTACTTTCTCTAAAGGCCCACTTGTCATGAAAAAATTCGATAATATTAATGATTTCAAATCATGGGCTGATACTAATGGAATAAAATATGAAATTAAAGAAGAATTCAATGAGAAAATAGAAAAAGATAAAATAATTAAAACCTCTATAGAAGAAGGAAAAAATATCAACTTAGAAGATACTATTATAGTATATGTTTCAAAAGGAAAAGCTGTAACCATTCCAAACTTTAATGGAATGACTAAAAAAGAAGCGCAAAATGAATGCGACAAACTAGGTATCAAATGTACCTTTAAAGAGGAATACTCTACTAAATCTTCTGGTAAAGTAATTAATCAAAGTATTGCTGAAGGAACACAAATTCCCAAAGGAAACACTATTGTTATAACTATATCTACAAATAAAAAAACAAGTAATTCAAATAAAACATCAAACTCTAATTCTTCTAGACCATCTAGTAGTTCTTCAAATAATTCTAGTTCAACGAGTGGAAATACAAGTAGACCAACAACTCCTTCTAGTCCAACTTGTGAAACAACAGTTTTAAATATCTCTCCAGACTGGGTAAGCATTGGAGACCCAGACAAAACATGTTCAAATATCAAATCAAAATATAGTAAATTTATTGATTGCAATATTGGTCCTGCAAATAACGGAAAAAGTGGACAAATATTAAATATGAGTGAACTACAAGGAATAACAGTAAACTCTTGTAATAAAGTTACAGTAAAAATAAAGGAATAATCAAATAAAAATTATTCCTTTTAATTTTTTAAAAAAGTAAAACAAATGTTTGTGAAAAACATTTACAAGCAAAAATATCTATGATATATTTAAAACAAGTATTGGAGATGATAAAAATGCTTATAAGAAATAAATACATAGATATAAATGATAAAATAAAATTTATAAAATCTAAAGATTATATTAATGTAAAAACATATAAAGATATAAAATTATTAATAAAGAAAGCTAAAAACAGTTTATATGATAACAAAGGCTTAATAATAAATAAAGCAACAGGCTATACAGCTAAAATTACTAATAAAACAATAAATAAAATAATTCACCCAAAAACAAATTTTAAAGTCTTTAACTCAAGATACATTGATAATTTAAATGCTTCTTGTTATTTAAAAGATTTATTTGAAAATGCAATATATATTGATACTTTAAAACCAATGAAACAAAAAACAAATAATCAAAGTGAAATAGGATACCATCATTTTGTAGCACCATTAAAAATGAATAATAAATGTTATAAAGCACTAATTACTGTAAAAGAAAGCATAAATTCAAAAACATTATACGTAATATCAGTACAAATATTCACATTTAACTATTTTAAAAACAACATATTAGTAAAAGAATTAATAGATAATATAGATATTTGGAATTATGACTTGCAAGACTATAATCATTATGACTATAATAGTTTCATAGCTGAAACAGCTGAAACAATAGAAAATGAATTAATATGGATTATCGCATAAGAAAAAAGAGAGCCCAGGCACAAGCACGCAGCTTCTGCATTTTATGGAATCTCTCTTTTTTCTATAACAATTCTATCACATTAAGTTAATCAGGTCAATACTTATTCAATAGTTAGTTCTACTCTATAACGAAGTTTATCATTTAAATATAATCTATATTTTTTACCATTTATTGATCCATTAGCTTTATCAAAACTTGTAAATAGTAAAACATCACTAAGCTCACCATAATCAGCTATATTAGATTCGTTAGTAATATAAATAGCATATTTACCTTTTGGTAAAGCAGAAATATCAATATTGCTATCATACCAAGCTAAAGGTTTAGAAATACCAAATTTATCAGGTGCAACCAATTCTATCGTGAAAGTACCATTATTTATATAACCTAAATCAAAAGTATATTTATCAAAGCTATCTTGATTTTCAAAAATAATCTTTCTTGATATCTTAGCATCTTTATTCATATTCATATCAACTGAATAAGAAGCGCCCTTTAAATGTAGATATTTATCATTCAATTCTACTTTTTCAATATAACTAAACTGATTAGTATCAGCTGAAGTTTCTTTTTTAGCAAGTTCGCTATCTCTTACGGTAAAATTAACTGGAATATCAACACTCATATAATCATTTGTAATAGTTACATATTTACCCTTAGAATTATATTGTGAAACTTGTTCATTTAAGAAAATATTTTTAACTAAAGATTTAGAATAATAATCACTATTAGTAGATTTTAAATAAACCGTATAATTACCTTCAGGAACACTACTAAAATTAATATTACCAACAAACCAAGAATAAGTATAATCATAGCCATCTTCAGAAATAATAGGGATTGTCATTTCATCTTTATCAGTAATTCTTTCAAGTTTTTGTGAATATTCTTTATTATCATTTTGATTTACTAAAATAAGTTCATATTCTATATTAGTATTTAAATCATTGTTAATATTTTTAATAATATTGTATCCTTTAATTTGTAAATTTCCATCTACTTCTTTCAAATAATCTAAATAAAAGCCTCCTTCTTTCTCTATTAATACTTTTTCACTAACTGTAATAGTAATTGTTTTAGTAACGGTTTGACCGTATGAATCAGTAACTTCATATGTTACTTCATATTTACCTAAAGTATCAATTTTAACATCATTTTTTACTACTCTAATATCAGTTATAGACCCATCTTCCGTATCATATGCACTAACGCCTTCTAATGGATCAAATTCAGTATTAATAGTTATAGTTTTATCATAAGCATTAATCACTGGAAGCTGATTTACAATAACTTTTACTGTTATAGTTTTTTCTGTTTTTTGACCATTTTTATCAGTAACTGTATAAGTTATTTTATAGTCCCCTACTTCATCAGTTTTTACTTCACCTTTATATTCAATATCTTTAATTTCTCCATCTTCTGCATCATATGCTGTAACGCCTTCTAATGGATCAAATTCACTATTTAAATATATCTCTTTATCTGAAACATTTATAACTGGTTTTTCATTAGGAATAACAGTAACCTTAATTGTTTTACTAGCTTCTTTACCTTTAGAGTCTTTTACTTTGTAAGTAACTTCATAAGTATCTGCAACATCAGTATTTACAGTACCTTTATAAGTAATATCATCAGTTAAATCAGTTCCATCGTAAGCTTTCGCACTTACACCATCCATATAATCAAATTTTTCAAACTGTTTAACTTCTCTATCATAAGCATTAATTATTGGCATTTCAGCTGAAATAACCTTAACAGTAATTGTTTTACTAGCATGAAAATTACTATTATCTACAACCGTATAAGTAACTTTATATGTACCTTCTTCATTAGGATTTACATTACTTTCATATGTAATTTTATTAGTCAAATTACCATTTTCAGTGTCAGATGCACTAACACCATCTAATGGATTAAATGTATCTCCTTCTTTAATGGTTTTATCAGACGCTGTAATTACTGGTTGATTATTTGAAACGTATATTTCTTCAGTAGGAACATATCCATAAACTAAGTTATTATCAATAGATAAATCGGCATAAATTTTATAAAATTCAACTCCATTTAAGCCTACAACCTTATCAATAACATTAACCGCCAAATCATTAACCTTTTCATTACTATTTGGATTCTTTAAAGTATAAGCATAAGCCTCATCTGTTCTTTCAGGCTTATCAAATACCCATGGTCTACCAACATTACTGTCCTTTTTGACCACACCAATAGTACTAGAATTAAAATCTTTACCCCCATAATCCAAATCACTTAAAAACGAATTACTTGCTTGTTTCTCTCCCCAATACGGATCTGATGCATATTTAACATTACGCCCACTAGCTTTATTACCATAATGACTACCATAATAATAAGTTCCAGTGGCCAAAGAATAACTACCAACAGTTTTTTTTGCATAATCCATAATAGAATCTTTAGGACTTGCATAAGTATAAGCCCCTTCATAAGGATTACTATCAGAAGCCCCATAACCAAATAAATTATTCTTATCCATCGCTATCTTACTAGTACCATTCGCACTTTCATTCATAGCCGTACTAAACATCATTAAAGCATTTTGTCCATAAGTAGCTTCAGCTTCTTTAAAATATTTACCAGTACCATACATTTTTGAAGTAGATGCATTATAACCTTTATTTACAATAATTCTATCTAAATCATCCGCTGAATACTTAGTAACAGAACGGCTCGGCAAATATAAATAATAAGCATAATGAGGACTATTTGCATTCACGCTTTTTGTATATTTACCGCTTCTATAATCATCAAGCATATCAGTTAAACTTGAATAAAAATAATTACCATCAAAACTATAATATTTGATATCTTTTGTTAAATAAGAAGGAGAGGTACCTAAATTAGTAAAAGTGTCTCCATATCCTGAGCCATTATAATAAGTAAAATGATGAATTAAATTACCAGATGGTCCATAATTTTTATAATAGGTGCCTAGCTCAGAAGAACCAGCAGGTAATATTGTCATACTGTCGCCCTTCGCAATCCACGCTGTTTTTCCTTCATAGTTTATTTTAAACCAAGTATAATTTTGATTTTCACGTGTTTCAGTATAAGTAAATGTCATAGGGCTATAAATAGTATCAAGAACTTTTCCATCTGTTGAAGGCTCAGTTCTGATTTTATTTCCTCTGCCCGGAACGTAAATCGAGTTGCCATTAACACCCATTAAAGAAATAGGAGTTACAATACCATTATTAATTTCTGTCCAGCCGGTATAACCACTGATCATAACTTTAACTCTACCATTATCACTATACCCTAATAAAGCCGCATCTGTTCCAGATGAACCATGAATATAAGTATAAGCACCACCTGTTGCTGAAGTATATAAATAATAAGTCTTACCTGGTTTAAACTTAAAAATCGCATATTTACTATCAACAGGCACACCATCTCTATAAATAGTTGCTACACTACTAGCCGTCGAATTTTGTTTATTCATCGCACTCAAAGCCGAACTATAACTACTATATGTTCCAATTACCTTATTACCACTTTGATTAGCCACCATCTCCACAGTATATGAAGATGCAGCTTCAGCTTTATAAAACGGCATAAAAATAACCATTAAAAACAATATAACAAATAATACTTTAAACCTTTTTTTCATACTGTGCGACCTCCTAATTATTCTAATAATATTATAGCAAATATCAAGATGAATGTATATGATAATCCATCTATAATTAGACAATATTTGACACATTCAAAACAATTTACTTATATAAAAAAATGTGTTAAAATATATAAACTGTTGGAGGGATTTCATGGATGCAATAAAAAAGACGGCAAAAAACTTTGCAAAAGGCCTATTTAAACCAGACAATAAATTATCTTTAATTCCTAACTGGTTATCTTTCTCAAGAGTTATTGGCGGCATTAGTATACCTATCATGGCCTATACAGGAGCTCCGCTCCCACTACTATTTGGCAATGTCACATTTCTAGCTATTTCCGATTTTTTAGATGGATTAACTGCTAGAGTTATTGCCAAAGAAGAAACTAAAGAAGGAGCTATGCTAGATGCTGTTTCCGATAAAATATTTTCAATCATACTAATAATCGGTATATTACCAATTCTCCCAATTTTTGCTATCAATGGTGTTCTAGAAGGAGGCATTGCCCTTATAAATGGTAAATTATTAGCTAGTGGTGGTTCACCTAAAAGTAACTTACTTGGTAAAGTAAAAATTTGGCCACTATCTATTGCCCTTATTCTAGGTTATCTAGCCCTTGCCATTCAAAATCTAAACATAGCCGGCATTACCAACGAAACATTACTTACCATAAGCACAGCATTAAGTATTGGAACAATGCCTCTTCAAGGAATAAACATTAAACAATATTTTGATGAATATAAAAAACAAACAGAAAAAAATCAAATTGATAAAACAAATGAAAATCATCACGATATAGAAAACGAACTAAGCAAAAGCAAAGAAAAAGAAAAAACAAATGAAAATGAAATTACCCCAAAATTTATATTATCAAAAGAAAACCATCAAGCTATGGTCTATGAATTAGATAGCCAAGAAAAAAACGAAGAAAAGACTAATGAAAAACCTAAAACATATACAAAAAGAAACAAGCACTAATCGCTTGTTTTTTTAAATACCACGGACAAATACCATATATCCTAAAAATCCAACAAATATCAAATACATTATAGCCCCATTAATCATTTCAAACTTAGTTGATTTATATTTAACTCCAACCGCCATAGTTGCTAAAATACCTCCAACTAAACCACCAATATGAGCCCAGTTATCAATACCAGTAGATGTAAATCCGATTAATAAGTTCAGAATAATTAAAGGAATAATTTGTGATTTAACCACACTATCCAAATAAACACGATAATGATATCCAAAATAAAGTAATGCCCCCATTAAACCAAATATTGCTCCAGATGCCCCAACACTATATCCATTACTAAAGAATATAGAAAGCATTGAGCCACCTAAACCGGAAAGCAAATAAACAGCTAAATACTTTCCTTTACCGAGAAAACTTTCAAGCTGCATACCAATCACATATAAAGCATACATATTAAAAATTAAGTGTAAGAAATTAGCATGCAAGAATATTCCTGTAAATAGTCTATAATATTGTCCTAAATCAGCGATAAAAAATCTATTTACCGCAAACATTTGAATAATACTTTCATTAAATAAACTCAAAAGAAATACTATTACATTAATAATAATTAACGCATAAGTAACAATTGGTTTTTTAGGTGTAAATACATCTTCGTTCATTTTGGCATCTCCTTCGTTTTTCTTATTGATATCACTAGTGATTTTCATAAACAATTCTAAGCCTTTTTCTTTAAAATCAATATCTTTAGTAATATCAGGATAAGCATCGATAACAAAACGGTATTTATTTAAATCATCAGCTTCATGAATATTCGCAAACTTAATATTCGGAGTATCTTCAAATTCTGAAATATCGACATTATCACCCAAATTGACAAATATACTTAATGCATTAATCTTAAAAGATAATGTTTTTTTCTTAATTGTCTTAAGCAAACTTTTTGTTTTCGCAATATCAAACTTAAATTGTTCATTGTTATGAATATAACCTGAAACAATTCTAACTATTTTATAATCATCTTCTAAATTTTCAAGCCATATTTCATCTTTAACTCCACGAATTATTACTGGATTATAACCTCTTTCCGTAATGAAATAATGAAGTAATTTCATAACCAATTCTTCTTTTTTATCAATTACTATCTCATTCATATTATCACCTACTCAAATTTCTTCAAAATATTAATAAAACATTCAGGCAGTTCACTATCAAATTGCATATACTCACCTGTCGTTGGATGAACAAATCCTAGTTCCTTAGCGTGCAAGCACTGACCTGTATCATCGAATAATTTTCTATTTCCATAAACTGGATCATTAACTACTGGATGACCAATATAATTCATATGCACTCTAATTTGATGAGTTCTTCCAGTCTCTAATCTAAGTTCTATTAATGTAGCTTTTTCATATCTTTTTAAAACTTTAAAATGGGTAATAGCTTCTTTACCGTCAGCTCTAATAGCCATTTTCTTACGGTCATTTTTACTTCTGCCGATTGGAGCATCTATCTCACCAGAATCACTCTCAATTACACCCCAAACCAAAGCTACATACTTACGGTAAGTTTTTTTCTCAGCTAACTCTTCAGCTAAAATTTCATGAGCTCTATTGTTTTTAGCTATCATAAGTAATCCCGTCGTATAAGCATCAATTCGGTGCACAATACCCGGTCTAACCTCTCCATTTATATCACTTAACTTAGTATGATATAAAAGGCCATTGACTAATGTCCCACTGTGATTTCCCGCTCCTGGATGTACTACTACCCCATTCGCTTTATTAACCACAATTACATCGTCATCTTCATAGACAATATCTAAATCCATTTTTTCTGGTTTTACCCCATCTTCATCTACATGATTCACAATTACTGTATCATTTTCTTTAAGCATAAAACCAGGTTTAACATTTTTACCATTAACTAAAACCTCTTTAGCCTTAATCATCTTAGTAACTTGACTACGGCTAACTTCCATAACCTCAGTTAAAAAGTTATCTAATCTTATATCATTTTGATTTACTTGATACTCCATTTTTATCACCTTTTATCACTTGAATTGCAATTAAAATCATCGATATAACTATTGCAATATCAGCTAAATTAAATACTGGAAAATTAAATCCAAAGAAATTAAAGTCAAGATAATCGATTACCTGCATGCGTAAAACCCTATCTATTAAATTACCTAAAATTCCTCCGATTAATAAACCAAACGAAAGTTGTTCAAAATCGTTTAATTTTTTTCCTTTAATAAAGCAAAAATATAATACATTTAAAACAACTAACGAAATAATTATAAGTAAAAGCGTATTAGAACTTAAAATACTAAATGCCGCTCCAGTATTACCGATTAAAGTAATATTGAAAAAACCATTGATAACATTTATTGATTCGCCATAACTCATAAAAAACAAAAGACCATTTTTAATAAGTTGATCAAGTAACGTTGTCGCAAACGCAATTCCAAAAAGTTTTTTCATTATATCACCAACAAATATTATATCAGAAAAACTACATTATTCAAAATGGTAAAACATAAGAAAATATGATAAAATAATTTGCGAGGTGAAAAAATATGCAAACTAAAAAAAGAGAAAATTATTTAACTTGGGATGAATATTTTATGGCCATTACTGAACTTAGTGCCATGCGTAGTAAAGACCCATCAACTCAAGTTGGCGCTTGCATCGTCAGTGATGACAACCGCATCCTATCAATTGGTTATAATGGTGCCCCTAACGGCTTTGATGATGATGAATTTCCATGGAGTCGCGAAGGCGAAAATTTAAATACCAAATATCCTTATGTCTGCCATGCCGAATTAAACGCCATTTTAAACTATCGCGGTAGTAAAAAAGATTTAGAAAACGCTAAAATCTATGTTGACCTATTTCCATGTAATGAATGTGCTAAAATTATCATTCAATCAGGCATTAAAGAAATTATATATCTAAATGACAAATATGCAAATAGTGAAAACAACATTGCATCACGTACCTTATTTGACAAATGTGGTGTTAAATATCACAAAATAAATATGGATAAACAAATAAACTTAAATATGAAAAACAACTAAAAAGCTATTAAGGAAAAACCCTAATAACTTTTTTATTTGCCAATAAATTCTAAAATTTCATCACTAGTCATATATCCAACATGAGTAGTATAAGTTCCATCCTTTTTAAAATATACAAGTGTTGGTACACTCATAACACCAAATCTTTTACAAAGCTCCAAATTTTCATCAATATCCACTTTCATAATTTGAACCTTATCACTAATCTCTTCAAGTTCTGGTGCAAGCATCTTACAAGGACCGCACCAAGTCGCAAAGAAATCTACTAATACATTTCCTTTACTTGTAATCTCATCAAAATTATCTGAATTACCTTTAATTATCTCCATAACTATTCCTCCTCATACTTATCTATTACAGTTTCAATTCCTTCAATATTTATTTTACCACTATCGTCAAGTTTTTTAACAGTATCAACAGTAACAACCTTATATTTCAAGAATAAATCTAAAGTTTCTAAATTAAACTCATTACTATCATCTGTATTTGTATATTTATCACTCAAACCTTTAAACTCATCTAAAACCTTAAGTGAAGAATCTGCTATACCTGAAAGAAGTGGTGTATTTCTTAATATCGGTTCACGAAAATTAGAATCTTTAACAAAACCTACATCCACAAAGTTCGGCATTGAAAGTAAATATAAGACAAAAAATACAATGATATAATTTTTTAATGCTCCAACAACTGCGCCTAATATTTTAGATGGAATTCCTAAAACAATTGTAAACTTCAAAATTGTTTCTAATACTCCTGTAGCCAAAAGTAAAACTCTTAAAATAATCATCAAAATTGTAAAAACTAATATAAACGCAATAATTTCATATACAGCTATATTTAGTACTGTTACTCCTTTTATAATTCCACCAAAATTAAAGAATGGTCCAATACTCATTAAGAACTCACTAACTGGATTCTTAAGCAAATAAGCAAAGATTATTACTACAATAATACCGACAAAACTAACTAAACTTTTAGTAAAACCTTGCTTAAACCCAATTGAAGCTCCAAGTAATATAAAAATAATAATTAAAATATCTACAATATTCATATTCACTCTCCTTATACATTAATTATATTATACCTAAAAACAAAAAGTAAAGCATTTATTGTGATGAAAAGTAAAATATGTTAAAATATTTACAGGTGAAGATTATGAAAAAAGAACCAGTTAAAACAATAACATTAAAAGTAAGTGACAACACCATGGAAAAAATGAATGAATATTTCGAGGATAAAAAACGTTTAAAAACTCCACCATATGCTGTTTTCCAAGCTGATGAAGCCGATACTGTTGTCACCTTATACCAATCAGGTAAAGCCGTCTTTCAAGGTATAAGTGCTGATATCGATGCTAATTTATGGTCACAAATGGAAAAAAATCTCAATCCTAACAAAAATGTCGATATGAAAGTCGCTAGCAATGAAAAGAAAAAGGAAACCAAAAAGAATTCTAAAGTATACTATGCCAATACCATTGGCTCAGATGAAGTTGGAACTGGAGATTATTTTGGGCCTATTGTCGTTACTGCATCTTACGTCACTAAAGAAGATATACCTTTCTTGGAAAGTTTAGGCATTAAAGATTCTAAAAAAATGACCGATGAACAGATTTTAAAAATAACCCCGCAAATCATCAAAAAAATTCCATATTACACCATGACCTTAAGCAATAAAGAATATAACCAAAGACATAGTGAATATAACATGAATGCTATGAAAGCTATTTTACATAATAAAGCCTTACTAGAAATGACAAAACAATATAAAGACTATGACTATATTGTTGTCGATCAATTTGCTGAAAAATATGTTTATTATAATTACTTAAGAAAAGTACCTAATGTTCAAAGAAATATAACTTTTATTACTAAAGCCGAAGATCAATGCTTATCTGTTGCTTGCTCAGCTATCATCAGTAGATATATCTTTATTAAAGAATTTGATAAACTTTCTAAAAAATATAATCAAACACTACCTAAAGGTGCGGGACCAATCGTCGATGAAATCGGCGCTAAATTAGTCAAAGAATATGGTATTGATGTTTTAAATGAAATAGCTAAAACCAACTTTAAAAATACCGAAAAAATAAAAGAATTAATTCAAAAATAATTTAAAGCAAAAAGCCCTTTGAAAAAATCAAAGGACTTTTTATATAAGCAAAGTCCAAAAGAGAATCCTTAACGAATTAAAAACCTGATCTCCCAGGTGGGCATCACATCACCGATTTTAGGATCCTTTAATAAATTAAAGTATTCTACACCACCAGTGAATTAGATTCCCAATCGTTATACTTAGTAGGTTTTTCATAGCGGTATTCTTCTTTTAGACAATTAAATTATATCATATATATATCTTTTTTTCTAGCACCTTTACAAAACTTCACATTATTTTTCATAATCATACATTTTCTTTTAAAGTATCGTACGCTTTTCTAACAAAATAATCACTTGTATCGATTTTTAAATCATATTCTTTCAAAACATTTTTCATCTCATCAATTGTATCACCATTATTGTTTTCTAAAAGTAAATTCTTTTGTTCCATCTCTACATAAGTTCCAATACCTTTAACATCTTGAATATAAATCTCATTTTTACCATTACTCATTAAAATATTATGATCACTTATTTCAAATAGTTTTTTATAACCAATAGCTTTCATAAAATCATAAGCTTTATAAATATCAGTAATTGGGCATTTAACTGACTCTTGTTTTATTATCTCACCATTTTCATTTACTTCTTTATGCTTTAAAACAAGCATTTTTCTTTTACCAACCGTTTCTCTAATTAAAACATAATTAGAAAAAATAGCTTTCTCATTTTCTAAAGATACTTCCATATCATCATTAACCAAATAAATATCATTTAGAACAAAATTTTCCTGCTCGTGAAAGCCTTTCTTAATCATATCATCATAAAGTTCATTAAAAGGCACTAAAGACCTTACACAAATTTCCAATTCTTCTTTCATTTTAACCTCCCTATTCAATAAAATTATAACAAACAAGAAACAAAAAAACTATAACTTAATCGTTATAGCTAATATTTATCCAAAAAATTATGTTTTTCATTATCTTCAAAGTATGTTATAACCTTATCTAATTTTACATTACTTAAAGAATTAAATAAATTTCTATCGGCATCAATATAATATTCCTTCAACATTTTAACAAGTGTTTTCATCTCTTTACGTTTACCTATATTCTTTTTAGTAACCGTGCACGCACAATCAATAAACGATAATTGATTATACCCTGCCCAGTCTAAAATACTGTCTTCTCTAACTAAATATAAAGGTCTAATAAGTTCCATACCATCAAAATTATCACTTTTAAGTTTTGGCATCATTCCCGCATACATTCCGTTATATATTAAATTCATCAAAATAGTTTCTAATACATCATCAAAATGATGTCCTAAAGCTATTTTATTACATCCAAGTTCCTTCGCATAATTATATAAATATCCTCTTCGCATTTTCGCACATAAATAACAAGGATTTTTCTCTTTACTAACCACTTTAAAAATAGGACTTTCAAATATACGAGCATCTATATTTAATAACTTTAAATTATTCTTAATTTTATCTAAAACCTCATCGGTGTAACCAGGATTCATAATAATATATTCTAAATCAAATTTAATCTTACCATGTTTTTGTAATTCCTCTAAACATTTAGCTAGTAAAAATGAATCTTTACCACCACTAATACATACGGCAATCTTATCATTTTCATCTATTAATTTATAATCGTTAATAGCTTTAACAAAAGGATGCCAAAGCGTAGGTCTGAATTTTTTAATAATACTTCTTTCGATTTCTTGACATCTATTCATAAATTATAATCTCATCAAAGAATTTTCTTTATAGACTTTTATTTTTCTGCTGTTATCAAACCTAGCGACCTCTTGAACCGCTTCATCTAAATCGTGAAGACCAACCATACTTTCTCTAATATGACCAGCTACTGAATTAATAAAATGTGGAGATGTTATATATTCTTCACATAAATCATCTTTATATATTTGCAATTCAGAAATAGGTGAAGTCAAGGCACTTCTAATATCTTCCATCCGCATATTTTCCATAAAGATTTTCTTACTAAAAGCCTTACTACATTCTATTGATAAAAATGTATTTCTCAAAGCATCTCTATAAATATCACTATATATATCAGGCGCACAATCTATCTCATTACCGAATGTAACTAAATCTTCAATTATTCTTTTTATCTCATCACGATCACAATTTTCTGGTAAAAATGCCTCATCTAAATTTTCAAGTGTATAAACAGGTTTGGGAATAAAACAATCCTCTAATTCGTTGTTATCAATTTCTCCAACAAACATCGTCTTACTAATATCAAATATACTATTATTAAAACAAAATGTACCAGAAGTAATTAAAGAACTTAAATCAGAAAATCCCCCATATATAAAACAATCACGCATATCTTCAATTAAGACAATTCCATGGCAATCTTCTCTATCATTTTCGACAAAAAGTCTAGAAAAAGCATTAAAAAGCGCTTTGGGCTCAAATCCATTCGACGTACATAAACCGGAAATACTTACTATTGGTATTTCCATTTTTTGAGCAGTAAGCTCCACCATTGTCGATTTACCACTTCCTAGCTCTCCAACTAATAAAACATTTCTTGGCCTACTTAATTTCTGATTTTGAGCAATTGTCCAAACTAAATCTTTTAAAGCATCATTTTGATTGCAAAGCAATTCATTTAATTCTTCATAAATCTTCCTTACTTCCATAAAAATCCCCCACAAATTAATTATTTTTTATGTGAACCTAATAAAGATCCTTTTTTTAGTACTTTTTTATTTTGTTTTACATCATGAGAAAGCACATCTTCAACTGCCGTTGTAACATAATGAAGACCTTCTCCACTTTCCATAATTTGATATACAACTTTCTGAATAAAAGCATCAGAATGCATATAATCATCATCCAAATCATTTCTATACAAATTCAAAGCCGAATGAGGTGAACAAAGAGCTTCATATATTTCTTTACTTCCCATATCATTCATAAATATTTTTCTTTGAAAAGCCTCTGCACAATAAGAAGACAAAAAACGATTTCTAATCTGATTTGTTACAAATCTAACAAACCCCACATTAGGTATTTTATTTCCTTCTTCATCTACCATAATAATATTATCATTAGAAATCTGACTTTGCACCACATTTAATACTGGTGAAGCAAACTGTCCATTCTGCCAATCCGTCAAAAAGTCACGTTCCTTTGGAAATAACTCTTCGGCATTAGTAATATCAATCTCACCGATAAAAGTAATATTAGAAACATCCCAATAGCTATCTTCACCAAGTTCAAGAACCCCGGAAGCAATCATCGCATTAAATACATCACTAGTTCCATAAATAAAACTATTTTGAAAATCATGAAGTAATAAAATTCCTTTGCCAGTACTGCTATCTCTCATCATCTGTGACACTCCATTATAAAAGAGATTAACATTAAAACCACCAGTAGTAAACATATTATATATCTCACCCATCGGTATCTCCATAAGTTCGGCGACTTCTCTAAGCATCGTTGTTTTACCACTACCACGTTCACCTATAAGTAATATATTTTGTTTCATATTATAATCAGAATTAAAATTTTTATCTAAAACCCATATTAATTTTTTTAAAGGCTCATCTTGAATTCTCAAATTTTCTTTTAATAATTCGTAAAGTAAATATTCTTCCATGCGAATCCCCCAAACATCAAAGCCCCTTTATTAAAGTTAATCACTAAGTTTAATGTGCAACTCTTCCAATTGTTTAATTGCAACTTCACTTGGTGCCTCCGTCATCAAACAAGAAGCACTTGTTGTTTTCGGAAAAGCAATAACATCACGGATATTCTCTGTACCACATAATATCATTGTAAGTCTCTCTAAACCTAAAGCTAAACCACCATGAGGCGGACAACCATAAGTTAATGCTTTAAGTAAAAATCCAAACTTAGCCTCCGCTTCTTCCTTAGTAAATCCAAGTTCATTTAAAACCCTTTCTTGCATCTCAGGATTGTGAATTCTAAGACTTCCACCACCAACTTCATATCCATTTAACACAATATCATAAGCTCTAGCCAAAGCATGCTCCTTATCACTTAAAGTATTTACATCTTGTGGCTGAGTAAACGGATGATGACAAGAAATATATCTGCCTTCTTCTTCGCTATATTCAAACATTGGAAAATCAGTTATCCAAACAAAAGCATATTTATCTTGATTAATTAAACCCAAATCTCTAGCAACTTTACACCTCAAAGCTCCTAAAGAAGTTTTGACCATCTTTTTATCACCAGCAATAATCAAAATTAAATCATTGTCTTTCAAGTTCAATTTATTAATTAAACTATCACTAATCTCTGGTGTTACAAATTTCGCAATACTACCAGTAAATTCACCATTATATTTTAAGAAAGCCAAAGCTTTAGCCCCATAAGTTTTTACATACTCAGTTAATTTATCAATATCTTTTCTAGAATATTTATCAGCCGCATTAAATACTAAAGCATTAATAATACCACCATCATTAATAATATTATTAAATAAACTAAAATCACTTTCCTTAAAACTGTCAGTAATATCGTAAATTGGATTCTCAAATCTTAAATCTGGTTTATCTGAGCCATATAAATTCATAGCTTTTTCATAAGTCATTCTATCGATTGGTAATTTAATTTCTATTCCTTTAACTTCTTTAAAAATATTATAAAGTAGTCCTTCAGTAATGCTCATAACATCATCTTCATTAACAAAACTCATTTCCATATCGATTTGTGTAAATTCTGGTTGCCTATCCGCACGTAAATCTTCATCTCTAAAACATCTCGCAATTTGATAATATCTTTCCATGCCACTCATCATAAGTAATTGTTTAAAAAGTTGTGGTGACTGTGGTAATGCATAAAAACATCCCTTATTTACCCTAGAAGGTACTAAATAATCTCTAGCTCCTTCAGGCGTTGACTTACATAAAATAGGGGTTTCTATTTCCATAAAATCCAAAGAATTTAAATAACTTCTCGTACTTTGCATCACCTTGTGCTTAATCATTAGTTTATCCTTTAATTCATCTCTTCTTAAATCTAAATAACGATATTTTAATCTAGTTTCCTCTAAAGCTGTTGTATTATTCAAATCAAAAGGAAGTTCAGCTGACTTATTTAAAACCTCTAATTCTTGAACTTCAATTTCTATCTCACCGGTTTTCAAATTCTTATTAGCTTCTTTTCTTAAAACCACCTTACCAGTAACTTTTATAACATATTCATTTTTTAAATCACTAGCTAAATCATATACATCACTTTCAGGATTAACCACTAATTGAATTATGCCACTTCTATCTCTTAAATCGATAAAAACAAGTCCACCTAAATCTCTTTTTTTATTAACCCAGCCATATAGAGTGACAATTTCACCGACATTTTTTTCATTTATACTAGTATTATTAATTTTCATCTTCCTCACCTAATTTTTCATCTAAAAATTCTATTAACTCATCTAATTTAACTTTATATTCTTCTTTTGTTTCATTATTTTTAACCGTTAATATTTTACTATTAACTTCTTCTTCACCAATAATAATAATATATTTAACATTCGTTTTATCAGCCTGTTTAAAATTGCTTTTAAAGTTACGACTATTATAATCAATTTCAACATTAAAACCGCTCATTCTTAAATCATTAGCCACACTTAAAACATAAGATTTTTGTTCATCAGCCGCACTAAAAATATAAACATCTGGACAAACAATTTCTCTAATATCTATTTTTTCAGCTTGTAGAGCTAAGAATAATCTTTCAAGCCCAACCGCAAAACCAACACCAGGCACACTAGGACCACCAATGTTTTCAACTAAATGGTCATATCTTCCACCACCAGCTAAAACATTTTGAGCTCCAAAGCCTTCGATATCAGCTACAACTTCAAATACTGTATGAGTATAGTAATCTAATCCTCTAACAATATTAGAATTGACCTTATAATCAATACCCATAGCTTCTAAATATTCTTGAACCTTTTCAAAGTGTTCTTTACTATCTTCATTTAAATAATCAGTCATCTTAGGAGCACTTTTCATAATATCTTTATCACCATCGACCTTACAATCTAAAATACGTAAAGGATTTTTCTCATATCTTCTTTGACAATCTTCACATAAGTCATTTAAATAAGGTTTGAAATAATCAAGCAACGCCTGTCTATAATTTTCTCTAGACTCTTTATCACCTAAAGTATTGATATTAACACTTACGCCTTTTAAACCTAAAATTTTAAATAAATTACAGGCAATTCCAATAACTTCCGCATCCATCATTGGATCCGCACTACCAAAAGCCTCAAAACCAAATTGATAAAACTCTCTATATCTACCAGCTTGTGGTCTTTCATATCTAAACATCGGACCTAAATACCAAGCTTTCAAAGGTAAATTTTCCGCATATAATTTGTTTTCAATAAAACATCTAACAATACCGGCCGTTCCTTCTGGACGAAGTGTTAGATTTCTATCTCCTCTATCTTTAAAATCATATGTTTCTTTACTTACTATATCAGTAGTTTCTCCCACTCCTCTATGAAAAAGTTCACTACTTTCGAATATCGGAGTTTCAAAATACTTCGCATTATATTTATCCATTAAAGCTTCTACTAACTTTTTAAAATAAAGTTGTTCTAAAGCTCTATCACCATATATATCATAAGTTCCCTTGGGTTTTTGTAACATAATAAAAACATCCTTTCACTATTAAAATTATATTGTTTTTTACTATAAAAGTCAATGAAACCAAAAGAAAAACCAAGATTAATTAACCTTGATTTATAAAACATAATAGTATTCTATATTATTCCAAATAAACCGGCAACCAAATTCACAATTTGTACATTAATTAATACCGTCGAAAGAATTGAAAAAATACCGAAAGAAATTTTAACAAGCATATCGCGTTTAGAATCAATAATGCCCGCAAAATAGAATAAATTGGTCACATAAATAGCAATATTATCAACCCAAAGAATTGTCATAAACCAACCACTATTTACTACATTTCTTATCGCCTCTGTATTATAAAAAGTATCATCACTATATATTCCAGTAGTATACACAAGTACATTAATAATCAAACTAATTACTGTCAAAGCTACCAAAATAATTGTCACATTTCTCTCATAATTTTTAACTTCTTTTTTTAGCCCCTCTTTTTTCATACCCTTACCTCCTATTATTAATATACATTATTAATAACTTTCTAGCAAGAATTATTTTGAACAAAAGTGGAACAAAATGCCAAAATAAATTTTGACATTAGCTTACCTCACGG
>HF990828.1 GCA_000432855.1 Firmicutes bacterium CAG:822
AACTTTTTGCAAACTTTTACCTTTTACAAAGCAAATTCCTAGTATACAAAAAACGCAGTTAATTATTTGCGCTTTAATATATAAAATGTACTGATCATTCTGACGACGATTCTAATAGTCCTAGTAGAAAGCTACCATAATATAAATCATTGATAACATCTTCTCTTTTAGAAAAGTAATCGGATTTTAAGATCATTTTGTTTCTATATGATAAAAGGTTTAGTATTTTTAAATCATCGAATTTGATAACCTGACATCTTTTTTCGACTTCTGAACAGGTAAATATTTTACAAGTGAGATTTTTAGTTGTACAACCTTTTAGACTTTGATACATGCACATTCTACAGCATCCATTAATGGTTCCGTTTTTAAGTTTTTGCTGGACATAGCATTTATTATTTTTAAAACCACATATGTTTTTGTTTTGATAATGATCATCTATTTGCTGACAAGCTGTATCATATATATAAGTTATCCTTTGCTTTCTATTTTTAATATTCAAAGCTTTAACGATAGGCTTTAATTCTTCAAAATTACTGTCTAAAATGAAGTTTGTTTTTTTAAACCAAATTCTTTTATAAAAAAACAGCTTTTGATAAAATTTATCCAAAGCTGTTTGGTCTTTTACTTTTACTACTTTAATCATCAATTCCACCAAAATAATTTCTAAAAATATAATCAACAGTAATTTTAACATCAGGAAAAACTGGCATTTCTTCTAAGTCATGTCTAGTAAACCATCCAATATCGGCACTTTCATCATTTAATTTTAAAGGTGCATCTGGGTTATTAGGTTTACCAACATAAAGGATATCTATCATTCTATCGCCATTTTCCTTACGATTACACTGAATACCAAGTGGTCTAATTAAATCATCTTCTCTTGGAAAGTGTTCGCCGATTAAAGTAGTTTTAATCCCTGTTTCTTCATAAACTTCTCTAACAGCTGCCTCTTCTGGAGTTTCATTATCTTCGATGTGACCACCAGGTTGAAGCCATTTATTAAAATCTTTATGTTTTACCAGTAATACTTTTTTATTTTCTGGGTTAATGACATATGTCGATGCGCAAAAATGTCTCATGTTTATCACCTAAATCATTATAGCACCCTAAGTAATATATTACTAGTTTAAAATATCATAACTTTGCGAATTGACGTTTTTTCCGTAAACTTTGAAGTTTTCTGACAAATCTAAAGTGGCTAAAATGACATCTTCTATTTTGTATCCTTTGACTTTTAGTTCATGCATAAGCCAATCTTCATCTTTATGCATGATTCTCAAAGATTCATGAATGACTTGTCCATCGATAATTAGATTAGCGCACAAGCTGGCTTTTTCCTTTTTTATATTCATATCTTTATTAGTAGGTTGTTGATATTCTGTCTTAGGTAAAAAACTAATTTTACCATTGGCTTCCATTAGGGCATAGTCGATTTCAGATATATCAAAGTAACCATTAATACGGCATTCTTCTAATAAATCGTTGACATCGAATTTGGCGCGTTTTAAATTTTTGTATAGGATTTTTCCATCTTCAATTATAATAGTAGGGTCGCCGATAAAAAACTTTCGGGCTTTTAAATTTTTGAGAGTAATGATTGAAACGAAGTAAGCAACGACGCCAAAAACGATGACCGCGACAGTTCCGTGTAAGTATTCGGAATCTAAATTTATGGCCATTTCAGCGGCAAAGTTTCCAATGGAAATGCCAATAACGTAGTCGAATAAACTAAATTGCGATACTTGTTTTTTCCCAATCATTTTAGTAACAAAGAAGAGAGTAACCAAAGAAACTAAACACCTTAAAATTACATCTAATATTTCCATCATTTCCTTTGCCATAAAATCACCATTTATATTATGAGCGTAAAAAAAATAATTATGCGAACGATAATTATTTTTCTTTATGATGTTTTTTGTGTAAGGTTGCTTTGTCGACAATAATGTCCGTTTTTAAGACAAAGATGACAACGATAATTGTTAATATAGCGTATATGATATAACCAAGCTTCTGATCGTGAAGAGCATAGATGATAGAAGCGGCAGCAAATAAAATATCAATAGCATATATAATTAAGACAGTTGTACGATGTGAGAAATTTTTATTTAATAATTGATGGTGTAAGTGTGATTTATCCGGTTTAGAAATTTTCTCACCTTTTAATAGCCTTCTGATAATGGCAAAAACAGTATCTAGTATTGGAATAGCTAAAATAAGTAATGGAATGATTAATGAGGTTAAGGTAACACTCTTAAATCCTAATAATGCTATAACGGCAATCATAAATCCCATGAATAGGGAACCAGAATCCCCAGCAAATATACTAGCTGGATAAAAGTTATGAACTAAAAAACCTAAAACTGAACCTAACATAATAAAGGTTAGGACAAAGTCTAATCCAGTTTTACCCATAATGATTGCGATGATACCAATAGTAGCAAAATAGATTGAACTAATACCAGCAGCTAGGCCATCTAAACCATCGATTAAATTGATACAGTTAAGACAACCTAGAATAAAGAAAATAGTAATAGGGTAGGCAAAAATACCTAAATCTAAATAAAATCCAAAAGCAGTTATATCTTGAATTAATAATTTTCCATAACATGTTACAACAATGGCAGCCATTAATTGAGCAGCAAATTTAACTGATGCTTTTAATGGTTTTATATCATCGATTGCCCCGGTTAAGACAATTATAAAACTACCAATTAAAATCGAATTCATCGTACTACTTGGTTCACCAAATAACATATAACCAAATAGGAAACCTAAGAAAATAGCAAGGCCACCTAATCTCGGCATAGGTTTACTATGAACCTTTCTCTTGTTTGGTATATCTAAAGCCCCGACATGGATAGCTATTTTTTTAATAAATGGGATTAAAATAGCTACGAATAAAAATGTTGTAATAATCATGAGAAATATTCTCGTAATTTCATTTTGTCCCACGTAAACTCACCTCTAACAAATATATTTTACCATATTTTATATAATAAAGCTAATCTGATTCTTTTTGGTTAAACTGATATACCATACCTAAAATAGCTAAGACTATAGATATGACGAATGATAAGGTATTATTTTGAAAGTTTAACATTTGAAATGCAGTATCGGTTAAAATAGAAGCACCACTCAAACTAGTAGCAATTATCATAATGGGTCTTGTGAATTTTACCCCTAAGATTCCAGAAATTATTCCGGCAACTAGACCAATAATTGTTTGAAGGTTTTCGGCTAAACCTAAGTTTTCACAGAGAACGAAGACAGCGATAGCACATAAGAAGAAAATACCTACTAAATATAAATTATAAGAGATAAGACCAACAGCAATACCAATTACGGCTGAAACGATATAGACAATTGTTTGATTAGTAATAAAGTTTGGTAGATATTCGGTTCCAAGAGCAAATCCGATGATTAAACCAAAGATAGCAATTAATCCTTTATTTAATTTATACCCCCAAAAACAAGTAATAATAGCTACTATTAAAGCTATAATGTTAGTAATTGTCATATAAACAACTCCTTTTTTATATTATAGCACAGAAAAAGACGATTTACTCGTCTTTATAAAAAACTTCATAAGCTTTATAAGCATTATAAATATCAAATTTACTAGTTATTTCGTATGGTGAATGCATTGATAAAACAGGCACACCACAATCGATAACATCAGAACCTCTATCGGCTAAAATGTAAGCGATTGTTCCGCCGCCACCAATTCCGATTTTACCCATTTCGCTGTTTTGATAAGCGACACCATTTTTTTCAAATAAGTTTCTAACGTAACCGACAAATTCAGCATTGGCATCTGAAGCACCACCCTTAGAGGCACTTCCAGTATATTTAATTACAGATATACCATGACCAATATACGATTCGTTGTTTTTTTCATAAATGCTTGGGAAATTTGGATTATATCCAGCAGTAACATCAGCAGATAAAACTCTAGATGATTTTAAACAGCTATCTAATAATCCTGGTTTATTTCCAATAGTTTTATTTAATAATTCATTTAAGAAGTATTCAAAGACTCTTGATGACATACCTGTGTTACCCATACTACCGATTTCTTCTTTATCAGCAAGTAAACAAATTGCTGTTCTAGTTGGGTTTTTAACTTCTAATAAAGCGGTTAGGCTAGTGTAAGCACAAACTCTATCGTCTTGTCCATAACCAGCAACTAAACTTTCATCAAAACCTAAACTACTAGCTTTCATGGCTGGAACAAATTCTATTTCACTACTGACAAAATCTCTTTCCACAATACCATATTTTTGATTTAATAAATTTAAAATATTTAATTTTACTTTGTCAGTTATATCTTCATCGGTATCAAATGGAATACTGCCAACTAAAATATTTAAATCTTCACCAGCAATAGCTTCGTTTAATTTTTTCTTCTCTTGCTGTGATGATAGGTGAGGAAGTAGGTCAGCAATGGTGAAAATAGGTTCACCTTCTTTTTCACCAATATTAATTTCGATTTTCTCGTTATTTTTTTTCATAATAACACCATGCATACTAAGTGGTATATTAACCCATTGGTATTTTTTTATTCCACCATAGTAATGTGTTTTTAATAAAGCAAGTTCGTTATCTTCATATAATGGATTTGGTTTTAAATCTAACCTTGGACTATCAATATGAGCTCCAACAATATTAAAACCATTACTTAAATCATTTGAACCAATGACGGCTGCATAAACATTCTTATATCTATTTATATAGTATACTTTGTCACCCGCTTTTAAATTAGCCGTATTTTCGATATTTGTAAAACCATGTTTATCTAGTATTTCTGTTATTGCTTTAACGCATTCTCTTTCTGTTTTAGCTTCGTTTATAAAATCCATATATCCTTGAGCATAGCTAAAGATATCTTTTTTTTCATTTTCTTTTAAACTTTCCCAACCATTCTTTTTTGGTCTAAATAATTTTTCTTTTAAAATTTGTGTTTGTGTTTTTTCCATACAATCCACCTTTCTAGTTATATTATGGACTAATAATTTTTATTTAAACCACTTTCTAATAATGGAATATTCTCAAGTAATACGCCTGTTCCTTCAACAACACATGTTAGTGGGCTTTCAGCAACAAATACTGGAACTTTTAATTCGTGACTTAATAACTCATCAATACCATTTAATAAAGCTCCACCACCAGTAATGACAATGCCTTTATCAATAATATCAGCAGATAATTCTGGTGGGGTTTGTTCTAGAACTGATTTAGCAGTATTAACTATTACATAAGCACTTTCTCTTAAAGCTTCTTCAACTTCTTCAGATGTCAAAGTTATAGTATGAGGAAGTCCAGTAACTAAATCACGGCCTCTAACTTCCATCTTTTCATTTCTTGAACCAGGGAAAACGGTTCCAATTTGAAATTTAATTTCTTCAGCTGTACGATCTCCTACAAGTAATTTATATTTTTCTCTAATATATTTGATAATATCATTATCAAAAACATTACCAGCTATTTTTATTGAAGAAGAAGTTACAATACCTCCTAAAGATAATACGGCAACATCAGTGGTACCTCCGCCGATATCGATAACCATATTACCACTTGGTTTATTAATTTCCATACCAGCTCCAACAGCAGCAACTTTTGGTTCTTCTTCTAGATACACTTTACGAGCACCAGTTTTTTCGGCAGCTTCTCTAATAGCATTCTTTTCTACTTGTGTGATATTAGATGGACAGCAAATTAAAATCCTTGGACGACCAAAGAAGCTTTTTCCATTAACTTTTCTAATAAAGTTATTTAACATGATTTCCGTTATTTCGAAGTCAGCGATAACCCCATCTTTCATTGGTCTTATAGCTTTTACTTGACCTGGTGTACGTCCTAACATTTCTTTAGCAGCTGTTCCTACAGCAACTGGTCTTTTAGTTTCTTCATCGATTGCGACAACACTTGGTTCATTTAAAACGATACCTTGTCCTTTAATATAAATAAGAACATTAGCTGTTCCTAAATCTATTCCTATATCTTTTGAAAACATATTATCACCCTTTTTCTTAGAATATTATATCATACCTAACCCCTTTTGAATACGACTAATGCTTTTTTTTGATACTTTTTTTTCGTAGATTCGCCGCCTTTGATATGGCGAGTTTGAATATGATTTTGAAAAATTTCTTGTACTTCTTTGTATAGTGTTAAATCAATAGATTTTAAACGATCTTTTAAATCTTTATGAATGGTACTTTTGGAAAGATTAAACACTTTAGAAAGTTCTCTTAATGTCTTTTTAGTTTTCAGTATATAATAAGCTTCTTTATATACTCTTTCCTTTATTAATTCTCCCATGAAACCTCCTTCAATTTAAGTATATAAATTTATAGGGTGTTTCATGTTTAGAGAAAAGAAAAAAGTGTTTAATTTCTATAACAGCTTTTGAATTATTCTTCTTTTAGTAACCAATCTATTATGTTTATTACTTGGATTTCATTAAGTTCATATATTTTAGATAAAATTTTATACTAGTTAAGCTAAATTGAAAAGTATAAAGTTTTAAAGTTTTGCAAGTGCATTTGCAAAACTTTTTATTTTTTTGATTTTTGCAAATTGATTTGCAAAACTTTTGCAGAACAAAATGCCAAAATAAATTTTGACATTAGCTTACCTC
>HF990829.1 GCA_000432855.1 Firmicutes bacterium CAG:822
ATTTAGTAATTAATATTAAAAATAAAAATTTTAAATTTAGTATATATCCAATCTCCAAAATAATTAGAGTATTATTTACTTTTATACTTTTAATTTTATCGGTTAGATATGTTTATGTAGAGTTTAATTTAGAAAATTATTTAAATCCAAATAGAAAAACACAATTTTTTGAAGTATATTATACTGATCCTAAAAACATTAAATTAACCGCACCTAAAGAAAAGAGAAATTTAATATACATATATGTCGAATCTTTAGAAACTTCTTTATTTTCAAATAAAAGTGGAGGTAATTTTAATGAATCAGTAATTCCTAATTTAGAAAGATTAGCTAAAAATAATATTAATTTTAGTCAGAATGATAAATTAGGTGGCGGAAATGCTCTTTATGGCTCTACTTGGACAGTTGCAGCTATGGTTTCTTCTAGTGCAGGTGTACCTTTAAAAGTGCCTATAGATGGAAATATGTATTCTGGTTATGGAGAGTTTTTACCTGGAGTATATTCTCTTGGAGAAATATTAGAAGATAATGGTTATAAAAATTATTTAATGATAGGTTCGGATGCTAATTTTGGAGGCCGAAAGGATTATTTTACTTATCATGGTGATTATGAGATAAAAGATTATAGTTATGCGAAAGAGAAAGGATATATCGATGGTGATTATTATGTTTGGTGGGGCTATGAAGATGGTAAGTTATTTGACTTTGCTAAAGATGAATTAACAGAAATTGCTAAAGAAGATAAAACATTTAACTTTACTATGCTTACTACTGATACACATTTTACTGATGGATATGTTGAGGATTTTTGCGATACGCCTTTTGATTATAAATATTTAAATGCTTATAACTGTTCAGATAGTATGATAGGGGAGTTTATAAGCTGGATTCAAGATCAAGATTTTTATAAAGATACAACTATTGTAATTACTGGTGACCATTTATCTATGCAGGCTAATATATCAAGTATGTTTGATAGTGATAATTATGATAGAAATGTATATAATGTATATATTAATTCGGCTATTGAATCAAAAAACACAAATAATAGAAAATTTACTACTTTTGATTATTATCCTACTACGTTAGCTGCCCTCGGCTTTGAAATAGATGGAAATAGGCTTGGTTTAGGGACAAATTTATTTTCTGAAAGACAAACTTTAGCTGAAGAAATTGGAATAGATAAGTTAGACGATGAACTTTCTAAAAACTCAAAATATTATAATAATAGATTGCTTGGAGATAGTTATAAAGAATTAAAGAAAGCCGTTTCATCAGAATAAAAGGTATTACTTAAAGTGACAATACCTTTTTTATTACTTAAGATTTTTTTGGTTTCACAACTTTTTCGTAATGAATTATAAAGTAGGGGAGATAATTATAGTGTATTACTTAAACAGAACTTGTTACTATTCATAGCCTAATTAAATAATAATTCTATACATAACAAATTTCTAATAAACAAAAAAGTAGAAATTAATTCTACTTTTCAGTGTTTAAAGCGTTTATTTCTTTTTCTGATAATCCAGTTACTTTAGCTATATCTGAAATTTTCATTTGTAATTTTAATAAATTTTTAGCTGTTTCAGTTTTTTCTTGACTAATTCCAAGAGCTTTTCCTTCATCAATTCCAAGTTTCTTGCCTTCGCTAATTCCGAGTCTCTTACCTTCCTTAATTCCAAGTTCTAAACCTTCTGATTTTGCAGCACTAATCAAAGTATTTTGTGTTTTTCTTGCCTCTTCTTCAGCTGATAAAAATTCAGTAAATTCTATATCATCATTTAATCTTTTAAGTTCTTCACTAAATTTTTTCATATACTCATCATCCCCACAATATTTCTTTATTTCTTCTAAATTAAAATCTAAAGCTGCCACAAAATCATAAAGTCTGTTTCCTTTTTTACTTTCTTCTTTAATCTTACTTATATTATACTCATATGTAATTAAATTGTCTACACGTTTTATTTTTGTTTTTTCGTCAATATATTCATATTTACCTAAAATTGGATAATTTTTAGGTAGTTCATTTGTAAATTCAATTTGAATAAATTCTGGCATTTTTAAATAATCTTCCCCAACTTTTAAAGCTTCTGCATATTTATTAAAAATATAAGCACTGTTTTTTCTATGTACACCGTTATAATAGCTACTATTAATTTCGATATTAATATATCTGCCACCAGCATACACCAAAACATCTAAGACCTTCCCTTTTTCATAAATATTTTTCTTAACTACTTCTGGAGATTTTATTTCTATTACCTCAATTTTTTCACCTAAACATTTTTCAATTAATCCTTTAAGTAAACTAGTATTCTTAGGATTACAAAAGATAGCTTTAAACATTGCATCGATTTTTGCCGTATAAAATTTTTTCTGCATAATCATCTTCCTTTCATATTATAGGATAATTAATATCCTCTATAATATATATATACGGCATTTTATACCTCAATTCCTTTTTAATATAAATGTTTTTTTATTATTTTAAGATATAAACAGTAACCAGAACATATATTCTTTTTGACATAATTTTACATTTTGCTTGACTTTAGTAGGGGAGATTGCTAAAATTAATAGTAGGAGGGTTACAGACATATGGAAAGATTAAATGACATATTAAGAGAACTTGGTATTTCTAAAGTGAAGTTAGCTAAGTGTTTAGGGGTTTCTAGACAAATGATTTATAATTATTTGGAACTTGATGATATTAATAAATGGCCAAAGGATAAAAAAGTTATTTTATTAAATATTCTTGGCATTAAATCTGCTGATGAACTTGATAATATTAAAGTTGATACAGATTATATTATGGACGTAGAAACTAGAATTAATAGTCTGTTTGAAAACACTAATAAAAGTGAACTTGGTGAAAGTAATGTTATTTTCTCTGGTTTAGATGAAAAAAGAAAAGAACTTTTACATAATATTGTCGATGAATTAAAAGAACGTCTTGAGGACGAAAAAGATGAAGAAGGATATAATTCTATTTTATATTTGTATCATTATTTACAGTCTATGGAAGGTATGAAAGAACTTAAATACATTTTGGCTTATGTATCTAAGGTTGGTGGTTATACTAAACCATATGAATTCGTATATGATGAAACAGAACAATTTGTTTTTGAAAGTATTTTATTCTCAGCATTTAATTTATATCATGCAGGAACTTCAAGCAAAGCTAGAATAGCTGAGACTCATAAACGTTTTGTGGCTCAAATAGAACATAAATTAGAAGATAAAATGAGTAGAACTTTAGAGATTAATTCAGCCAAAGTACAAGCTATGAAAGAACTTGGTTATACAGAGGTCAATGATGAAAATGTAGCCGAAATACTATATAAAATAGATGAAATTCAAGCTCGTAAAGCTAGAAATAATTAAATCCGATAATATATATTATGTTAACTTGTATATAAAAGAAAATTTGAGTAGTATTTATAATTTTGATTAATACTACTCTTTTATTTAATAATTTTAAGGGGTGTGTTTTGTGTGGATATGCTTTATGAATTAATTTATACTATTATTTTTGTTGCTTTGATGATTTTAGTTTTTTATACTATTATTTCCCGTTTTGGACACTCTACTTCGGATAACACTTCAGATGATAATAATATTGATGGCCCTACAGTTAATTATATTCCAAAAAGATTTTTATCTAATAATGAATACAACTTTTTAAGCAAATTTATTGATTTAGAAAATGAATTACATGTTAATATTGTTCCTCAAGTTAATTTAGCTTCGGTTATTGATAAAGTGTCTGATAGTAGATTTCATAATGAATTGTTTAGGAATATTGATTTTGGTATTTTTAATGCGGATTATAGCAAATTACTTTTATTAATTGAGCTTAATGATGAATCACATAATAATTATCATAGAAAAAAACGTGATATTAAAGTTCGTGATATTTGTAATAAAGCGGGTATTAAGTTAATTACATTTTATACAAGATACTCTAATGAAAAAGAGTATGTAAAGAATAGAATAATTAAAGAATTAAATATATCTACTAATAATGATTAACTACTCCCCTACCCTTATTTTATAAGGGTTAATAGCTTAACATATGGTTTACATACATAAATAATATACCAATTAGAAAACTAATTAGAGTTTTCTTTTTTTCTTTATATTGTAAAGCGGTTGGAAGTAATTCAATTATAGAAATATATGTCATAATACCAGCTATAATAGCAAATAAAGCACCCATAATTGTATTGTTAATAATTGGTTTTAGAAAAAGAAATGCTAGTACGGCTCCTAATGGTTCAGACATACCTGATATAAATGTTAAGCCAATCGCTTTTTTCTTATTTTTAGTCGCATAATATACAGGCATAGCAATACTTATTCCTTCGGGAATATTATGCATGGCGATGGCTATGGTAATGGATATACCTAATTTAATGTTTGTTTCAGATGAGATATAGGTTGCAATACCTTCAGGAATGTTATGTATAATGATGGCTATCATGGTAAAGATACCTAGCTTATATAATTTACTATTTTGATCTAGTTTGGCCGGTAATACTTTATCAATAAACAAAGGTATGATTAGACCGATTGTTATGAAGGTCATGATACTAAAAAATATAGAATTTTTATTCGTACTTTGAAACATAGTTAAGCTTTCAGGGATTAAATCAAAAACAGACACACTAAGCATTACTCCTGATGCAAAAGCTAAAGCACATTTGATTATATTGTTTTTGTTTCCTTTAATAAAGATAAATAATGATCCCAATAAAGTTGATAATCCAGCAATTAAGCATAATAAAAAAGGTAATATTTCTCTCATTACTCCTCACCTATTTTAAATGTATGAAAAAAAGTATGAATTTATCATACTTTAAACACCAAATATTTTTAAAAGTAATCCGGTAATTACACTTATGAAATATAGAATACCTATTATTTTTAAGTTTTCTTTGATGTCTGGGTTTGATTTAAATAAAACTAGGAGTGCTACACCACTATTAGCTAAAAGTCCGGCTAAAGCGGAAGAAAGTGGTAAAATTTCGGCTATATATAATTCGGTTAAGATTATACTTGATCCACAATTTGGGATTAAACCTATTAAGCCAGCAATAAATGGTGTAAAGAAATTTGTTTTATCAAAGATGTGTTTAATATTATCTTCTCCAATATAATGGAAAGCGGCATTTAATATAAAGGTAATTATAAATATAAATATTAAGGTTTTTAATGTGTGTTTTATAGCTGGTATGATTATACCATGTTCACAGTCACAGTGGTCGTGCTCACATATTTCAAAATGTTCTTTTGGTTCTTCTTTTTTAATAATTAAATCGATAATAAAACCACAGACAAGACCAATAATTATTTTTATAGCTACTAATAGTAATATACTATTTAATGGGGCGTTTTCGGCAATTAATATTGGAAGCATTTCATCACTAGTTGATAAATATATAGCAATTAATGTTCCTAGACTAATGATTCTCGTTATATAAAGGTTTGTGGCTAAAACTGAGAAACCACATTGTGGTAAAGCTCCAAGAATACTACCGATTAAAGGTCCAAATTTACCAGCTTTTTTAATAGTGTTTTCGCTTTTATGTGATAGTTTGTGTTCAAAAAATTCTATTATTAAAAAAGCAATAAATAAGAAAGGTAATATTTTTAGACAGTCAAATATTGTATCTAATATTATTTCTTGCATAATGTTTTCCCCATTCCTATTTGTTTGAGATTTTCGTTTATTTCACTATCGGTAACCATTATAAATCCAGCAGTTTGTAGTCTTACTTTTTCTTTAAATAACGTACTTATTAATAGTCCGTGAGATACAACAATAACTTTATTATAATCTAAATATTTAGATAAAGCTTCAATAGCTCTTTCTTGAACATGATCTAAGGCTTCTGTTTTAAAACTACATATATGATTGTGGTTTCGTTTCTTTAATTCCCAATCACATTTAGCAGTTCTGATTAATTCTAAAAATTCTTCTTCAGTGTTATAGTTGTTAGATAGGTCAGGAATCCATTCATGTAATAATGGTTCAACATTTATATCTAAATTGTGTCTTTTAGCAATAATACTGGCTGTTTGCATAGTTCTAGTATAAGGTGATGATATTAAAATATCACTATTTTCAAATATTTTATTTTTAGCAGTTTCTTGAACATCACTAATACCTTTTTGTGTTAAGGGCGCTAAAGCTAAACCAGTACCTTTAAAACCTAATTTTACAACTTCATCATATGTTGGTTCGCCGTGTCTTAATAAAATAAATTTTGTCATATAAACACCTCGCCTTAATATTATAACATGATTTGTTTAATTATTTACCATGGGGATGAAATTCTTCATAATTTTTTTGCAATCTTTCACTGGTAATATGAGTATATATTTGAGTAGTTGAAATATCGCTGTGACCTAATAATTCTTGAATACTTCTTAGATCAGCGCCGTGTTTTAATAGATGAGTAGCAAAAGAATGTCTTAGGGTATGTGGTGACAGCTCGCTTTTTATACCTTTTTCCTTGGCTATTTTTTGGAGTATTTTAAAGAAACCTTGTCTGGTCATTTTATTTCCATGATTATTTAAAAATAAATAATTACTTTCTCCATGTTTAAATAAACTTTTACGATGGTTTAAAATGTAATTACTTAAAGCTTCGATTGCATAGTCGTTTAGGGGAACAATTCTCTCTTTTGATCCTTTACCAAATATTCTAACATAGGCATTTTTTAAATCGATATCATTAACAGTTAGATTAATGAGTTCACTAACTCTAAGACCACTACTATACATAAGTTCCAACATGGCTTTATTACGATAATCAAAATCTGTTTTTAAATTGATATCTAATAATTTGTCGACTTCTTCTTCGGATAAGACTTTGGGAAGACTTTTTCTAGCTTTAGGATTAGATATAGTAGTTAATGGATTCGTGTTTGTGTATTTATTTAATTCTAAGAATTTATAGAAACTTTTAAGAGTACTAATATTACGTGATACACTAGATGAATTTTCGCATTTAGAAAGACTTTGAATGTAATTTTGGATGTCTTTTTTAGTTAGTCTAATAAAATCTTTCTTAAGAAATACATTAGCTTTTTTTAAGTCACGTTTATATGAGTCAATAGTATTTTTACTGTATTTTTTTTCAAATAATAGGTAATCGATAAATTCAGTTATTAATTTTTCATTCATGTTTCTCACCTACTTTAATTTTATCAAAAAATGAGTAAAAAAAAAAGAAATATACATGATATAATATATATTGGCGGTGATAATATGCGACCACTTGCGGATACTTTAAGACCAAATAAATTAGAAGATGTTGTAGGTCAAAAACATTTAATTGGCGAAGGGCAGATTTTATATAATTTAGTGAAACATGGTAAGATTTTTTCGATGATTTTATATGGTCCTTGTGGTACGGGTAAAACAACTTTAGCTTATACGATTATTAATGAGCTTGATTTAAAATATGAATTTTTAAATGCGGTTATTAATAGTAAAAAAGACTTAGATGAAGTAATTAGTAAAGCTAAGGCAAATGGTGGAATTGTCCTTATAATGGATGAAATACACCGTTTAAATAAGGATAAACAGGATTTACTACTTCCTTATTTAGAAAACGGTTTAATTACTTTAATTGGGCTTACAACAGCAAATCCTTATCATTCGATTAATCCGGCAATCAGAAGTAGATGTCAGTTATTTGAAGTTAAATTGCTTAGCGATGATGATATTAAAGAGGCTTTAAATAAAGCGGTTAAATATTTAGATAAAATAGATATTAGTGAGGAAGCTATTAGCTATATTGCAAGGTTATCTGGCGGAGATTTAAGATATGCTTATAATTTGTTAGAAGTGGCTTATTATGCTTCTGATAATTTTAAAATAGATTTAGAAGACGTTAAGAAAATAAATAATAAACCTAGTTTATATATCGATAAGAATGACGATGGATATTATGATGTAATTAGTGCTTTACAAAAGTCGATTAGAGGTAGTGATGTCAATGCGGCTTTACATTATTTGGCAAGACTTGTAGTGGCTGAAGATTTAGATATTATCTTTAGAAGACTTTCTGTTATTGCTTATGAAGATATCGGTTTAGCAAACCCAGCTATTGGTCCAAGATTAGAGGCAGCAATTAAGGCAGCTGAGAGAGTTGGCCTTCCAGAAGCTAGAATACCACTTGGAGAAATTGTTATAGATATGGCATTATCGCCTAAGTCGAATAGTGCGCATGTAGCTTTTGATAATGCGATAAATGATGTTCAGATGGGACATGTAGGTAAAGTTCCTGATCATATTAAAACTAATTCTAAGGATTATAAATATCCGCATAATTATAAAGGTAGTTATGTGAAGCAACAATATTTGCCTGATGAATTAGTTGGAAGAAAATATTATAATCCTAAAACAACTAGTAAATATGAGATGAATTTAAAAAACATTTACGATAGAATTAATAAAGCGTAAATGTTTTATTTTAGAATGAATAGTTCTAGAGCTAAATCTTTATTGATAGTACCGGTTTTTATACCGATATCAATATCAGCTAAAGCATTTAGATTTTTAAGTAAGATATCTGAGGTATAATTACGACTATTTTGAATGGCCAGTTTTACTCGATATGGATGAATTTTAAGGGTACTAGCAATATCTTTTTCACTATAACCTTTTTTGAGTAATTCTTTAGATTGATACATTATGCGAAATTGATTGGCCAAGATGACAACTATTTTAATTGGTTCCTCATTCATTTTAAGCATTTCGTAGTATAGTTCTAAAGCTTTTTCTTTATTTTTCCTAACAATGTAGTCAATTAGTTTAAATATGTCAATTTCGATTAATTTGGCCGTTAAATTTAATATATCTTCTTCAGTAATATTTTTATCGTTATCTTTATAGATTTTTATTTTATTTATTTCACTTTGAATAATTAGGGGGTTATTACCTACTCTATCTATAAATAATTGAATTGTTTTGTAATCTATATTATAGTCTTTAAATAATCTTCTAACTAAACTAGTTGTATCTAGTTCATCATTAAATTCTTGAACTTTACCAACTTTTTTAATGAGTTTGGTTATTTTTTTTCGTGTATCTAATTTATCATTATGAACAATTAAGACTAAAGTAGTATTTTCATTGATATGATTTAAATATTCTTCAATTAGTTCGCTATCTTTAGAAGTAGATCCGGTAAACATGTTGGCATTATCGACAATAACTAGTTTTTTATCACCAAATAAGGACATTGTTTTAGCGTCTTCTAAGGCTAAAGATAACATATCATTATTTAAATCATATTTACTAATATTCATCTCATCTATACCTTTACTTAATTTTTTTATTTCTTCTTCAATTTCAAAGTCTTTTGTTCCATATAATAGGTATACCATAAAATCACCTATTAATAGTATAACATATTTTTTTATAAAAAATAAAACGTCTTATTTGACGTTTTAATTATTAAAGAAATCATCATTAGCTTTAGCAATTTCTTCTACTTCTTTAGTGCTTTTTGTATCTTTGTTTTTATTGTTTGAATTATTATTTTTAAGTCTACCATATTTTCTAATTCCAAATATTAAAGTTGTGACAAAAGCTCCGGCAAAAACGGCACCTAATATCATTTGAAGTACGCTTGGTAAAGAGAAGACGATAGTCATTCTATCGATTTGCATAGTAAGAGTACAAGATAGAACAAATAAGGCGACTAAGCCATACCCTGCATCTCTATTGAAGGTTAATTTTCCTAATAAGAATATGTTGACGAAAGGTATCCATGCCATAATACTAGGTTCGCCGTATACTTTTTTGTTAAAATTATTTAAAAAGATAGCTAAAGCGGCATAACAAATGATTAATATAATAAGTAATACAGCAATAAAGAAATACAAAAAACCAGATAATTCTTCCATTTAAATCCTCCCCTATTATTCTTTGGTTATTTTCAACCTATTATAATTTTACCACAAAATAAAGATAATTAACATAGAAATTAATTATCTTTTTCAATTTCAAAATAAAATGTTGAGCCTTTATCAGAACTTGTAACACCATATTTATAATTATGCATTTGTAAAATGTTTTTAACAATAGATAATCCTAAACCGGTACCGAAGTTATTTCTCTTGTGTTTTTTTTCGTTGTGGTAATATTTATCCCAGATATGCTTTAAGTCTTCTTGTTTAATTCCTTTACCAGTATCTCTAATAGAAACAGTATATTTATGTTTATCTTCGGTAATATCAATGTATACTTTTTTATCGTTACCAGTATAGTTGATGGCATTATTCATTAAATTATAAATAACTTGATAAATTCGTTTATAATCGGCGTAAATAATTACTTTATCAGGATGATTAAAAATGAATTTATAATCTTCTTGTTCTGACAAGATTTTGAATCTTTTAATGACTTCGTTAATTAATTCGATTAAATCAATTTCTTCTATATTTAAGTTTAGATTATCGGATTGTGCGGCTGATAAATCTAAGATATCGTTAACTAATAAAGTTAATCTATCTGTTTCTTCAATAATTGTATTTAAGTTTTCTTCTCTTTTTTCTTTATTATTATAAGTGATATCTCTGACCATTTCGGCATACGCTTTAATCATGGTTAATGGGGTTTTTAAATCATGGGAGACATTGGCCATTAAATCACGTTTTAAGCTTTCAGTTTTAGATAATTCTTCTTTAGCGTAATTCAGTGAGTCAGCTAATTCATTTATTTCATATATATCGCTTTTCGTTTTAAAATTAGCGCTGAAATTACCATCGGCTAGTTTTTTAGACTCATCACTGATTTTTATAATTGGCTTTGATAGCTTTCTTGAGATAAAATATCCAATTATTAATGATAAGACTAGGACAATAATTGAAGTTATGATGAACTGATTACTTAGGATTGTTATGGTTGAATCTAGTGGCTCTAGAGAAGCATTTATAAAGGCATAAAGTTCTTGATCTAATTTTAAGGCGTAAATTAATGTTTCGTTTTCAAATTTCTCATTGATTAAAGAATAGTGCTGCTCTAAAAGATTACTTTTAATAAAATCTTGTTTTACTTTAAAATTGCGGTTACCAAATTCCATACAACCTTTATTTGAAATGGTTGAAAAATATGTGTCTGTACCATATATTTCAATACATATATCTCTTTTTTGAGCAATGTTTTCGATAGTTTGGCTGTCAAGGATGGTGCTTTCTCTTAATTCTGTTGCGGCTTTGTCTAATTCTCCAGTTTTATATGATTTATAATAACTATTTAAAAAAACAATTTGAAAGAGCCATAAAAAACATAAAATAAAAATGGAAAAGGCAATTAAAAAAAGCCAAATGTTTATTTTTAAACTATTTGTTTTAACGTTTTTAAACTTTAATTTGAGGTCTTTTATATATTTTTTAATTTTGTTCATTATCGTTAACCACAAATTTATAACCGACACCTCTAACTGTAGTAATTAAATCACGGTATGGACCTAGATTGTTTCTAAGCATTTTAACGTGAGTGTCGATTGTACGATCATCACCAAAGAAATCGTAGCCCCAAATTTTGTTTAAAAGTTGATTACGAGATAAAGCAATATTTTCGTTACCAACAAAATAACATAGTAATTCATATTCTTTGAGAGTTAGTTTAACTTCTTTACCATCGATATAAACGGCATGACCAGGATAATCAATTTTTAGACCTTTATATTCATAATTATCCGGGGTCATTTTACCACTACGTTTTAAAATTGCTTTGATTCTTGCTAGAAGTTCTTTTGGACTAAATGGTTTAGTTAGGTAATCATCGGTTCCTAAGTCAAAGCCTCTAAGTTTATCATATTCTTCATTTCTGGCTGAAAGAATAATTACAGGGATATTGGCTATTTTTTTAACCTCCTCTAAGAAAGTCATACCATCCATTTTTGGCATCATGATATCTAAAACAATAAGGTCAATTTTTTGATTTTTAATTATTTCTAAAGCTTCTAATCCATTTTCCGCTTCAACTGTTTCATAATTTTCAGTTTCAGCATATGTTTTAATAACATCTCTAATTAATTTTTCATCGTCGACTATTAATAAACGCATAAAATCATCTCCAATAACATAATACTATTTTTATGTGAAGAGTTTGTGAAAGAAAAAAAGTTTTATGCGGCTTTTGGTAATTTTTTTCTCTTTTTGCATAAAACTTTAACTTTGTTTACTTGATAGATGGCCTCTGTTAAGCTATCTTCTTTACCTTTAATCAATCTAATGTTACATTGAGGTTTAGTTATTTGAAGTGGTACCATTCTTGTTAACATTTGATTTAGGTTTTCTTCACCTTTTTTATCTAAGTATATATTGGCTAGATGATGAACACTGATAGTATTTTCAGCGATAAAATCGTCTAGTGTTTGAATATCAGTTTCGGTTAAGTTATCTAAATTTTCAGTATATCCATATATTTTTTGAAGTAATTCAAAATCTAATGTGTGGTGTTCTTCACTATATGTTTTAAGTGCTTCTTTGATATCTTTAAGATAGTTTAATTTACTTTTTTGCACGTTATCACTTCCTTTTTACAGACGTACTTAATTATATCTCTAAATGGTTTGCTTGTCAAGTTTTGTCAATTTTTTATTTTTCGTTAAACAGGTTCTTGACAAGCAGTTTGCTTTTTTGCATAGGCTTTTGATTTTGATTTATAATAACCGGACTTTTTTTCATATAATTTTAGTATTTTTTGCTTTAATTTTAAATAGTCAATTGTATTTAGATTGCTATTTAAAAAGCCATCTATATCGACAATTATATCAATTGCTTCTTCTAAAGTCATACTTTTTAATAATTCACCTATGAGTCCAAATATATCGGCATTAAAGTAATCTGTGACCATATCTTCTTTATTTTCATAAAACAATTCGATTAGTTCAGCTAGTTTTTGAAGGCGTATATATGATTTATTTTTTTTATCAAAAAATCTTTTGTTCAAAAGTTCGGTGTATCCTTCATTTAAACCTTTACCAAGTGATTCACCACTTTCTAAATGTATGTTAAAACCTGAAACATTATATGTAAAATCTGATGATGCTGCATGGAGTAATTCGTGATATAAAGTAGAATTATTGTCTTCTAAATAAATATCAATTTCTTTGCTTTCTAGTGTGTATGATCCAGCTTTGATTCGACCATCAGATTTTTCGGTTTCTTTTAAAGGGTGCTGGTGGATAGTTATGAAAGGTGCACTTTTCATAAAATTTCGCATGTTTTCTAGTTTGACATGTTTAAGAAGTTCACTAGCAAATATAAATATTTCTGTGTTTTCTTCTTTTAGTTTTTGTGTAACTTTTAAAAAATAGGTCATTTCTGCTTGGGTGAATTCTGCATATAATGGAGTTTCTAAATCAATGTTTTTTAATTCTTGAAGAGTTTTATTTAAATTTAATTTTCTTTCTTGAAGTTTCATTTTAGTTTTTTTACGTTTTGTTTGTCTTTCTTTATGAATTTTATATAATTCTTTAACATCTTTATAGACGTTTTTAAGATTATAAATATTAAAAGCTATTAATAAAACTACAACAACATTAATAATTATGCTCATTTATAATCATTCCTTTGCGGATTTATTATATCATTTTTTATTTTTTTGTAAAGAAAAAGTAGGCCTTGGCCTACTCTTGAAATTGTGAATTATAAAGGTTAGCATAGAAACCATTTTGTTTCATTAACTCTTCGTGGTTTCCTTGTTCAACGATATTACCATCTTTCATAACTAAGATTAAATCGGCATTTTTTATAGTTGATAATCTATGAGCAATTATGAATGAGGTTTTTCCTTCAGTTAATTTATCCATGGCTGTTTGAACAAGTTCTTCAGTTCTAGTATCGACATTTGAGGTTGCTTCATCTAAGATTAAGAAAGGTGAATCATGAATCATACCTCTAGCGATAGTTAACAACTGTCTTTGACCAGCTGAAACGCTTTCATTATCGTTTAATACAGTATCATATCCTTTAGATAGCGTTCTGATAAAGTGGTCTAGGCCAACTTCTTTACAAACTTCTTTGACTCTTTCATCAGATACGTTAGTTCTATTATATATGATATTTTCTTTAATAGTTCCTTCAAATAACCAAGTGTCTTGTAAGACCATCGTAAATAAATCATGGATATTTTCTCTAGTTAACTCTTTAGTGGAAACACCGTCTATTTTAATATCGCCAGAATTTATATCATAAAACTTCATAAGTAAGTTTACCATGGTAGTTTTTCCCGCACCTGTAGGGCCGACAATAGCTACTTTTTGTCCAGGTTTCGCATGAGCGCTGAAGTTTTTGATAGTTGGGTTATCATTGCCATCATATTTAAAGACAACGTTTTCAAAATCGATATAACCTTTAACGCCTTCTCTATTTAAGTGTTTGGTTAAATTATCTTGATTACTCATTTCTGGTTCGTCGATAAATTCAAATACTCTTTCACTAGCCGCAGCGGTTGATTGTAATGAGGTTGTAGCTTGGGCGATTTGTGATAATGGGTTGGTGAATAGTCTAACATATGTCATAAATGCAACAATAACACCAAATGAGATTTGACCATTCATTGTAAGCATGGCGCCGACGATACAAACGGCAACATAACCAAAGTTACCAATGAAGGCCATGATTGGTTGCATTAAGCCTGATAAGAATTGACTCTTTTTATTACTTTGACATACTTTATCGTTGTATTCATCAAATTTTTGTGTAGCTTCTACTTTACCGTTATATGCTTTAACAACATTTAATCCAGAATATATTTCTTCGATGTGACCATTTAAATTACCAAGTTCTGTTTGTCTTTGTAAAAAGTATTTTTGTGATTTTTTTAGGATTAGAGCCATACCGATAAACCCGATTAAACTTGAAAGAATAGCAGTTAAGGCTAGAAGCCAGTTAGTTATAAACATCATAATTATACTACCCAAGAATAAAGTAACACTACTTACTAGAGACGCTAATGATTGGTTCATAGATTGGGCAATCATATCGACATCATTAGTAACCCTTGATAAAATATCACCTACTTGATGTTGATCGAAGTATTTAAGTGGTAATTTGTTTATTTTAACTGATATTTGGTTACGTAAGTTGTTAGCAAATTTATTTGAAACATTAGTCATACAAATAGACTGAATGTATGTGAATATGGCACTAGCAAGATACATGCAGACAAGTAATAAGGTAATTCCCTTGATTTTACCCATATCCATGACAGGTTCAATAGCTGCTCTAACTGATTTAGGAAGAGTGTCTAAGGTTTTATACAATTCTGACTCATCGGCATCTTTATCTAATGAACTTAAGGTTTTTAAGTATTCATATTGGTCTTTTGGTGATATTTTTATACCATCAATAGTTACTTCGTCAAAGAAGATGTTTTGAAGACTTTCTGATAAATTGATTTTTGACATATCATCGCTCTGCTTAATTAAATTTATTTTATCTTCACTGGTAATTGTTTGACCTTCATACTTTGAATCTTTAAATATTTTTTCGAGGATGCTGTCTGGTAGAGATGCTAATTTTTGAAATGTTTCAGTTTGATTACCATCTTCTAATTCACTTAGGATTGTTTGGAAAGTTTCTTTATCTTTATTTGATATGTCATTATCAGTCATAATTTCTCTGATAGTAGTTTCAGACATATCGGGGCTTAATATTTCTGGAAGTATTTCGGTTAATTTTTCTTCAGTTAAGTTTTGACTAGCTTTTTTATTTAAAGCTTTCATATTGTCTTGATTGATAACTAAACCGTTTGAAATTTCATCAGTTAAGTCAGATAATCTATTTGGAGCTAGAATTGATAAAATGGAACCCAAAATTGCTAGAGTAAAGGCAATTACAATTAAGGTTTTATAAGTGTTTAATTCTTTGAATAAACGTTTAATAGCGCCTTTAAAGTCTTTGGCTTTTTCGTATGACCCATTTCCTCCAGGTCCATGATTTGGTCTAGGCATTTTCTAGTTCCTCCTTTGAAAGTTGTGATAAAGCTATTTGTTTATAGACATCACAAGTTTTTAGTAATTCTTTGTGGGTTCCGATACCGACACATTTACCGCTATCTAGGACAACGATTTTATCGGCATTCATAATAGTTCCAATTCTTTGAGCAACAATTAAGCTAGTCGCATTTTTCGTATAGTTTTTTAATTCTTTACGAAGAACGGCATCGGTTTTGTAATCTAAGGCTGAAAATGAATCATCAAAGATATATATTTCTGGTTCTCTAGCAATAGCTCTGGCAATAGCTAATCTTTGTTTTTGACCACCAGAAACGTTAGTTCCACCTTGGGCAATATGAGTTTCATATTGGTCATCCATTTTTTCGATGAATTCATCAGCTTGGGCGACAATAGCAGCGTCTTTGATTTTTTCTTTGCTTATTTCTTCTTTACCGTTATCACCATAACTAATATTATAGTTTACGGTTCCAGCAAACATAACGGCTTTTTGTGGTACATAACCAAGTTTATTATTTAAAGCTTCAGTTTTATACTCTTTAACATTAATACCATCGATTAATACTTCACCTTCAGTGACATCGTAAAATCTTGGTACTAAGTTGATTAAGGTTGATTTACCACTACCAGTTGAACCGATAAAGGCAATTGTTTCACCTTGGTTTGCTTTAAATGAAATATTTTCTAGAACATATTCATCCGCGTCTGGATATTTGAAGGAAACGTTTTTAAATTCAACAGTTCCTTTTTCTTTTGTTTCTCCATCGAATGTACCTGGAATAATTTTTTGCTTAGTATCTAATACTTCATTAATTCTTTTAGCAGAGACACTAGCTCTTGGTAAAATCATGAAAATCATAGCAAGCATTAAGAATGACATAATAACTTGCATAGCATATGAACTAAAGACAATCATATTACCAAATATAGTTATCTTATCGGCTAGAATAGAATTTTGAATTAGTCCAGCACCTATAAAGTATATTGATAAGGTTAATCCATACATGATTAAATACATAACAGGCATCATAATGGCAAATTTCTTTTGGTTGAAAAGTTGTAAGTTAGTAAGATTGTTATTTACTTTATCGAATTTATTTTCTTGATATTTTTCCGCATTGAAAGCTCTAACAACTCTAATACCAGTTAAGTTTTCGCGAGTAATACCATTAATTTTATCGATTAATTTTTGAACGATTTTAAATCTTGGGATAACAATAATCATAAGGCTGATGATTACTCCAAGTAGTATTAAAACGGCAACACCAGTAACGGCACTCCATTGCCATCCTTTGTCTAAAATTTTAGTGATGGCCCAAACGGCGGTAATTGGAGCTTTAACGAGTAGTTGTAACCCTAGTGCAATCAACATTTCAATTTGGGTAACGTCATTAGTTGTTCTTGTAATTAGACTGCTGGTTTGAAAGCTTTTTATTTCTTCGGTATCTAAATTTTCAACTTTTTCAAAAATTTGTTTTCTTGTGTTTCTAGAAAATTCAGAAGCAATGAAGGCGGCAAAGTATCCAGCAGATGCTGCAAATATTAAACTACCTAAAGCGCATAAAACCATGTATGCACCATTTAAGATAATTTCACTCATTTCACTGCCTTCTGTTTGGACAAGTACCGTAATTTCAGACATGTAGTCTGGGATTTTAAGTTCTAGCCAAACTTGGCCAACAATTAAAATGACACAGAATATTGCATAAAGCCATTCTTTTTTAGTTAAATTTTTTAGTAATTTTAACATATTTTCATCCTTTCTTTTTCTATATTTTGATTCATTTTAGTAAGCACTGATAAAAAGATGTCTAAATCTTTTTGGTCAATGCCTCTAATAATAGTTTTTTCGACGTTGTTTAAAGTTTTTTTGACAGTTTCAAAACTAATGAGAGCTTTATCACTTAGAATAATTTCTTTTATTCTAGTATCAGCTTTATCTGGGACTTTAGAAATGAGGCCGTTCTTTTCCATTGTTTTTAAAATCTCAGATAAGGTAGCTCTTCTTAAATTTAATGCATTTCCGATATCTCTTTGGTAAACTTTGTTACCTTTTCTAGAGATAATGTAATGGAGAATTTGCATTTGAGCAGGCGTTGGAAATTCCTTTTTTTCTACGCCTATTTCACAGATGTATCTAATTATTTCGTGATTTAGGTTTTTTATCTGATATGTTACCCTTTTATTTTCCATAAATTCACCTCTTTAATACCCTGCGTAGTACATTTTAGTACTTATTAAAATAATTGTCAATAACCTAACAAAAACATTTTACACTTTGCATATTTTCCCATAATTTACATTTAAAAAGATAAGCAGAACTTATCTTAATTGTTGATATGATGATGAATTTGTGGGGTGTTTTTAGTTATTTTGGCAAAAGTATAGCCATTAGCTTTAGCATATTTAATAATATCTCTTAAGGCATCTTTGGTAGAGGCTTTAGTGGAAAGGTCATGCATTAAAATTATATTAGTTCCACTATGTAGTCTATTCGTTACATTTGCATAAATGCATTCTTTAGTTAAATTTCCGGAGGCATCTTCACTGTCGATATTCCAATCAAAGTAATAGAATGATTTTTCAGTTAATTTACTAGTGATTCTAGTGATGATACCTGGATTATATTTTTTAGATATGGTATTGGAAGAACCACCGGGCAATCTTATAATTCGTGATTTAACTCCTGTTATTTGAAAGACTTTTTGTCTGATTTCATTTAAGTCGTTAAAGTAATTTTCATCAGATGAATAAACATAACTATAATTATGAGTAGATGTATGAAGACCAATAGTGTGGTTTTCAGCTTGCATTCTTCTAACTACATCGGCATATTTATCAATTTGTCTAGATGTTACAAAGAAGGTGGCTGGAACGTTTTCTTCTTTTAAAATGTCTAATATTTCTTCGGTTAAATAACTAGGCCCATCGTCAAAGGTTAGATAAATAGTTTTATCGGAAATTATCGATGGATTGATATTTTCTTTTTTTATTTGTTTTATTTTTGGGTATTGTATTGATTTAGTATAACTAACTAATGGTTTTATTTCTTTAAAAGCTGGTCTTGGGGTATTTATTTTAATTAAATAACTTATAAAGACAATGATATTTAAAAGTAAACAGATAATAATGATAATAGGAACTTTGTATTTTATGATGTAATTTTTAATGTCTTGATACTGCATACTTCTCACCTACTACAATTATACCTTAAAATATAAGGTTTTTCAAAGGTTTGGCTACTTTATAGAAAAAGTCTACTTTTTTTTGGTAGACTTAATTATTAACATGATGAGTTACCATAGGTGTACTCATGGTTATTTTGGCAAAGGTATAGCCATTATTTTTACCATATCTAATGATATTTCTCAAAGCATCTCTAGTATAAGGTTTAATATCATGCATTAAAACGACGTTTGATTTGTTTTTACTTAATGATTTAACAACATAATTATAAACCCCACTAGAACTTGTTGTTTCACCGGCATCACCTGATGATATATTCCAGTCGAAGTAGTGGTAACCCTTATTTACAACATCTTTTGTTAAAATAGTCATGATACCTTTAGAATATTTTTTGGATATAGTATTAGAAGATCCACCAGGGAATCTGATTATTTTAGATTCATAACCGGTTATTCTTTTGACTCTGTTTTGGACTTGCAACAAATCATTATAATAGCTATTAACAGATTTATATACGGTAGCATAATTATGTGACGCGGTGTGTAGTCCAACGGTGTGTCCTTCATCATATTCTCTTTTAATCAAGGAATCTGGTCCACTATTAGTCACAAAGAAGGTGGCTGGAACATTTTCCTCTTTTAAAATATCTAATATGACATTGGTAGTCCCTTGTTTGGGGCCGTCATCAAAGGTTAAATAAATAACTCCTTTATTAGGACCTGAATTATTATTAACTGGTTTAGAGATAACTTTAACAGTTCTTTCTACTACTGCTTGATTACCTGTCATGTCTTTTACTGTATAAGTTATTTTATAAGTTCCAAGTTTATTTGGATTAACGGTACCACTTTTGACAACATTATTTGTAATATCATTATCACAGTTATCGGTAGCGGTATAACCTGGCTCTTTCCAAGTATTACCTAAATATAAAGTAATGGTTTTATTACCTTTTAGAGTGATAGTTGGGGCTATTTTATCTTCTTTGGTTATTGTTCTAGTTATTTCAGCAGTATTTCCAGAAGAATCTTTTACAGAATATGAAATTATACCATCTTTAGTTGTTATTTTAACATTTTTAGTAATGTCACCATCATAATTATCAGTAGCTTTATAGCCTTCTTCTTTGTATTCGGCGTTTGGACATATTGATATGTTTTCATTACCGGTTAAAGTTATAATAGGTTTTTCATCATCAATTAATTTTACTTTTCGCACTTTTTTAAAGGTAATACCATTGATTTTGACTTCATAAATTATTTTATAAGTTCCAAGTTTTTTAGAGTTAATTTTATTTTTTATTTTGATATCTTTGGTGTAATCTTTACCAAATTTAGTTACTTTATAACCAGGATCTTTATATTTTTCGCCATATTTTAATTCAATAGTATCGCCTTTATTTAGCTTAAATTCTGGTGGTAAAAAAAGAAAAAAGATAATTCCAACAAGTAATAGTATAGTAACAACAATAATACCAATAACATACTTCTTTTTCATACAACACTCCTATTTATTTTGATATTCTAAAGCTTCATTTAATGAATATTTGCACCCACAATAGTGCTGGCGATAAAGGTCATATTTTTTTGCTAGTTCATTACTTCTTTTATAACCTTCTTTTTTCTTGAAATCAGAATATAAGTATTTAACATTATATTCTTTAGATAATACTTCGCCTATTTTATTTAATCTTTGACTATCTTTATAAGGACTGACGGATAACGTGGTAGTGAAATAATCATAATGTTTTTTACTAGCTATTTTAGCGGTTTTTTCTAATCTTAAATAGAAACATTTGGTACATCTTGTACCACCTTCTTTTTCGTTTTCTAGTCCTTTAGCTATATGATCAAATTCTTTATTTAAGTAACCAATTTCTAATAATTTGACTTTTAAATTCATTTTACTAATTATTTCTTTTTGGGTGTTTAAACGTTTTAGATATTCTTCTTTGGGATAAATATTAGGGTTATAATACAAAATTGTTATATCAAAAAAAGGGTAAAGCCTTTCGATTACTGAGCTACTGCAGACACCACAACAAGCGTGCAATAGAAGTTTGGGTTTACTTTGTAAGTTTTTAATGATATCTTCCATGATTAAATTATAATTTGTTTTCATATAATCACCCTTAAGCCTAAGGATATTATATCATAATTATTTCACGATTAAAATATCGCCAGTCATTTCTTTTGGTATTTTGACTTTTAAAAGTGTTAAGATGGTTGGAGCAATATCGGCTAGTTTACCATTTTTTAAAGTAATTTCTTTATTAGTGATTAAAAACGGGACTGGATTTACAGAATGAGATGTAATGATATTATTATCGCTATCTAACATATAATCACAGTTACCATGGTCGGCAGTGATTAATAATGTACCATTTAGTTCACTGATTTTTTGATATATTTTACCGATACATTCATCAACGGCTTCTAAAGCTTTGACAGTAGCTTCAAAATTACCAGTATGACCAACCATATCACCGTTCGCGAAGTTTAAAATTATGACATCATAGTTATTTATTTTAGAAAGCAAAGTGTCAGTTATTTCATATGCGCTCATTTCTGGTTTTAAGTCATAGGTGGCAACTTTTGGCGATGGAATTAGTATTTGATCACAATTTTGAAGTTTATCTTTATTTTCGCCATCAAAGAAGTATGTGACATGTGCATATTTTTCAGTTTCGGCAATTCTGAGTTGTTTTAAACCATTTTTTTCTAACACTTTACCTAAATAGTTAGTAATTTTTGGATGAGTAAATAGAGTTGTACATATAACATTACTATCAACAGGCATCATAGTAACTAATTTTAAGTTAGGAATAAACTTTCTTTTAAAATCATAAAATTCCGGGTTAGATAAAGCAGTAAAAAGTTCTCTTAGACGGTCTGGTCTAAAATTAAAAACTAAAATACCATCGTTTTCTTTGATAATACCATTAGTAACAGAGAATGGTTCGATAAATTCGTCAGTGATATTTTGTCTATAACTTTCTTCAATTTTTTCTTCAATGTTATATGTTTTGGTTTCATTTGTCATTTCATCGTAGGCCTTTTTTATTCTATTCCAACGGTTATCGCGGTCCATTGCATAGTATCTACCACTAACGGTTGCGATTGCACCAGTATTTGTTTCTTTGATTTTGTCTTGTAACATCTTAATAAATTTTAAGGCTTCATGTGGGGTGGTGTCCCTACCATCGGTAAAAATATGATAGTAAATGTGACTTATTTTTTCGTCTTTTAAAATATCGATTAAACCTAATAAATGGTTAATATGAGAATGGATACCGCCGTCACTAAGTAGTCCACATATATGAAGGTCAGATTTATATTTTTTGACATGTTTAATTAAAGCTTTGTATTCTTTGTTTTTTTTGATTTCATCTTTTTCTAAAGCTTCAGTGATGATATCAATTGATTGTTTAGGAACTCTACCAGTTCCAATGTTGATGTGCCCTACTTCACTATTTCCCATTTGACCTTTTGGCAAACCAACATATGGCCCACTGGCTTCTAAGGTGGTATGTGGATATTCATTAAATAATTTATCTAAATTGGGAGTTTTAGCGGTATTTAAGGCATTTCCGTGAGTGTTTGGTCTGATACCTACTCCATCTAAAATACATAATAATAATGGTTTCATTTTATTCGCCTCTTTCTATTTTCTTTATTTATTATACCATGAATAGTTAAAATGATGTAATATAGTAGAAAAAATTGGTAATCAAACCAATTTTAACGATAAAAATTTATAATCATTTCTAAATTAAACTGTAATAAGAGTAATAATGTAGCTCCAGCAGCTAAAAAAGGTCCGAATGGAATGACATGATCTTTCTCTTTATATAGGATCAAAAGCGCTAATGGAAGACCGATTAAGGAACCAACAAATATTGATAAAATAGCGATTGGATAAGATAAAACCATACCAAATATAAATAGTAATTTTATGTCTCCGCCACCCATTGATTCTTTTTTGAATAAAAAGTCACCAAACTTCTTAAGTATAAACATTGTTAAGAAAGCTAAAAGACCATTTAATAATGAATATAGAGCTGCATTTAAGCCGTTAATAATTAATATTTCAATAAATAATAAAATTCCAAAAGTTATTAGTGCCCCATCGGATATGATAAGGTAGTGATAATCACTGACGACAATTATAATCATTAGAGATACAAAGGTTAAAGCGATTATTAATTCTGGTGTTAAGCCATAAGATATATATGATAAAACAAATAATACACCAGTTAATGTTTCGAATATAGGATAAAATAACGATATTTTTTTATGACAATGTTTACATTTACCTTTTTGAAAGATATATGATAAAACGGGAATTAGTTCAAAAAACGTTAATTTATGATTACAATTTGTACAATGACTGGGAGGATAGACAATTGATTCCCCTTTAGGAATTCTATACCCCACTACATTGTAAAAGGAACCAAGAATAGTTCCTAGAATGAATAAAAATATACCAATTGCGACTTCCATAACATCACCCTTATGCTTGAATTTGACTGTACATTGAGAACATTGGAACAACGATTGATAAGACGATAACACCAACCATAGCTGTTAACATGATAATTAAAGCTGGTTCGACGAATGTTTTAATACGTGTTACAGAATTCTTGTGTAAGTCTTGATAGTATAATGAAATTTTATGCATCATTTCTGGAAGTTGTCCAGTACGCTCACCAGTGACGATCATTTCATAAGCTGGAACTGGGAAGGCCCATTGGTCTTTAAAAGCAGATGAAATAGATCGACCTTGAGCAATGTTATTAATTGCATCATAGATTAACTCTTTATAAATTTCGTTATTTGTAACTTTATTTAAAATTTCCATACTATCAGTAATAAATACGTTGTGTGAAAGCAATGAAGAAAAAGTTTTAGTAAAGGTGGTAACTTCTTTATAAATGATTACATCACCAAAGACTGGTAAATGCATTAAAGCCCACTGTACTGTTTTTCTAAATGATTGGACATTCTTATATAAATAGATACATAATATTAAAATTATAACTATAGCTAACCCGATATAAATTATGTATTTTTGTAAGAAATTACTTAGCGCTAATACGGCAAGGGTAATACCTGGTATTTCAGCATTCTCCATGGTGTTATAAATTTCGATGAATTTTGGAACAACATATAACATGATAAATGTTCCAACACCAATAGCAATAACAAAGATGATGGCTGGATACATCATAGCAGTAACCATAGCTTTTCTTGTTTCTTCTATTTCGGTAAAGTATTCTTCCATATCATCTAATGTTTCTGGTAATTCACCAGTCATCTCAGCGGTTTTAACCATGTTAATTAAGATACTTGGAAAAGCGTTTTCTTGATTAGCTAAGGCTTCACTAAAACTTTTTCCAGTTGTTAAATCATAATTTAATTGAGTTAATATTCGTTTATATTTCTTATTTTTAAATTGTTTAGTTAAGATTCTTATAGCGTCAGCTAATGGAATGCCAACTTTTAAATATGTAGAAACTTGGGCTAAAAAGAAAATTAAATCATGATTTTTAAATTTATCATGTGAACCCCCAACGTTTCCATACATGATATTTATCCATTTGTTTGTTCTAATACTGTAAACTTTATATCCTTGCGATTTTAAAAATGAATGAACCTCAACAAGTGAATATGCGGCCCAATAGCCTTTGATAACATTACCTTCTGGTGCTCTGACAATATATTCATAAGTTAATTTATCTTTAGTTTTTTCAGCTTCTGGACCTTCAAAGTTAACTATCATTTCTTCAGCATCTTGATATTTATCTTTAACTTGTCCACCATCACCGATTTTAGTATTTAATAGATTTTTGATCTTATCAGAGAATGATAAAACCTTATTCCCTACTTTGTCAATTTTTTCACTAGCTGTTTTATCTTCTAGTTTAGATGAGTCTTGAATATAGTCGTTTAATCGTCTTTGAGCTTTCTTTTCTTGAATTTCTTGATTCTTTTGTCTGATTTTTTCTTCTTGTTTAGCTTTCTTTTCTTTTTCTCTTTCGTGTTCAGCTAATAAAATATCGGTTTTTTTATAACTATTTTCAGTTTTTTTAGCTTCAATAGTAACTTTCGGAGTTTTTGATTTATCTCTCACAAAAAGTCTAACAATCATAGTTGGAAAAGCTAAAATGCCTAAAAACACATATCTGATAAAACTACCAATAGCTATTAAAATGGCTAAAAGGCCATGATAAACATAAACAAACGGTGATAATAAAACCTTAAACCCCATTTTGACACCTTCCTATTCTTTTACACTAAACTTATTATAACATAATAAATTATAAATTAAAACTTTTTTTGATTAAAACATATAATATTTTAGAAAGGGGCTTAAATCATGAATTTTTATAATCCCTATTATTATATGATGCCTACAGCTACTTCTGGCTTAGGCCGTGGCCTACTGGGTGGAGCCGTTAGAGGTGGTATTAATTGGAGTAGTATTTTAAATGGAGCTCAAAGAACATTGGGATTAGTTAATCAAGCGATTCCACTTGTTAAACAAGCAGCTCCAATGGTTAGAAATGCAAAAACAATGTTTAAAGTAATGAATGAATTTAAAAAGGTAGAAACTCCGAATACTAATGCAAATAACAACAATATATCAAATAATGTAAATAATGCATCGGAAATAAATACTTCTAATGATGAAAATATCCAAATGGTTTCAAATGGTGGACCAACGTTCTTTGTTTAAAAACGTTAGAATATAAACATCTAACGTTTTTTAATTTACAATTTGATATTCATCGCCTAAATATCCTTGACCTTCTAATTTTACATCTGCTTTAAGATATGCACAGGGTACAACATATACTCCTTGATTTACAGCATATGTTGTACTAATTCTACTAGCATCTGAAAGTGGTTGCCAAATATAATGAATTTTAACCAAATCTGTGGAAGCGGAAATAGTCCAAAAACTTGCGGTCATATCCAACCAGTTTGTAGTTTGACAAAGTGTAGTATGAGTGTTGTATAAATAATAACTGCCACAATTTATTTTGTTATTACTAGCTCTGATATAATCGCTTACACTAAATAACCCTATTTTCCCTATCCAAGTTGTAGTTTTTTCTTCATTAATTTGTGACTTTAAATCGTCATTGTTAAGTGATACAGCACCAATATCCCAACTATGGGAAACAATAGCTGTTTTTAAGGTAGAATCTAAAGTTTGGTAATAAGTACCATTTAAATAAGTATTAAGTGAGGCAGTAGTCCAATCGGTGTTATTTGAATTATTCCACTTCATATATCCCTCTGATATTTTGCCATCTTTAACAATTTTGTATGTGCCATCACTTTCCTTAGATATAATTCTCCATAGTTCGTCATTATCTAATTTAATATAGTTTTGTGGTGATTTTCCTTTATAAACATATCTGCCTGGTTCATATTCGTCTTCATATAGCCCATCACCGGAATTTACTAGTGTGATATTTTGTCCACCTATATTAATGGTTGCTTTGTCTATTGTAACTGCATAACTACTACTTACACTGTTTGTTCCATCTGATACTCTTGCTACTACACTTCCACTTTCTGTGAAACCTACTACTGCAGTGGTTGAATATACATATTGAATAGATTCATTGTCTTTTTGATATGTACATGTTAAACTGTTTCCACATCCTGAAGGATATGTTATGGTTACATTTTTACCACTACTTGTTTCACTTTCATTGAATGTTGGTACATTAATATTTTTGGTATAAATGCTTGTAGATTTTTCTATTTGTTTTCCATTAACACTAGTAACTCTTACTTTTATACTATAACTTGTATTTTTAGTTAAACCTGTAAATGTATATGTGTTGTAGTAACTAGTTGTCCAACTATTTCCACCGTTATTTGAATACTCATATTTTGCTATTCCACTATCTGCATCTGCACTAGCGACTACTGTTATACTATTTGTGGTTGAAGTTGTTGAAATATTTAATGAGATATTTTCTTCTGCCACACTATCAGCTATAGTGAATGGATTAGACTGTGTGCCATCTCCTCCTGTTATTTGAACTGTTGTTTTTAGATATGTGACTGGGCGGACAGCATTGAAATTGGATGAGCTGGTGCCATCGCCATAGACATTGCCAGAAGTATACAGAAGGGCCACAGTGACAGAACCATTTGCAAAAGGAGCTTGTAACCATTCAAAAGTTCGAACCCCACTAAATAAATAATTACTATTTTTACAACTGTCCCCGAAATTATAAAGTGGTGTTGATAAACAACTACTTCCTGATGCATATCCATAGTCACTTGGATACATTAAGCCGATATTTTGTGTTGTACTTGCCGGATTGCCACTATATACTTGGGTGCTATCTCTTTCCGCATTATAGTAACCATTTGCGGTTAAGGTTGTGTAATTACTTGAAGTTGCTCCTCCTAAATAGAAAGTCTCTGATGATATCATATTTCTATAGGTGTTATTTATTACGCTATAATAATCTACATTTAAATAACTTTTTAATGATGAATTATTCCAGTTATTTGTATTATTTGAATCCCATTGCATCGTTCCTATGCTTTCATTTCTAATAATCTTTATTTTGCCATCTATTACACCCATTATTCTCCATAATTCATTATTAAAACTTACATAGTTGTTTGGATCTGATCCATAATATCTTATGTTATTATGGTCATCTGTATATATACCACCATTTTCACTTTCTGAAGGTACTTCTATACCACCAATTTCTACACCAGATGTAATAGTAACTGTATAACTATTACTTACTTTATTTTCTCCATCACTTACTGTGGCTATTAAACTGCCACTTTTATCAAATGATACTACTACTTCTTTTTGATTTACTTCTATTTCTTGTCCATTATCTTTTTGATATGTACATGTAAGTGTAGAGCCACATCCTGATGGATAATGTATTGTTACATCTTTTCCACTATCTGTTTCTTCTTCTGTAAATGTTGGTTTATCTAATGCACCTGTGGTAACTCCACTTGATATTTTATATGGATTACTTTTTGTTCCTTGTCCACTTAATGTTATTGATGATTTTAAGTATACTGATGGTCTTACTCCTCTATTATTTGTTACAGAATACGCATTTATATCACCTGCTGCTGTTATTTGCCATGATGTATTTGTATTAGCTGAACTTGGTGATACTGTCCACCATGCATTTGATGATGTATATAACCAATCTGTATTTTTACATGTTCTATAATTACTAAAGTTGACTTTATCTGTTCCACATTGAGCTTTATTGGTATTTGCTCTTAAATAATCACTATGTGTAAGTAATCCTACATTTCCTTCAACGGTACTTCCTTTTTCACTTGCTATTTGAGCTGCCAAATCATCGTTGTTCATTGTAACTGGTCCAACTGTCCATTTACTATTTTGAATATACCCTTGAGCTTCTTTAGTTAAACTATCATAGTAATCTCCATTTAAATATGTTTTTAATGATGCATTAGCCCATGTATTATTACCGGCACTCCATGGTTGTTCATTTAATATATCATTTCTAACTATTTTATATGTGCCGTCAGATTCTTTAGAAACTATTCTCCATAGTTCACCGTTAAATTCTATATAGTTGTTTGGATCTGTTCCTTTGTAAACATATCTACCTTCTTCATATTCATCTTCGTATAATCCATCACCGTTATCTGTTACATTATCGGTAATATCTATACTTGTTATGGCTTCTTTTTCCGCAGTTAAATCATTTTCATTTGTTACTTTTACTTTTATATTATATGTTGTATTTGGATTTAAACCTGTAAAAGTATATGAATTATCACTTCCATTACTTATCCATGTTTTCCCACCATCTTTTGAATATTCATATTTTACTATTTTACTTTCATCATCATGAGCTGTCACTATTACAGTGATAGTACTTGAGGTAGTTGTTGTTGAAATGTCATCTATAATAGGTGGAGTTGTATCTTTTGGTTTATATATTGCATATAAAGTAATATTGCTCTCTTGTACAATTAATTCTGTAAGTCCTTCTTCTGCATCTTTATCGGTATTCCAGCCAATAAAATTATAATTATTTTTTGTTCCAGTTTTAGTTAAATCAACATTACTTCCACTCATTAAATATTCATTATTAGTTGAACAATCATTTCCGCCATTTGTTACACAATCATATGTAATCAAATATGTTTTCGGAATGTCTTCACTTTTATTATCTTGTGTATATTCAAAATCTATGGTTACTTCACTTGATGTTTCTTCGCCTCCATAGTCTGGATTATATTCTATTTTTACATGGACTATTTTATTTTCTTTGGCTTTTAATACTTCACCTTTAGTATAGCCTGAGAAAGTTATTAATACCGCTTCACTATTACTATTTTCTAAATTAGTTAAGATATCATTTAATTTGGCATCTATCGTTCCTTTATTTTCAATAGTGACATCATATTCCATGGCATCACCTTTATCATACAAATTAGCTTCCATTGAGGCCGTTAATTTATCCCAATCAGGAGCCACGGCATTTTCAGCTGATCCTGTTGGAGTTCCATCAGTAACATTGGTTATTTCAATATCCCAGTTACTTGTTACTTTACTAGTTCCTGTTACTTTTAACTGTGTTTGAAATGCGGCATATCCGACTACCATACATAGTAATACGCCTACTAAACTAAATATTATTACATTTCTCTTTCTCTTACTTCTATGCATATATTCACCTACTATTACACGTACTTATTATACGTCTTTATTACAGACATGTCAAGCAACTTATGTCTTATTTTGAGATAATTTGAATGGTGGTAATATGATAGGAAAAGTATTGAAATATATGAGGAAAAAGAGAAATTTTAAGCAGCAACAAATTAGTGAGATAGTTGGGGTTGCTCGTAATACTATTTCTCAGTACGAAACAGAAACAATTCAACCAACTTTTGAAATTATTGAGAAAATTGCGAATGAGTGCGGATATAAAATATACTTTGAAAGTTTTGATGGAACTGAAAAATTTGAAAGCAAAGACATAAATAGAAAAGACATTTAAAAACATTAGACCAAACAGTCTAATGTTTTTCATATTTTTCTAAGTATTCATCATATGTCATTTGCTTATCAATATAAGTTCCATCTTCTTTAATTAAGATTAATCTATTAGCTAAGGTAGAAATTAATTCGGTATCGAATGTAGCAAAGACAATTGGTCCATCAAATTTATTTAAGCCATTGTTTAATGCAGTAATTGATTCAATATCTAAATGATTAGTTGGCTCATCTAATAATAAGACATTACCTTTATTCAACATCATTTTAGCAAACATACATCTAACTTTTTCTCCTCCAGATAGGACGTTTACTTTTTTTAAAGCTTCTTCTGATGAAAATAACATTCTTCCTAAGAAACCTCTAACAAAAGCGTCCTCTTTATTTTCAGAAAACTTTCTTAACCATTCAACTAGATCTTCATTAGATTCAAAATATTTATCGTGGTTTTTTGGAAAATAAGAAGTAATAACGGTAGTTCCAACTTTTACTTCACCACTATCTGGTGTTCTTTCGCCAGCTAAAATTTGAAGTAATGTTGTTTTGGCAAGTTCATTTTCACCAATTAATGCAATTTTATCGTCTTTTTTAATATTTAAAGTAAAATTCTTTAAAACTGGTTTATCATCGATAGTTACATTAATTTTACTTAGAGTGATTATTTCTTTACCTAATCTTCTTTCGTAATCAAAATTTATATAAGGATATTTTCTAGAAGATGGTTTTAGTTCTTCTAAGGTTATTTTTTCTAATAGTTTTTTTCTAGATGTAGCTTGTTTAGATTTTGAGGCATTAGCTGAAAATCTAGCAATGAAAGACTGCAATTCTTTAATCTTTTCTTCTTTCTTTTTATTAGCTTGTTTTATTTGTTTTTGCATTAATTCATTTGATTGATACCAAAAGTCATAATTGCCGACAGTTATTTGAATTCTTTCTCTATCAATATCAACCATATGAGTACATACAGTATTTAAAAAGTGTCTATCATGTGATACTAATATGATTGTGCCTTTATAATCACTTAAAAAGTTTTCTAACCAAATTTTACTTTGTATATCTAATCCATTAGTAGGTTCGTCTAAAAGTAATATATCGGGTTCGCCAAAAAGGGCTTGTGCTAGCAAGACTTTAACTTTATCTTTATCTTTTAAAGTTTCCATTTTTTGATCAAATAATTCATTTGGAATACCTAATCCAGCAAGTAATATAGAGGCATCGCTTTCAGCTTCCCAGCCGTTTAAAGCTTCAAATTCTGCTTCTAACTCACCTACTTTAATACCGTCTTCATTTGTAAAGTCTTCTTTCATATATAAAGCGTCTTTTTCTTTCATAATCTTATATAATCTATCATTACCCATAATAACAGTATCTAATACGGTGTAATCGTTATATAAATTATGGTCTTGTTTTAAATATGATAATCTTTCACCTTTGTCTTTGATAACTTCACCAGTTGTACTTTCTAATTGTCCAGTTAATATTTTAAGTAAAGTACTTTTTCCAGCGCCATTAGCACCAATAACACCATAACAGTTACCTTCATTAAATTCTAAATTAACATTTTCGAATAATACTCTTTTACCATATCTAACAGATAAATTCTGAACTTTAAGCATAATTCATCACCACTTATACATTATACATGAAATATATTATTTTTCAAAGGAAAAAGAAGATATCTTATTCAATATCTTCTAATTTAACACTGACTAATTTACTGACACCAGACTCTTGCATGGTTATACCATATAATATATCAGCATATTCCATGGTTTTCTTTTTATGAGTGATGATTATAAATTCTGATTTGTCTTTTAGCTTTTGGACATACTGACCAAAGGTATCGACATTTGCTTCGTCTAAAGCAGCTTCTACTTCGTCTAGAACACAGAATGGTGAAGGTTTAGATTTAATTATAGCAAATAATAAACTGATGGCAGTTAAGGTTTTTTCACCACCTGAGAGCAATGTTATACTGCTTAATTTTTTACCTGGTGGTGAGGCAACAATATCGATTCCAGTTTCTAGAATATTGTTTGGTTCAGTTAGTTTTAATTCGGCATGACCACCCTTAAATAATTCTCTAAAGGTTTCACTGAAATTAGCACTTATTGTTTTAAAGGTATTAGAAAATTCACTGATCATTACTTTATCCATCTCATCGATTATTTCAAGTAAAGTATTTTCAGCTTCGTTTAAATCTTCGATTTGTTTGTTTAAAAAAGTATATCTTTCGTTTACTTCTTCATATTCTTCAGGAGCTGTTAAGTTAACTATACCTAGATCTTTTACTTTTTTCTTTAATTTACCAACTTCTGATTTAGCTAGATTAAAGTCAATATCTAATTTATAATTTTCTTTAGCTTTTTCATAGGTCATACTATATGTTTCAGTTAAAGTGTTAAGTAAATTATCCAATTTAACTTCTAACCTACTCGCTTTAATTTCTAAATCCTTTAATTCATTTGATTTAGATGAATATAGAGAATTTTCTTTCTTCAATGATGCTTCATAATCTTCTAATGTCTCATTTAAGTTTTGCTTTTCTCTATTTAAAGAAGATAGTTCTTGTTCGGCCTCAGTTTTAGTTTTTAAAGCCGCATAATATTTATCTAGTATTTCTTCTTCTTCATCAGATAGTCCGCCATTTAATATTTTATTATTACTATTTATATCAAAGGTTATTTGCTCTAATTCTAATTTTAAACTATCCATTTTATTTTTTTTAGTATTCATCTCTTCTTCTTTTAACATTTTATCTTTATTTAAAAGATATATTTTATCTTCAGTAGCTTTTAAATTATAGTCGATTTCGTTAATTTCATTTTCGATATCTTTTATTTTAGAAAAAAGAAGGTCTTTTTGTTTTAGATTATTTTCAAGTTCGTATTTATCACTAATAACATTACGAGCTTTATTTTGTTTACCGCCAGTCATTGATCCGCCGACATGAATAATTTCTCCATCTAAGGTAACGATTCTATATCGATTATTAATTTGTCTACTGATGTTTGTAGCTGAATCAATATCTTTAGTAACAATGATGTTTCCTAGTTGATTTAAGATGATATTAGTATATTTTGAATCATATTTAACTAGATTACTAGCAATATCAATGTAACCGTTGTTGCCTTTAATTTTATTTAAAGTTTCGTTGTCAATATATTTTGGCTTAATAACGTTTAATGGAAAAAATGTGGCTCTACCAATGGTTTTTAAATAATTAATAGCTTCTTTGGCAGCTTTTTCATCATCGACGATTATATTATTAGTATTATAACCTAATGAAGTTGTAATGGCTAAGGCATACTTTTCGTCGGTTTCAATTAAATTACCTAAAGCGTTATGAATACCTCTTAGTTTAGGATTATTTAAAACACTTCTAACTGGGAGCGGTAAAGCCCCACCATTTTCAATGCTATTTTGTAAATTTTCAATTTTAAATTCTAAATTATTACTTTCCCTTAGAAGGTTAGTTAATCTAACTTCTAAGTTATTTTTGTTTTGTTTAATATCATCTTGATTTTTTTCTTCATCTTTTATTTTACTAATGTATTTATTTAACTCATCAGTTAAATGGTGAATATCGCCTTTAAGCTCTTCAATACTATTTTTAGTGGCTAATTCTCGCTCTTTTAAGTCTAAGATATTTTGGTGTAATTTAGAATCGTCGGTTTTATTTTTTTGACGTTCTTGGATTAGGATTTTTTTGCTATTGAGACGCTCAGCTAAAGTAGTTAGTTCTAAAATTTTATCTTGCATCGCTTTTATTTGTTCATCTAATGAAGCAATACTAGTACGATATTTTTCGATCTTAGCTTCACTTTGATTGCCGGTTGTCATTAATCTTAAGACTTCTTCGTTTAAAGAATCAATTTGATCTTTACTGTTTTGATAATCAAAATTTATATTTGTAATATCTTCGGTAATTAAAGCAATTTCTAAATTTTCTAATTTTTTGGTGACTTCATTATATTCTAAAGCTTTATCTCTGGCTTCTTTTAATGGATTTAGTCTATCTTCTAACTCTTTTAGAATATCGTTAATTCTTTTTTTGTTATCATGCGTTTTATCTAACTTTTTTATAGCTTCTTCTTTTCTTCGCTTATATTTTAAAACGCCTGAAGCTTCTTCAAAGATGATTCTACGATCGGCTGGTTTACTAGAAATTATGCTTTCGATTTTACCTTGAGAGATAATATTAAAACTTTCTTTAGCAATACCACTATCTAATAATAAATTAGTTAAATCTTTTAATCTTACTCTTTCGCCGTTTAAAAAATATTCGTTAGTTCCGTCTTTATAGACTCTTCTTTTAACCTCTACTTCATCATAATCTAAAGGTAGATAGTGATCTAAATTATCAAAGGTTAAAGATACTGAGGCAACATTCATGGCATTACGTGATTTACTACCAGAAAAAATGACATCGGTCATCGTGCCATCGCCTCTTAGAGATTTTACTGATTGTTCACCCAAAACCCATCTAATAGCATCAACGACATTACTCTTACCAGAACCATTAGGTCCGACAATACCATTGATGCCTTTTTCAAATTCTAAATTAGTTTTATCGGCGAAAGATTTAAAGCCGTGGGCTTTTAAAGATTTTAAATACATAATTATCACACCCTACACTATGTTTAATTATACAATAATTTGACATTTTGCGCAATTAATCAGCGAAAAAAGTTCCAAGAATAAACCTGAAACTTCTAGTTTTAACAAGATTATTTATAACTATTTAGTTTTTGAATGTTTAATATTTTCAATCATTTTTTCAACGGCTTCAATATAATTATTTGCTTCTTCTTCGGTTACTTCTGTAAATAATTCTGGGTGATCTTCTATACCTTTAAGTTCAGGAACGGTATACCAAATACGAGCTTTAAAACTATATTGAAATATTTGACCCATTTGTTTTTTTAATAAAACCAAATTTTCTTCACTTAGAAAAAATTTTTTATCCATTTTATATCATCTCCTTACATTAATCAGTTAAAGTAATTTTTTTCATTTTTATTTTGCCATATTTTGTTTGTTCTGGCTTATAGAAGTTTTCGCTATTACTTTTTAGTATCGCATCAATTAATTCTGATCTATTAGTTACTAGAATTATATTATTAGTATTTGTTTCTATTTGAGAGTCATCGTTTAAAGTAACTGAAGCAGCTGTCGGACTGGCAGAACTAGCGGAGTAATCTTTAAAAGGCAAAATATAATGACTAGTGCCAAGGGTTAGTATAATCTCTTTTGTACTTTCTTTATTCATGCTATCGTCTCCTATTTTCTTCTACTATTTACTTTTCTATATTCTATCATACTTGTTAATATTTCATCTCGTTTATTTATAATTTCATAGAAAGTTTTAGTGTTTTCATTATCTATTTTGTTTTGTAAATCTTCATATAATCCCATTGTTTTAAGGCCGGGCCATTTATCTTTAAACAAGTGAAATAATTCATTTAGATTATTGAAATTTTCTTCACCACAAGCATCAAAAATATAATTCATATTTCCATGACGACTGGCTAATATTTCATGCTTAAATTCTTCATAAAAATTTTGGGCTAAGAATCTTGTACTTTCATATCCTGTGCCGCCTTTAATTTTGGCGTGGCTTGAATCGCAAAAAATATATATGCCTTTATCGTGCAGCTGTTCAGTTATTTCTTGGGCAATTAGTTCGTTAATTATTTCATTGAAAAGTTCATATTCCCTTTTGGTATTATCTTCATATAATGGTAATAATTTGTCTTCAGTGCTAACTGATTCATGAAATTTTTCCCAGCCACATGTGTAATTAGCACCAGTTTCATCGGCGCCAAGTAAATCTAATTCGTACACATGATTTAACTCGTGAATTATTCTTTTGTCCATAAAATCATCTATGTTATCAAAATTGATATTGACTAATGAAAAAGGAATAAATGAACCGTTTTCCCATTTAACATTTGGTGTAACATAAGTACCAGCATACATAAATGTTCCAGCGTTATAACCATCATCTTTGAGATGTAAATCTAAAGCGTCAATTTTATTTCTTGTATTTGTATATTCAGAAATTGAAGTAAAGTACTCATTATACATTCTCATTTCTAAATCTTCTTTGGTGTCGCGAATTTCTTTAATTAAATCTTGACTGGGAATAATTTCTCGGCATTTAGGATTATCTTGATAATTTTGATATTTATCACCTAGATCAAGCCCCATGTCTTTAAAAAATTTGATTCGGTCATTTATGATTGAAGTTGCTTGCCATGATATTGATTTTGGATCGTCAATGATTTTTTGACTTTCTGTGCTAAAGGCTTCAACCATAGATGGAGTTTCTAGAGTATAACCAAGATATAATAAAATTTTCCCACTTAAATATCCTTTTTCTTTAAAATTTTTAATTTCTTCGTTTGAAAAATATTCTTGAAATTTTTGTACTAACTCTAAAGTGTATTTTCTTTTTAAATTCTTTTTTATTTTTTTACATTCATTCAAATAATCCGTATATGGCTTAATTTCTTTTTTAAAACTGTTATATTCATTTAAAATATCTCGATAAATATCACATATTTTATTAAGTTTTACTAAGTCATTAGTTTTTACAAATGTATCAATATCTTCTACCGATGGATAAAACAAAGTAATAAGAGGTTTTATGTCTCTTAAAAACGAATTTTTAAGATAGATTGGCATATCTTCATCGTTGATTATTTTTAAATATTTTTCTATTGGTAAAAGATTTGGGTAATCAAATGCGGGTTCATTATCTCCAAAGATTTTTTTGATATTATTTTCAGTATAATCAAGGTTTATTTTATTAAAAAATTTTTTTATTAATTCCCTATTATAATCTTTTTTTAAGGAAAAAAGTTTACTTTTCAAACCGTTTGGCGTTTGTGTACAGATTAAAAGAATATTTTGAAACTTTTTTTCAATGTTTCCTCTATTTTCTTCGCCATAATATCCGATAAATGTTTCAGTTATTTGTGGCAAATATTTTTGAAGAGTTATTTCTGGGGATAATCTTCTTTCTAAATATTCAATCATAATTATCACCTATTAAATTTTTAAAAGTGATGTAACCTTTAGGATATTTTCCTTGGCCAATATATTCGGTCGTTTCATTATTAGTCATTATCTTTACCTGATATTCTTCTCCGTCTAATATATGATTAGAAAAACTTTTGAGAGGCCAATATCTTATTATTCTAATTATATTATTTATTTTATCAATATCATTAATGTAATAATATTTATTATCAATAGTTACTTCTATATATAAAACATCTGACAAAATATCACCTCTGTTTTCCTATATTAAATATAACACAAACCATTTTTTATGTAAATAACGGTTAAATTATCAAATGAAAAAAACATCTATTAAGATGTTCTCGTTTTACCGTATTTTTTTATCGCGGTATTAAGATTCTCTTTACCAAGATAATAAAAGTCATATGGAAGTCTTTCGTTTATATATGCTGTTATGTCTTCTAGAAATTTTTGTGTGTCTTTATTTTCGGCTTCCATCATAGATAAATATTTATCAATAATTGGATTTAAAGTTTCGTTAAGTCTTTTTTTTGCGACTCCATGCATAAAAGCAATTTTATTGACTTCAGCGTTGCCGACAATTTCTAAAGTAAATGTTTCAATAATTTCATTTAAATTAAATAGGAAACGGTCAATTTCAATTTTGGCCATGACGGCAATATAATTATCGTCAATACTTTCCATTATAGAATTGTTTAAATCTAGGTACTCTTCTTCATTTAGATGAACATCTGAATTTAATCCATAAAATAGTTTTGCTTTAATTGGCTCAACGTAAGTTACATTAGCATAGTTTTCTGTGATATCTTTTAAATGACGATTAATTAAAATATCAGTAACTGGTGTACCCATATATCTTGGAATACCAACTAAATATACCTCTGTATTTGTTCCATCATGACGATTACTACTTTGAATATCTTTTAAAGTGGCTGATATTGAAGTAAAATCTCGTTTAAAGCCACTAATAATTTTTGGAAAACCTCCTCTAGTAATATTATCTAAGAAAGAGCCTGTCGCACCAATATAAACTAAAATATTGGCTCTATCCTTTTCTTTGGTTAAGACTGAATCTTTAAAGTGATAGTTCGGAGTTGGATTTTCCGGATAATATTCAGCAATTTCTTCTTCGGTCATACCGACTACTGGAGTATCAGGTTTTAAATTATCGATTCGATTATATCTATACATTTCTTGTTCACTAATGTTGGTGTGGAAATAATGATAGATGTGCTCATCATTATTATTTTGACTGCGGGCAAAATGAGTAGCAATAACATCAATATCGTGTTTAGCAAAGATAGCAGTTAAATTAGTATTCCTTTTAAATAATGGTGCGGTTTTAAAAATAGTAGAATATCCTGACATTAATGAATTACCGGCACCTGTCAAATAAAATTTTTTGATACCTAATCTTTCTAATTGTGATGCTAGTTTTTCCGTATTTTTATTTAATTCTTCCATGTATTTCAATTCCTTCTTTTTCATTTTGTGCTTATTATACACTTTATATATTGAATGTCAAACTCCAAAAAAAGAACTAATTAATCCATTAGTTCTTGTTCTAGAGCTTCTAAAGGCTCTTCATTTAAAATTTCATTTTCTAAAGTATATTCAGCTTCGCGATATTTCTTAGCGCCCGTACCAGCTGGGATTAGTTTACCAATTATAACGTTTTCTTTTAATCCGTTTAAGTGGTCGACTTTTCCGTGAACAGCGGCATCAGTTAAGATTCTAGTTGTTTCTTGGAATGAAGCAGCTGATAAGAAGCTTTCTGTTTCTAGTGAAGCTTTAGTAATACCAAGTAATACTGGTTTACCAGTTGCTGGGCGTTTACCTTCTAAGATTAATTCTTTATTTTCTTCAGTAAATTTATTGATGTTTACCATAGTTCCTGGTAAGAATAATGAATCTCCTGAATCGATAATTCTAATCTTAGAAATCATTCTACGAGCCATAATTTCAACGTGTTTATCAGAAATATCAACACCTTGAGAACGATATACTTTTTGAATTTCAAATAAGATATATTGTTGAACAGTGATTGGGTCAGTGACAACTAATAACTCTTTTGGTGAAATTGCGCCATGAGTAAGTCTTTGTCCAGCTTTAACTTCTTCACCTTGTTCGACAGCAAGTTTTGCGCCGTAGTTAGAAGTGTGCTCACGAGTTTCAACGTCGTTTTTAACATATATTTTATAAGTGCCGTTATCTTCTTCAATCTTAGATACTACACCATTAATCTCAGAGATAGTAGCTTTACCTTTAGGGTTACGAGCTTCGAAGATTTCAGTAACACGTGGAAGACCTTGAGTAATGTCATCTCCACCGGCAACTCCACCAGTGTTGAAGTTTCTCATGGTTAACTGGGTACCTGGTTCACCGATTGATTGAGCGGCCATAATACCAACAGCTTCACCAATTTCCACTTCTGAACCAGTAGCTAAGTTACGTCCATAACATTTACGGCAAACGCCATGGTCTGTTTTACATGTTAGTACACTTCTGATTGGAACTTTAGTAACTCCAGCTTTAATAATCTTTTCGGCAACTTGTTCAGTAATATATGTATCTTTATCAAATAATACTTCTTTTGTTTCTGGATGTAAGATTTTCTTATTAGTATATCTACCAACAATTCTATCTTCTAATGATTCAATTGGAGTACCATCTGTATTATAGAAAGCTTCAACTACAACACCTTGTTCAGTACCACAGTCATCTTCCTTAACAATAACATCTTGAACAACATCGACAAGTCTTCTTGTTAAGTAACCAGCATCGGCTGTTTTTAAGGCTGTATCAACGGCACCTTTACGAGTTCCGTGGGTAGATGTGAAGAATTCAGATACAGTAACACCTTCTGATAATGAAGATAAAATTGGTATTTCAACATAATCACCATTTGGTTTACTCATGATACCACGCATACCAGCCATTTGTCCGTATTGGTCGATAGAACCACGGGCTTTAGAATCAATCATCATAGTGATAGAAGATTCTGGGTTGGCTTTTAATCTTTGATCTAAGTCATCATAGATTTTAGATTTGGCATCAAACCAAGTTTGAATTACATTATCATATCTTTCTTTATCAGTTATTAAACCACGTTTAAATTGTTTAGTGATTGTTTCAATTTTCTTATTAGCTTCTTCGATGATATCTTTTTTTACTGGACTTTCTTGAATGTCATCAATCGAAATACTAATACCAGATAATGTTGAATATTTAAAGCCTAAATCTTTAATAGCATCAAGCATAACTGAAGTTTCAGTTGTGTGATAACGTTTATATATTTGAGCGATTAATCTTACGATTGCGCCTTTATTTAAGGCTTTAACAACTGGCATTTTTTCAATTTCTTCTTTGATGTTTTTGCCTTTATCAATAAAGTATTTAGAAGGTGTGCATTTAACTGCGTTATCGACACTACTATCATTTATATATTGGAATGTATCTGGGAAAACTTCATTAAAGATAATTTTACCAGGAGTAGTTACTAAATACTTATCCATGTATTTATCTGGGAATATTTTATGTTTAAATGATTTAACAGGTAAAGCAATACGAGTGTGAAGAGTAATTTCTCTTCTTTCGTAAGCCATAACAACATCATTTGAATTTCTAAAGACTCTACCTTCACCTTCTAAGCCAGCTTTTTCCATAGTTAGATAGTAGTTACCTAATACCATGTCTTGACCTGGAGTAGCGATTGGTGAACCATCTTTTGGAGATAGGATGTTATTAGCACCTAACATAAGTAGTCTAGCTTCAGCTTGAGCTGCTTCACTGATAGGTACATGAACAGCCATTTGGTCTCCGTCAAAGTCGGCGTTGAAGGCTGGACATACTAATGGGTGAAGTCTAATAGCTTTACCTTCAATTAATTTTGGTTCAAATGCTTGAATACCAAGTCTGTGTAACGTTGGTGCACGGTTAAGTAATACTGGGTGCTCTTTAATAACCTCTTCAACGATGTCCCATACACGTTCATCTTGATTTTCAATCATTCTTTTAGCAGCTTTGATATTGCTAGCAATTTCTTTTGAAACCAAACCATGAATAACATGTGGTTTGAATAATTCTAGAGCCATTTCTTTTGGAATACCACACTCATACATTTTAAGTGATGGGCCAACAACGATAACAGAACGGCCTGAATAGTCAACACGTTTACCAAGTAAGTTTTGACGGAAACGTCCTTGTTTACCTTTTAACATACTTGATAGTGATTTTAATGGTCTGTTTCCTGGTCCTGTGATGTTTTTACCACGGCGACCATTATCGAATAAGGCATCGACAGCTTCTTGTAACATTCTCTTTTCGTTTTGAATGATAATAGATGGAGCGCCTAAATCAATTAATTTTTTAAGTCTGTTATTACGGTTAATAACACGTCTATATAAATCGTTTAAGTCTGAAGTAGCAAATCTACCACCATCTAGTTGAATCATTGGTCTAAGCTCTGGTGGGATAACTGGAAGTGCAGTTAAAATCATCCACTCAGGGCGATTACCTGATTCTAAAAATGCATCTAAGACATCTAATCTTTTGATTAAACGAACACGTTTTTGACTAGAAGAATCTTTGATTTCGGCAATTTCCTTTTTAATTTCGTCGACTTCTTTTTGTAAGTCTACTTCTTTTAATAATTCCTCTATAGCTTCAGCACCCATACCAACTCTAAAGGTATTACCATATTTTTCATAGTAAGCACGGTATTCCTTATCGCTGATAGTTTGCTTCTTCTCAAGTGGAGTGTCACCTGGGTCTAGAACAACGTATGATACGAAGTATAATACTTCTTCTAGCTCTCTTGGTGACATATCAAGAACTAGCCCCATTCTTGATGGTACGCCTTTGAAGAACCAGATATGAGATACTGGTGTGGCTAGTTCAATATGACCCATACGTTCACGGCGGACTTTAGATTTAGTAACCTCGACACCACAACGGTCACAGATAATATTTTTATATCTTAATCTTTTATATTTACCGCATGAACATTCGAAGTCTTTAGTTGGCCCGAATATTTTTTCACAAAATAGTCCGTCACGTTCTGGTTTTAAAGTTCTATAGTTCATGGTTTCAGCTTTTTTTACTTCACCATAAGACCATGAACGAATTTTTTCTGGTGAGGCAATGGCAATTCTTATTCCTTCAAAACTATTTGCATCCATTATTTATCCTCCCCTTCCAAACTTTTTAATTCTTCATCTGTTGGTTCTTGATCTTCGTTTTCATTAAATTCATCTAACTCGTTTTCTAATTCAGTAGGTATTACTTCATTATTTTTTTCGTTTGCTTCTTTTTCTTTTAGAATTTCACTTTCTAAATCGCTGTCTGGAACATAGCTATCCTTTTCAGCTTCTTCTAATTCTTTAAGTTCAACATATTTTCCATCTTTATTTAGGACTGTAATATCTAAACCTAAAGCTTGGAATTCTTTAATTACAACTCTGAAGCTTTCTGGAACACTTGGTTTTGGTAACTCTTCACCTTTGACTAAGGCTTCATATACCTTAACACGACCAGTTACATCATCTGATTTAACAGTCATCATTTCTTGTAAGATATGAGCAGCACCATAAGCGTATAATGCCCAAACTTCCATTTCTCCGAAACGTTGGCCACCGAATTGTGCTTTACCACCTAGTGGTTGTTGAGTTACTAATGAGTAAGGTCCGGTAGATCTTGCATGTAATTTATCATCAACCATGTGGTCTAGTTTAATCATGTACATAACTCCGACACTGATTCTATTATCGAATCTTTCACCGGTTCTTCCGTCATATAACCACATTTTACCATCTTTATCTAGTCCGGCTTCTTCTAAGGCATCAACAATTTCATTTCTGGTTGCACCATCGAATACTGGAGTAGCAACGTGGATTCCTAAAGATTTAGCAGCCATTCCTAAGTGTAACTCTAGGATTTGTCCTAGATTCATACGAGACGGAACTCCTAGTGGGTTAAGTAAGATATCAACAGTACGACCATTTTTATCGTAAGGCATATCCTCTTCTGGAAGTACTAATGAAACAACACCTTTGTTTCCGTGACGTCCTGAGATCTTATCTCCAACACCGATTTTACGTTTTTGAGCTATATATACTCTTACTTTCTTACTAACACCAGCTGGAAGATCGTCACTATCTTCTTTAGTTAAGACTTGAACATCGTGAACGATTCCACCACCACCGTGTTGAACTCTTAAAGATGTATCTCTAACTTCTCTAGTTTTTTCACCAAAGATAGCGTGTAATAATTTTTCTTCTGAAGTAAGTTCAGCCATACCTTTAGGGGTAACTTTACCAACTAAGATATCGTCGTCTTTAACTTCAGTACCGATTCTGATAATACCATTTTCATCTAGGTTTTTACGAGCTTCTTCTGAAACATTTGGAATATCTCTAGTAAACTCTTCAGCGCCTAATTTAGTATCACGGCATTCAATTTCATAGTCTTTAATATGAATTGATGTGAAGACGTCATCGTTAACTAATCTTTCATTTAAGATAACGGCATCTTCATAGTTATATCCATCATAGTTGACGAAGGCAATAGTTAAGTTTTTACCTAAGGCCATTTCACCTTGATCAGTTGATGGTCCATCAGCAATAACTTGACCAACTTTAACTTTATCGCCTTTTCTAACGATTGGTTTTTGATGATAACATGTTCCCATGTTACTTCTTTCAAAACCTTCTAAGTAATATGTGTCAGTACCTTTAGCATTTTTAACAATAATTTTACGAGCATCAACATAGTCGACAACTCCATCAGCTTTAGCACATATTACAACACCTGAGTCTCTAGCTGCAATAGCTTCAATACCAGTTCCAACATATGGAGCTTCAGCTTCAAGTAGAGGGATAGCTTGACGTTGCATATTGGCACCCATCAAAGCTCTCTTACCATCGTCGTGCTCAAGGAATGGAATTCCACTAGTTGTAATAGAGATAATTTGTTGTGGTGATACATCGACATAATCGATTTTTTCTTTTTCGATAATTAAATTATCATTTTGATATCTAACAGGAACTTTATCTTCTAAAATATTTCCTTCATCGTCTGATTTAATGGTTGCTGGAGCGATATAGTATTCTAATTCTTCATCAGCAGTCATGTATCTAATTTCATCAGTTAATTTATTATCAACAACTTTACGATATGGAGTTGTAATAAATCCATATTCGTTTACTTTAGCGTAACTTGCTAAAGATGTGATTAATCCGATGTTAGGTCCTTCTGGAGATTCTACTGGACAAAGTCTACCATAATGTGATGGGTTAACGTCACGAACTTCCATTCCTGCTCTATCTTTAGAAAGTCCTCCAGGTCCTAATGAAGATAATCTTCTTTTATGAGTTAATTCAGCAATTGGGTTGATTTGGTCCATGAATTGTGATAATTGAGATGATCCAAAGAACTCTTTAATAGCAGCAGTTAATGGTCTAATGTTGATTAAACTTTTTGGAGTAACTTCAGCAACATCTTGAGTACTCATTCTATCTCTAATCATTCTTTCAATACGGCTTATACCAATTCTAAATTGATTTTGTAATAATTCTCCGACTTGTCTAACACGTCTATTTGATAAGTGATCGATTTCGTCGAATGAACCAATACCATCTAATAAATTTAGATAGTATGAAAGTGAAGCGTAAATATCTGATACAGTTAGACGTTTAATATCGATACTTTGATCATTACCAATTATTTTAACTATCTTTTCTGGGTTAGTCTTAGAATATACTTTAACAACTTGAACATTACCATAAGTATCTAATTCATTATTGATTAAAGTTTCTTTCTTACCGTAACCGTTTGCGAATACTGGTTTTAATTTTTCTAATAGTTCTTTATTAACTGTGTCACCATTTTTAGCAATTACTTCGCCGTTGGCTTTAATGTCTTCAGCTAAACGGCAGCCTAGAAGTCTATCAGTTATGTTTAGCTTTTTATTGAATTTATAACGTCCAACTTTAGCTAAATCGTATCTGAATGCATCAAAGAATCTAGTGATTAATTGGTTTTTCGCACTTTCTAAAGTACTTGGTTCACCAGGTCTTAATTTTGAATGGATATCGATTAAGGCTTCATCGGTGTTTTTATTTGTATCTTTTTCGATAGTTTTAATTAAGTAATCGTCTTCACCAAATAAATCTAAGATATCACTATCACTAGATAAGCCAATAGCTCTTAGTAAGGTTGTTACTGGAACTTTTCTCGTTCTATCAATACGAACGTAAATAATATCACGAGCATCGGTTTCGAACTCTAGCCATGTGCCTCTAGTTGGAATAATTTGGGCTCCAACTGTTACTTTACCATTTTTCTTATCTACTTCTTTACCAAAGTAAACAGATGGTGAACGAACTAATTGTGAAACGATAACACGTTCTGCTCCATTAATAATGAAAGCTCCGCTATCGGTCATGATTGGCATGTCACCTAAATAAATTTCTTGTTCTTTAACTTCACCAGTTTCAACATTGAAAAGTCTTGCTTCTACTTTTAGTGGCGCAGCATAAGTAGAATATCTTTCTTTACATTGTTTAATGGTGTGTCTCGGTTCATCGAAACTATATTCACCAAATTCCAATGACAAATTACCAGTGAAACTCTCCACTGGAAAAATATCATCAAAAACTTCTTTAATACCTTCAGTTATGAACCATTGATATGAATCTTTTTGAATCTCTAATAAGTTGTTTAATTGAATCGCGTTTTTTGTTTTACCGTAATTTCTTCTCTCTCTTTTGTCGTTTATTTTTTGAATTTTGTATGCCAAGTATTTCACCCCTATAAACTAGTTTTTTAGATTTTTCATGTACCTATGGGAGTACATGTCGCCAATTGATAATTATAAAGGTTTTACATCAAAAAGTCAACGCTTTTTAGCACATATTATATAAAAACCTTTATTTTTTGTAACAATAGTTACATCGTATGTTTTTTCAAGATCTTTGGCTAGAGATTTGGCGCCTTGATTTTTATTTACAACGAGCCATAGTTCCCCTTCGTCTTTTAAATGGTTAACTGCTCCAAATAAGATATCATATAAGATTTTTTTACCAACTCTAATTGGTGGATTGGTGACAATAAAATCATATTTTTTAGTGACATTTTCATAGATATTACTTTTAAAAACGTTGATATTTACATTATTTAATTTGGCATTTTTACTAGCTAAATTAAGGGCTCTTTCATTAATATCAATCATATCAACGTTAGCGTTTACAACTTTCTTTAAATAAATACCTATTGGTCCATAACCACAGCCAAAGTCAAGAACATCACCTTTTATTTTGTTTAAATCGATATTTTCCAGAAGAGTCCTAGTTCCAAAATCTAAGCCTTTTTTGGAAAATATCCCATTATCAACGATAAATTTTAATTTAGTATCCTTAATGATAACGTCAATAACGCGCTCATCACTTTTTACATAATCATTCGTAAAATAATGTGACATTTTGCTCTCCTTTTAATAAACGGGTAAAGCCTACACTATACTTGTGATAGTGCAGGCCTTTTAATATTCGTAATTATTTAACTTCAACAGTTGCGCCAGCTTCTTCTAATTTAGCTTTTAATTCATCAGCTTCTGAAGATGGAATATTTTCTTTAACAGCTCCACCGTTATCAGCGATAGCTTTAGCTTCTTTTAATCCTAAACCAGTAACTTCTTTGATTAATTTGATAACTGGTAATTTGTTAGGTCCAGCAGATGTTAATGTAACAGTAACTGTACTAGGTCCAGCAGCCTCTTCAGAAGCAGCAGGTGCAGCAGCAACAGCTACAGCACTTGGATCAACACCAAATTCCTCCTTCATTGCATCTACTAATTCCATAACTTCAAGCATAGTCATTTCTTTAAGACCAGCGATAAATTCATCTTTATTAATTTTTGCCATTTATATCATTCCTTTCTAATTTTCTTCTTTTTCCTTTAAATCTTTTGCGTATAAGTCTAAGCAAATAGATAGACTCTTAAGTGGGTAGATAAGTCCACTTGCAAGCATTGTAAGTAATCCATCTCTTGATGGTAATTTTGATAACTCTGATAATTTAGCCTCATCAGTTTTTTCGCCATCAATCAAACCAACTTTAACAACTAGGGCTGGATGTTTTTTAGCAAAATCGTATAGAACTTTAACTGGAGCTACTGCATCGTTACCAAAGGCCATAGCTTTTGGACCTTTTAAATCATCAGTTAAATCGATTTTTAAAGTGTCAAAAGCTCTTTTAACTAATGTGTTCTTGTAGATTTTAAATTCTGAATCATTTTCTTTTAAAGCTCTTCTAAGTTCATTTGTTTCATCAACGGTTAATCCTTGATATTCAAATAGAACAGTTGCTGAAGCATTTTTTGTTTTTTCAGCGATTTCATCGATGATTTCTTGCTTTTTGTCTAAGATTTTTTGATTAGCCAATTTTAGCACCTCTCTTTCTTTCGCCGTAATATAAAAGCTCTAGCGTGTATGCCAGAGCGAAAGTACTTTATATATAAGTATCCTCGGTAGGAAATTAAGCTTTTCAGCACCTACTGTCTACGGCATAATCAAATTCACGAGTTCATTATATCATAGCTTTTATTAATTGTCAAAGCTAGATGGGTCAACTTTAATACCAGGTCCCATAGTTGCTGATAGGGAAATATTTTTTACATAAGTTCCTTTAACAACACTTGGTTTAGATTTGATAATTAAAGTAACAAAGGTTTTTAGGTTATCGATTAAGTCTTCATCACTGAATGAAACTTTACCGATTAAAGCGTGTACGTTACCGAATGAATCAGTACGGTACTCTACTCTACCTTTTTTAACTTCTTCAACAGCTTTTTTAGTATCCATAGTAACGGTACCAGTTTTAGGGTTTGGCATTAAACCTTTTGGACCTAAGATACGTCCGATTTTACCTAAAGCAGGCATCATATCTGGTGTAGCAATTAAGCTATCAAAATCAAACCAGTTTTCTTTTTGGATTTTTTCGATCATGTCAGTATCGCCAACATAATCAGCTCCAGCTTCTTTAGCGGCTTTAGCAGCATCACCTTTAGCGATAACTAAAACTTTTTTTGTTTTACCAGTTCCATGTGGTAAAACAACAGCTCCTCTTAATTGTTGATCAGCTTTTTTAGTATCTAGGTTTAAGTGCATAGCTACTTCTACTGAAGCATCAAAACTAGTATAAGAAGTTTCTTTAACAAGTTTTACAGCTTCTTCTTTAGTGTAAAGCTTATTTTTGTCAAACTTTTCAGTTTGAGCTAAGTATTTTTTACCTTTTTTCATCTTTTTTACCTCCTTGTGGTTTTTGCGGATTATTCCTCCCACATAGCATGGGTTTTTTAGTCTTCTACTTTAACGCCCATATTTAAAGCTGTACCTTCGATGATCTTCATTGCGTCTTCAACAGTATAGCAGTTTAAATCTGGAAGTTTTGTTTCAGCGATTTCTCTAAGTTTGTCTTTAGATAAGGTTGCGACAGTTTCGTTTTTACCGTTAACTGAACCTTTCTTGATACCGCAAGCTTTTTTAATTAAGAAAGCTGCAGGTGGAGTTTTAACTACGAAGCTGAAACTTCTGTCTTCATTAACAGTAATTTCAACTGGTAATATATCTCCCATCTTATCTCTTGTTGCATCGTTAAATTGAGTACAAAATTCACCTAAGTTAATTCCTGCAGGTCCTAAAGCTGTACCAACTGGTGGAGCTGGTGTTGCTTTTCCGGCTGGAATTTGAATTTTGATTTTCTTAATTTTATTAGTTGCATCTTTTGCCACGAAAAACACCTCCTATAAATTTTTTCGTGGGTGGTTCCAATGATTATCCGCTTCATCTCATTTGGTAATCTCCCACTTCTCTATATCAAAAATAATATAGCGTATTAATAGTACCACAAAACAAGCTTTTTGTAAACTAGGCTTTAGAAATTTGTGATAGTTCTAATTCGACAATTGTCTCTTGTCCAAATAGGTCGATAGCTACTTCTAATTTAGCTTCTTTTAAGTTTACTGTTTTAATAACTCCATACATACCTTCAAATGGTCCAGAGATAACTTTAACTTTTTCGCCTTCTTTTAGATCGTTTTCGGCGTCTAATCTACTCATACCCATAGTACCTAATATTTTATCAACTTCAGCTGGAGTTAATGGGAATGGTTTAGCTCCTTTACCAGATGATCCGATAAATCCAGTAACACCTGGGGTATTTCTGACAATAAACCAAGCTTCATCAGTCATAACCATTTCAACTAAAATGTAACCTGGGAAAAGTTTTACTTTTTTTTCTTTACCATTAGCGTCAACGACAGTTTCTTCAGGAACAACTACTCTTAAAATGTAGTCTTCCATGCCCATTGAGCTGGCACGCATTTCTAGCTTTTCTTTTACCTTATTCTCATGACCAGAATAAGTGTTTACAACATACCATTGTTTCTCCATTAATTACCCCTCCAACAAAGTTCTAACAGCAGCAATGATAACATCTGATAACATAAAGAATAATGCGAACACAATAATGCATAGTAAAACAGCTACTGAATATTTGAACATTTCCTTTTTCTTTGGCCATCTGACCTTTTTGAATTCAGAACGAATTCCGCCTAAAAATTTCTTTTTTTCTTTTTTTGCTTTCTTTTCCTTTTTGGCGTTTTTTGCCATACAATTCACCTACTTTAATTTTATGCTTTTTTCCAAATAAAAAACACTTTTGCGTGTTCACTAATAAAGTATCACATTAAGTGTTTTTTGTCAATGCTTTTAAGATATTTGTTAATCCTTTTTTAAAAAGATACCTTATCATTAAT
>HF990830.1 GCA_000432855.1 Firmicutes bacterium CAG:822
ACTTTTACCTTTTACAAAGCAAATTCCTAGTATATAAAAAATATTATAGTAAAAAAAATAAATGAAACTTTAAAATAAAGTTTGAAATAATTCTCGGTTGTATTATAAATAGTGTTGATGCGTAAAAAACACCAACACTATTCTTTTTTTAATATATTATCTAAATTTCCCTTATATTTAATATCAAAATTACTTGGTCCTTCTATACACTTCCCATCAATATCAAATTTTGAGCCATGACAAGGACATTCCCAAATTTTCTCTGTTTTATTAAAAACTACTCCACACTTTAAATGTGGACATCTATTATAAACGGCATGAACACTATTACCATCATTATAAATAGCAACACTATTACCATCAATCACTTTGTAAAAAACATCTTTTTCTTTAGGCTTAATTAACTTAGTCTTAAAAAAAGAAGCTAAAGTATTATTTATAACCATTGGAAATTTAATATAATTTTTAATATTAATTATCCTATTAAAGTTTAAAAATTCATATTCATTGTTATTATTTAAAATCAAATCACTTATAATTTTACCAGCTAAAGTACCATTAGTCATACCCCAAGTATTATAACCAGTACCACCAAAAATATGAGGAACAATTTCACCTATATAAGGCATACTATCAACTGTCATAATATCCTTATTAGACCAAACATAACTAACATCATCAAAATTTTTAATTATTTTTTTAAAAGACTTATCTGAATTTAAATCACTAGTACTCTTGCACTCTGATAAATAAATATAATAATCTTTATAATACCTATATGAAATAACATTATTATCTATGAATATTCCACTAATATCATCTATTTGATCAGTTTTAACTGCACACAAACAAGATTTTTCTAAATAAGACCTCATTGGTAAAAAGAAAGGTTTAAAAAAAGAAATATAATGTGTCGCCAGCACAATATCTTTACACCTAATATCACCACCGCTTGTTTTAACTATAAATGCCTCACCATCTTTTAATATTTCATAAGCTCTAGTATTTTCATAAATACTAACACCTTTACAGCATTTCTTTAACCCATACAAATACTTACCGGGATTAAACACCGCACTTTCAGCCTCTATATAATTGTCCTCAAATACCACTCCATATTTTTTTATCTTATTATATAAATTTTCTAATTTATAAATTTTTTCATTAGAAAACAAACGATGTTTAACTTTCATATAATCGCACTCAATATTATTTATATTAATAATATCTTCCAATAAATTACAAGCTAAAATCTGACTTTGAACATATTTATCTAAATAATCATCATCAATATTTATTAAAACATCCTGTAAAAAAGTAATCTTTCCTGTCGACTTTGTCGTTACTGACTCTAAAATAGAATTACTGTCAACTAAAGCTACTTTTAAATTAGAATCATTTAAATGATAAGCCGTACTAAGTCCAGTCATTCCTCCACCAATAATTAATACATCCACATCAATGTTTTTATCAAGTTTAATTCCATCAAAATTCAATTTATCTTGCCAAATTGATTTTGCTTTCATTTTTATCACCAATATTATCATGAATCATTTTCAAAATTTTATAAGAAAAAAACTGATATAAAATCAGTCTAATACATAAAATGGCGTCCCTGGGCAGATTCGAACTGCCGACCTACCGCTTAGGAGGCGGTTGCTCTATCCTGCTGAGCTACAGGGACATCAAATTAATTATAACAAAAAAAGAGTCATATATAAAGGCTCTTTTAAAATTTAATAAAACTAATTGCAAATAATAAGAATAAATTATAAGCGTATTTAAGTCTAAATCTAAACTTGATGGCAAACTCATTAGTAGCCACACATTTATCTACCATACTGACAATCCAACTTTCCGCATACTTAGGAACAGATAAATTAATTGGAAACATATGTGACCTAATCATATCTATTTCCTTAGTTGTCAAATCAAAATGTGATTTAGCCATATCTACAGCCTGTTTTGGATGAGTAAATACTGAAACTAGACGATCTTTTTGTGTTCTATCTTCTGGACTCAAAAAGAAATCATGAAGCAAACCACCAACTGCTGTTTGCTCATAATCTAAATGCAAAGCTTTTGCTATTCTATAAGAATAATAAGATACTTTTAAAGAATGATCATATCTACTTATTCCATGATGTTCTATTTGTCTAATTTTTAAAAACTCATCGTTATCTAAAATATTATTAACTATACTCATATATTGTAAGTCTTTTTTATGACTACTCATTGTAATTCACCTCAAAGTTACTTAAACAGTATACCATATTTATAAATAAATTACAAATTGGCACCTATTCCTCGTTTTCCGTTGTATTTCCTTCTATTTTAACCTCTTCAGATGGTGGAGTGATTTGAATAAATGTATTTCCATCGTTAACTTTTATCTCGTCACCATCCATATTTTTGTAAACTGTTTGACTACTTCTACTATCTTTTGACCAAGTTATCGGAATTGCATAGCCATCAGTTATAAAATATCCTTCACCTGAGCCAATATCATCTAACTCTAATCTACCATATGAATCATAAGTATGTGTCGCAATTGATGTAATAATAATGTTTTTAGCTGTATATTGCTCACCAGTTACCGCATCAACATGAGCTGTATCTGACATAAATCTTTTATAAACCTTATTCGCACTATCATATTCATAGCTTGTATCAGTATAATATGAATATTTCATGAAAACCGTATCGGCTTTTACCGCATCTTCTCTTTTACTTAAATCAATTTCATCGACACTATAGTTCAAAAGTAAATCTTTATTAGTATCACGGTCATAACCTTTTTCTTTCGCATACTCATTTATTTTTTCCATACTCGTAAATACTGTATGCTCAGTTGCTTTATTAAGTGATTTATCGCGCCAAAAGACACTAGACACTGTAAGACCATTAATATTATCAACACCAAGTGAACTAATATCAGATTTCGCCTTCTCACTCCAGCCATAATGTACATAAATCGCATCATTCTCTAAAGCATAATCCAAATAATATGGTCTAGCACTTCTAACCGAACCGATCTTTTCCGTATTTTTATCTTTAAATAAAGCCATCATACGGGTAATTCCACCTTCAGCTAAAATCTCATAAGTTAAATAAGCGTCTTGCAAACCCGCATGTGGCCAAGCTTCATGATTATTATTAATCATAACTGCAATTGGCCTTGTTTTCGAATCTTCATCAACAATTTGTAATTTTTTTTCTGGCTCAACTTTTTTCGCATACTTTTGAGCCTCTTCAGGATGTGTCCAAATATAATAAGCTCCAAAGCCAACTAAAATCAAAATTATAAATATAATCACGCCAACTTTTTTCTTATTTTTTTTGCGTCTCTTTGCCATAAAGCATCCCCTACCTTATATTATCATTATATCAAATAGCCGAAATAACCGTTATAGAAATTATTTCTCCTAATGTAAATATATGTCTATTAAAAGAAAATAATTATTCCGTTACAATCCAAGCATTAGGAATTGCCCTAGTTGTCTTTTTACCACTACCATTAACCGGTTGATTAGTAAGTTCTCCATTAATAACCAAACCGCATGAAGTTCCACCATCTAAATTTGCGGCATTATAAGCCCCATAACGCACCATAATTTCTGTAAGTTCAACCATACCTACACCATCAATACCATGAGCATAATCACGGCCATCCATTACTAAGAATAAAACAATACCATCTTGTCTTTGACCAATCGCACTTCGAGGAGCTGTTCCCCATCCGCCATTACCTTTAATGAATGATGGCTCACCATTAACAACTAAAAATGGCCCAAATTCAACAGCATCACGAACACCTTTAGCAAGTGCTTCTTCCGCTGACATCTTACCTAAAATAAGTTTATTGTCATTAGTAAATCCAATAATTCCACCGCCGACATTAGACCTAGCTAAATTACTAACTAATTTTCCATCTTTTATAACTGCTCCATGTGGTTTTCCACCATTACCGACATATCCAGGATCGAAAAATCCACTAGCATTCATTGCCACAACCGCATTATTTTTTTTAGCAATCGTCGTAAGCATCTCACCATTATTATTCATATTACTAGCTGTCGCCACTTTAACCTTAGAAGGATCATATACAGCTATTAAATATCCACGCATTCCATCTTCATTAATATTTATTAATTTATAAGTTGCGCCTTCTTCATGCGTTAAAATCTCTTTCTCATATTTATTTTTATACATTACTTTAGAATTACTATAATCAACAAAACTAATCGCATCTAAATCAGTTTCCTCATCTGACTCTTTAACATAATTCTCTTGCATAACCTTATTGATTGTATCATCGTCATAAAACCATGTTGCCAAATATTTATGACTCATCGTTGTCATTGCTGTCGTTATAAGCCAATTTCTAAAATTTGGATAAGGACCATATAATAAAAACGCAAGTCCTGAACCACAAATTAACCCAAGGCAAATTAAAATAACCACAATTTTTTGCCATAACTTCATCTTTTTATTTTTTTTCTTTTTTATTGAAACCTTATTATCATCTTTTTCTTCTTTTACTAATATTTCATTTTCACTAGACTTATCATTTGAAGTATCTTCATAATCTTTTGTATCTTCTTCAAATTTATTAAGTAATCTATCAATGTCCACATCTTTTTTATCAGGAAAAACATCATCCAAAGATGGATCTTTAACAAAATCTTCTTCATTTTGTTGAACTACTGTTTCGTTTTCAGTCTGTTTACTTAATTCAATATCTTCTTCATCTTCAAACAATACTTCGATATCATCATTCTTCATTTGTAGTTACCTCTTCTTTCCCAAAATATTCACCATCTTCATCGTAATCTATATAATCTTTATAAATTACATGTTCTGCCTTGTTCACATTAGGATATTGCCCCCCATTTTCAGTATTGTATTTTTCATATTCACTTACCATTTGATTATACAAATTAACATCACTTATATAATAATTCATAGCCGCTTCATAATTTACTTTAAAATTTGTACATTTAGTACTTACTTTTACATCTCCATATTCTATATTACAGTTTTCCTTTAAATCCTTTGCATTTTCTTCAACCTTTTGAATGCCTGCCGCATAATTACTCATAAAAGTATTCCAAACCTCCGCATTATCCCTTAAGGTTTCAAAATATAAATCTTCTTTATAAGTATAAAATTGATTTCGCAAATGTGAAAAATCATTAACTGCTTGATTAAAATTAGGATAAGCTTCTAAAATTTTATTCATTTTTTCTTGTGTTGCTGCCCTATCCTCTTTTAAACCAGAAAACCATATCCAAGCACCTATAAATATAATAGCAATAATCACTATAACAATCCCAATTATTGTTAAAGACTTCTTCATACTAAGCGCACCCTCTTATCTTATACAACTATATCAAAATATAAAAAAAATGTAAAGTTTTGTCGAGTAAATTTTCACCTTGCATTTTATCTTTTTATAAATATTACCTTATATTACAAAGCTTAATAAACAATAACAAAATAATTAAAATTTTTATAATTATTTTTGTTTACAAAAAACAAGCAACTATTTTATAAACTGCTTGTTTCAACCTTTCACAAAAATTATTTATTCTCTTTTTCTTCCTTCATATTTTCTAAAATATCTTTAAGTTCACGTGCTACTTTACTTGGTAAAACACTTTCTAATTCTTCTACACTTTGTTTTCTCATATTCTCAACCGTTTTATATTTCTTAAGTAACTCTTTTTTACGCTCCTTACCAATGCCTGGAATATCATCGAGTATTGAAGCATATAAGCCCTTACTTCTAATTTGTTTATGATAATTAATAGTAAAGTTATGTACCTCATCCTGCATTCTTTCCAAATAATGAAACAAATTACTACGTTTTTCAACTGGTATCTCACCATCAAATGTCACTAATGCATTAGTAGAGTGTTTATCATCTTTCTTTAATCCAACTAAATTAATATTCATACCTAAACTATCTAATACCTCTTTAGCCACATTCATCTGACCAATTCCACCATCGACAATAATTAAATCAGGTCTAACTAAATTATCTTTTAGTACTCTAAAATATCGTCTATAAATAACTTCTCTCATAGTACCATAATCATCATTCTTATCGACTGATATTTTAAACTTACGATATTCATTTTTAGCTGGAGAACCATCGATGAATACAACCATACCAGATACATTATATGTTCCAAACAAATGAGCATTATCAAATAACTCAATCCTATCTAATTTATCTAGTCCAAGCACTTCTTTTAATTCCTCGTTCGCTTTAACAGTTTTCTCTTCATTTTTAATAACAAGCTCATATTCATCTTCCAATTGTTTTTTCGCATTATCCGATGCCATATTGACAAGTTTTTTCTTAACCCCTTTTTCTGGTATTTTAACTTTAACTTTAAAATAATCAGAAAGTAATTCACCATCGGCTATATTAGGTACTAAAATCTCTTTAGGGATTAAAGCTTTATCATAAAATTTAGCTATATAACGTGTTAGCTCTTCACCTTCGTCATCGATTAACGGAATAATTTGATGATGGTGCCCTGCAATTTTACTACCTCTAACAAAAAACACAAATACACTCAAATAATTACCATCGCTATAATAACCAAAAATATCTCTATCGACATTATCGTGAACCTCAATTTTTTGTTTAACTAAAATAACATTAATATCATCGAGTAAATTTTTAAGTTCTAAAGCTTTCTCAAAATGTAAAGCCTCACTTTCTTTTTTGATTTCCGCTTTTAATTTATCAGTTACAATTTCATTATTACCTTTTAAAAAGCTTACAATATCCTTTTCCATCGCTTCTATCTTTTCTTTAGGAACATTATTTGCACAATATCCTAAACACTGACCAATATGAAAATATAAACAAGGCCTCTTTTGATATGTTCGGCACTTTCTAAGTGGATATAATCTATTAAGTAAATTAACAACTTTTCTAGCCGCATATACGTTAGGATAAGGTCCAAATAATCTTGTTTTCTTCTTTTTTCTATGAACATTTCTCACAATCAATAATCTTGGAACCTTTTCTTCAGTAAGTTCAATATAAGGATAACTCTTATCATCTCTAAGTAAAATATTATATTTAGGATCATGCTTTTTAATTAAATTAATTTCTAATATCAAAGACTCTGTCTCTGATGAAACGACAATATAATCAAAATCGGCAATCTCACTAACTAACCTAGCAGTTTTACCAGTATGTGAAGAGTGAAAATAAGAATTAAGTCTATTTCTTAAATCTTTAGCTTTACCGACATAAATAATAACGCCATCTTTATTTTTCATTAAATAGCACCCAGGTTTATGTGGTACTAACTTTAATTTATCTATTACCATAACTCCTCACCTCTCAAATAATTATAATGAAATATCAACATTTAATCAAGATTAAGCGTAAATTTGACAAAAATAATAATTATAGTATAATACACCCCTGTAAAAAGGATAGATTATAATGGTAAACTTAACAAGAAAAGAATTTTTATTAATGTGTGGAGCCGGTCTTACTGGTGTAATTGGTACAGCACTAATTATAAATCCTAAAACAAATAAAAGAACTGAATATATAACTAATTTACAAGTTAATCCAAATGAATTTTTATTATTGCAAAATCAAGACAAATTTTATGTTGCTTTAGGTGGCGTAGGTCTACTTCAAGGTGAAGAAGATAAATTTATAGACGAATTAATATCTAAGAATATTATTGACTATGATGCTTGTGATATTCATGGCCTACCAAATGCCCAAGAAACTGATACTACTTCATTTAATGATTTAACCATAAGTACAGATGACGGTCTAAATTATACATTATCTTCTGAAAATGAAGACTTAATTAAAAGTACAACAAAACATTCATCAGACATATTAGCTCACAACTATGAATTATTTGGACAAATAAGTAAAACAAGATAACTAAATCTTGTTTTTTTAATAAATCCTATATATAATAATATCTAAGAAAAAAGGAACATTATGGAAAATATTTCTAGAAGACACTGTTTAAAATTAATTGGTTCATTAAGTGGGATTATTTTATTAAATAACCTCACTGGTTGTAAAAAAGAAGAAGATAATATTGAAGATACCATAGATTATGACGAAAATGGAATTAAAAACGAATGTTGGGAGGCTACCGGTAATAGCAAACAATTTGACGTTGGTGAACACTTCATATATACAATCATTTCTATCCGTTACAAAAATAATGGACAGATCATTATTCCAGATGGTTATGAATATGTAAGTAGCGAAACTATCACAACCAGAGCAGGATATGGTTCCGCAACCTATAGCATTAAATATAATTTTATAAACACCGTTCCAGTAACCGCAAAAGAATATGAAAATTCTGAAACTAAAGAAACTGCTTATCCTTATTCTGGAACACCAATCACCTTAGAAGAGGAAAATTCAAAGCAAAAAACATTAAGTTAATTAAAAAAGCCAAGCCCAAAAGCTTGGTTTTTAAATCACTAATTTAACCTATTTTTAAATTAATACCTGTTATTTTATTTACCACATCAATATTTATTTCACTACCATACTCTAAATCATTATCTGCATAAACCAAACAATAACTATTGCCACTTTCTGTATCATCATAAACACATTTACCATTTTCCGTGGCAAATTCATAATTGTCGATATTACCATTCACTGTATAACTATTTCTTTTTAAAATCTCATATAGTGTTCTAAAAGTTATATTCACTAAATCATGGGCAATTAAATCATTATAATATACATAATTTCCATTGGCATCTTCATAAGCCAATTTATATTCATAATCATTTAAATATGAACTATAATTTTGAACATCTTTTAAATTGTCTTCAAGTCTATAGTCTAAGACTGTAACTACATAATCTGTAAAAATATTTTTATAATCATCAGTAGAAAAACTTAAATCCTTCTTATCAACACGAATAAAATGATTATAAACAAATTCATTATCACAAAAACTCTTAAGTTTTGAATTATCAAATACAAAATTAAATACCACATCCACTTTATAATCTGATTGTTTTATATAATCCAAAAATTGTTCACTTTCCTCAAAAATCTTTGAAAGCTCCTCACCATTATTATAATTAGACGTTATTTTATTATCTACAATATTAAAATTTGTTAACTTACCATATTTTTGGAATAAATATTTAACCACCTGAATATCATAATCAGTTGTTAAAGTACTTGAATAAACCTCTTCATCATAACCATATTCATTAGTTACATGAAAAGTTATATCACTACCATCGTTTAATTCTACATCCCACACCTCATCAGGATCTCGATATTTAGTTTTACTTTCTTTGTAACTATCAGAAACCGTATAATTACTAACTCCATATTCTTTTAAAAAATCCTCTACCATTTTTTTATTAGACTTCTTAGCCAAACATCCTGTACTTAAAATACAAAATAAAATTATTACCCCTACTAAGATAAACTTTAAAAAACTTTTATTCATAACCTTAACCTCTTTAATATAATAATAACAAAAATCATTAAAGTATACAAGAAAATTTATTACTGAATTTCAAAATTAATAATAATTTACCACTAAAACTTGTGTTTTAGGTATATTTTATTTATAATCAAATTGGTGATAACTATGAAGTCTATTCAAACAGAAATAACTAGTGAAATTATCATTAATAAATCTAGATTTATTACTATATTAACTAATATAAATGATATAGATAAAGTCAAAGAAAAATTAGAAGAAATCAAAAAAAAATATAAAGATGCGACTCACTACTGTTATGCCTATATTATAAACAATCATGAAAAATGTTCCGACAATGGTGAACCAAGTGGTACTGCCGGTATGCCTATTTTAAATGTTTTAAAGCAAAATGATTTAACTAATATTTTATGTGTAGTAATTAGATATTTCGGTGGCATTAAATTAGGAGCCGGTGGCTTAATTAGAGCTTATAGTACTTCTGCAAGTGTTGCTTTAAATAAAGCAACCATCACAAATATCGTAAACGGTTATAATATAACTATTGAATTTTCTTATAATAATCTAAAACAAATAGATTATCTACTAAAAAATATCGATATAAAAACAGATTACCAAACTAATATCACCTATAACTTCAATATTACTGAAACAAAATTTAACCAAATTGAAAATGAATTAACTAAACTAAGTAAAATAAAACTCAAAAAGCAAATAACCCTAGCTTCTTGAGTTTTTATTATCCAAAACAACTACACTTCTATTGTTTAGATTAATGTTTTGAATAGACTTTTTAAATGTTTCAAAATCAAGTTTTTTAAGTTTATCATACATATCGTAAATAGGTTTGCCATAAAAATACACTTGATTAGATATCATATTGCATATCCCAGTCGAATTTTCCGTTGATAAAACAGTCGAATTTAAAACAGCTTTTTTAATTAAATTAAAATCTTCCTCATTAAAGTCAAAATCTTTAATAGTCTTATCTATTAAATCAATAATTTCATCTTCTCCATCTTTAACTGTCGCATTAAACAAAATAACATAATAATCATCTACTACTTCTAAATAAGAGGATACTGATGAAATCAAATTCTTATTTTTCGCAAAAACATCAACAACCTGCGAAATAGCTCCAAATTTCATATCGAGTAAAAACGAAAAATATATCTTATTTAAATAAACATCTTTAATATAATTAGGTTTTTTAACTTTATAACTTATCAAAATTTCTTTAGATAAGTTATCCATATAAATAATATCTTTATCTTTTACTACTGACTCAGGTTCATCCTTATGTTTAATCTCCACTTTCGGTCTTTTCTTAAAATCATACTTCTTATAAAAATCTTTTATAAATTTTATAACCTCATCAGAATCTACATCACCACTGACAGTTAAAATCATATTACTTGGATGGTAGAAAGTATTATAACAATTATATAAATCCTCTTTAGTAATCGAATTAATATCTTCTAAACTTCCTAAAACCGTATTTTTAAAATCTAAATTATGAAAAGTATTAACTAAACTTCTATCATAAACAATTGAAAAAGGATTATCCAAATCTTGTTTCTTTTCCTGTGAAATGATACCCTTTTCTTTTAAAACATTTTCATCAGTAAAATAAGGTTCATGAACACATTTAAGTAAAGTTTCTAAATTCTCATAAAAATGACCCGCTCCTGTAAAATGATACGCCGTAACAAACTCGTTGGTAAATGCATTCCCAGACGCCCCATTATTTTCATAAATAGAAAGTGGATCAACCCCATCTTCTTTTTCAAACATCTTGTGCTCTAAAAAATGCGCTATACCACCCGGAACTTTGATAAAATCTTTAGATTCATCCATTTTAAATTCTAAAACCGAACCACCAAAGAAAGTTGTAATTCTCGCATGAATCGTATGCCTTGGAATTGGACTGATAAATATTCTAAGGCCATTATCTAAAACTTCTTCATACACATTTAAGTCTAAACCATTATAACTTTTCTTCTCCATATTACCTTTCTCCCTTTAGTAAGTAAACTGTATCAATATGAACCTTTTTTGCTAAATTCATAACATCTTCTTTAGTGACTTTTTCCATTTCTTTTTTTCTTATATCAGGGCTATCATTTCCGACAAACAATTCTGATGTATAACTTGCAACCAAATCACTTTGACTATCCTCAATTTTAACTAATGAATTATAATAAATTTCTTTAACTCCTTCAAATAATTCTAAAGAAAAATTTCCTTTTTCCATATTACTCATTTCTTCTTTGATAAGTTTATATGTTTTATCAAAATCTTCACCATTAATTCCTGCATATATTTTCATTGTTTCAAATAAATTTTGACGAACAGCATAAATGAAATAACATAGAGAATTTTTTTCTCTAACCGTTTGTGTTAAAAGAGAATTCATTCCGCCACCTAAAATCCAAGAATATAAAACAAATACATACTTTCTTTCAAAATCAGTTAAATCTAAAAGTTTACATCCGACGATTAAATTGCTTTGTGTATTACTAGATGGCTCAATAACAATCTTTTCTTTTTTATTATAATTTTCTTGTCTAACCAAGTGATTAATTTTCCCACGTTTTGAACCATTAAACTTAATTAATTTATTTATAACATCACGTATTTCATCACCATCGACATCGCCACAAACAAATATATCTAATTTACCCTCACTCATCACTTTTTTATAAAAATCATAAAGTTCTTCAGCCGTTAAACCATTAACACTTTGAATAAGTTCCTCTATTTTCATGACATCGTATTTTCTAATTTTCATTTCTTCAGCTAAACGACTATTTGCATAGTTTTGAGGATTATCTCTAAGTGTTCGATAATATTCTAATAACTTTTCTTTTTGAGTTTCAAAAACTTCTCTATCAAAACCACCATCCACAACCTTCGGTTCAAATATAAACTCCGATAAAAACTTAAAATTCTTTTCATTCATTCCTTTTTCAGTATATTTTTCATTCGCAAAACTAGCTGTCAAACTAAGTATATCTTCCGCCCCACTACCTAAAACTCTAATGTTATAAGAAGGGTCATAAATACTCGCGCAAAATGCATTAATATCTCTTAAACTAGAGTAATATTTACTAGTTTGAATAAGTAGTCTACTAAGTAAAGATGTATATCTTTCCGTTTCTCTTTCATCATCAAATCTTATGTTTACACTATAAAAAACTGTCTTAAAACGATCAGTTTTTATAACGTGCAAATCATAACCATCCATATCATAATTTAAATATTCCATTGCACACCCCCATACTATTATGTTCCAAAATTCCAATTATAAAACAGAATCTAGTGCAAGTTTTATCATTTTATCTAAACCTTTTTCTCGCTCTTCTGGTGTTGCGAAATCTTTAATATATTTAGAATCAACTACACTCATTAAACAAGCTGCTTTTTTATTTAACATTTTAGCTACATAAAATAAAGCAAAAGCCTCCATCTCAGCCGCAATTGGTTTTACTCCACTAGGCATTCTATCGAAAAACTTACTAATATCTGTCGCATAAACATCAAAACAGTCTAAACAAGCTGTCATTCCTCGATATAATTTTATGTCATTTTGGTAAGCAACTTTTCCAATCTTAACATTTAAATCCTCATCACTATAAGCAATATGACATAAATCATTATTAAGTGTTAAAGCAAAACTACTTTCCGTATAAACAGCTGTTGATAAAATAATATCAAATAATTTCATCTCTTCTAAATAAGCTCCACAAGAACCTATTCTAATAATTTCCTCTACATCATAAAACTTATAAAGCTCATAAGCATATATTCCCATACTTGGCATGCCCATTCCATGAGCCATAACCGTAACCTCTTTACCTTGATATAAACCAGTATAAGCATACATTCCTCTAACTTCATTAACTAGTCTATATTCAGTTAAATATTTTTCAGCTATATATTTTGCTCTCATTGGATCTCCAGGCATAATAACCGTTTTCGCAATATCTCCTTTTTCCGCACTATTGTGTGGTGTCATAATATTCACTCTCCATTTCTACCCTAAATAAATTATAACAAACCCCTATTTATAAATCAAACTTTTTACTCATTTTTAACTCTACTTTCTTATAAAACCCACTAATATTTAGCTTTCCATTAACCTTCTTATAACTAATAGCTAAATTAGGTAAAAATATCTTTAAAAATGAGTTAGACTTTATTAATCTCATGTCATCACCTATATATAACATACGTCATATAACTTTAATTTCCTTTTATTTTGCACAAAAAAAACTAAAAAAACACTTTATTTTTAGCTTATATAATCTGCTCTACTCTATTTATTAATGACATGCACATATCTATATCAGCAATTAAAGTAATAGAAAATGTTTTATATCCAATTCTATTTATACTTGCCCCACAGTGATAAACCGTTCTGCCATCCAATATAAAATATCTATCGTGAAATGTATTGTTATACACAACCTTTAAATTATTATATTGTTTATTATATTTTAATACATCTTGTTTTGTAAGTAAATTATTTGGTTTAGTTACAATAATCACATTAACTTGTAATCTTTTAATTATATCTAAAATTGTATTATCCGCATAAGCATCTATTATAATTAACTCATTTTTAGCCTCTTTAAATATATCTTGAATTTTTGAATATGCATCATATATTTGCCCATTAAAATATATCTCATTTACTTTTTTCTTTTCTTCTAACCTTTGAAAAGAATTCTCTAAAACTTTAATTTTATCATGATCTTCTAATACTAATTCATTTATATATTTTTGTTCTATCAAATTAGATGAGATATATTTTCTCATAGCAACAAAAGCATCCATTATTTTTATACTTACCTGAATCGCTGTTTTAGAATGAAGTACACTAGAAAGCATAGCAACACCCTGTTCTGTAAAAACATAAGGTGGTCTTCTAAGACCTTTTTTGTCATTTTTGGAGGTCACAAATTGTGACCTCCAAATTTTAAACTCTTCTTCATCCATCTGAAAACAAAATCCACTTGGAAATCTTTCTATATTTCTTTTTACACTTTGAATTAATACTTTTGTTTCTACTTGATAAAGCCTTGCTAAATCTCTATCAACCATTACCTGTTTGCCTCTTATTTCATAAATTAAATTTTCTATTTTTTCTTGAATCACTAGTTCTTGCATATATAATCACCTATATATAACATACGACATATAACTTTAATCTCCTTTTATTTTGTGCAAAAAAATACAATTTTTATAAATAAATTAGATATGTATCCTATACTATGTTATCCTCCCTTCAAGGTTTCAAATTGAAACCTTGAAAGTTTCATAACCACTTCTATATTCAATTATTCTTGAGATCGAAATTTTCTACCTCATAATTTTCTTAAAATATCATTTACCATTGCGGTTTCAAATTGAAACCGCAAAACTTCTTTATTTTATATATTTTTGAAGTCCCAATTTGAGACTTCAAGTTGAAAAGCAATTTTACATAAAAATTCCACTATCATTAAAATAGTGGAACTGAATTGACTTAAGGCTTCGAAAGTTTCCTAAATACCAATCACCAATAATATATTATCCTCTTAATATCCTGTCAATCAATGAGAACAAAAGCCAAAATAAATTTTGACTTAGCTTACCTCACGGTAAGCTCTTTCTACTTCACAGGAACCTTAGGTTCCTCCATAGACCAATATCGGATAGTCACTACCCTACTTTTTTACTTTGTCAAAATTTAACAATTGTTTTATTTTTCATTATATAATGAATTAACTACTCATTCTTAATATTTGTTTAAATTAACCCTTAATATCTTCACCTCATCTCTTTGATGTACTCAGTATATCACAAACATTTGTTCATGTAAATGGTTTTTTGTTTTTTGCAAAGCAAATTCCTAGTATACTAAAAAAATAACCAGATAACTCTGATTATTTTTCATTTATAATTCGCTTACTTGTTGTATAAGTGACTATAAAATATCCTCCATATATAACAACAATAAGTAATGCGGTTGTAAGTATTGAAGTCATATTACTAGTCACACTCATACTTTCCATAATCGTATTCGCACACATTATGCCAAATATTGAGTGAATAATAGCAATTACAAGTGGGAACATAAAGAATATAAATATTTGTGTAAATAAAGCTCTATTTAATTTTTTATCATCCACACCAATACGTCTTAACATCTGATATTTTTCTTTATTATCACTACTATCAGATAACTCTTTCAAAGCAAGTATAGCTGCTGATGAAATCAAGAATATAACTCCTAAATATAAACCGATAAATATCATAATAGCTCTAAGACCTGTGCTTGCTGTATAAATATCTAATTTTGTATCAGCTACCGCTCCATTAGAATTTATCTCATCCATATATTCTCTTAAATTTTCTTCAGCTTTATTTTTATCACCTTTGTAATTACCAGCTAGATAACTTCTAGTCGTTTCACTTGAACTAATATCTACATTATCAGGTACAACTACAATACCCGTATTACTTCTATTACCACTCATCGATATCAAACCTTCGGTGCACTCGTCATATTTATTGTGGTACTCTTTATCACCAATTTTAATCGTCACACCTTTTTCCAAAGCCATATTTTCATATTCTATCATTTGAGGATAATCTGCGACTAATATAAATTCATCATCCTTAAGTGTATAAGTGTCTCTTCCATAAAATGAAGCAAACTTATTATAATCGGATATTTTCATAACAGGTAGATAACTATCAACCATCAAATAAGGGTAGCTTTTTAAAACATCATCTAATATTGGAGTAAGTAAACTGCCAACCGTCACACTTTCAAATCCATAAGTATTACCTTCAACATAATCACTAAAGTTATCAGTACTATATCCAACTTTATCTAAAATATCCGTCTTGACATCTTTAGTCTCTTCCGCATAAGATGCAATAACAACATCGGCTGGTGTTCCATAAACTAAATCATTTTTCAAACTTACATTAATACTCCAAGCCGATGAAAAAATTGTAATTGTAAAAAACAAAAGTAAACAAATAATACTCATTGAAAATACTGTTGTATTAACCTTACTGTTTATCTGTCTTAAAGTAAATATATTTAAACCTTTTAAATATAACTTCTTATTACTTTGAACTAACTTCAAAATAAATCCTGACATAGAGAAAAATAACAAAAATGTTCCAATAATTCCAAGTAATATAGAAAGACCAAATAAATCTAAACTATCAAGTCTTTGCGTAGCCAAATAATAAGCATAAGCAAGAATTCCTACCGCAATAATAAATAATATTACTGAAATAGTTAAATTTCGTGTCTTAATCTTTTCACCTTTTTTAGCCGCATTAAGTAAATCGATCAATTTGTATTTAGTAACCGCAAACACATTAAATATCATAACAATTACATAAATAATAGCATAATACATCACAGTCTTAAGCATAGCTGCCTCTGAAAAGACAAACTCAAACCGAGACATGTCAGCTTCAAATAATTTAGCTACCACAATACTCATAAACTGTGAAGCAATAATTCCAAGCCCAAGTCCCACGGCAAGTGAAATAAGACCAATTATCACAGTTTCCATTAAAATAATTTTTGAAACCTGTCTCTTACCCATACCTAAAGTAAGATAAATACCAAATTCCTTTTTCCTTCTTTTAACTAAAAACCTACTCGCATAAATAATTAAAAAGCCTAAAATAACAGCAACCAAAATAGATACTCCACTTAAAAACTCATTCATAAGTGAAATAATCTCTTTTTCAGTTTCCGTTAATTGTAGCATTGCCTCCTGACTATCTAATGCATTAAACACATAAAAGATAGCCACACCAAGTACTAAAGTTAAGAAATATATCGCATAATCCTTAAAACTTTTCTTAATGTTTTTTAAAGATAACTTAAAGAGCATCATTCATATCCCCTCCAAGTAATGTCACAACATCGATAATTCTATCAAAAAATTCTTTTCGTGAATCGTCACCCCTAACAAGTTCATTAAATATTTTACCATCCTTAATAAAATATATTTTTGAGCAGTAACTTGCTGTAAAAGCATCATGGGTAACCATCAAAATTGTCGCTTTTAAATTTTTATTAAGTTCACCTAATTTTTCAAGTAACATTCTACTACTTTTACTATCCAAAGCCCCTGTCGGTTCATCAGCTAAAATTAATTTAGGACTAGTAATAATTGCTCTAGCAGAAGCAACTCTTTGTTTCTCACCACCACTCATCTGATAAGGATACTTATTTAAAACATGTATAATATTAAGTGTTTTAGCCACTTCTTTAATCTTACTATCAATCTCTTTTGGCTTTCTATTTTGAATAGTTAAAGCTAAAGCAATATTCTCATAACCAGTTAAAGTATCAAGTAAATTGAAATCTTGGAAAATAAAGCCTAAATCTTCTCTTCTAAACTTGTTTAACTTTTCACCTTTAAGTTCCGTAACATCAGTTCCATTAATTAAAATATGACCAGAAGTCACTTTATCAATCGTTGAAATGCAGTTTAGTAAGGTTGTCTTACCAGAGCCCGAAGCTCCCATAATTCCAACAAACTCACCTTCTAAAACATCAAATGAAATATTATCAATCGCTTTAGTTAAATTAGAGCGATTTCCATAATACTTCTCAACATTAGAAACTTTTAAAATTTTATCCATTTTTCTCACCTCTGCCACTAATTATACTCACATATCTTTTATATAACAATTTATTAACCTTACAATTTCTTACACTTTCGTAAGAAAAAAACTCCCTAAAGAGTTTTATAGTGTTCCATACCTTTAGAAGTAACAACATATTCTTTGCCTTCTTTTTCAATCAACTTATATTGGGTTAACTTATCAAAAGCTACTATCCAAAGATTGTTAACTTCTTCACTAGAATTTAACTTAATTTCATAATCCCCGGCTACAATCTTCTTCTTGTTTTTAGAAAGTCTTCTATCACCTTCTACAGCTTCTTTTAATAAAATAGTACTTTTTTCATTTAATTTTATCTTTTTATCTATATTATCAAATGAAAAAGTAAAATCTATATCATCAATTTTAAAACTTAAAACATCATTTTCATTTCTATTGCTCTTTACCTTTAAACCCATAATTTACATCTCCTATCATCTGGTTTGTAAACGAACCTATCGGGAATACAATTTTAACTGTCGTTCCCTCACCTTCCGTGCTGGTGGTTAAAACATTATTACCTAAAGCTAAACATAACTTCTTAACTAAATAAAGTCCCATACCAGTTGAATTATATTTACTTCTACCATTCTCACCAGTAAATCCTTTTTCAAACACTCTAGGTAAATCCTTCGCACTAATGCCTATCCCATTATCTCGAATAATCAAACTAACACTTTCTTTATCACTTATTGAATATATCTCTATTAGTGGATTATCCTCTACATACTTAATACTATTTACCACAATCTGATTAATAATAAATTCCATCCATTTACTATCTGTCCTCACAGAAACATCTAAATCATGCATATCTAAACGAATATTCTTCGCTAAAAAACTATTCTTGTTTCGGACAATCACCTTATTTATTATATCATTTAACTTACAGTTTTTAATCATATAATCTTTTTCTGGCATCTGACTTCGCGCATAAAATAAAATCATTTCAATAAAGCCATCAATTTTTTTAGCCTCTTCATTAATACTATTTGTAATTTTATTTTTATTATTCTCGGTAATCAAATTGATTGCCGCAAGCGGTGTTTTAATCTCATGCACCCAAAGCTCCATAAACTCCTGAAACTCCTCCTGCATAAACTTATACTTATTTATCTCTTCAATTTTATATTTATCCGTTTCTCTTAAAACATCTAATAATATTTTACCTTCTGTAAAATAAACATCATCCATTGTCTCATGTATTAATGTCTTATTATCGATATTATTCAAAATACTATATAAATTATCATAAAACGTTTTCTTCTGATAAAATCTATAAAAAAACATAAATAAACCTAAAATAATAAGCAAAAATAAAATCATCATAATGCCCGTATAATAAACTCTAAATACCATCAAAATCATAGTGATTAAAGTAACCACCGCACAATATATAAAAATCAAAGGAATTCTTTCTTTAAAATAATCAATAAACTTCATAATATGATATAACCCCATCCTCTTCTTGTTTCGATAACATCATTAAATCCTAATTCCTCTAATTTCTTACGTAATCTTGTAATATTAACTGTTAACGTATTATCATCTACAAACATCTCACTATCCCATAAATAACTCATCAAATCATCACGGGAAACAACCTTACCCCTATTTTCAAGTAAATAAGTCAAAATAGAAAGTTCATTTTTAGTAAGTAAAACATTCTCTTCATTATACTCAATAATTCCCTTAGACAAATTAACCTTCATTCCCTCATATTCTAAAACATGACTAACCTCAGGTTTACTTCTTTTTAAAACAGCTTCCATATGGGCAAGTAAAATTTGTAAATTATAAGGCTTAGTTATAAAGTCATCTGCCCCATAATTCATACATATTAACTCATCCATCTCACTATTTCTACTTGTCACAATAATAATTGGTGTTTTTTTCTCTTTTCTAATCTCCCTGCACAAATGCATTCCATTAACTCCTGGAATATTAATATCCATTAAAATCAAATCAACATTCATTTTCAAAATATCGTCTAATGTATTTTCAAATTTATCTATAATTAAAACTTCATATCCATTATTTCTTAAAAAACTGGAAAGCTCTTCTCTAATCTTAACTTCATCTTCTATAATTAATATTTTCTGCATTTGAATCACCTAACCCATTATATCATAATTATAAACTATTTTTAATTACATATATTAATACTGGTGATAAAGTGAAAAAACTAATTAAAAATATTTTAATTCCTGTAATCATGGGTGGCATAATCGGTTTAATTATAAGTCCATTTATGAACTATCAAGAGTTAAATAAGCCACCTTTTTCTCCCCCAGGTTTAACCTTTCCAATTGTCTGGACTATTTTATACATTATCATGGGTTACAGTTTTTATAAACAAGATCAGCAAAATAAAACCATTTACTATACTCAGTTAGTAGTAAATGGTCTATGGTCTATCTTCTTCGTTTTCGAATGGTACTTATTCTCTTCATTATGGATAATTCTTCTAATTATTCTAGTAATTACTATGGTTAAAAAATTTTACGAAATTAATAAATTATCTGGTTTAATCAACATTCCATATTTAATCTGGCTAGTGTTTGCAGCATATCTTTCATTTGGAGTATATCTCTTAAATTAAAAGCTTAAAACAATTACAGTTTTAAGCTTTTTTATTAACACTGGCCAGTAGTTACTGAAGATACGCCACTATTTGCAAATAAATCAGTTGTGTCAGATCCAGTAATAATCCAATTTATACCAGTATAAATATTTTTGATATTTAGCGTATTCATAAACATACCACGCATGTCAGTTACTTTAAAAGTGTTAAAAGAACATAAATTTAATTCTTCTAAATTAGTACAGCCATTAAACATATGATACATATCTACTACATTGGAAGTATCAAGGTTACTTAAATCTAAACTGGTTCCACGAAAGCCAGAAAACATATCAACCATATTTGTTACATTTTTTGTTGTAAAATTATCGCCAAAAATAATATTTTGTAATGAACTACTACCAAAAGCATTTGCAATTGGATCCCATCTTGTAAACATACCTCTCATGCTTTGAACATTAGATGTGTCAAAGCCACTCAAATCTAAAGATGTTAGACTATTACTACCAGCAAACATCCAAGACATATCTATCACATTAGAAGTATCAAAATTATCATTAAAATTTATACTTTCAAGAGCTAACATATTAAAAAACAACATCCAACTAATTTCATTAGCTATTACTCCACCATTAGCTCCAATATATAAATCATACTTAGTACTATCATCATTATTAGGAACAACCCAAGCTTTTACGCCTCCTTTATTATCTTCAGAAACATCCCAACTTTCAGTAGCATTACTAGGTACATTATTAGTATCTAAAAAAGTCGCGCTAATAATAGTTTTTTTATAATAATCAGAATAAAAATATTTACTTGTCGCCCATGGAAACTCCATAATAACTCTGCTTGGCTCTTTTATATTTCCTTTAGCTGTAATCGTTAAATTAGTACTAAATGCCGCATAACCAACACATAAACATAATAATAATGACAGAGAGCCAATAATAATTATCTTATTATTTTTTCTTTTACGTCTATATCTTCTCATAATCTATCACCTACTACAAAAAAGTATAGACTAATTCAGGCTAATAGTCAATAGACTTATTTCGTCTAATGTACAATGACGTTGGAGGCTAAAACATGAATAGATTAAAAGATTTAAGAGAAGATAGAGATTTAAAACAGGCAGAAATTGCCAAAGAATTAGGTATCAGTCAAAGAGGATATTCACACTACGAAACAGGTGATAATAATATACCGACTAACATATTAATTAAACTTGCTTATTTTTATAACACTAGCATCGACTATATTTTAGGTATTACAAATATAAAAAAGCCTTATGAAAGAATCTCAAAATAAAAAAGCGGTGGTGAAACCCGCTTCGTGAGTATAGTCGAGAAAAAACTTAATTAATCATCTATCACTTCCTTTAAAAGAGTTCCTTTTAAACTCTGTAATAATCATACTAAATAGTTATGGAAAAAATTTGATAAAAATGTGGAAAATTATGGTATCCTAAACGGGTACCATTTTTGTTCTATAATCTTTTACCCGTCGGACTTTTCCTTCGGGTCTTTCTATTGTCTTAATATCGACAATATGAATATGACTTTTTATTCCAAATACATCTTTAAACTCTTCTTCTATTTCTCTTTCATATTCTTTTAAATACTTTTGATAATCCTTAGAAATCTTTCGGTGATATTCGGCATTTATAGTTAAACTATCCTTATAATTATCATCATTTAACACTATTTCATATTGATGGTTAAATTTTGGATGGGCAAACAAAAAATCTTCTATCTGACTGACAAATATTTTTACACCTTTAACCTTCAGCATATCATCTGCTCTTCCCAAAAATCTTAAAATTCTAGGACTCACTCTACCACAATCACATTTATCATAAGTAACTTCAACTAAATCATTTGTCGCATAACGAACAATTGGAAAAGCTTCACTGTAAACTGAACTAATAATAAGTTCTCCTATATTACCATTTGTTTTCTTCTTAGTTTTAGGATCAACGAGTTCAAAATAAAAATCATCATTCAAATGCATACCACATCCATACTCACATTCCATGCCGAGCCCTGGCCCTAAAAATTCTGTCATACCATAGTCTTGTGTAACTGATACATCATCTCCAAAACTCTCCTTAATTTTCTGACGCATCTTTTCCGTCATGAGTTCACTACCTACTCTAATAATCCTAAGTGGCAAATCTTTAACATCTATTCCATTTTCCAAAGCCACTTCGTAAATTCGCATCACATGTGATGGACTAGAAATTAAAACATTAGTCTTTAACTCTTTCATATAAAATAGTTGCATCTTCGTACTCATAGTCGCCGTTGGTATGATCTTGCACCCCATACTCCTTAAACCTTCATAAAAACTAAGGCCACCAGCAAACATTCCTAAGCCAAGACATATTTGAACTACATCACCTTTTTGAATACCCGCCATCTTTAAATCTTTGACAATTGTTTCCGAGCGGTATTTCATATCATTTTCCGTCAGTCCAACTATCAAAGGTTTACCAGTTGTCCCACTAGATGCATGATATACTTTAATATCTGCTTGAGAAGTCGCATAATAACCATAAGGATAATCTATAAAAAAATCTTTTTTCTCAGTTATTGGTAATTTTTGAATATCCTCTTCACTCTTAATATCATCTGGTGTAATATTTAATTTTCGCATCTTATCACGGTAAAGTTTATTATGTTCGTAAACTCTTTCTAATGACTTTTTAAAACTTGCAAATTTCTTATCCATTCACATCCCTCCATTTTCTCTTTAAATCTTTTTTTAACCCATGCAATTGCCTTTTCAAAAACGGTAGTTAAAATAATCAACAAAATTAATGTGATGATCGTTCCTAAAATTTCGTTATCAAATAACAAATTATAAGTAACTAACGTCTTTAAAATTGCGCCTTGAGTTAAATATATATATAAAGTATTTTGTCCAAGCTTTGTAAAAATTGTTTCTTTATCACTCATCACTTTAAAAAATGTTCCACTGACAATTAAACTAAATATATAAAATAAAATTCTTTTAAAAAACACACTAGCTAAACTACCTGTCACATCATAATAACTATATTTACCTCTAAGCAAGCGATATGGCATAATATCGTCATTTAGTAATAATAGAATTAATATAATAACTGAAGCAATAATAAACGTTTTTCTAAACTTTTCACTTCTTAGCTTGTCCACTAACTTTAAATCTTTCGCATAAAAACCAATCACATAAAATGGTAAAAAAGTAAATGTTCTAGCTAATGACGCATACTCCCCAATAAATGGAATAAATCCGGCCACTAACGATATTACAAATGATAAAGGAATCATTATTTTATAATTCATCTTTTCAAAAACATATTCCAAAATTAAATATGTTATCATTGTCACTAAAAACCAATACGTGTATCTAGGATACAAAACATTAAAACTAAAATTCATCGTTTTTAAAACAAAAGAATAATACATTGTTATAATGATTTGCCAAATCAAATAAATTTTCACCATGTTTAAAATTCTACTAATTCTACTTCGTTTACTTTTTGAAGAAAAATAAGCTGATATAAAGAAAAAACATGGAATCATAAACAACGAACAAAACTTAAAAAAATTATCTTCATAACCATAATAATCCGCACAAGCACTAAACACATGAGCCACAATAATAAATAAAATTAATATTCCCTTCGCATTGTCAAAGTATTTTACTCTCATTATCTATCCTCACTTTTCTTCGAACACTTTAATTTTATTCACAAAATATTAAATTAACGTGAAAGAAAATAAAAAAGGATTTGAAAAACATATGAAAAAAACTTCAAATTAATGAAGTTTATTTAAAATAAATTGCTCTTTTTCCAAATAAATTATACATTTTTTGAAACTGTGTTCTACCATATTTCTTAATACTTCCAGTATACGGATCAGATACATATACATAGTTATCATTAAATCCGACAATTACTACACTGTGCAAATTACAAATCCAATTTATCGTTTTCCCAGAAGCTTTGTGAGTCCAGTTCGCACAAACTGATGTATTTTTTAGATTGATTGATACCCAAACTTGAACTGGTTTTCCACTTCTTACAAGTTCTAAAACTTGATTCAATGAATGTCCAGTATAATCTACCATTCCAGATTTATACTTACTAGCTAAATTAATAATTGGCTTTTGATAAACCCCATAACCATGTGCATCCCTAGGATCTCCAACAAACTCAATTTCCGGATCTCCACCATACCTTATACCATTTTCCCAGTGTACACCATCACCTTTTCTTAAATTATTAACTAATGTTTCTGGAGAAACATTCACTCCATAATACTTCAGCATTAAATATAAAGCGATTGTTTCACAACCATTCGGATAATTTGGAAATTGTGAATACGTTGGGAAATTATTAATCATTACCGTTTTAGCTTTAACTGTTATTCTTCTTTCTCTAACCGTTTCATTACCAAGCTTATCTGTAGCCTTATAATATATTTTATAAGTCCCTGGTGTATTATAATTAACTTTTGAATCATCAAATGAAAATTCTAAATCACCAAATCTATCATCTTTAGCTGAAACATTTTTATTTAAATCAGGTTTACTCCCAACATACACGCTTAAATTAGTAAGGCCACTAAATTTAACTGATCCTTTATATTCTAAAATTGTAAGTTTAGCTTTCTTACTAGTCTTATTGCCATATTCATCACTAGCTGTAATCTCCACTTCGTGTTCACCAGCCACTTTTTCAATCTTATTCATTTTTAAATTAACATCAGATAAATCTTCTACCTTTTCGACAAACTCTTCTACTTTAGGTAAATCTTCATCTAAATACTTTTGAACATCCTTAACCTCTAAATCTGGCGGTGTTGTATCTTTAATATTTACTTTGACTTTAAATACTTCACCATTAATCGTTAAAGTGAGTTCATGCTCTCCAACTTTTTTCAAACTACTTAATTTTGGACTTACCTTAATCTTCTTAAAATCATCTTTTAAAATATAATCTAATGTTAATGCTTCCCCATATTCAATAGTAATATTATCGTTAATTTTCTTAGAAATTTCACTTCTTTTATAAAACTTATATCCAAAAAAACCTAAAATTGAAATAATAATTACTATTAAAATAACCAATATAATCTTTTTTACAGCTCTTCTTTTCTTCTTTTTTTCATGTTCTAAAGCCACTTCCATTATTGGTTTTTTCTCTTTAATTTTAACCGTCTTGCTATTTTCTAAAGCAGTAATTTTCTCATTTTTTTTTACATTATTTCTTTTTTTCTTACTTTTTCTCTTCTTACTACTCATTTATTTCACACTCACTACACATTCATTATATCCTAATAAAATAGAAAAAGCTAGAGTAAGTTCTAGCTAAATCTTTTTAAGTGTACCCTTTTTAAGCATATTAAGTAATTTAATATTTTGTAAAGCTGTTCCTTTATAGTTATTAATACCATTAGCTGCGGCAATTCTTTTTCTATTTACAAAACTTGAATCGACACCTATTGATTTCAAGCCATCGACAAAAGATAATCCTTTATAATCAGTTTCATAATAAGTAGCACCTAAACTGCCACCCTTTAAAACCTTAAGTAAATTATCATTTTGTGAAGCACTTCCAGTATAAGTATCAGTAAATCCTGCTTCTGCATATAACTTTTTACGACTATCAAACGAACTGTCATAACCGACTGATTTCAAGCCGTCGACAATTGAAGTACCATTATAACCACTTAAATCGGGCAACTCTCCTCTATCTTCAGAATCATCTACATCATCACCACGATTATCAAAAATATTTCTATAAAGTATATCCATATCGACATTACCACTTATTCCATTTACCTTACCAGAAGAGGTGTATTGCCACATATCATATTTACCTCTATAAGTATTGGTATCATTATATTGGGCTACCCAGATCGTATATTTTTCCTCTAATTTTTTATAATCTAAATAAGTTGTAAAGAAATATTTATTCGTATAAACACCAGCCCAATAACCAGCCTTCTCTATCTCATCACAAAAAGCTTCACACATACTAGTTAATGTATTTTTGCCCAAATTATTTTGTGACTTATCCTCTATATCGTAGTAAACAGGTAAATTAAGTTCGCGTCCATTAAGCCATTTTAAAGTAACTTCCGCTTCTTTTTTCGCATCATCTACACTCATCGCATAAGAATATAAATATACACCTACCGGTATACCTACACCTTTAAATCCACTATAATTAGCTTCGAACTTTTCATCCTTTTGATTTTCATACTGACCATAGCCAATACGTATTATCACAAACTGAATACCTGCATCCTTAACTTTTTTAAAATTAATATCACCTTGATATTTAGACACATCTATTCCTCTATATTCCATTTTTTCGCCTCCTAACTTTATATATGAAAATAAATAAAGTATGAAACCGCAAAAAAACCACAAAGACTACTTTTTCATAGCTCTTTGTGGTAATAACATTTTAACCTTTTTAGACACTTTGTATTCTAAAGAATTATCATCGTTTAAAGATACAAATGCATGATCACCATCGTGATTAAATCCTAATCTCGGTTCTCCATTTTCAAAAACCACTTTAAAATTATTTGTATTAAAAGTATCAATATACCTACTATATTTATGAATATCAAACTTTTCACCGTCTTTATAAAGTAATTGTGAAATTGCTTTTAAAGTACTTTTACCAGGTAACCCTTTAAGTATAGTCACCTCAAATATACCATCATCTATTTTTGCATTTGGAAATAATTTAAATCCTGCAAACGTCTTAGTATTTGAAACAAGCATTGTTAAAGCAGAAATTATCTTATGTTCTCCATCTATTTCATAACTAATCTTAAGTGGTTTATGAATAACATCAGGAACACAAGATAATCCAATTATACCAGAAAACATATAATATCCCATTTTACCAAATGTCTTTTTAAAACTTTTTGGAGTTTCATAAGTTAAATTAGTAAAAGTTCCACAGCATGAAACGTAAGCAAAAGGCACACCATTTGCCGTAATCATATCAACTGGTACTACCATACAATTATTTAAATTTTCATAAAGTCTAATCGAAGAATAGACTGATCCTTGATATAATCCTAAATTATCAGCTGTATCATTAGCTGTACCGGTTGCAATATGGGCATAATCTGCTTTCTGTGAAACCTCACCAAAAGCCCTAAAAGCTTCCCCTAAAGTTCCATCACCACCCATAGTAACCACGAGATCACTATCTTCATTAGCTTTTTTAACAAGTTCAATAGCTTGTCCTGGATATTTACTTTCCAAATCACAAACTTCAACACTTTGATTTTTCAAAGTCATATCCATACTTCTTAAAACATCATCATTCATACCCGTCGCATTTGGGTTATATATTATTGATGCGCGCATTTTATCCACCTCATAGAAAAAGATTATACATCAAAATGTCTAAATTGACAAATCGACATATAATCTAAAAACGGGCATACTCATTTGTATTATAAAGTGTTCCATTAATTTCTATAAAGATTGTATACTTACCAATCAAACCATCTTTATTAATATACTTAGTAGCCGTAATATTTTCCTCATCACTAGAATTATTTCCTAAATCAACACACAAAGCAGTATAAGGTGTTTTACTAACTCTCATTGAATAAACATTTTCTGTCATATCCTTATATAAAATAATATTAACCGGTGTTCCCTTTTTGAACGTTCCTGTTACAACTAATCTATCTTTTTCTTCTGTAATTTCGATATTGTGTTTTTTATAATTTTCATCAATTGATTTTCCACTAAGCATAAATGAAAAATTCTGATCATCTAACTCTGTTACCCCTAAACCACCAAGTTGTTTTGCTTTACCTAAAGAAAACTCACCGTCATATAAACTCATTTTCTCTACTCGGTAATTATTCGTTGGAAGTACTATTTCAAATATAACTTCACCATCTAAAAGTTCGGCCGTATCACTCACTAAAGTATCGGACTTAGCCATACCTGCCGGCTGATTTTGAATCTGACCATTCTTATAAGAAATACCACCAGAATGTACGATATAATGATTCTTATCTAAATAATCAACATCAGAAATATAAGGTGAATAAAATTTACTACCTCTTTCCTTACCATATTCAAATACTTGCTCAGCCGTCATATTTTCCGTATCAATTTTATACATTACCCCACGACTATAACTATCTTCAGCTGATACATACTCATCTTTCTTTTTAGACTTATTATTACCATTATCAAATAAGAATACATAACCTTCTGGAGTTATCATTGCCGCGTGTTGTGACCATTGCCACTCACCATCAGTAAGTTTAAAGAAATATTTTTGATACTCCTCACTCCAGTTAGTACTATCTCCTAAAATCCAATTAAGTTCACCAGTGTCATAATCTATATTGATAACCGCATCTTGATGCCTACCAGATAACGTAATCGAATTAGTTTCCTTGTCATACCAAACTGAGTTATTATGAAACCAATCATATTCTATCCAATTTTCACTCTTGCCATCTTCCATATTTAAAATATCTTTTAAATCAAAAGTTTTAACAACATTTCCAGTTTCACAATCTAATTCCACTACATAATCTTCAACCGTTCCACTATCATTATCAAAATCGTCAGAAGCTACAAGCAAATTACCATTCTCCATCTCAAAATAATCATGATGATATCCTCCAGGTAAACTGTATTCTGTATAAATTTTACCAAGCATATCCATTTCATATAAACCTGTTGAATAATAAGGCGTATTAACTAATCTTTCTGTACTTAAAAGTAAATGTCCATTCTCAAGTCTATTAACTTCCCATATCGCACTTTCATCTAAGTACCATCTAACATCACCATTCACATCATAAGCACATGTATAACCACTAGATGAAGGTGTGAAAAAATATAAATCATTAGTAAGTTTACTTTCATCTTTTGTAACCTTAGTCGGTAAAATAAAATCGTCAGGTAATTCATCCGTTTCAATTTCTAAAGTATTCTCTTCATCACCAACTTTAATTACAACTTCATTTTTACTTCCTGCATAAAGTCCATAAACTGGTACATAATGAACCCTATCTTTATCAAAAGTATGTGTATAAGTAGAAAGTTCATCTTTCCCCTTTACCCTAATACTTACACTTTCTTCATCATCTGTTTCAAAAATTACTAAAGCTGTAAGTGGTGAATTACCATAAGGATTTAAAATCACATTAGGATTTTCTAAAGTATAACCTTCACTCTCAAATTTATCCTCAATATTAGCTTGGTCTTCTATTAAAGTAGATGCATAGCTAACTTCATTATCACCTTCACTAGCCAAACTAATTAATCTAAATAAAACTAATGTTACTATTAATATAACTGCTATTACTAAAATGACAATCTTCTTTTTACTCATAAGTCCTCCTATATTTAAAATTATAACACACCATATACAGAAAAAAAAGATAAAATCATCTCTTTAAAAACTTAATTTTATATAAATGTTATTTATAAATGCCAACAGCTGTTACTTTATTAGGTACATCTTTTAAAATAACTGAATTGGCTCCTATTTTAACATCATCACCGATATTAATATTGCCAAGTACTTTAGCTCCTGCCCCAATCATTACTCTATTTCCAACATTAGGATGTCTTTTTCCCCATTCCTTTCCTGTACCACCTAAAGTAACTCCATGATAAATTACCACATCATCACCAATAATACACGTCTCACCAATTACCACTCCAAAGCCATGATCAATAAATAATCTTTTACCGATAAGTGCTCCTGGATGAATTTCAATACTTGTAATTCTTTTTCCAAATTCCATCCAAAACCTCGCCCAAAAATAATGCTTTCTCAAATAAAAATAACGTGAGAATTTATAAAACACTATAGCCCAAAAACCAGGAAACAAAAATACCTCTAACTTATTTTTTAAAGATGGATCATTTCTTTTGACAGCCTCCAAAAATTCTCTATATAACTTCATTATATATCACCTATTATATGATATTAAGTGTCTAAAGTTTAAACATAATTAAACAAACTAAAAAACTCAATTTTATTCCAAATTGAGTTTCTTATCCATAAATCTATAACTAATATAGTAGTAAACACCACCTATCAAAGCAGTAAAAACCATAAAGATAGAAAAGAAAGTAATTAAATCCTTCATCATAAACACACTATTATCTAAATTAGAAATAAATGTCGGATTAATAATCATAATTATACCGAGTAAACCCAAATATAAAAATTCCATTACGAAATAAAATATCAACCCCCACACAACTGAACTTACCAACTTATTTGAACTTCTACTATAGCCTATCGCAATAGCTGCATAAACCATTAAAATAGTTGCAACATAACCTATAATACCATAAACAATCATAAAAAGTAAAAATTCATAAACTGTCATTCCATAAATAGATAAATTAAGAACTTTTACTACATCAACAAATAATCCTTTTTGATAAAAAGCAACTATTAAACTAATAATTAAAACTAAAGCAGTCATACTAAATGTCACTAATGAAGCTAATACCTTAGAAAATAATAATGTTCCTTTTTTTACCGGAAGAGTATGAGTTAAATAACCTTCATCTTTAAACAGATTTTCTAAATAATATTTTACTGAAAATATTCCATTCAATACAAAAGATAAACATGATAACACTACTAAAGCTACTATCATCAAACCACATATTATAGCAATAATTGAAACATTATCGAAAAAACCTAATAACCTAATCATTATTCCAAGTCCAAATAATACCGCATATAATGGAATTAAATATCTACATAATGCTTTCAAATCATATTTTAAAACTTTACCTAACATCTAAATTCCTCCCTAAACACTTCATCAATTGATTTGCCACTTTCCTTACGCATTTTATCTGCACTTTCACATCTTACAATTTTACCATCATCAATAAATATAACTTCATCTAATACTCTTTCAATATCACTAATTAAATGCGTTGACATAAGTATCGTTGAACCTTCATCAAAATTACTCAAAATAGTATCTAAAATATAATCACGTGTTGCTGGATCAACACCACCCATTGGCTCATCCAAAATATAAAGCTTAGCTTTTCTACTCATTACTAATACTAATTGAACCTTTTCTTTCATTCCTTTAGACATTGTCGATAATCTATCATCAGCTTTAATATCTAAATTATCAAGTAATTTATAAGCTTTATCTTTATCAAAATCTTCATAAAAATCACTAAAGTATTCAATAATATCCTTTACTTTCTTATGCATACTTAAATAAGTTCGTTCTGGTAAATAAGAAATTAACTTCTTTGACTCTACTCCAATTTCATTACCATTAACTAATATTTTCCCTTTATCTATAGATAAAAGTCCATTAATAGCTTTAATTAATGTCGTCTTACCACTACCATTCTTACCAAGTAAACCAATAATCTTACCACTTGGTAAACTTAAATTAACATCTTTCAAAATTTCTTTTTGCCCATAACTTTTACAAACATTCTTACACTCTAATAACAAATTATTCATTCCCTTCTATCATCTTGATAACCTCTTTTAAACTATAGCCCAAATCTTTCATATCATTTATATAAAATATAGTTTTTTCTTGAGCTAAACTTTCCAAATAATTTTTAATTGTTTCTTTTTTTTCAGTAACAAACTTCCCGTTAGTTCGTTCTGTATAAATTAGTTCTACATCCTCTAATTCACTTAAAGCTTTTTGAACGGTATTCGGATTAACCTTATACATAACGGATAATTCTCTGACTGATGGAATCTTTTCACCAGCTGAGTACTTACCAGTAACAATGTCTAAAGCTAATCTTTGAAATAGCTGTAAATAAATAGGCGTTTCATTATTAAATCTCAATCAATCACCTCACTGTACTAACACAATAATACAATAAAATTATAAATTTGTCAACAAAAAAACTTACTTAAAATAAATTAAGTAAGTTAATAATCAATAATGGCGGAGCAGGAGGGATTTGAACCCTCGCGCCGGTTACCCGACCTACACCCTTAGCAGGGGCGCCTCTTCAGCCTCTTGAGTACTACTCCAATAAGACTACGTTTATAATTTTACCTTAAATAGTCTAATATGTCAATCATTATCTTTTAAAATGTTTCCCACCTTTATCTTCAGAATGATATTCATTCACATTATCATGCCTCAAAGCATATCTATAAGCATACTGTTCGAATCTTAACCTATTTAAAAACACCTTATTAATCATCCTAAATAATAAACTACCACTACCAACAATCATCCCACTTATCAAACTACTATCTGATTTAGTTAAAACGCCATAAGCCATGCCAGCTAATCCAACCCCAAACATATAAAGTCCACCACGAACATTATCTTGCTTTTTATCTATCTTTTGATTAACTTCTTTTAAACTTTGCTCAATATATTTTCTCGTCTGCTCTGTCATTACAATCACACCTCTTTAAAATACCGGAAATATTATATCAAAATATTTTTAAACTTAAAAGAAAAAACTCAAAAAAATGAGTTTTACATATCTTTTTTATTATTATCTTGAATATGTGCGGGAGCAGTAGCTTCTTGTTTTACTGTTTGTTCTAATAAATTTTTCTGTTTATTATTCATATTTTGTTTCTTATTTTTTTTATTTTTACAGCTCATAAATATTTCTCCTTTCTATTTTTATTATGGATAAATAAAAAAAAGAAATACTCAAAAAAGTATCTCTTATCTAATTTTAATATGAATTTCTCTTAATTGTTTTTCAGTTACTTCGCTAGGTGCACCCATCATCATATCTTGTGCATTACTATTAAGTGGGAATGCAATAACTTCACGAATATTAGGTTCATCCTTTAAAAGCATTATCATTCTATCTATTCCAGGTGCAATCCCTGCATGTGGTGGCGCTCCATAATGGAATGCTGTATAAAGTGATTTAAATCTTGTTTCTAACTCTTCTTTAGTATATCCAGCAATCTCAAAAGCTTTTTCCATAATCTCTACATCGTGATTACGAACAGCACCACTAGATAGTTCAACACCATTACATACGATATCATATTGATAAGCTAAAATATCTTCTGTTTTTTGGTTAAGTAAAGCATCCATTCCACCTTGTGGCATACTAAATGGATTATGAGTAAAGATATATCTACCTTCTTCTTCACTATATTCATACATTGGGAAATCTACAATAAAGCAAAATTCAAATCTATCATTATCTATTAAATCTAATCTTTCAGCTAAAGCTGTTCTAATTAAACCAGCTTGAGTACTAGCCGTTAATTCATGTTTATCAGCAATAAAGAAAAGTACTGAACCTTTTTTAAGATTAGCTTTTTCAATTAATTCGCCTCTCTCTTCTTCAGATAAAAACTTATCAATTGGGCCTTTAAAAGTCATATCATCTAAAACACTTATATAACCAATTCCAGGCATACCAATTTTTTTCGCATAGTCCACTAACTCATTAAACCAAGAATTCGATTTAGAGGCAATATCATCTACTGCTATACCTCTAACTATAGACCCAGAAAATGGTTTAAATGTTGTATTTTTAAAAACATCAGTCACATCGATAATCTCTAAAGGATTTCTTAAATCTGGTTTATCGCTGCCATATTTAAGCATAGATTCTTTATAAGTAATTCTTCTAAAAGGTTTAGGAGAAACTTTTTTATCTGAAAATTTAGTAAATGTTTTATACATTACATCTTCCGCCACTTCGTAAACGTCTTCAGCGGTTGCAAAAGCCATTTCCATATCTAACTGATAAAACTCACCAGGTGATCTATCTGCTCTAGCATCCTCATCTCTAAAACAAGGCGCAATTTGATAATATTTATCAAAACCAGCTACCATAAGTAATTGTTTAAATTGTTGAGGTGCTTGTGGTAAAGCATAAAATTTTCCTTTATATTTTCTAGAAGGGACTAAATAATCTCTAGCTCCCTCAGGTGAAGATGCCGTTAAAATAGGTGTTTGAATTTCCATAAATCCTTTTTCATCCATGATATTTCTTATATATTTAATAACTTCGCTTCTAAAGCGAATATTTTCATGGACTTTAGGATTTCTTAAATCTAAATAACGATATTTTAATCTAACCTCTTCATTAACATTAGTCGATGTAATAATTTCAAAAGGTAGTTCATTATTAGCTTTTCCTAAAACTTCAAACTCACTTACTAAAACCTCAATTGTACCTGTACTAATTTTTGGATTGAAGTTTTCTTCATCTCTCATACGTACAGTACCAGTTAAAGTAACTGCTGACTCTTTAGTTAAACCATTAAAAATACTATCATCGTTACTTACAATTTGTAAAATACCTGTCTCATCTCTAACATCGACAAAGATAACTCCACCGTGGTCACGAATATTTTCAACAAAACCACAAGCTTTAATCTCTTTGCCAATACTTTCCTCAGTTAGCTCATTAATATATTGTGTTCTATATTTCATTTAAAATCACCTTTTCTCTATTTCTTTAGCCATTACATCTCTAGCTAAAGTAGGATTAGCTTTACCACCAGTTTTTTTCATAACCTGTCCAACTAAGTAGTTTACCATATTAGTTTTACCATTTTTATATTGTTCTATAACATCAGGATGTTCATCTAGTACTTCATTAGCTACCTTAACAATCTCACCTTCATCAGTAATTTGTTTTAAACCTTTCTCTGTTGCAATCTCTTTAGGAGATTTACCCGTTTCCAAACTTTCAGTAAATACACCTTTAGCTTGCTGAGAAGAGATCTCTTTATCTTCAACCATTTTAATAAGTTCTGCTAAATGTTCTGGAGTGAGTTTTGCCTCATCAATAGTTAATTCCATTTTATTTAAATTACCAAGTAAATTTGTTGTAATCCAGTTAGAGGCACTTTTTGGATTTGCCCCAAGTGTGGTTGTTTTTTCAAAAAACTCAGCTACTGGTTTTTCTTTAACTAAAATACTTGCATCATAATCAGAAACACCATATTCATTAATATATTGTTCCTTCCTCTCAAAAGCAAGTCTTGGGATACTCTTTCTAATTTCCTCTAACCATTCTTTAGAAATTTTAAATTTAGGAATATTAGGCTCAACAAAATATTTATAATCTATCGCATCCACTTTACTACGCATATAAATAGTTGTTCCTGATTCCTCATCCCAGCGACGAGTTTGTTGAGGCATCTCATCATATTTTCCGTCTTCTTTTAAATCGATTTGCCTTTGAATTTCATAATTTATTGCATCTCTAACCCCACCAAATGAGTTAACATTCTTAATTTCAATTTTTGTTCCCCAATTTTTAGAATCATTTTCATCTAAATTATCTTCCATAATAGATACATTTACATCACATCTAACTTGTCCTTTTTTACTATCAGCTTCACTAATATCCGCATATTGATAAATACTTCTCATTGTTTCCAAGAAAGCAACAGCTTCATCAGCTGATCTAAAATCAGGTTCTGTAACAAGTTCAAGTAAAGGCACACCTGCTCTATTATAGTTAATTCTAGAGCCAGAAGAATAATGATCAGAAGAAGCCGCATCCTCTTCTAAATGTAAGTTATTAATTCTAACCTTTTTCTTCTCACCATTAACTTCGTATTCTAACTCACCATAACTACCAATCGGTGCGGGTTTAGTTTCCTGTGTAATTTGAAATCCCTTAGGTAAATCAGGATAATAATAATTCTTTCTTTCAAAATATAAATATTCTGGTTGCTGACAACCTAAAATCATACTAGCCATTAAAGAAAGTCTAACTGCTTCTTTATTGACAACTGGTAAAGTCCCAGGAAAAGCCATATCAACTGGCCTAATATTAGTATTAGCTTTTTCACTATAACCATTGCGGGCAGAAGAAAATACTTTAGTCTTAGTATTACTGATTTCACAGTGCATCTCTAAACCGATTAATACTTTATAACCCATTATTTAACCTCCCTCGCAATTTGATTTTTATACTCCATAGAACTCTCAAGTGCATAAGCAATATTTAAAACATTTATATCGTCATAGCATTTACCTGTAATATTAACTCCAACTGGTAAATTAGAAACAAAACCATTTGGAATAGTAATAGAAGGAAAACCCCCAAAATTACCAATTTGTAAATGATCTTCTAAAACAGCTGTATTTCTATCCAAAGCATCTTTAGAACCTTCTAACTTTTTAGCTGGACCACTTCCAACTGGTAAAATAACGGCATCATATTTTTCAAATAACTCATTCCACTTATCGACAACAAGTCTTCTAACTCTTTGAGCATTGTGGAAATATCTATCCTTATTTTGAGCTTGTAAAACATATGAACCGATAACAAATCTTCTTTTAATAAGTGGTGAAAAACCTAGAGTTCTATAATTTTTCATCTCTTCATCCCACTTGTCACCTTCCGCACGTGGTCCAAAAATAAATCCTGTTAAATTAGACATATTACTTGTTGCTTCCGCACATGATATAACTACGTATACTGAAGGAATCGCATTAAGTAAAGTTGAATCAACTGACTCTTCTATTACTTCCATACCAAGTTCCTTACATTTATCTATAGTTTTCATAAAGTTTTCTAAATGTGCTTTTAATTCCGCGTCCGCATTAGGATACATATTAATGTCACATAACTCTTTTATATAACATAACTTCTTACCTTTAACTTTACCATCGATAGAATCATATAAATGCATATCTTTACTATCCCAAGAAGTCATATCATATTTGTCTATACCTTTCATTCCATCCACGACAATTGCCGCATCTTTAACACTTCTTGTCAAAGCTCCACAATGATCTAAACTACTCGCAAATGGAAATAATCCATAACGCGATATCATGCCATAAGTTGGTTTATATCCAACAATTCCACAGTAAGCTGCTGGTTTTCTAATAGAATCTCCTGTATCACTACCAGTCGCATAAGGATAAACACCGGCTGCTACTGCTGCTGCACTACCGGCTGATGATCCCGCACACATTCTAGTCTTATCCCATGGGTTAGTAACAACACCAGTATGACCAGTAGTTCCAGTACCGCCCATACCAAACTCATCTAAAACAGTTTTATTAACAGCTACTGCTCCTTTTTTAGATAAATTATCTATAGCTGTTGCTGTAAAAAATGGTACATAATCTTTTAAAGTATTAGATGATCCTGTACTTAAAATACCTTTAGTACTATAGTTATCTTTAATACCATAAGGAATACCAGATAAAAGTTCATCTGTAACCGAAGTATCTTTCACATCATCCATAATTGTCACAAATGCATTACATTTATCTTGTACTTCATGTGATTTTTCCAAAGCTTCTTTAATTAAATCTTTACTAGTAACTTCACCTTTAACTAAAGCTTCATGTATCTCTTCAATCGTTTTATCCATATAACTCATATTATCCCACCATCCTTGGTACTTGTACTTCACCATCTACAGTACTATCATCACAGTTTGATAGTAACTCTTCAATTGGAATAGATTCTTCTACCACATCTTCACGAAGTTCATATTCAAAATTATCCAAAGCATGTGTCATAGGTTCAACTTTCTCAATATTTGGAATTTCATTGATAATGTCAATCGTACTATCGATAATTTCAAACTCATCTAAAACCATTTTATTTTCTTCTTCGGTAAGACCTATTAATAATTTATCTGCATAATCATCAACCATTTCTTTAGTAAACTTCTGCATAATATCGCCTCCATAAAATTATATACAAAAAAAAGATGGCGCCTAATGTAGGACTCGAACCTACGACCCAACGGTTAACAGCCGTTTGC
>HF990831.1 GCA_000432855.1 Firmicutes bacterium CAG:822
GGTAAGCTAATGTCAAAATTTATTTTGGCATTTTGTTCTTAAAAAATTCATTTCGGAAATGTCGTTACTTTCTTGAAAATAAAAAAATGAAATGTTATAATATACCAAAAAATGGAAGTGATTAATAATGGAAAGAAAAGACGTTGATATAGAAAAAGTAACCCCAATGATGAAGCAGTACCTAGAAATAAAAAATGAAAATGAAGACCTAATCATATTTTTTAGATTAGGTGATTTTTACGAAATGTTCTTTGACGACGCTATCAAAGTAAGTCATGAACTAGAACTTACCTTAACTGGTAAATCATCTGGATTAGAAGAGCGCATTCCCATGTGCGGAATTCCTTATCATGCCGCCAGTACTTACATCGATAAATTAATTGAAAATGGTCATAAAATTGGTATCGTCGAACAATTAGAAGATCCAAAAAACGTCAAAGGTATCGTTAAACGAGGTATTGTTCAAATAATCAGTTCGGGTACCATTATGGACACTGACACTTTAAAAGCCGATGACTTTAACTTTATTGCTTCCATCACTGATTTTAAACATGGCTACGCAGTTAGTTATGCCGATGTTTCAACCGGAGAAATATATGCCTTTTTACTAGAGCACAATCCCACAAAAGTTGTATCAGAAATTATTAATTTAGGTGTTAAAGAAGTCATATTAGATAGTAAAACTGATAAAGATATCTATTCCATCTTGAAAAATCAATTTCACTTAACTCTAACCATAACTGATGAATTATCTGACGAATACGCTTACATTTATGAAGATATAATTGACCAAAGATATATTCATTCAGTTAAACATTTACTTGCTTATGTTATTCATAATCAAAAAAGAGATTTATCACATCTTCAAAAACTGCAAATTAGAGAAACCAAAGACCATCTAAAAATGGATGTTCATACTAAAAGAAATTTGGAATTAACGGAAACTTTAAGATTAAAGCAGCGAAACTATTCTTTAATCTGGCTTTTAGATAAAACAAAAACTGCTATGGGCGCTAGACTTCTTAAAAACTATTTATTAAACCCATTAATTGATAAAAAAGGAATCGAAAGAAGATATGATATTGTTGGAACCTTGCTTAAAGAATTCATTTTAAAAAGTGATTTAGAAAAATATCTAACTGAGGTTTACGACTTAGAAAGACTGAGTGGTAAAATTGCTTTTGGAAACGCTAATGGTAAAGATTTGCTTCAATTAAAATCATCATTAAAGGTTTTACCACAAATATCTGAAATATTAGAAAAAATAAACTATCATAAAAAATTAACTGACTTTTCTGATTTGTATAACTTACTTGAAAAAAGTATTTATGAAAACCCACCTGTCAGTACTAAAGAAGGCTATTTAATTAAAGAAGGATATAACGAAGAACTAGATGAACTTAAAAATCTAAGAAAAGGTGGGAAAGATTTCGTCGCTAAATTTGAAACCGAAGAAAGAGAAAAGACTGGTATCAAAAATTTAAAAGTTGGTTATAACAGAGTTTTTGGCTATTACATCGAAATCAGTAAAGGTAATACCAATTTAGTTAAAGATGAATGGGGCTATCAAAGAAAACAAACCCTAGCTAACTGCGAAAGATATATCAGTCCAATCTTAAAAGAAAAAGAAGCTTTAATTTTGAATGCTGAAGAAAAGATCATCGAACTCGAATACGATTTATTTTGTAATATTAGAGATGAAGTTAAAACATACATCCCTAAATTACAAGAAACCGCTAAAATAATTAGTGAAATAGATGTCTTACAATCATTTGCAACCATTGCTGAAACTAATAACTATGTCAGACCAGAAATAACTGAAAATGAAATATATATTAAGGAGTCTCGCCATCCGGTTGTTGAAAAAGTCATTAATGGTGAATTTGTTACTAACGATATCATCATGGATAAAAACACCAATATTCTATTAATAACCGGTCCTAATATGGCAGGTAAATCGACATATATGCGTCAAATGGCTATAATCGCTATCATGGCTCAAATTGGTTCATTTGTTCCAGCAACTATAGCGAAAATACCTATATTTGATGCCATATATACAAGAATTGGTGCTTCTGATGACTTAGTCAGTGGTGAATCGACATTCATGGTTGAAATGACTGAAGCCGCTAATGCAATCACTTCAGCTACTGATAAAAGCTTACTTCTATTTGATGAATTAGGAAGAGGTACCGCCACCTTTGATGGTATGGCTCTAGCTCAAGGCATTATTGAATATATTCATCAAAACATTAAAGGTAAAACTTTTTTCTCGACTCACTATCACGAATTAACCGACTTAGATAAAACATTAAAACATTTAAAAAACATCCACGTATCAGCTTATGAAGAAGATGGCAAAATAACCTTCCTACATAAAATTAAAGAGGGTAGTGTCGATAAAAGTTATGGTATTCATGTAGCTAAACTAGCGAGTCTTCCAGATTCTGTAATTAAAAGAGCTTCAGAAATTTTAAAAGTTTATGAAAATAAAGAAAATAAAAGAGATGTTAAAATCCAAGAAGCTTTGCCGATTGATGAACTAATGCCTAAAAAATCAAAAGTAGAAGAAGAATTAGAAAAAATTGACCCTTTAGAAGTAACTCCTATAGAAGCTTTAAATATTTTATATAAATTAAAACAAGATGCTAATAAATAAGCATCTTTTTATATAATAGTTCGGAAAATACTCGCACGGTCAACCAACACCAAACATCAAAGCCAACCCTATGGAATATTCAAATAACTAATATTAATCAAGAGACGCCAACTGGAACAGGTGAAAATGCGGTTGCACCTTCTCGCACAGCTACCACCGCTACCATGGAAGCTAATTTGTATGCTCCAGGTGATGCTATGACGTATGAAATTACTGTTGAAAACAAAGGAACTATTGATGCAGTTCTTATTTCGATTACGAAATCAGATACCAATAATCCAGCAATCGTATTTGAAACTAACGGTATTGAACAAGGTGATGTCTTACCAGCAGGTGAAACAGATGTGATGACTGTTAAAATTTCTTATAGTGATTCAGTTACTTCGCAACCAAGTAATTTAATAGGAGAACTATCAGTATCTTTAAATTATGTTCAAAGTGGTCAATAACAAATTGAACAATATAGAGGTTCTATTTTGAACCTTTTTTGTCTAATTAAATAAAAAGTATTCTAAAACATTGTTATTACATTTGATTTTTGATATAATTTATTATGATAGGAAAGCGTGATAATATGAATAAGAAGGGGCAAGCTTTAGTGGAATTCATACTTATATTACCAGTTTTACTATTAATTGCTATGGCAATGATTGATATTGGTAATATTTTTTTGAAAAAATATGATTTAAATGATGATTTAGAAACAGTCGCAGATTTATATACAAATAATGAAACAAAAGAATTAGGTGTTTATCTAGCGGCTAACGATTTAACTTTAAAGGATGAAACACATGATGGTATGATTACCTTAACTTTAAAAAAGAATGTCAAAATAACTGCCCCGCTTTTAAGTAATGTTTTAGGTAAAAATTATGAAATAGAAACTTCTAAAGTATTATATGAAAACTATGATGGTTTAAATGGACAGTAAAGGTCAGACTTTAGTAATATTTGTCTTAATTTTACCTATCTTATTACTATTATTCGCGTTAATTTGGGAAGTAGGGAATCTTGGACTTACCATAAACAAATACGAAACAGAAATCAAAGATACTATCGAATATGGTTTAAATCATTTAGATGATGAAAACCTAGAAGACATTTTAACTAATCTATTAAAAGCTAACCTTGAAGGTGATATAAACGTTGAAATAAATAATCAGGTTATCAAAGTAAATGTCAAGCAAAAATATGATGCTTTATTTAATAATTTACTTAATAATAGATTTGATATTGATTTAACTTATAATGGTTATATTGAAAATGAAAAACTAATTATACAAAAAGAATAGAGGGATATCTATGGCTTTAAAACAAGCGAAAGTAATTACAGTCACATCGGTTAAAGGTGGGACAGGTAAAAGTACCACTACCTTAGCTTTAGCTGGTATTTTATCGAACAAAAAATTAAAAACAATAATTGTCGATATGGATTTGTACTCAGGTGTCATAGCCGCATCTTTAAATTTAAAAGCAAAAAAAGACATCTATACTTTAGTTAACGATTATATGAATCATGGTTTAAAAGATTTAGACGAGTATATAACTAAATACAATGACTATATCGATGTTTTACCAGCACCTAAAGACCCACGAAGTGTCGGTAAAATAAACTCTCATTACATTGATGCTATTTTAAAAAAATTAAAATATCAATATGATATCATTTTAATTGATACTAATCATATTATCGATGACATTAACCTAATTACTTTTGATAATAGTGACAATATTATTTATGTAATTACTAATGATTTAATGGATTTAAAAAACATGAAAACTATGCTTGCAATCTACAAAGATATGAATTTAAATAACTTCTATTTAATTTTAAATGAAACTTTATCAAAAGATAAAACCGATATTTATACTATAAATAGTTTCTTAGAAAAGAATATTGATTACGTTTTACCAAGTAGCTCTTTCATCAAAAACATGCGAAAATTACTAATGGACGGTAAAATAATAACTCTAGAAAAAGCTTATCAAAAAGAAAAAGCTACATTAGTTTTAACAGAAATGTTAGATAAAATTTTAAAGTAAAGGAGGGTAGACCATGGAAAGAAAAAGATTTGTCGATGAATTCGCCTTTTCAGTCGAACAAAACTTGCCAAATGAAATAGATGACTATGACGAATTTCCCAACAAGAAACTGCTGGACGAATTAAGAAGTAAAATCATTCAAAATATTATTGATGGTAAAGATCGTACCAAAGAAAATATGAAAGATTTTGTCAAAGATGAAATAGATAAATCAGTCGAGGGTTATGATTTAACTAACGAAGAATTAAGTTATATTTATAACCTTATTGATAACGAAGTAAATGGTTATGGTCCATTAACTGAGCTTTTGCGCGATAAAGAAATAACAGAAATTATGGTTAACTCACCAAATGAAATATATATTGAGCTAGATGGTAAAGTTATTAAAGACGATAGTGTCAGTTTTATCAATGATGCTCATATTGTTCGTGTTGTTCAAAGATTAATTCAACCAATCGGAAAAACTATTGATATTGCTCATCCGATGGTTGATGCTAGACTAGAAGATGGTTCTAGATTAAATGCCATCCTACCACCATTATCTTTAAATGGGCCTGTTGTAACTATCCGAAAATTCAAAAGTGAACTCGCCAACATCGAAGATTTACTTAGAACCGGAACTTTAACTCCATATATGGCTAGATTTTTAGAAGCTTGTGTTCACGCTAAATTAAACATCTTAGTTGTCGGAGGTACTGGTGCTGGTAAAACAACCTTATTAAACGTTTTATCTTCATTCTGTGATCCTCATGACCGTATTATCACTATTGAAGATGCTGCCGAATTAAAGCTAAAACAAGAACACGTTATTTCTCTAGAAACAAGAACGACCAATTATGAAGGTGAAGGCGCCATCACTATTAGAGATTTGGTAATTAACTCACTTAGAATGAGACCAGATCGTATAATAGTTGGTGAAGTTAGAGGAAAAGAAGCTTTTGATATGCTTCAAGCAATGAATACCGGTCACGAAGGTAGTATGACTACCATGCACGCTAATAGTCCGGCCGATGCCTTAAACAGACTAGAAACTATGGTGTTAATGAATGGGGTTGAAATACCAGTAACTGCCATTAGAGAATATATTGAAAGTGCCATTCAAATCGTCGTCCAAGTTACGAGATTATCTGATGGCCGAAGAAGAGTTAGTAGTATAAATGAAATCATCGGAATTGAAAACGGTGAAATAAGACAAAAAGAAATATTTAAATTTAGACAAACTGGCGTTCTACCTAACGGTGACGTCGATGGAGAATTTTTACTCCATAAATATGTTCCAAAAGTATATAATAGAATTAAAGCTAAAGGAATTGATGATTTAAAAGATATTTTTGGAAAATAAAAGGAGGTGACAGAAGATGAACGGAAAATTCGATATTGAAAGTATAGAAAAACCAACTAATCAGGATATTACTGTCGTTTTTTCACCATCTAATAATGTCACTTCTTATACATATCAAATTTATAAAGATAATATTCCTTTAAATACCATTCATGTTGATAATAATAGTGAAGCATCTATCGACATGAAAGAAACTGGTATCTATAAAATAAACTTACAACTGAATTTAAATGATGGTTCTACTGACACTATTACTAGTGGAGAGTATATTATCGATAAAGAAGCTCCAAAAATTAATATTTCTTCTAATTCATTAGAAACTACCCCAACTAGAGATAAAGATATTATAAACTGTACAGCTATCGATAATTATAATGGAAGTTTAACCGAACAGATAACTAGTAATATTAATGATTTAACCTTAAATAAAGTAGGGAATTATACTTATACTTGTTCAGTTCAAGACGAAGCCGGAAATGTTACTTCAGAGTCCGCAAATATTACGGTAACCCCACATAACACATCAATATTTATCATTCAGGCTATATGTTTAATAGTTATTTTTGCTCTAATTATTAGAATTATAAAATTATTTAGAGTTGTTAAATTAGAAGAAAGACTAGATCCATATGTTATTAAACCATTACAAAACGACGCTTTAAGCACCTCAGAAAAATTAAGAAGAATTTACAAACAGTTTTTAAATATGTTTACTAGTAAACTAAAAAAATTGGTTGTCGCCACTAAATATGCCAAAAAATTAGACAAATATGCCCCGGTCAGTGGTGTTCATCAAAGTGGTTTTGATATTTTATCAGGAAAAATAATTATTGCTTGTGCCCTTACCGTTATGGCTATTACTATTAAAGTATTCCAATTTAAATTATTAGGCAGTATGGAAACATTAGTTGTCTTTGTTTTAGGATTTTTCGTTTTAGATATTTACTTGTTTGCCAAATATAAAGTATTTAGGTGGAACCTAGAAAGTGATTTTACTGCGGCTATAACAATTATGAACAATTCCTTTAAATCTGGAAGAAGTATATCTCAAGCTATCGACATTGTTTCTACTGAAGTGGGCGGCGTTATTGGTAGTGAATTTAAACGTATGAGTTTAGAACTTCTATATGGCTTAGATATTGAACAAGTCTTTAAAAGGTTTGCTAAAAGAGTTGAACTCGAAGAAGCAAATTACCTAACTGCCTCACTAACCATATTAAATAAAACAGGTGGCGATATTATCAAAGTTTTCTCCTCAATTGAAAGAAGCTTATTTGATAAACGTAAATTAAGACTTGAATTAAAGAGTTTAACTAGCGGTAGTAGAATTATTGTCTATATATTATTAGGCATTCCATTTTTCTTCATTTTAATCATAAGTTTTATCAGCCCAGGATATTTTTTACCGTTTATAACCACAGATATTGGTCGTATCCTCTTGCTATTTATGATAATTTACTATATAATTTTTGTGGTAGTAGTTCGTAAAATAATGAAGGTGGTGATTTAATGAAAGATAATGCCAAATTCATTAAAAAAATATACAGTAGTAAAGAATTAAATGAAATCGAATATAAGTTAAAATGTTTAGGACCCGATACTAAATATAATACAACTTCATTCGCTTTCACTAGACTAGTTACCACTATCTTAGTATTTTTTCTAACCATATTAATAACCGACATGGGGTATATATATGCACCATTTGTCGCTGTAGGTTATTACTACTTATTTTACTACATAAACATTACCAAAAAACTTTCTATGAGAAATCGTAAGTTAGAACATCAAGCATTATATTTCTTTGAGATTTTAACCCTTACTTTAGAATCTGGAAGAAATCTCGAAAATGCTTTGATTGTCACTTGTGACAATGTTGATTCAGAACTTTCTAGAGAGTTTAAACAAGCTTTAGATGAAATGAAATTCGGTAAGTCATTAATCGAAGCTTTAAGTGATTTAAAAAATCACATATCATCAGATATTATCAATAACATAATATTGAATATAATTCAAACTAATAGGTTTGGTAATAGTATTTTAGACACCTTATATAACGAAGTAGATTTTTTAAGGCAAAAAGAACTTTTAACTGTCAAAGAACAAATTAATAAAATACCAAATAAAGTCAGTATCGTTTCTGTTTTATTTATTGTTCCGTTAATTATTGTCTTAATACTCGGACCATATTTGATTGAATTCATTAGTTAGGGGGAACATCCATGTATTATTTTATTGGAATAAAAGGAACTGGCATGAGCGCACTCGCATGCTTCTTAAAAGATTTAGGTTACGAAGTGAAGGGTAGCGATGTCGAAAGACATTTCTTCACTGAAAAAGGTTTAAATGAAAGAAATATTGAAATATTACCTTATGATGAAAAAAATATCACTAAAGATATGGTAATAATCAGAGGTAATGTTATTAAAGATGATCATCCAGAAATGGTTAAAGCTACAGAGTTAGATTTAAAAGTTTATACTTATGAAGAGATGGTCGCCAAACTTACTAAAATGTTTATGACGGTAACTGTTGCCGGATGCCATGGAAAAACAACTACATCGACTATGGCATATCAAGTGCTAAACGCTATTAAGGGTGCAAACTGTCTAATCGGTGATGGAACTGGTATTGCTCATAAAGAAAACAAATATTTTGTGTTAGAAGCTTGTGAATATAAACGTCATTTCTTATCATACACACCTTATTACGCCATCATTACTAATATTGAATTAGATCATGTTGATTACTATAAAGATATCGATGATGTTATCGATGCCTTTACTGAATATGCTAATAACGCTGAAAAAATGGTTATTGCTTGTGGCGATGATCCATATACTCATAGCTTAGAAGTAAGTAAACCAATTTTCTATTATGGTTTAGATGACGATAACGATATTATTGCCAAAGATGTTAATTATACTGAAAATGGCGTAACTTTCGATGTCTTTGTCGAAGACAATTACTATGGCCATTTTGACTTACCACTATACGGCAAACACATGCTTTTAGATGCTTTAGCAGTTATCAGTCTTTGTTACTATGAAAGATTTGATGCTAAAGAAGTTTCCAAAATATTAAAAGAATTCCATGCCGCTAGAAGAAGGTTTAATGAAACCATAGTTGGAACTAACGTCTTAATCGATGATTATGCTCATCATCCAACTGAATTAAAATGCACTATTAAATCTGCCAGACAAAAATATCCAGATAAAAAACTAGTTGTTATTTGGGGACCACATACATATTCGAGAACTAAAGCTTTCAAAGACGATTATATCGAAATATTAAAAACTGCCGATAAAGCTTATATTATGGATATATATGCCGCTAGAGAAAAACAAGGTGACATTGATATCGATATCAATGATATCATTAAAGCCATTCCAAATGCTGAACACATCTCCGAAAATGAAACCGATAAATTATTAGAGTATGAAGATTCAGTATTATTATTTATGAGCCCGAATGATTTAACTAGCTTTGAACAGGATTATATTAATAAATATCATGAAGTAAGTGATAAAGAGTCTACTGAAAAGTAGGCTCTTTTAATTTTTCTTGAAATATTATATAATATGTGGCTCGAGGTGGTTTTATGGCAAAATATTTTCAAGATGACATAGTGCATTTAAAACTTAAAAATGGTGAATTTGATTTTGCTCAAATGAACTTATATAAATGGATGCAGAGCTATGATTATCAAACCTTAGATAGCCTTATAGATGGCTGTATGATAAACGAAAACGCCGATTTGCTTTACATAATAGCTGCCCACGTTAATAAAGCCGTTCAAAATTTTAATTTAGATAAATATGCTGTAGATTATTTAAAAGATGTTATTAGAAATTTAAACAATACCACTTTAAATATAAATAGCATGTCCAAAGAAGATATAATTAGTATTGTTAATAAAATACTTAGCAAACAGTATGATAGTTTAATGAAACATCTTTTAACTGTTGCCCATCAAAAAAGAAAAAATAATAAAAGATATACCGAAATAATTGAAATGATGTCCCATAATCCACTTGAAAATTTCAGAATTTATAGTAGTTATATTTTAGATAACCCAGAAGAATTATTAAATGATTCAAGTAACAGGGTTCGTAAAATAGCTTACCTAAGAATAAATTTCTCTAAAAAATTAGAAAATTATTCTACCGATGAAAAAGAATTAATTGACTTTCTAGCAACCGCCCTAAAAGTTGGGGCCATTGAAATATATAATGGTTTAGTACCATGTTTTGATAAAGAAACAAATACTTTTAGAGATGATTATTTCTACGCTATGTTTAACGGTATCATAAAAGGTGATATAAGTAATTTTAACTCTGATATTTTTGAATTGGGAAGCTTAGACCAAAGAATTTTAGCCACCGTCATATATGAAAAATTATTGACAAATGAATTATTCTTTGAAGAAGGTATGGAACCACCATGTTATCAAAGAATCATTAATTCAAAAACTAAGAAACTAAAATAAATTATTAACCCATAACTTTTAGCCTAACCATAAATTAAAAATTGACATCGAATTTAATGAATGCTATTATAAATACACATTTTTAGGAGGAATGATATGTCTAACAAAAAAACAAAAATAGAAGTAACCTTATTATCAAAAGAAGAAGTAGAAGGAAAATCTAAAGTTCTACAAAAGGCAGGAAGAGAATGTAAAAAAATTTATTGGACAAGCACGCCGTCGTACTTCTACGGTTGGAACGCCGCTGGTGTGTTCCGCGTGATCAATGCAGAGGCCTTTAGTTATGGTGATGTGAGCAATAGTGGCGCTGTCCGCCCAGTTCTGAAATCTGATAATCTAGATGAATTAATTAATGGTTGTAAAGGTGAGACGAAGGATGGTATCCAAATTGTTGAATGTGGAGAGTATCCACATTTATTTGAAAAAACAGAAATAAATAATCCATCATTTTTAAAAGAAACAGGGAAAAAATATAGTTTACCACTACAAAAATTGTTCCCCAAAACATTTGATTTGTATGATTATCCAGAATATGATTACAATGGTCAGAAAGTTATAAAAGTAAATGAAGAACATCACCCAGTAAAACCAGTCAAATTTTATGTTGATAGAGAAAACAGTATGTTAATATCTACAGACGTTCTTTTTTGTTCCCCAATCAATGTAGATAATGAAAAACATTATGGTGACTTTACGACGTCACAGTTATATCGATATCTAAATAATGAATTTATAAAAGACTTAAGGCCAGATAAGCAGTTCAAAACTTCGCCAGATGAAGACAGTATTCCAGATTTTATGACTCAAAGAGCCAATCAAGAAGACATTGATGAGACCAAGAAATCATTAATTGAACGTATTGACAAACTTTTAAAAAGGAATGCTGAACTGCAAGCTATAAGTGAAGCAATGACCAGGGAGTTAAGTGAATTGAAAGATGAGGTTAAAGTAAAGAAATATGTTAGACAATAAACTTGGTAATCTTTCAAATGAAGAATTGCAAGAATTAATAAGAACTCTTGAAATCAAAAACAAAAAAATAGAATTAGAAAATTTAAAAAAACAAATTATAATCATTAAAGAAAAACAAAAAAAGGAAGGAGGGAATTAAATAGCATGAAACAAGTAAGTTTTAATATAGATGAATTTGACTTTTTTAGTGATATGTATGATGATACAGATCATTTAAATGAAAATGAAATCGAACACATTACTGGTGACAATATATTTTTAGCTTTTATCAACACCCACGGAATAGCATATTTAAACATGATTGCTAGTATAAATGGAAAGATATATAATTTCAATCTTCATAAATACCTAGATGAAAAAAGTGAAATATTATACGCTAAGCCTTTATCAGACATTATGCCATCTGATATATGGAGATTGGTTCATATAACTGATTATGATTTAATTTCCATTGATATCGACGATGATAAATTTTATTTAATTGATGAATTTGATGAAAATTATTATGGAAAAATTGATAAAAATGCAAAAACAAAAGTTTTAAGAAATGGTTATAAAACATCTTAAAACTTTTTTATATATAAGGAAAGTGCATTTTTGAATAGTAAACAAATGTTTGCC
>HF990832.1 GCA_000432855.1 Firmicutes bacterium CAG:822
GGTGAAATTTTACTCACCAACACTATTTATTATAGAACCACAGTTTGAGGGAAACTTCAAGCTGTTTTTCTGTGTAAAAAAAGATGATAATAGTAAAAAAACTTGTATTTATAAAAGATTTTATGCTAAAATTGTTATAGTTAATAATAGAGAAGAAGTAAGTGCAAATCCTGCTTTATAAACTGAGGTGTTAATATGAGAGTGATTTTGTATAATAACAAAGGGAAACAAACTTTAGAATTACCAGCAAATGTCGAAGGCAGTTTCATTTTGTCTGATGATAATCAAAATAAAATGGTTAATATTAACTCTATACAAAATAATTGGATTATGTCAGCAAACCCTGGTTTTAATATTACTCAAAACGGACAAAACCTTACAGAAACTGCTTTGTCAGTAAATTCATTTTATTTTATAAAATCAGAAAATAAAAATGTTAATAACTATATCATTTATACAGAACCTGATTATGATAACTCTATTAAAGTATTTAGTGCTGAACAAAACGTACAAATTACAATCGGTAAAGCTCAAAACAATGGAATTATTTATAGCAACCCTTATATTAATGATACCCACTTAATTTTACAAAATGATGGGACAGGATTTAAATTAGTTGTTGTCAACAATGGACTTACATTTTTAAATGACATCATTTTGCAAAAACAACAAACCGTTTTATATAATGGTGATGTCATTTTACTTATGGGATTAAGAATCGTCGTTGTTAATAATTTATTAATCATTAATAATCCAGGTTCAAATGTTCAAATTAGAACCGATAAATTAAAAGAGGTTTCTATCCCGTATAGTCAATATCAATCTAATCCAAAAGAGAACAAAACCTTTCCTTTGAACAAAGAAGATTATTTCTTTAAAAAACCACGTATTAGGAGATATATAAAAACTATTGATATTCCCGTGGCATCGCCACCGCAAAAACGTGAGCAAGAAGATACTCCATTATTATTAGTTATTGGCCCAATGCTTACGATGGGTATTATTTCATTAGTATCAATTATAAATACTATTATAAGAATAGCTAATGGCGAAGCCACTTTTGCTAATTCTTGGACCACTTTTATTACAGCTGGAGTAATGCTTACAGCTATGTTATTATGGCCAATGCTTACTAGAAAATATCAAAAGAAAAAAGCTGAATTACAAGAAAAAAGACGTGTAAAAAAATACCATGAATATATTGAACGAAAAAAAATAGAAATTCAAAATATTTGTAATGAGCAAAGCGAAATTTTAAAAGAACTTTACATCCCTGTAAGTGAATGCTGCAAAGTAATAGAAACCAAAAGCATTGAACTTTGGGATAGATTAAATACTCAAAAAGACTTTCTCTCAGTTAGAATAGGCTATGGCGAAGTTCCTCTAGATGCAAATATTCAATTTTCAGAAGACGAATTTTCAATGGATGAGGATGAACTAAAAACTGAAGCCGAAAATGTTGTTCATGCCGCAAGCATGCTTCATAATGTTCCAATTGGCTATTCTTTTAAGGATAATCTTGCAACAGCCATTATGGGGAATAAAGATAAAATAGTTGACTTTACTAGAAATGCTTTACTACAACTAGTTACTTTTCATAGCTATGATGACTTAAAATTAGTTTTTCTAATTGATGAAGAAAATGAAAGTTTGTGGGAGCCATTTAAAAAGCTACCCCACACGTTCAGCGATAATAGAGACATACGTTTTTTCGCAACCACTCCAGATGAAATGAGAGCAATAGATAATTATATTGAAAAAGAATATATTGAAAGAATTAACGATGAAAAGCAACGAGAAGCTGTTGAAACTGAAGAAGGTCATATAAATTATAAACCATATTACTTAATTATCACTGACAATTATTCAAAGGTCAGAAAATTAAATATGGATAATTTAATCTTGGATAATAATTTAAATTTAGGTTTTGGTTTTATCATCTTAGAAAATAAACTCAGTCAATTACCAAGTCAATGTTTAGATTTCATAAATCTAGGCAATGATTATTCAGAAGTACTAAAAAATAATTCAGAAGAATATAGCGTAACCCGCTTTAAAGACGAAATTAATTATTATATTGATTATTCAAAATATTGTGAAATACTAGCTAATCTTTTTGTTGAAATTGAAAGCGCTGGTAAGCAGATTCCAGATTCACTCAGTTTCTTAGATATGTTTGGATTAAAAAAAGTTGAACAGTTAAACACTTTAACTAGATGGAAGAAAAACGATCCAACATCATCACTTCGCGCTTTAGTTGGTGTTGGGGCCGATGATAGTAAAATATATTTGGATCTTCATGAAAAATATCATGGACCTCATGGATTAATTGCTGGTATGACAGGTAGTGGTAAATCTGAATTTATTATTACATATATTTTATCTATGGCTTTAAACTATAGTCCTGAGGAAGTAGCTTTCATCTTAATCGATTATAAAGGAGGAGGACTAGCTGGAGCCTTTGATAATAAAGGGTTAGGACTTAAATTACCACATCTATCAGGTGTAATTACAAACTTAGATAAATCAGAATTAAATAGAACTTTAGTAAGTATCAATAGTGAACTTAGAAGAAGACAACAATTATTTAACGAAGCTAGAGACCAATTAGGTGAAAGTACTATTGATATTTATAAATATCAAAGATTTTACCGTGAAGGAAAATTAAAAAAACCGATACCACATTTATTTATAATTAGTGATGAGTTTGCAGAATTAAAAAGCCAACAGCCAGATTTTATGGATGACTTAATCAGTACTGCTCGTATTGGACGTTCACTAGGTGTTCACTTAATTCTCGCCACTCAAAAGCCTTCAGGTGTCGTCAACGATCAAATTTGGTCGAACTCTAAATTTAAAGTTTGTCTAAAAGTTCAAGATCGTTCTGACAGTAATGAAATGCTAAAAAGACCAGAGGCCGCTGAAATTCAAAATGCGGGACGTTTCTATTTACAAGTTGGCTATGATGAACTTTTTGTTTTAGGTCAGTCAGGATATGCTGGAGTAACTTATAGGCCATATGAATATGATGTTCAAAATGAAAATGAATCAATCACCGTCGTTGATAATCTAGCTAGAACAGTTAGAGAAGTATCAGAAGATAAAAAACAAACAGTTACTGATAATAATGGTGATCAACTATCAAATGTTTTAAAATATATATGTTTAATGGCTGAGAAGGTAAATTTAAAAGCTAATAACTTATGGTTAGATAGAATTCCTGATAAGATATATGTTGATAATTTAGTCGATAAATATAAATTTAATTTTGGTCAGAGTATTTCGGCAATTATTGGTGAATATGATGACCCAGCCAATCAAAGCCAAAACATCTTAACTCTACCACTCAATAGTGAAGCCAACACTGTAATATTTGGTCGTAACTCAATGGATAGAGAAATGTTTTTAAATAGTTTCATATATTCTTTATGTACTCGATATAAACCTAATAATATCAATATTTATATTATGGATTTTGGCTCAGAAACTTTAAGAATGTTTTACGGTTTTCCTCAGGTCGGAGATGTCATGTTATCAGTTGATACCGAAAAAATAAATAAATCATTTGCCGTTTTAAATGATTTAATCATTGAAAGAAAAAGATTATTTGCTGACTATAATGGTGATTATTTTACCTACTGTAAACATAGCGGAAAAACCGTTCCATTGATTGTCTTTATCATTAATAACTATGAATCTTTCAATGAAATGTATAATCGTTATGAAGATGATATTGTAAGATATTCTAGAGAAGGTAAACGCTATGGAATTATAATGATAATCACTAATAGTTCATCACACGGATTCCCAACCCGCATTATGCGTAACTTAAATAATGTTTTTGCCTTAGAACTAACAGGCAAAAACGATTATATGGAATTATTTGGTAAAATTGGAAATTTATATCCAGCCGATTTTCCAGGTAGAGGTATGTTTAAAAAGGAAGACGTTTATGAATTCCAAACTGCTCAAATATATGATGGTGATGACTTAGTAGGTTTTCTTAAAGAGAAAGCTAAAAAAATTAAAGAGGTATGCACAGTCAGTGCCCCAGCTATTCCAGTTTTACCAGATAAAGTATCATTTGAAAGTTTAATTGGTAGCTTAAAAGGCTTAACAAGTGTACCAATTGGAATTGAAAGACAATCATTAAATATCTCTAGTGTTGATTTAAAAAATAACAAAATTAATATTGTCTCTTCAACTGATTTAGAAAATATAATATCAGCTATGAAAAGTTTAATAACAATGATTAACGAAGTCAAAGATACCAAGATTGTTTTAATCGACTTAAATAAAGTTTTGCCAGATTTTATAGATATTGTAACTGGATATTGTGATCGCAATTTTGATATTAATGCGAATGGTATTATTGGATATATTTCTAAAAACATTGAAAATAATATGGCTAATAATTTAATGTTTATAATTGTGGGTACCGAAAAATTATCAACTATGAATAATAGAAATGCCTTAAATAAAGTAATGGAAAAGATAATTCCATTAGAAAATGCTAACGTTATCATTGCTGATTCAAATTATCAACTTAGAAAATTATCAACTGAGCTATGGTATTCTAGCAACATTAGAGGTGATCAAGGTATTTGGATTGGTAATGGAGTCGTAGATCAAACTTCAATTAGATTAACTGGAAGTAATCGTAGTTATAACGAAAAAATTGATAATAGATTTGCTTGGAAAATAAAAAATGGACAAGGAGTTTTAGTTAAATTAATGGAGTTGGATAAAAATGAAAAATAAAATTTTAATAAACGCTTACGTCGTAAAACTAGATAAAAAATACGATATATACATCCCAATAGACTTGCCAGTCGGAGAAATAGCCAATTTGATTTATAAAGCTGCCAATATTTTATCCGATAACCAATTGAATTCTAATTCTGGATACGCCATTATGGATGGTAGTAGTGGTAAATTTTATGATTTAAATACTATAGTAAGTAATACCGATATTAGAAATGGAAAACAAATAATATTCTTTTAAAAATATGGGTTTTTCCTACTTTTCCCTTCCAAAAAAATTAGGGAAATTTCATAGGAGGTGTAACAATGACGGGGGTTCAAGCTGATGAATTAGATCGACTAATTAATTCCTTAGAAAGCGATGTCGATGACATTAAATCAAACGTAATAACATTAAATAATTTGGTTTCTACATTATCAGAAATTTTTAAAAGCAACGGCATAAATGGTGTCTCAAATAGCCTTCAAAATTTATATGATGGTCAAGTAGAAATAGCTAAAATCACTGAATCATATGTTGAAATATTAACTAAAGTTAACTCAAGTTATCGAAGGCAAGAAGAAGAAATCAGCAATGCACTTAAAATTGTTACAGAAAATTAGAAAGGAAGGGATAACATGATTGGATATAATGTTACCAAAATTAATGAACTTATGAAAGAATTGGCAGATGCTTATAATCGTTGTGGAAATACTATTTCAGAAGGATGGCCAGCTGTATCACAGACGATGCAACAATACTGGGTCGGAGAAGATGAACAATCATATGAAAAAGCTTTCTGTAAACGTATGTGTGAGATGTATGTAAATGCTTGTGAAATCGTTAAGAATTTAACTAAAAACTTAAAAGGCCTTGGAACTGAATGGCATAATTTCCAACAAAAGAATTTACTAAAAGATGCTGAATCAGTTGGTTCATTTTCAGCAAATCTTGAAGACGTCCAAATTACCGCAAACGAACAAATCATCTCAATGAGACAAGCTAATGTTACTGACTCAACTGATCGTGGTGTTAAAGAGGGTGCTCTTAGTGCTATTCAATCATCTATGAGTGAATATTTATCTAATATTAAAAGAAGCCTTCAAGATATCTATTCTGGAATTGATGGTTCAACAGCCTTCCTAGGTTCACAACAATCACAAACAATTAATAGATATATTGAGACAATCGGACAATCTTTGGGAAGTGTTGTAACTGCCGCTAATGATATTTACACTGCTCTAGAACAATTAACACAATCAGCTTATAGTCAATCTGAATCAGAAGTTAGTAGCCAATTCAATTCATCTAATGCTCAATCAGAAATTGAGGGACAACTTGGCGATATGAAATGGAATGGCTAATTAAAAATAGTTTTATACTATTTTTAAATAATGGCTATAATTTGTAGCCATTATTTAAAAGTGAGTATTAGAAGGAGAATCATTATGAACGAAAAAGTAAAATATCAAAATTTATTATATAATCTCAACAATATTGCTAGTAACCTTTTGAATGGCATTAACAAATTAGAAGCCGCCAGCACTTGCGCCCAAAGTGCCATTAATATTAGTAATACATGCTACAAAAAACAAGAACTCGAAACACTAATCAATGATTTAAGAAAACAATACAATTATCTACATAATACATATATTCCAGAAGTAAAAAAGAAAATTATGGAGGCGAAATAATGGCAAATTTTAATATAAATTTAAATAAATTAAATGAGCTTCAATCATCACTCGAAAGTGCCCATAAAAACTTTTCTGGAATTAGTGAACAATTTTTCTCAAAAATAAATAAAGTTGACACAATGTGGAATGATCCAAATACTGAAATATTTAAGAAACAAATAAAATCAGATAAAAATAAAATAGATCAATATAATGAAAGTGCTAAAAAAATAAATAATTCTATATCAGATTTTCTTAACAGTTTAATTCGTGTTTCTAGACAGTGTAATAGTGGCATTAATGGTAATTTTAGTTATAATGGAACTCAAGCTAAAAATGTCATAAATAACTGTGAATCAGCCTATAGTTTTATTCAAACATCAAAAAACAAATTAGATTATATAGATATTCCTATGAATTTTAAATATAGGCAACGTCTTAAAAATATGAAATATCAAATTATGGATATAAATAATGATTTAAAAAAGCTTACAAATGATTTAAATGAAGTCGTAAGTTCTATTGAAAATGCATTTAATAATATTCAAAATTCTCCAAAAGTAGATACCTTGGAATTAAAACCAATGAGTTATGCAAACCAAAGTGAAAGTGTTGATCTAATTAGTTCAAGCCATGTTGTCGATGCTGCCAAATCTAGTCAAAATGTAAATGCTAATCAAAGTAATATTGATTATACTGAACAAGATTCAACTTTCCAAAATACTTCACAAAACCAAATATATAATGAAAAACATAATGATTTTGAAGAAAGTGATAGTACTTTTGTTTCTCAAGCTAATCGTGAAACACCACAAGAAGCCTCAGTGATATTTCAAGAAGAAGACTCAACATTTCAAAACACATCACAGAACCAAGCATATTCAGAAAAGACAAATGATTTCCAAGAAAATGAAAGTACATTTAAAAATTCTGAAGCATCAACCTCAGCTCAAAATAATTCAATCAATGTAAATAACACTTCAAATTTCGAAAATAACGTCGATGCCGTTTCCTATAATGAACAAAACAGTGACTTTAAAAAGAGTGCTTCTAGTTTTTCTAACTCGTCTAAAAGCGTCCCTGCATCTAATAACAATATTTCATTTACCCAAACTAATACCGAAATTAACGTTCCAAATGAAACTAGCGCTAACAGTAATGATATAAACATTAATGTTGCTAACCATTTTGAAAATACTGCTAAATCAGTGGATGCTAATGATATTAAAGTAGAGACAGATAAAATAAATTAAAAATAGTAATAAGAGGAGTGTATATATGGACTTTAAATTAAATAATAGTTTAGATTTGTCAAAAATCAAAACATATGCCAAAGGTCTAATCAATAAAATAGACTATAAATATGCGCAAGAGACGTACACTCCAGAAGATACATCAAAAACGGCTGAAAATGAATCAATAGAAACAGAAGAATTAAAACAAAGTGAAGGGCAAGAAATTACACCTGAAGAAGCAGTAGATACACTTATAAACGCCCCAGCAAACGCAGCAAGTGAAATTCCCGCTAATGCCGCAATGGCTCTAGGTGGATTTATTTGCGGTGTTGGCAACTTTGGTGAAAATCTAGGCGATGGATTAATAACTGCAGGAACCGCGATAGCCACACCATTTACCTTTCTTTATGACCAGTTTACGGGCTCTGACGTAACAGAAAGTATGTGGGAAGGTTCAGATGCGATTGTAGCCACAGAAGCTGTAAACAATGCCTTTGAAGTTTTTTATACTAATAACGACATAGGAAAAGCCATAAATGATAGTGCTTCAGAAGCAATGCAATATGGAAATGCTGGCTTTAATGCCGCCTCAAGTGTTGGATATGTTGGTGGAAATATAGCATTATCGGTTTTAACTGGTGGGACATTTGGAGTCGTAACCGCTGGCCTTGCTGGAGTTGGAAAAGGTCGTTCAGAAGCTCTAAATAGTGGGGCCACCACCGAAGAAGCTCTAGTAGCCGGAGCGTTAACTGGAGGATGGGAAGCCATACAATGGGGAGCAGGAATTGCTCTATCTGGTAGTGGAGTAGCAGCTGTGGCCTTTGACTCTGCTTCAGGTTTTGTAGATAACCCAGTTAGAAGTGGAATCCAAACTCTCTATAATGACCAGGGATGGATTGAAACCATAGAACAAAACGGTGGCCTACAAAGCATGGTTACTAATGGAGTTATCGCTGGTGGTTTCTCTACCTTAGGTGAGTTATCTACAATTAGAGGTGCCAATACCACTAAAGCAAATTCCAATGCAGATATCGACGTAGAAGTTTCAAATCCTGGAAGAGTTAGTCCTAGTGAATCTAATTCTTATTGGGTTCAAAATGGTGACAGTGTATCTCCTAGCCGAGAAGTCTTAGAAGACTTTATGGATACCAAATTTACAACAGATGAAGCCAGAGCCCAATTAGGCCCTATGTTTGAAGAAGAATTCCCAGAAATGCAAAAAATGCAAATTAATAGTAACACGGCAGCTACATTTGAAAATTTATACACTAATCCAAATATCGATGTTGGTATACATAATGTAGGATATGCCTCTAAAGAAGATATCAATGACATCTTGGAAAATGGCTTAATAATGACAGAAGATTCAATGAGCGGAGGAGCTATGCCATCTCCAAATAAAATTCCAGATTATACTAATAATGTATTTAAAACCTCTAATTTATATAATGGCTTACTTATGACATCTAATTCATATAAAGGAAGTCATTCAGAAATAGTAATCGCCCTCCCATCTGGGACTAAAGTTAATGACCCATCATTATATGTTTGGGATAACAGCATTGGTTATTGGCGGTTAAAACCAGAATATATTGTGGGCTACGTACCAGTTGATGATAGTGGAAAAGTTGTTGGTGAAATCACTGACCATCTTGATTAAAATAAATTGAAAGGAAGATAAAAATGAAAGAGAAATATTTACCAATAGGGACAGTTGTAACCCTCAAAGATGCAACAAAAAAAATCATGATAATAGGATATTGCCCAGTAGAAAATGGCAAAAATCAAATGTATGACTATAGTGCATGCTTATATCCAGAAGGAGTAATCGATTCAAACAAAGTATTACTATGTAATCATGACCAAATTGCGCAAATCCATTTTGTTGGTTTTGAAAGTGAAGAACAAAAACAAAATAATGAGAATTTAAAATCATTAGTTAATAATATGAATAATTTAAAAAATATTAAATTTCCAGAAAATACACAACAAAATAGTACGGAAAATATTGATACTTTGAACATTAATTAAAAAGAAAGGAGTATATGTATGAACTTTAAGATGCATAATAGTGTAAATCTATCAAAGATAAAAACGTATTCTAATACAAGTGTTAACAAGATAGACTACAAATATAACGAAGAAACATATACTCCAGATATTAATGCCCAAGAAAATAGTGAAAATGAATATTTAGAAATAGAAAATCTCGAAACAAGCGAAAATACTCAAACAGTACCTGTAGAAGAAGCTATGGAAAGAGGTTTAGAACAAAATAGAAATAACGTAGCTGACCTTTTTGAAGGAAATGAAATTGCTAGTAATGCAGCCATGGCTGCTGGAGGTTTTGTCAATGGTGTCGGTAATTTTGGAGAAAATATTGTTGATGCAGGAGCCACAGGGGCCGCATTTTTAGCAAGTCCATTTACTTTTTTATACGACCAATTTACAGGTTCAAATGTTACTGAAGAAATGTGGGAAGCATCAAATAGTTTTGTAGCCGAAGAACATGTTAATAATGCGTTCGAGGATTTCTATACAAATAATGAAGTGGGACAAGCTATGAATGAAAATGCATCAGAAACAATGCAGTATGGAAATGCCGGATATAATATGTCTGTTGGTACTGGTTACTTAACAGCTACGATTGCAAGTGCTGGAACATTAAGTCAAGTATCTACTTTAGGACTAGTTGGTAGTGGAGCCGCCGTTTCTGGAGCTGCTGGAGTTGGAAGAGGAACATCAGATGCTTTGAATTCAGGCGCAACCACTCAAGAAGCGTTACTTGCTGGTGGCTTAACCGGTTTATGGGAAGGTGGACAATGGCTATTTGGTGCTGCAATATCTGGTCGAGGTCTAACTACTGTAGCATTAGACGCAGGCTCAGGAGCTATTGATCCATTAGCTCGAAGTGGAATTCAAACATTATATAATGACCAAGGATTTATCGAAAACTTTGAACAAAACGGTGGCGTGGAAGGAGTAATAACCAATGCTGCCATAGCCGGTGGCTTTTCTACATTAGGTGAAATATCTACAATTAGAGGAAATAAAGTAGAACAACCAAATGTTGATATTGAGATGAAAAGTGCGACTGATTTAAATACTCAAAATATTACTAGTGAAAATCATCATACAAATATTGAATTTTCTGATAGTAGACCAAGAGTTTCTGACTTAGAACTTAGTGAAACTAAAATCAAAATTGATGATTTAAAAACATCATTAAGAAATAATGGAATTCTTAATGATGACAATGAGATTATATTTGATAGTATGTTAAAGAGTTTAAATGACGGAGTTCAAATAGACCCAACCTTTAAATCACTATTATTAAATATGGATGTTTTGGTGGAAAGAATTCCTAATTTAGATGTAAAAATTGCAAATCATTCATTTGGTGGTGCCTATAACCCTATAAGTAGTACTTTAAATATAGGTGGTGAAATTCTTTCGCACAGTAGTGGCGCCCGTTCATCTTTTGCTTCATTGCACGAGTTTGGGCATACAATATTTAATAATTTCAAAGGTACAGACCAAGTGATGGAACTTCCATTTGGAAAAATAGACTATGTAGCCGTTCCGGCGAGTGAAAGAATAACTACGCTTGTTAAAAATGCTCAAGACCAATTAGATAATAATCATGCCAAAGTAACATCTTTACTAGAAAGTAATGATAAAACCTTCTATGAAGTCAAAGATGAAGCCACTCGTCAATATTCATTAATTGAAGAATCTGAAACTGCTAGGATAAATAGTGAAATTGATAGTTTACTATCATCACCAAGCGACAGCTATCAATTGAAAAGTATATTGAGAGGGGCCGGTATTGAAGAGTCACAAATAGATAATCTATTAGAAAATCCTGAACAATTAAAATCAGTTGTTAACAGCAATCATAAAAACGCAACTATTTCTATATTTAAAGATGATATAGCATCCTTAGAAAATGACAATCTTGGAGAATTGCAATTAGACAGTATGTTAAATTCAGTAGTTCAGTCTGAAGCTTATGGAGACATTCATTTTAAACAATTTCATCCAGACAGTTATTGGGCTAAAAGTGGTAGCGTAGATGGGGCCTGCCGAGATTCATATGATGAACTAGTGGCCGACTACTTCGCATTTATGTCTAGTGGTAGATCCGATTTAATGGATAAATTTAAAGACATAACAGGTAGCGAACTTACTGATGCATTATATGGTGAATATTCATCGATATTAGATGAATTAAAAGATAGTGGAACAATAAGGAGGTAGTGATAATAATGAATGATAATGTACAAGAAATTGGCTATTATTTGTTGCAAGACGAATATTTAAAACGTCTAAGTAGTAGTAAAAATATAACTGTTGAAGAAATGACCAACTCCTATGATTGTTTTCCAGTAGAATGGTTTAATTATTCTTATGAACGAAGAATTGAAATACTCCAGCAAGCCCTAAGTACAAATCAAACAGTAGATGAAATAATGTATGACAATGCAAAGGCTAAACATTAAAAAATGTTCAAATTGTAAAAATAAAATTTCTAATCACAATAACTATTGTCCTTTTTGTGGATGGGCCATAGATCCACAAAAAACATTAAATGATTCCCTAAAAAAGGTTATATAATAACTTTAATTGCCATCTTCATTATTTTAGCCATCCTTTCATTTCTGACCCATATAGCTATTGTTACTGATTTGAATCGAACAACCCTTTGGGTCATTACACTGATTGTTATTTTAGTTTTATTATTGATTTTTATGTATATTCTAGCAAAAGATAGCTTCAGTAAAAAAGGGCAAAGTGTTAGGTATAAGATAGTAATAAATAGTAGATTTAATGATGACATTATGCTCCAGCAAGCTTTCGCACAAAAATTAAATGAACTTGGTTATCAGAAAGATTACAATTATTCCGGTAATACATATCATAAAAGATATTTTATTAACGAATATTTTTCTTATAAGATTCAAAATGGTAAAATATATTTAGATGCCTTTATAAAGCAGTTTAATAAAGAACTGCCCCCATATTATGGATTAATATGGTATTACTTATAAAAGATGGTTTATAAAAGAAATATCTCAAATAGTAAATTATTTTCAAAATTAAAAATAAGACCCGAGAAATCTCGAGCCTTTTTTACATCATCTGATAATTAGATGAATTATAATTATTATTGGTATTGCTAACCATATTTTCTAATCTCGTAACTCTTTGTTCTAAATTGTTCACTTGATTAGTTAAATTATTCAAATCATTACTATTAATTGTGCTTTGAACACTCGTCAAAGGTACATTAGTCATGCCCATATTCATACCCCCTGGCATTGGAATCATTTGACCAGGCATAACCATACCTCCATAATTAGGCACCATCTGTGGATAAACAGGGTAGGCCATTCCCCCACAATCGCGATCTTTTTTCACACTACATACTCCTTTCATAATCTAATTAATTATATGCTTTTGTTTATTTTTGGTGCGCGTTTATGTTATAATGATTAAAGGTGATAACCATGAGATTAAAAAACATCAAAGGTGCTAAAGAAAAAATAAGTAAATCACCTTATATAATTTTAAATCCCGAAGATTATAAAGGAAAATACAAAACAATTTTTAATAATAATAATCCTATTCACTTAGAAATAGGTATGGGTAAAGGTGATTTCATTATTGGTATGGCTGAAAAATATCCTCATATTAATTTTATTGGTATTGAAAAATTTGATAGTGTTATTTTAAGAGCCACTCAAAAATTAGAAAATATTGATTTACCAAATTTAAAATTAATTCGTTTTGATGCTACTGAAATTGAAAATATTTTTAATCAAGAAATAGATACTATATATTTAAACTTTTCAGACCCATGGCCTAAGAATAGACATGAAGATAGGAGATTAACCAGTAACAAATTTTTAAAACGTTACGATAATATTTTTAAAAATCAAAAACACATTATCCAAAAGACCGATAATCGTAAGTTGTTTGAATTTTCTTTAAAATCTTTCACTGACTATAATTATAAAATAAAAAATATATCTTTAAACCTTCACGAAGACGATATTGATAATGTTGAAACTGAATATGAAAAACGTTTTGTCAGCCTTGGATTTCCAATATATATGGTTGAAGTTGAGAAATAGACATAATTTTACATGTAAAGTAAATGTTTTATTAGGAAAATCAAGCAAAATTTGATATAATTTAAAGTAAGCAGGTGTGTATATGAAGAAAATACTTCTTTTAGGACTAGCTGCACTCATTCTAACTGGCTGTACTATTGTTAGAATTGATACAACTAGTATTGATAATATTCTTAATGTTGTATTATCCAAAGAAAACACTTTATATAACCGTGTGGGACGTGGATATAAGTATTATGTACCAAGAGGAGTAACTTATATCGACAGTAGTGGATCTAATGATAAACTATATTCAAATGGTGTGTATTATTATTTATATTTAGATGAAATTAGTTACTACTATCAGAAATCACTAGATTATAAAGAAGATGACAGTAAATATTATTCAAGAAAAATTGATAATGATGGTAACTTAGGATATCTAGAAATTACTAAACAAGATGATCTCTATTTAATTGAATTTGTCTATAATTATGCGAGAATCGAAGCTTTAGTACCAGAAGAAGATATCAATGATACAGTTTTAAATAGTTCATACATTTTATCGACAATAAAATACAACAATAATATAGTAAAATTATCATTAGAAGATGACTTTTTACAAAATAAAGAAGAAAAATATGACGTATTTAGTGCGAAAAATCAAGATGATGATAGCTTTCTACGTTATGAAGAAGAGGGAAATTAGAGGTGTATTTATATGGGACTAATTGATAAATTTAAAAATTTATTTACCGAAGAAGTAGAAGTTGAAGAAAAAGAAGACAAAAAAGATACTATTCAAAAAGAAGTGATTCAAGTAGAAATTCCTTCGCCTAAAAAATCACGTTCAGAAATTTATGCAGACGAAATACCATCTAAAAATGAGACGCCAGTTCAAATAGATAATGAACCTATTGAACCAGCTAAAAATGAGTATAAATTTCCATTTTTCGATGATAATGATTTTGATTCTATCGATGTAAAACCAGAACCAAAAGAAGAAAAGAAAAAACAATCTCATCATAGGAAAGAAGTTTATAATCCACCGAAAGAAGAAAAAAGAGTTTTTAGACCATCACCAATCATCTCACCAGTATATGGAATTTTAGATAAAGGTTATCAAAGAGATGAATTTACAAATAAAAATGATGGTAGGTCATCATATTATAGTTCTAAAGAGGCTAATGTAGATGCCATTAGAAATAAAGCATATGGTGGACTAGAAGCTGATATTGAAACCACATTATTTGGTGGTAACCGAGTTTTGTTTAATGAAAAAGAGGAAACCAAAACAGATGTTACTCAAAAGGTGCCAGAAGAAGAAAAAACAAGTAAAGTTGAAGAAACAAATTATGACTTTGACTCAAGCACTTTAGATGAAAAACCTAGACATGGCGCACCTAAAGAAGACGATTTGACTGATCTTTTAGAAGAAGAAATGGACAAACCAGTAACTGAAGAAAAACACAAAAAAGAACCGCGAAAAATCAGTGATCAAGAATTATTTAGTTTGATAGATTCTATGTATGAAAAGGGGAATAAATAATGATTATTAGTTTTGCTGATGTATTATCTGTGTTATTTTACATATTATTAATTGTCTTAGTAATTGCTTTACTCATTTTAGTTATTAATGCCATTAAAACATTAGATAAAGTTGATAAATTAGTCGATGATGTTAGCCAAAAATCACAAAAACTAAATGGTTTGTTTTGTATCATTGACAATACCACTGATGCTGTAGTTGGGTTCAGTGATAGCATTATTGGGTTTTTATCTAATGCCATTGGTAAAATATTTAATAGAAAGAAGGAAACTAAAGATGACGAAGAAAAGTAAAGGAATCGGAAAATTTGTTGTAGGAGCAGGTGTGGGAGCCGCTTTAGGACTATTATTTGCTCCAAAAAAAGGTTCAGAAACTAGAGAAGATTTGAAAAAAATGTTTGACGATTTAGTAAACAAAGTAAAAAACATCGAGATGGAGGACGTAAAAGAAACCGTTGAAACTAAAATTGCTGAACTTAAAGAAGGTTTAGCTGAATTAGATAAGGAAACTGTTTTAGCCGAAGCTAAAAAACAAGCGAAAAAGCTTCAAGATGCAGCTGAAGAACTAGTTGACTATGCTATTGAAAAAGGAACTCCAGTCATTGAAAAATCAGCAAACGCTATCAAGAAAAAAGTAATCGAAGTTTCTAAAAGTGTAATTACGAAATTAGAAAAGGAAACAAAATAGTCACTTCGGTGATTATTTTTTTGATTTATGGCCAAAAAACATATCTTGATGATGCAAACCTTTATAAAAGTAATGTTAGGTTTTAAACAAGAAATAGAAGCTGTTACTCCTGATAGTTATTATCCAAGCATATACAAAATAGATTACCAAATCTTAAAAAAAGAAAACATTGATACATTATTATTTGATATTGATAACACAATTACTAAAGTTGACGATTTAAACATTCCAAAAGAAACTATCGAATTAATTAGGAATTTAAAAGAACAAAAGTTTAAAATATTGCTGTTTTCTAATAACCATGAACAAAGAGCTAAACCAGTCGCTCAAAAATTAAATCTTCCAGTATTATCTGATGCCGGCAAACCAACTAAAGAAGCCTATGAAAAAGCTTTAAATATATTAAATTCAAATAAAGAAAATACTGTTGCTATTGGTGACCAATTACTTTCCGATATTGTTGGTGCTAAAAAATATGGAATAAAAGCTATATTAGTTGACCAATTATCTAAAGAAAATAATGTTCAAACCGGAATGGCTCAAAAATTACAAAAACATATGATTAAACAACTCAAGAAATATAAACAATTTCAAATTGGAAAATATTATATATCAGAAAACAAGACTAATTGATGAATTATTGTATATCTATCCTTTATATACTAATATTATGTTAAAATATAAATAGGTGATATAGTCTAAAAAAATTATATTGTTCATGAATATGTGTGTCTTGAACAAAGTGAAAGGAATGAAAGATTTTATGGATAAAGTTTTAGAAGCATTAAAAGAAATGGACATTAATTATGAAATCATTACTCATCCAGCCGCATATACAACTGAGGAAGCTGATGAATATGTTAAAGACCGTGAAGGTGTTTTTTCCAAAACATTGCTATTATCAGATAAGAAAGATAAAGATTTTTATTTAATTATTATGGATGATAACAAACGTTTAGATATAAAAAGTTTAAGTACTTTAGTAGGTCAAAGATTACATTTTGCAAAAGAAGAAGATTTAATGAATAAAATGGGATTAAAACCAGGTAGTGTTTCATTATTTGGATTAATTAATAATGAAGAAAAAGATATAAAAGTATTTATCGATAAAAAAGTGACTAAAGAAAATCAAATAAACTTTCATCCAAACGTTAATACAGCCACACTTTTCATATCTATTGATAATATGTTTAAATTTTTAGATAACTTAAACTTTAAATATCAGATTATAGATTTATAAAACTAAGTTATGTTATAATTATATATGAAAGTAGGAAAAAGCATGGATTTATGGCAATATGAAAAAGACTTACAAGCAAAAGGAATCAATATCATAGGGGGAACTGATGAAGCAGGTAGGGGTCCACTTTATGGACCAGTTGTTGCTGCTTGTGTCGTTTTACCACAAGGATTTGAACTAGAAGGCTTAAATGATTCTAAAAAGTTAAGTGAAAAAAAACGTAATATATTTTATGATTATATTGTGGAAAACACTATTTATGGAATTGGTATTGTTTCCCCAGAAGAAATAGATAAAATCAATATCTATGAAGCAAGTAGAAAGGCCATGATTAAAGCAATTAGAGAAGTTCAAAAGCAAATTCCCCTAGAATATGTTTTATCTGATGCCATGCCTATAGATATCGATGTTCCTGTTATGCCAATTATTAAAGGTGATGCTAAAAGTGCTTCCATTGCCGCAGCTAGTGTTATAGCCAAAGTAACTAGGGATAGAATTTTATATGAAATAGATAAAAAGCACCCCGAATATGGTTTTAAAAATCATAAGGGATATCCAACTAAAAAACACTTAGAAGCTATTAATAAATATGGTTTAATTGATGGATATCGAAAAACTTACGGTCCGATTAAAAATTATATAGAAAATGGTCATTGTTAGAAAGGAAATAATTATGATAATAAATGAGAATAATAAAGATATGATTTTAAAAGGTATGGTGAAAAGAGGATTTAACCAAGATCCAAATGAACTTAGAGCTAAACTTCACCCAAATGCTGGCAAAATTAATAAACCTAACACTCCAGAGCCACCAACTCAAGTAAAAAAAACTATTGCTGACAATAGTCTAAAAGAAACATTTAATGAATTGAGAAGATTAAAATGAAAATCACAAAAATACCAGTAGGCTATTTAGAAGCAAATTGTTATGTCCTAGAAGAAGATAATAAAGTAATTGTAATAGATCCAGGTGATGACTATGAAAAAATTTCAAGGTCACTTAAAAATAAAGATGTAATAAAAGTTTTAATTACGCACTATCATCCAGATCATATAGGAGCTTTAAATCATTTTGAAAAAGAGTTAATATTAAATAATCCTAAAGAACAGACATACTATTTTGAACCTTTTACTTTTGAAGTTATTTTTAGTAAAGGACATACCAGTGATAGTGTCACATATTATTTTCCTAAAGAGCACGCTATGTTTACCGGTGACTTTCTATTCAAAGAAACCATTGGTCGAACCGATATGCCTACTGGAAATATGGAAGAAATGAAAAATAGTTTAGACATCATTAAAACTTATCCTAATAATACAAAAATTTATCCAGGACACGGAGATATTACTAATTTAAAATATGAAAAAGAAAATAATTATTTTTTGAAATAGATTTTTGTTGTTGGTAATTTAATGTCGTGTTATAATTATAATAAAAAGGAGGCTAAAATATGTTTGAAGGTACAGGTAAGTATTTTTTAATGTTTTTTATCGTTCTTTTTATTGTTTATATGACGGTAAAAATATGTTTAGGCAAATTATTTAAAGCAGTTAAAATTCCTGCATGGAAAGCTTATGTTCCGTTTTATAATAGATTAATCTTAGTAAATTTGTTGGACATAAAGAAATCTGTCTTTTACAAAACCTTAATACCATTTGCCAATCTTTATTATTATAATATAATAATTAAAGAACTTTTAAAAGCTTATAAATTAGATCCTAAGGAATCAATTTGGTTTATTCTTGTACCAATGTATAAATTTCCTGAATTAGTTTTTAAAAGGCCTAAATTTATGCTTCATATGTATGATGATACAGAACAGTTTTTAAGTAATCAAAATATTTTATTTGAAACTACACCAGAAGATTTAAACCAAAGTCAAATACCAAATCAAGCTGTAAATCAAACTCCAAACCTAGATATAAATCAAGTGCCAGATCAAACTACCAATCAAGTACAGACACCTAATCAAGTAAATGGGGTTGTAATTAATCCAAGCTTATATAATCAAATAGATAATACTGTCAAAGAAGAACCACCAGTTAACTTATATACAAATGAAGGTGGAGATAGTGTCTTTTTAAACAATTCTCTTGAACCCGACGAAAGACATGAAACCGTTATTGAAGCTAAACAAGAAGTTAAACAAGAAGAAAAACCAATTTTTGTCGACAATAGTAAGCCAAAAGTTTGCCCAAAATGTGGAACTAAATTAGCCCCTACAGCCACAACTTGTTTCCTTTGCGGTACAAAAGTATTGTAATTTTTTTACAAAACATGTATAATTAAAAACAAAGCCATGACCAAGAGGAGTAAATATTTATCTATTTAAAGAAAGTTAGTGGTAGATGTAAACTAACAATAGAGAATATTGAAGGTAGCTTGACCAAGCTGATTTTCTGAAATAGTAGTAGGAAAATTCGTCCAAGTGCGTTAAACTAATCAAGGTAAGTTAAACTTATAAATTAAGGTGGTACCACGTTCAATACGTCCTTAAATTTATAAGTTTTTTTGTTGAAGAGGAAGTGATCGTCATATGAAAATATTTCATATTCCTGGTTTTTGGGAATATTATGATTTAAACAAAAGACTATTACAATTAACGGAAGAAAAAAAGCATTATTTCAAATCAGGTTTTAAAATCGGCTCAGTATATGGTAGTTTTCCAAATTTTATTTGGAATGGTGGTCGAACTGTTTTTGGAATGCAACTATATATTGAAGAAATGAAGAAAATCGTTGACTATTTTAATAATCATAATATACCAGTCAGATTTACTTTTACCAATAGTATGATAAATAAAAAACATTTATTTGACACCTTGGGTAATCAATTGTTAAAAACTGTGGAAAACAATTTAAATGAAGTATTAATTAATAGTGAGTTATTAGAAGATTACATCAGAAAAAATTATCCCAAATTTAAAATTATTTCTTCTACCACCAAAGGACTTAATCAAAATCAACTTAAAGAAGAATTAAATAAAGACTATAAATTAGTTGTCTTAGATTATAATTATAATAATAAATGGGAATATATTGATAAGATTGATAATTTGAATAAACTAGAGATTTTAGTAAACGAAGTATGTATAGAAAATTGTCCTATAAGAAAACAACATTATGATATGCTAAGTAAACAACAAATAACTTTTTCTGGAAATAAATTTAGATGTAAATTTAAAGAAGAAGAGCTAAATGATTTTCATACGGCACAAAAGAGAAAACATTTTGTATCTAATGATTTAATAGATAATGAATATATTCCAAGAGGGATAGTCAATTTCAAAATTGAGGGTCGAGGCTCACCTATAGAAAATTTAATAGAATCATATATATATTATTTTGTTAAAGAAGAATATAAAGATAGAGTAAGATTTTTGTTAACAAGGTTAGATATAAGTCTGCCAGAAGAGAAAGAAGGTAAAAAATGTTAGATAAAAAATATAATGCTGCCGAAAAAGAAGCAAAATGGTTAGATTATTGGAATCAAGAAAAAATATATAAATTCATTCCGGATGGAAGAAAAGTCTTTTCAATAGATACACCACCACCAACGGTTAATGGTAAAATTCATATTGGTCATATTTTTTCATATTCACAAACAGAAATGATTGCTAGATATAAAAGACTTAGAGGATATAATGTATTTTATCCATTTGGTTTTGACGATAATGGCTTACCTAGTGAACGTTTAGTTGAAAAAGAACAGGGAAAAAAAGCTCATGAAATTGGTAGAGAAGAATTTTCAAAATTATGCTATAAAACAACAGATAAATACGAGGCTGAATTCCAAGATCTTTTCAGTAAAATGGGTATAAGTACAGATTGGGATATACATTATAAAACAGTAAGCCCATCAACAATCAAAATAAGTCAAGCTTCATTCTTAGATTTAGTTGCTAAAGGTCATTGTTACCATAAAGAATCACCAGCTCTTTGGTGTAATGAATGTTTAACATCAATTGCTCAAGCAGAACTAGAAACAAAAACAATAAAAACAACATTTAATTATATCAATTTTAAAACTGTTGAAGATGGAGAAGAATTTACTATTGCTACAACTCGTCCGGAATTATTACCAGCTATTGTCTGTGTTTTTGTAAATCCTAACGATGAAAAACATAAGCACCTAATCGGAAAAACTGCTCATATTCCTGTTGTCGATGTAGAAGTTCCAATCATGGGCGATGAAAAAGTAGCCCTCGATAAAGGAACAGGAGTGGTAATGTGCTGTACTTTTGGAGATCAGACAGACATAGAATGGTGGAAAAAATATAATCTACCACTCAAATATATTTTTACAAAAGATGGTCGTATTTCTGAAAATGTTCCTACTTATGGTGGAATGAAAATTAAAGAAGCTAGAAAGAAAATAATTGAAGATTTACAAGATGGAGGATTTGTAGTAAAAATTGAAGAATTAGAACACGAAGTTCAAACCCATGAAAGATGTGGAAAAGAAGTAGAATACACCGTAATGAATCAATGGTTTATTGATACAATGAGTCATAAAGAAGATTTCTTAAAAATAGGAAATGAAATTAAATGGCATCCAGCACACATGCAAAATAGATATAATGAATGGGTTGAAAATATCATGTGGGATTGGTGTATTTCTAGACAAAGATATTTCGGAGTACCATTCCCAGTATGGTATTGTAAGGACTGTGGCAAACCAATTTTTGCAAAAAAAGAAGACCTACCAGTAAATCCTCTTACCGATAAACCAAAAATAGACAAGTGTACAAACTGCGGATGTAAAGATTTTACACCAGAGACTGATGTTATGGATACATGGGCAACTTCTTCTTTAACACCATTAATTAATATGAGATATGGTGAAAAAGATAATTATGAAGATATTTTAAAACCAATGAGTTTGAGAACAAATGCATCAGAAATTATTAGAACCTGGGATTTTTATACCATTGTTAAAAGTTTTTATCACTTTGGAACAAGACCATGGGATAATGTGATGATTTCCGGATTTGTAATGGCTGGAAAAGGTGAAAAAATAAGTAAATCAAAAGGAAATAGTAAAATAGAACCTATGGATGCCATAAACAAATATTCTGCCGATGTATTGAGATACTGGGCTGGAACAGGAAGATTAGGAAATGATATAGTTTATAGTGATGAAACACTACTAAGAGGAAAAAAACTAATTAATAAAATATGGAATGTATCTAAATTTATCGAAATGCATCTTCAGGATTATGAAGATAAAGAAATTAATGATTATGAATATATAGATAAATGGATATTAGGAAAATACCAAGAAATGGAAAAAGGATTTATACAGTATTTAGATGAATATGAAGTAGGTTTAGCTTTAAACATTTTAGAAAAATTCTTCTGGAATTTCTGTGATAACTATATTGAGATTGTTAAACATAGATTATATCGCCCAGAAGAATTTGGAAATGACGCAAGGTACTCAGGACAAAAAACAGTTTATATCTTATTATATAAATTATTACAAGACTTTAGTATCTTCTTCCCATTTATTACTGAAGAAATTTATCAAGAAATATATCACCAAGAAAAATCTATTCATTTAACAAAAATTAAACCATTAGAATTCAATTTTACTAATGAAATGAAAAACGGTGATTTAATTGTTGAAATAATAAGTAAAGTTAGAGGAGAAAAAACTAACAATAATGTATCATTAAAGACACCAGTAAAAATGTTAGATATAAGCTTAAATGATGAGTTAAATGCTGCCATTGATAAATCTATCAAAGATTTCAAAGCTACACTATTTATACAAAATATGAATATTTCTTCTATTGAAGAAGGTTATCAAGTAAATAAAATTGAACTTGAAATGACAGATTGATGTATGTGAATGTTGAAAATTTATTTTCTACAAAAGCATTAAAAGACAAAGCCATATATATTTTTGATAAAAATTTAAACATTTGTGATACTTTTAAAATATTTGAAGAAAAAATAATACCAATCTTAAAAGAAAATGATATACATTTTGATATATAACTAATTAATCTATTTCAAATTATGTATTTCACTGATATCAAAAAAATTGCATTGAATATACAAATGAAATTTTGAAGAGTAACAAAAATATTGTAAATAAATTACTAAAAAATAGAAAAATTAAAATAACAAAAAAGATTGATTTATGCAAAAAAATGTGGTATATTGATAACAGAATAGGGGCGAGGAGGTGAAATAGATGAGAAAGAATTCTAAAGGTTTTACTTTGATTGAGCTATTGGCTGTAATCGTTATCTTAGCTATTATCGCCTTAATTACAACTCCAATCATTTTGAATGTTATCGAACAATCAAGAAGAAACGCAGCTGTCGATAAAGCATGGGGAACTATCGATGCTGTTAGAGTTGCATATTCACAAGCTCAAGTAGATAGTGATCCAGTAGGTATTCCATTTACTGTTAACTTCCCTAAAGGTTCTAGTAAAGGTACTCAAAACACAGATTGGGGTACTGTAACTGCAACCGGTGGAGGATATGGTAAAGGATATATCAATAACCAAGCCGTATCAGCAAGTGGTGAAATGCCACAAGGTGGTTATGTTACTATCCAAGCAGATGGTAATATCATTGCTTACAAATTGAAATTTGGTCAATATTACTGTACTACTATGAAAGAAGAAACAGATACTTTTGATCCAAATTCAATGTTCTGCTCAAGAACAGAAAGCGATGTAGAATTAGACAGTGCTGATGATGCTGCAAACTTTGTAGGAGGTACTTACGAAGGACAAAATTAGGTTCAATGTCAAGTAGTGTTGGTGGAACCAAAAAC
>HF990833.1 GCA_000432855.1 Firmicutes bacterium CAG:822
ATATATGATATATTAATTACTTACACACTTTTCTTGACAAACCCTATTTAACAACATATAGTGGATCAGAGTACATTAATGGTTCTATTTTAGTTTCATCATATTCTTTTAAATGAGATTCATATAGTAAGTTTTGATATTCATTAAAATTAAACTTAATAATTTCTCTTCTCAAGTATGTAATTTTATCTAGATTCATTTCAAATATAAAATCTAATCCTTCTCTATTCAAACTATTTTGTATCTCATTTAATTCAGAGTTTGTAAATAAATGGGTATAAAATAATTCCGGATATGATGACATTACAAGGTGGCCAAGTTTGGTGAAATTTAATTTTCTTAATTTTATAGTTATAAATGGACTTAAATTAGTTCTAGTTATTTTTTTACTTAATTTGTCCATTATTTAACAACGATATTCACCAAACGGCCGGGAATAGTAATTACTTTAACTATTTCTTTACTTGAAATAAATTTTTGAACATTAGTGTTTGATTTTGCTAAAGACTCCATTTCTTCTTTAGTTATATTAGAACTTACAGTTTCTTTTCCTCTAACTTTTCCATTAACTTGGAAAACTAATTCATAAGTATCATCAGTAGTTTTTTCTTCATCATATTTTGGCCACTCTGATTCACATAATGGATTTCCCAAATTATATTTTTCATTAATTTCTTCAGTAATGTGTGGTGAGAATGGATTTAATAGGAGAAGTAATACTCTTAAATCATCTTTCGTAACAGTTTCCATATCATCATAAGCATTTAGCATAATCATAAGAGCTGAAATTGCAGTATTAAATTTCATGCTTTTAATATCATTTGTGACTTTTTTTATAGTCTTATGAACTAAAGCTTCATTTGTATATCCACCTTTATCATTTAGTTTATCACCAATTTTCCAAACGCGGTCCAGGAATCTTTTACAACCTTTTAGACTATTGGTACTCCAAGCAGCATCTTTTTCATAGTCACCGATAAACATTTCATAAAGTCTTAAAGCGTCTGCACCATACTCTTCAACCATATCATGTGGGTTGATAACATTACCTTTTGACTTACTCATTTTTTCACCATCAGGTCCTAGAATCATACCGTGGGAAGTTCTAATATCAATTGGTTCTTTGTTTGGAACTAGACCAATATTATATAAGAATTGATTCCAGAATCTAGCATATAGTAAGTGACGAGCAGTGTGCTCCATACCACCATCATACCAGTCTACTCTGCCCCAATAATTTAAAGCGTCTTTTGAAACAAATTCTTTATCATTATGAGGATCCATATATCTTAAGAAATACCATGATGACCCAGCCCAGTTAGGCATGGTATCAGTTTCTCTTTTAGCTTTTCCACCACATTTTGGACAAGTGGTGTTAACCCACTCTTCAATATTAGCTAGTGGACTTTCACCATCTTCTGTTGGTTCATAGTTAGCAACATCTGGAAGTAGAACCGGCAAGTCTTCTTCTTTAACTGGTTGCCATCCACAGTGTTCACAATAAACTAGTGGGATTGGTTCACCCCAAAATCTTTGTCTTGAGAAGATCCAATCTTGAAGACGATAATTTACTTTACTATTACCTATTTTTCTTTTAGTAATTTCATCAATCATTTTTTTGATGGCTTCTTCTTTATTTGTCATACCGTTTAGAATGTCTGAATTAATGTATTTTCCTTCACCGATATATGGTAAGGAATCTCCTTCAATTACTGGAATAATGTCAATATTATATTTAGTTGCAAATTCATAATCTCTATCATCATGAGCTGGAACAGCCATAATAGCTCCTGTACCATAACTCATCATGACATAATCAGCTGTCCATATTTGAATTTCTTTATTAGTAAATGGATTAATGGCTTTAATACCTTCGATTTTAACACCAGTTTTTTCTTTAGCTAATTCTGTTCTTTCGAACTCAGTTTTAGTTTTGGCATATTCCTGATATTTTTTAATTTCATCCATATTAGTAATCTTATCTTTTAAAGTTTCTAAAATTGGGTGTTCAGGAGCAATAACCATAAAAGTGGCGCCATAAATAGTATCTGGTCTAGTAGTATAAACTTTTAATTTTTCATCAGTATCTTCAATTTCAAAGTCTATTTCAGCTCCAGCCGACTTACCTATCCAATTGATTTGACCTAGTTTAACTCTTTTACTAAAGTTAGTATTATCTAGTCCTTGAATTAAGTCTTCAGCATAATCACTCATTCTAAGCATCCATTGTTCTTTTTCTTTTTGAACAACTTTAGAGCCACATCTTTCACAAACACCACCGGCTGAATCTTCATTTGATAGACCAGTTTTACAAGTTGGACACCAGTTGATATTCTTCTTAGCTTTATAAGCCATACCGTGCTCATAGAATTTTAAGAATTGCCATTGTGTCCATTTATAATATTCTGGATCTGTGGTTGCGAATTCCCTATTCCAATCAAAAGAAATACCCAACTCTTCTATTTGGTGTTTAAAGGTTTTAATATTTTCTTTTACAGCATCTTTAGGATGAATGTGATTTTTGATAGCGTATTGTTCAGCGGGTGCGCCAAAAGCATCCCAGCCCATTGGAAATAGAACGTTATAGCCTTCCATTCTCTTTTGTCTAGCAACAGTATCTAGAGCAGTATAACTTCTAGCATGTCCAACGTGTAGTCCAGCACCTGATGGGTATGGAAATTCAACTAGTAAATAATATTTTTCTTTTGGATCATCATTTTTAGCGGCAAAGGTTTGATGATCTTGCCAATATTTTCGCCATTTCTTTTCTATTTCTGTAAAATTATACATTTTGTTTTCCTTCTTTCTTTTTGTAAACTATACTAAGTAATTTATACATTAAAAGCATGAGTGGAACTAAAATAACAAAAGCCACTAACATTTTTAAGATAAAGTTTTGAATTAATTGAATAACAGTAAAGGTAAAAGCAATAATAAAAGCATTAGTTAAAGCGAGAGCTTGGGCAAATGATTTTAAATTTATCTTTTTAAAGTCTAATTTATAAGCTTTTTCAAAGAATATTATTTGTTTACTACTTTTAAATTTTTCAAAACCTTTTTTTCGGTATATAACAAATATACTATAAACTAAATAAATGATAATAAAACAAATTATGAATGTTAATAAATAATCCATTTTTCCCCTCCTTTAAAATAAAAAAGTATTATGAATATAAGGGCGTCATAAACGCGGTACCACCTTATTTTATAATACTTTTATTACCTCTAATGCGATAACGGTCACATCCGTCTTATACTTGTCATATAAGAAGCTCCTAAGCAAGTTCGTAACTAAAGTTAAAAAGTTTTCACCAACCACTTTCTCTCTAAATAACTTTTTAATTACTACTACTCTTATTCAGTGCTTTTAACTGTTAATATTATATTATAATTTTTCATAATGTTCAAGGATTAATTTTCAAGATAAACTAACCTATCTGAATAAATATCTTCTAAAATTGTCTTTAAATCTTCTGAAGTCATTTCAACTGACATAGTCTCAGAGCCGAAAGCTAAGATAAGTTTTTCTTCTTTGTAGATTTTAGGATCAACAACAACTTTTTGGATTAAACCATCTTTAAGTCCAAATGGCGTCATACATCCAGGTTGCATACCAGTTAATTCAATCATTTCGTCACCAGTAACCATAGTTATTTTTTCACCTAAAATATTTTTTAGAAGTTTACTATCCATTCTTTCAGAGGCTAAAGTGATAAACAAATAATAATTATTACCTTTTTTACTCTTTAGAAATAAGGTTTTGGTTTCAATGCCAGTAAGACCCAATTCTTCATCAACTTTGTTAGCTGTTTCATAATTTAAAATTGGTTCATGAGTAACAACTCTAGGGTGCAAATTTAGTCTTTCTAGAATTTCAAAACATTTTTTATTATTTTCATTCATTAATCATCACTATGACTACTACCAAATAATTGTAATAATCTTAAGAATAAGTTAATGAAATCTAGATAAAGTTCTAAAGCACCATAAATTGCTAAGTTGTCTTCTGGAAGCATATTAAACTCTTGCATTCTTAATATTTGTTGAACATCATAAGCAGTGTATCCTACAAAAATAGCGATCGCAATACATGAAACAATCATATCAAATGTTGAATTATTTAAGAATAAATTTATTAATCCACAAATGATTATAGCAAATAATCCGATAAATAAATATACTCCAAGCTTAGATAAATCAATTTTAGTTACAGCTCCTAAGAAAGCAAATACAGCAAATATACCAGCAGCTAATAAGAAAACATACATGATTGAACTTAAATCATAAGTTACAAATATTGTTGAAAATGTAAGACCACTGACAGCCGAATAAATTAGAAAACTGACGATGGCTGTTGCCGGTTTCATTTTAGTTATCCTAGCTGATAAGAAAATTACTATCGCAAATTCAATTATAATTACAATTAAAAATGCATAACTTCCAAATAATTTTAACATTGTTTCTGGATGAAGTGAAACATAATATCCTGTAAAGAATGTTACTAATAATCCTATGAACATCCAACCAAATACTTTTGGCAATATTTTATTTGTCATTTTATTCCTCCTTTTTATAAGTATATCATTTTTAAAGAAATTTATAAAGAGATTTTATAAACTTAAAAGCTAGTTTTAAAACTAGCTCATTTAACTCCAACATTAACTAATTTATAATTATCATTAACCTTTTCATAATTATAAACTTGCATAGTTCCATTATCTAAAATGTCATTTAATTCTTCCTCATCATAAGTACCAATTTCTTTATCATTTAAATCATATACTTTTCCATTTTTAACATATCCAGCCATGATATCGACCTCTAAATTATTAACTCCACTATATCCAAATAATTTAGATACGTAATTCTCTTCGCAGCTCGCTTTACTTCTTTTAATATTATCACCATCTAAAGTATATTTATATCCTTCAAAAGTATAATCGATATTTGATGGAATATTTTCTTCGTCCATTATTTTTAAAGCTGAATCTCTATAATCGTCCACACTTATAGTATCAGCTAATATTTCATCTTTCTTCATTTGGCCAAATATTAAGTGCAATAATACCTTATCGTCAGTATCACTTACATCACTATTTTCTGTAATGTTTATAACCTCTGTACAGTTTTCATCCGCATGATCTTCATACAAACCTTCTACAACATTATGATTAACAAGCCCTGATTCTTCCTCAGCTCTTTGTGAAAAAGCTATAAATAAAGCTATTACAACCAAAAGTAGTGCGATTAAACTTAATATTATTTTAACATTAATTTTCTTCTTTTCTTTTGAATTCATATATTATCCCCTATTCTATCACATACGGATCTTGCATTGTTCCTGTTCCAGTGAATGTTAGATTTTCAGTATTTAGATTGACAACTGGGCGGACGCCGAGGCTAACGTCCACATTGCTGACGCCAAGCGATCCAGAACTACCAACAAAGAACTCGCGAGCGTCGCTCCAATAGCTGAAGAGCGACGGCGTCATGGTCCAATATGTAGTTCCCGTATATAGATAATATAAAGTATTTTGTGAACTTGTTCGCCCTCCTGCCATGCTGACTTCGTCAGCTGTAATTAAGCCTAACGGCTTACTCAAATCTCCGTTTCCTTTTATAGTAGTTACAGAAAATTTATCATTTGCTTGTGGACATGTAAGCGATGGACTTATACTTGAACCCGCCCAATTATAAAATCTTGGATAACTATACATCGTCGGTGTTACTCCATATCCATCTCCTACATATGGTGATGATTTATATGTGAACACTTGTCTATTATTACAAAAGATTGTATCTTTCGATAATTTACTATCAACGCTAGATAAATTACTATCATACCAGCTATCCAAATATGTTTTCATTGTACTATTTAATTCATTCGCGTGTGCTCCCGCATATGAGGTACTTGACCATTCCACTGCTTTGACACGCATCGATGTTGCAGATACATACCTTTGTACATGTGAAAGTCTTTGACATGTTCCCGCCTCCGATGTACTAAAACATGTATAATATCCATCATTATTATATTGATTACCATATTCAGTTAATGTGGCTTGTACTAAATCTCCATCAAGTTTAAATGTATTCGATGCCTCATCAAATGTATAACTTGTTCCAAAATAATATTTAGAAGACGGATTTAAACCAGTATATGTAAATGCAGCATCTGCTTCACTTATTTGATTATCACTTGGATCTCCATACATATATCCGACATAAGCATTATCACTCCACCAACTGTTAAATGCTCTTGTTGTGACTTGTCTATTACTACTAGCCTCTCCATTCGCATGACCACTTGTTCCATCATAAATTAAACGTAAAGTACCATCCCCATTTACTCTGATGATTCTCCAAAATTTATCAGCCATTTTTACATAGTTTCCAGCAACAGCTCCTCTATAATAATAACTCGTTCCATCATCATCACTTGAAGCATACATTCCCATGCTAGAATTATCATAACTATTTACTCTAGCTGTATATGGATATACGGTTAAACTATATGTTTTTGCTCCTGTACTTGAGTTCGTACTTACTGTCATTCCCGTTACTTTATACATTGTTGTTCCTGATGTACTTGTCGTTCCTATCATATAATAATCTTTTCCGTCACTAAAATCAATTGTCTCTGGATCCTTTAAACTATATCCACTCAATGCATAATATCCTGTTGTAGAGTTAAAGGTGTAACTATTAGCTACATAGAAGTATGTACTTTGTGATAATGTGGTTGTATTTGTCGCATGATTCTCACTATATACTATAGCTGGACTTGTTACCGTAAAGTTTGGTGTACCCTTGGCTTCAATTTTTTGTTTGGCCGTTTCTATATTTGCTTCTTCTCCTGCTGCTGTTGCTATGACACAGTCACTTAAATTATTAATACCATTTTCTTGACAGAATGTAGCTGATATTGCTGTACTTCCAGCTTTTGGCTCACTTGTGTTTCCTGCTTCATCTTCTACGTAAGCAGTTACGAAATAATCTCCACTACTTAAATTAGTAAATGTATAATTCGGACTATCACTCTCTACATATGTTTTTCCACTATCTTTACTATAATAATATTTATATACTCCACTATGATCATCATTAACTGTTAAAGTAATCGTCATTGTATTTTCAAGTGGCTCTATTTTCATATCAGATAATGTTGGTACTTCTGAATCCACTTTATATGCATCTGTACATTTTGTTGTTTCATTTCCTTTTCTATCACTTACTAATACACATAATGTTTGTTCATTATTACTTGAAGCAAATTGATATGTTGCTTTTCCATCAGTTAAAGTTAAATCAGTATTTGGCGTGCATGTATCACTTGAAGACACACAATATTTAGTATCTTCTATTCCTCCCGCATCTAATGCTTCTATGTTTATATTAAGTCCTTTATACCATCCGTTTTCTCCTTTGACGTTATCTCCCATAGTAAGCTTTAATTCTGGTTTGGTATTATCCAATGTTTTAAATGGTTTACTTGAGAATACTACTTCTCCGTTCACATCTTCTGCTTTTATATACATTGTATAGTCTGTATTTGGAGTTAAATGATAAATTGTATATACATTTTCCATAGTTTCATACCACTTATCATTATCTAATGAATAATAATATTTAATCGCATTATTCGCACTAATCTCTGCCTTAACTGATGTTTCTGTTGGAGTTAAATCGATACCTGTTATAGCTAAAACATCTGAAGCATCACTATCTGCATCTGAAAAATTAGATGAATTTCCTTTTTGTAAATAATTTAAATTCATACTAAAGTCAATGCTTGTCTCTCCCGGTTGACTTGTAATATTTTCATTATATTTCATAATAACATCAAACTTTGTTGATGTTCCATGAGCAAGTTCTTCTCCTGAGGTTATACCATCTACTTTAAACTCTATTATATCTTGAGAATCCATATTTATTTTTATACTATCTAAAACCGCATCAATTGTTCCTAAGTTAGACACAGTTACTTCATAAGTTATCTCATCACCTGGTATATAGAAATTAGCTTCCATATTCGCATTAAGCATCTCATAATTATGAGAAACATCCTCTGCACTTCCAATTTTCTGTTTTAATTGTAAATCAGTTATTTCTATATCCCACTTACTTGTGACCATACTACTTCCTTTAATGTCTAACTGACTAGAGAAAGCACTATAACCAACGGTCATTATCAAAAGTAGACACAAAAGTCCACCCAATATCATCTTTCTCCTTCTTTTATTTTTATACATACACTCACCTGCTTATTTTAAATTATAGTAATTATCAACTATCACATATTGTCATATTTTTGTACTCTATACCAATTATAGAATACTTTTGAGGTTTTGTCCACATTTTCTTTCGCCTTAGTGGTAAAGACTTTACTTTCGCTAAAGTATAAAATATTCTTAATGTTAACAATGGAGGAAGAATATGAAATTATGTGAAAGTTTAGCCATTAATTTAAAATACTATAGAAAAATATATCACTTATCTCAGGAGAAATTTGCTGAAATATTAGGAACAACATTATCATATTTAAATCAAATAGAAAATGGTAAAGTTGATGTTAAAGCGTCAACAATAGATAAGTTTGCTAACAACATAAACAAATATGATAGAAAGGCTAAATTGAAACCAGAGGATTTAGTTACTTATGATAAATCACATATAACACATTTTTCAAGAATTGATGAAAAGAAAAGGCCCGTTTCAAATAAATAGAAACGAGACTTAGAATATAATTCAATTCTTTTTTTATGTATTTTATGATTACTGTCCATTTGTTAGTAGTTCATAAAACTTATCTATATCTGCTTGAAATTCTTCTGGATAAGGTGATGTCCACTTTTGAATTGTTACTACTTTCTTTTCCGCACCACGGTAATAGCCTTCATATCTAACCAACACATTATATATACTTTATTATTATCATTATCGATGTTTACTTTTAAGTTGTAATCTGCTAAATAGTGTCTAGTACGTATATTGTATACCTCATTTATATAATGACCATCATATTCCTTTTCTTTAAATGTTTTACTTTTACAGTAAAGGCCTTTACTAAGCTCTTTATAGCCCACGGATGTCCAAAAATTATCTACAAGATATGGCAGATTTATAATATTAGGATTGGCATCCATATAAATAAGATCCATTCCATTTCCGGTATTTTTACTATCTTTTCTTATTTTACTTAAAAGTGAAGATACGATAACTATATAAATGAAAATAATGATTGGAACTACTGGAGAAAGATTAGTGCCAAAGTATGAAAAAGCTATGGAAAACACAAACAATACAATTAGGATCATAAGTATTACGTAAAGTGATACTTCTAAGAAATTATATTTTACTTTGGGTTGGTTCTTTTTATTTTCATAGATTTCTTTATAATTTATATATTCTTCATTATTAATCAAATTATTTACCCTCTCTTCTAATATAATTATCTAATTTTTAGAATATGATTTCAACAGTTTTAAAGTTATTTTTAAGTAATTTACTTTTTATTGTCATTATATATGATTTATCTATTTATTTAGGTTATATGTGTGCTATAATATTATTATAGGAGGGAAACAAAATGAAGAGAGGAAAAATATTTTTAGGAGTAGTTTTATGCTTTATGGTGCTTCTTTTAACTGGATGTGGCAACAAAGAAGCTATTACAGCAGATGATTTTAGTACTATTGCGGAAAAGTATGACTGTACTGTTATCGATGTAATGAATCAATATTCGTCATATGGAGTTGTCGATAATGCTTTAGTTGCGAGAAATAGTGATGGCTGGCAAGTAGAATTTTATGTTTTAGATAGTGAAAATTCTGCGGCTAGTATGTTCAACACTAATCAATCTAATTTTGAAAATTCTAAAAGTGGAACAACTACAGAAAGCTCATCTAATGTGGGTAATTACTCTACTTATACTTTAACTAGTGGTGGCACTTATATGCATCTTTGTAGAGTGGACAATACATTACTTTATGTAAAAGTTGATGACACTTATAAAGATACAGTCGAAAAACTTATTAAAGAGTTAGGATATTAAATGAAACACCCCGCAGCAAGCTACGGGGTGTCTTTTTGTGCGATGTCGTTAAAAGACACATATAATTGCTTATACTCCGTATCTTGTTTACCTTGATTTTTTACATACTCTCTAATTACTGTTTCATTTTGATTTTTGCCTACCGTTGCCACAAAATGGCCGTCTGTCCAAAACTGTCCTCCCCATATTTTTTCTTTACCTCTGGGCATTCTGAAAAAATTTGGCTTGCAGTTATACTTTTTATTATTTTTACTATTTGACTTGGAGAATAATTTGGAGTACTTTGTACTAAAAAATGCACATGTTCTTTATCTGTTCCTATCTCCAAAAACCTTATGTAATCATATCTTAGTTCTATTCCAAGACAAATTTGTTTCAGATGTTCATCTACTGTTTCATCAAAAACAACACGACGGTATTTTTCTGGACATACTATATGGTAAACAAGATTACTTGCATTATGGGATAAATAAATATATTTGCTTTCTTCTATGACATCGCCCTCACTACATATTACATACTACGTTCGGCTTTACGCTGCAAGCAGCGGGGAAATGCCCTAGAGTTTAGGCATACAGTGTATGCCTAAACTTATTATAAAACCTCAATTCTATATTTGAATTGAGGTTTTTTATTATATTTCTCCAATATATTCTAGTAATTTTAAGAACATCTTAACGAATTTTTTATCTAAGCCTTGTCTAGATAATTTACGGATAGCAATTCTCTTTTTCTTGATAGGTTCTGATCCAAATAAAATAGCATCGATCTTTTCTTTCATTTCAGTTGAGATTTGCAAGTCACTAATGATTCGTTCTATATCTTCATTAATTAGTCTTAAGGCATCAATTTCAATATCTTTACCTTTACAACTTATTGACAATTGTCCAACGGTTGGAACATCTTTTATTTCAACGACAAAGTTTGGACCATCGACATAAGTTTTTAATGAAAGTGATGTTTCATTCATATAAGCGCTAACATCATCGGTTCTTTTGGTATTTCTAAAGATAATTTTGTAATTTCTCTTATCTGGAACAATACCACTTTTACCTTTAATTGATCTAATTACAACACTATAGTTACTTGGCATATATGTGTAATCGATTTGAGTTAATAAGTAGAAATCTTTACGGTATAAGTCACTTTCTCCATCGTCTTCAAATAAAGTATACGAATTACTCCTGCCCGGGAAAATATTAATCTCCATATCAGTAGGTGGTGTGGTATCGTTGATGTTTTGATTATTACTTAGTGGTATAATGGCTCCAGATTTAGCAAATACTGGATAATCTTCATCACGGAAGAAACTAATATAACTCTTTTTACCTGGAAATTTTTTACCAGTAACATAGTCATACCAAGTACCTTCTGGAAGATAGAAGTTGTGAACAACACGGTTCATGACTTCATCTTTTTTAGTAATTATTGGGGCTATTAATAACGATGAACCGAAGAAATATTCATTACGGTATAAAACATCATCATAGAAACTAGGAATTTGATAGTATAATGGTTTAATTAAAGAATCACCAAATTTATGATATTTATAAGCTTCACTATAAATATAAGGAATTAATTTATGTCTTAACCCTAAATAATCTTTAGCAATGGTATACGTTTTAATATCCCATTTCCATGGTTCTCTTTTATAATATGGGCCTTTATCAACACCAAATTTTAAGATTGGTGAGAAGACTCCTAATTGAATAGAACGAAGGTATAATTCATTATCTTCAGTCCCTTTAAAATATCCACTAATGTCATGGGCCCAGAATGGTGCGCCATTATTGAAACTATTATTATTATAAAATGGAATTTTTCTCAAAGTATCCCAGCCGACTTTAGTTTTTCCAGAATATAAAACCGGATATCTATGAGGGGCGAGTGAAGTCCCTTCAGAAAGCAACATTGGACGACGTTTAAAATCCCTTTGCATATCATAGAATTGATAATGTTTTAACAAGGTTAAATCTGAGATGTTTAGATTATTTTCTAGATCTAACCAGTAAAAATCAACACCTAAGGCATCTAGTGGATGGATAAACATTTTGAAATAAACATCGACAAATTTAGGTTCTAAAACGTTAAACGGAATTTTCCCCTCTTTATCAGCTTCTAAATATTTTAAAGCATCATTATAATATGTATCAATATTATAAAGCCCTGAAGTTGGATCGATACTTAAGCCTAATCTAATATTTTTAGTGTGTAAATAATTTATCATCGCTTTGGGATTTTTAAAATACTTATCATTAAAAGTAAAACCGGTTCTTAAATGTTTATCTTTTATTTTAAGACGTTTGTGCCAATCCTTATCTAATACAACAATAGATAATGGGATTTCATTTCTTTCAAAGTTATCGATTAAAGTTTTTAGTGATAAATCATTATAATCATTATTACTACTCCACCAGTTACCAAGAGCATATCTAGGTGGCAAGGCTGGAAAGCCGGTAATTTGATAATAATCTTTTAAAGCTTCTTCAAAATCTTTATTATACATAAATAGATATGTATCTACTCTAAGTTCGGTGTTTTTAGAAACTGTTCCATCTTCATTAAAGATTAACGAATTAGTATCATCAATACTGGCCATACCTTCAGCAGAATACAAGCCCTTTCCTTTTGTACCACCTTCAGCTAAAGAACTATTGGGGATACCAAAGTTACGTACTTCTGGATGACCATAGTACCAAACACGATCAGTATTTAATAACTCTACTTTTAAATTGGCGGCAGGATTAGCTTTTCCACCTAAGAAAGATCTACCTTTAATATAAGTTAGTTTAAAATATTTAGTAGTAATTACAACATAATTGTTATTATCGCTTACTTGAAACTCTGGAGTTTTTAAATCACGATATAAAACCAGTTCGGTCGGATCATCAATAAAGATACCATTGTCATTATATTCTAGTCTAATTAACCTCTCTGTTAAAACTGTGAAACGGAATTTTTCTCCTTGAATTATATTCTTTTTATTAGCAACAGCTCTTTTTCTATCTAGTGTAAATTGTTCCCCTAAATTATACATAAGTATCTCCCCACATTCTTTTATATTTCATCTATTTGCATGAAGTTAGTATATTTTACTTTTTTAAATGGATAACCACCAGTAATAATTATTTTGTCACCTGGATTTAATTTAAATGTCGTAGATAGTTCTTTTTTGACATTTTCGGTTAATTCATCTAAGGTATCGCCTTTAGCATTAACTGGTAATACTCCAAAATGAAGTTGTAAGCTCTTGACAACTGAAGTATTAGAAGCTGCAGCAATAATTGGACATGGTGGTTTTAACTGGCTTATTCTTCTAGCTGTTCGTCCAAAGTTCGTAGCAACTAATATAGCTTTACAATCTAGTTCATTTGCACCTAAGACAACGCTTGAAGAAACCGTTGAAGTAATACTTTTTTGTTTTTCATTTAGTGATCTTCTAAAGAAATATCCATAATCAATACTATCTTCTGATTCTCTAATAATTTTACTTACAATTCTAACGGTATCGATTGGATGGGCACCGATAGTAGTTTCACTAGTTAACATGATTGCATCAATAGCTTCAGAAACTAAGGTTGATAAATCTGATACTTCAGCACGGTTTGGAACGGCCTTTTTAGTTAAAAAACTATTGAATTCGGCGGTTATAACAATTAAACATCCTTGTTCGTAACATTTATGAATTATTTTCTTTTGAATGTTTGGAACGATTTCGATAGGCATTTCAATACCTAAGTCACCACGATCTAAAATAATTCCATCAGCAATATTGATTATATTATCGATATCTTCAACAGCTCTTTTATTTTCTATTTTGGCAATGAGACCTATGTGTTCATTTTTAAGTTCGATTAATAAGTCATTAATTTCTAAAACATCTTCAGCTGAGGAAATACCAGATACAACAATAAAATCAACACCCATTTCATGAGCAAATAAAATATCTTGATAATCCTGTTTCGTTAAGAATTTACGGCTTGGTCTAATTTCTGGTACATAAATTTTAGAATTATCACTTACTTCACCGCCTTTTAAAACGGCACAGACAACATAGTCTAGACCTTTTTCAGTAACTTGTAAAACGACATTCCCTTTACTTAGTTTTATTTTTGTATGATATTTTAAATCATTAACTAAGTTTTTATAATTGACAGAAAATCCAGTCATATTTCCTTTAATTTCATTCATGTAAATGCGAATTTTATCATCAGTATTTAAATAAGCTTTACCACCGATAAAAGTGTCAGTTCTAATGCATGGTCCTTCTAAATCTAACATAATAGCAGTGTTTGTGCCTAATTTCTCGTTTGTTTCATTAATAATATTTATTAAACGGCGGCAAACATCTTGTGATGAATAACTCATATTTAAACGAATAACATCGATACCACTTTTAATAAACTCTTCAATTTGATTTCTTTCATTTTTATTCTCACATACTGTTGCGACTAATTTTGTTTTTTCCATGTTTACCACCCTATTCTATTTAAATTATAAAGGATATACCTTGTAAAGTCAATGCGATTTATAACATTTAAAAGATGTAGTTTTTATTCTACATCTATTTTAAATCATCAATATTCTTCTTTAATTGTTTCGCATCTTCACCAAAAATTATTTTTAATTGATTATCAATTTCAACAATACCTTGAGCTCCCATTTTTTGAATGGCTTCTTTATTTACAAGTTCAATATTATGAAGGTTTACAACAAGTCTTGAATTGTTTACTTCATAATTGATGATGTTGGCTGTACCTCCAAGATATTCAATTAGTTTATTAGCTTCTAATTTAAAATCTTTGTTTTTAGCTCTGAGAATTGCAAAAGCAATTATTAATAAAATTACAATTATAATTACATATTGCCATATCATATATATCACCTATTAACATTATACTATACTTTTACAAAAATTTATAAAATTAATTACATTTTCTAAAATTTTACATCTTTAAAATATCATTTTTATTTAAAGTTCCATTACTAATAGCAGTATTAATATATTCCGCAATTCTAGTTTTTCTGTTATTTTCCATAGTATTTATCTTTTCATCTTCTCGATTATTATAGCCAGCTAAATCTATTAAATACTGAATTAGTGAGTTTTTTGTTTTATCATCGTTGATACTATTGAAAGTAATTGATATTACTTTCGAATCACCATTATAGATATATTCATCTAGATAAGAATCTAATAATTTCATCGCTATTACTTTAGCTTTATATTTATTTACTTCAGTATTTTCATTACTTAAGGTATATCGGCTTAAAAGTTGATTTGTCATTTCTTCTAAATCTGATAAGTAAACACCATAACTATAGGTTTTTAATTTTATATAGTATGATCCTTGGTTTTCTCCAACTTCGCCATCAAACTTCCATGAATAATTTTCTTTTATTTTGGTTTCTAATTTTTTAAAATAGCTTTTTGCATTTGTAATATAATTATCCAAATTGTATTGTTTTATTAATTTATCACTAGGGGTTTGGAGAAGATAGGCATCTTCTCCTGTCATCATTGTTTTGTCGTCGATTTTTTGATTCATTAACTTTTCTAAATCTTTTTTGCTTATTCCATCGACAAATCCTTTAGATATTAACTCGATTGTCTCTTTTTTAGTATAACTTTTTTCTCCTTTTTCTTTTGGAAGAAAGGCGATGATTAAAATAGCAGCTATTATTATAATGAATAGTATAACGCTTATTATTGTTGTTTTTTTATTCATATTATCTCCTTTAATTATTATTTAGTAAAAGTAGCGTCACATGAAGCATCATATGAAACATTTCCGGCATTATCTTCAGCTCTGAAATTGTCATCAAAAGTAACAGGTAAATAGCTGTAAGAATAGCGCCACTTACCTTTACACTGAGCATCAGGAATCCAATTGCATATTGGAGATCTTGATGTACCAGCATATTTAGATGCTCTCCAGTATTGGTAAATTTCTTTTATTCCAGATAAATTATCTGATTTAATTATATTTTCATTAAATCCCCATGATGAACCAGTAGCTTTAAATGTAGTAGAACAGTTTTGTGCGCCATTACAATTTGAACTTGTTATTCTTAAACCCATAACTACTGAGACTGTACAGTAAGGTGTGCTTGGTTTGGTCCAATCTATATTTACGATTAAATTTAATTCATTACTAACATTACCAGCATTGTCAATAGCTCTAAAATAATTATTATGCTTTCCTTCGCCGATTGAATATGAGGAAACATTTCCTTCATCATACCAGGTACCACTTCCATTAGAACGATATTGTACTTTTGCGATACCGCTAGTAGAGTCTGCTGGATTAAGCACTCTTGATACGGCACTTCTACTCCAAGTATTTTGAGTATAATTACTACCGTTTGGTAATTTTAAGGTTGCTGTTATGGTTGGCTTTGTAGCATCCTTTTTAATATCTAGTGTACATTTTCCTGTATTTCCTGCAGCATCTTTAACATAACCATAGTAAGTTATTCCAGCTGTATCAGCTGTTTGTGTAGCAGTTTTTTGTCCATTGTAGGTTGCTGTTAATGATGGGACAATTCCATAACTGCTAACTCCACTACCATCGTCATCATAATTTAAATCTAATTTAACATTGCTTACATACCAGTTATTATTACCTAGGGTACCAGAGCCTACTGTTATATTACATGTTGGTGCTATTGTATCTATTTTATCTATTTTGAATTGACTATTTGCCGTACTATCACTTATGTTGCCAGCTTTATCTTTAACCCAAAGGTAATAGGTTCCTTCATCAAGATTAGTTAATTCAATTGACTTTTCGCCTTTTTCATAATTAACACTAACCCATCCACTAGCATTTTCAGCAGGTGTGGTGTTAGATTTACTTAAATAATATCCAGCGATTCCACTTATACCGTCATAAACTGTTGCGGTTGCTGTTTTAGCTTTATTACTCCATTCACTTGGTGTTGAAACTTTTCTAACAACTGGTTTTTCACTATCGATGTTTACGATGTTTATTTTTGAAGTAATAATGTTATTCCCTTTTAGTCTAGCTTCTAATTGTCCTATTTTAGTAAAAGTTAATTTAATGTTTCCACCATCATCAGCACTACTATCTCTTGTCCATGAACCACCATCTATACGATGAGAAGCTTCAAAATTACCATCTACTTTAGGATAAACTATAGTTACTTTTCTTTGCTTTACCCAGCTGCTTCCGCTTGGTTCTATTATAAAATCAATCATCGGCAAAGCTGATATTTCCTTACATTCTGCCCCTTCTTTTATTTCATACTCTGAATTGCCACTACTATATATTGTTACCATGACTGATTTATTTGATATATCTTTCCCTGTATTTACATCTATTACAGGAGATGATAATTTTCCGTCATCTATTAAACTTTGTATAGTTATACAATATCGTCCACTTTTTCCTGGTGGATAAATTTCTGGATGTTCTTTTACATATTGCTCAGTGGCATTAAAAATAAGTTCATTTTCCGTATCTTTTGCTTCATCACCACTATTTGATAATCTATTAATTATTCCTGGGATAATTAATAGTAATAATAAGGCGATTATTACTATAACTCCTAATAATTCAGCTAATGTAAACCCTGTTTTTTTCATTCTAGTACCTCCTATTATATTATATCTTGATTTGAATATAATTTTCAATACCTATTTTTAAATTATTAATTTTTTTTTTAATTAAATATAATTGTATATTAAAAAAGTTTAGTGTATTATATTTAATGGTGATGATTATGAAGAATATCTCAAAATATAAGATGGATAAATCTATATTGATCCCCATTTTAATTTTTGCGATTATTAGTATTGTAACCTTGTATGGTGCAAATAGTATACTTCCTAGTACTATGGACCATTTAGTTACTAATCAAATAATTTGGTATATTGCTGGCTTTGTTATTGTATATTTAATAATGACTGTTGGTAATACTTATATATATAGGATGAGTTGGCTATTATATGGTATTGGCATTTTGTCATTAGTCGGACTTTTTTTCTTTGGAAAAACTATTAATGATGCAACATGCTGGTATGAGATAAAAGGTATCGGTACTCTTCAACCAAGTGAGTTCATGAAAATTATTTTAATTATTGTAAATGCATCGATGATATCTAAATTTAACGAGGAATTTCCTAATCCGAGTATCAGAGAAGAACTAATGTTTTTAATTAAAATAGCAATAGTGGTTTTAGTCCCTAGCATACTTACATTTATGCAACCAGATACTGGAGTGGTATTAATATATTTATTAATTACTTTTGTAATGTTATTTATTTCAGGAATTAGATATAGATGGTTTTTGATAATTATAGGTGTGGCAGTATTCTTTGTAGCTTTAGTTTTAGGCATTTATTTTATCAGTCAAGATTTATTTATAAAAATATTTGGAACTAGCTTCTTTTTAAGAGTTGATAGACTTTTAGATTGGTCTAACCAAAGTGGATATCAATTAGAAAACAGTTTAAGTGCAATAGGATCGGCTGGTTTATTTGGACATGGACTGACAACTAACCCAATTTATTTTCCAGAAGCTCAAACAGATTTTATATTTGCTGTTTATGCAAGCCATTTTGGTTTTATTGGTTCAGTATTTCTATTAGCCTTACTTGCACTGTTTGATATTAGGTTAATAACTCTTGCTTTAAAAACTAATAAACTTGTTAATAAATATGTAATCGCTGGAATTGTGGGTATGCTTATATATCAGCAAATTCAAAATATCGGAATGACTTTTGGACTATTACCAATAACTGGTATTACACTACCATTTATAAGTTATGGCGGGTCTAGTTTACTTAGTTATATGTTGGCTATGGGACTTATATTTAATATTTCTAATGAAGAAATGCGATATACAAATTAAAAGAGAAAAAATGAATTTTCTCTTTTTAATTTAAGATTCTATTGGTCTTTCGGTTGAATAAAATCATAAAAGCTTAATATTAGTATATGACTTTTTTGATTATTAGCTATTCACTATGACATATACAAATTATTGTGCAAAAAAAACAGCTCTGTAAGAACTTTTACGAAATTAAAAATTTCATAAAATTATTCTTCTGTAGCTGTTTCTTTTGCGATAACTTCCTTACCTCTATAAGTTCCACAATTTTTACATACACGATGTGGTTTAACAGGCGCTCCACATTTTGGGCATACTGTAACAGTTTTTGCACTTATTTTGTAATGAGTACGACGCATTCTTCCACTAGTTTTACTAACTTTTCTTGCTGGTACGGCCATGATAACACCTCCTATAATAAATCTTTTAACTTAGCGAGGCTATTATTTGCCTTTGGTTCGCTATCAGTTATATGTTCCCAACCGTCGCCTTTGGTTTTCATATTTTTAGCCTTAGGGCTGACGACTTTCATGGGAATTTCCATTAATATATTTTCCCATATTATCGGTAAAATATCAATAGTTTTTTGGTTTTTTTTGAAGTTTTCCGTTATTTCATTTAAATTTTCTTTGACTTCTAAAGCAAATGGGTAATCTACTGGTTCTAAAGTAAGGTTACAAGGTAAAACCATTTTGCCTTTGAGATTTAACGTTAAAAAATATTCATCTAAGTTGGAAGTTATTTCACCTTTAACTTCGATTTCATCCATGCTTAGTATCCCAGCTTTTTCTAAGTCTTCCTTTGGAAAAGCTACTTTAGTATCGATGATAATTTTAGGTTTTGTATTTAAAAAACTTAAATCAATTTCCATGAAATCACCGTAAACATTATATATTATTTTTTGTTTGAGTGCAAATTAGTATGTTTTTTTTATTTTTAGGTAAACTATTTTTAGGTGGTTCTTATGAACATTTTAATATATATAGCTATATTTGTATTTAAAATAATCGAAGATGCTTTAGCAACTTTAAGATTAATTATCGTTAGTAATGGGAAGAAAAAATTGGGGGCTATTTTACAGTTTGTCGTAACATTAATATGGATTATATTAACTGGAACCGTTTTAATGGGACTGCAAAAAGATATTTTTAAAGCAATAGCTTTTGCGTTTGGAGCTTTATTTGGTTCATATTTAGGTAGTGTCTTAGAAGAGAAAATGGCACTTGGAACAAATGCTTTTATGGTGGAAATAAAAAACGATAAAGCAAATGAACTTATAAGAATTTTAGAAAAAGAGAAATTTCAAATTTCAAAGATTAAAAGTGGGAATGATGGAAAAATAATTTTAATGATTACTGGTGCTAGAAAACAAACCAACAAAATAGTTAAAATTATTAAGAAAATTGATGATAAAGCTATAATATTGAGTGAAAAAGTTAAAATTGTTCCTGCTCTTTAATAAATTTATATATTTGTTTTGGTTTATCAGTTATAATGTTTTCATATTTATCTATTTTATCTAATTCTTGACGAGTATTAATCGTCCATCTAAAAGTTTCTTTTGTTGGAATGGATTTACGGTATGAATAATTAATAGAGTTAAAGTCAAAATTATTATTTAAATACTTATTATTTATTTTTACACTAATAATTAGACCGCTTTTTATTTTATATTTTGATTTAAAGTGTTTTATAAATTTATAGTTAAAACTACAGATATAATAATTTAAATTATATCTTTTTATTATACCAATTAACTTCTTAGACATAATTTTAATATCTTTGTCATCCACTTTAATTTCTATCATGATTATTTTATTATTGTGGACATTATTTAGGATTTCCTCTAATGTGTTTAAACCTAATTTTTGTAGTTTAACCGCATTTGTATGTCTTATATAATTTCCATTATAAAATGGATCGTGATTAATGATTAGTTTATTATCTTTAGTTAATCTTATATCAAATTCAACACCGTCAGTATATTTATCATTTAAACTACTTATAATGGCTTCTAGGCTATTTTCTTTATGAACTCCATCATTACCTCTATGAGCAATTATCTTCATAATATATTTTATTTTTTAGTATTTGTTTTATACAATCAAGTAGAGAAAAATAATTAACTTTTAATTATTGTGTCCTCTCACACTACCTAGCCGTATGCCATGCATGGCACACAAAAATGGCCGCTTTAAAGCGACCTAGGAGTAAAAAGTGAGTAGAATACTCACAAAGAAATTATATTCCCCTTGCCCAACCCTCGAATATTACTATTCTACCAACTAGATAATTTCTTTATTATGAATTTTTTATTTGTTGTTTATTTAATTATAAAACATTTTTAAACATATGGCAACTTTTTTGCTGATTTTTTGTATTTTTTATATATCTATATAGCTTTACAATTAAAAGTAGGTCATATAAAGTGCAACAGAAAAACAAACTCTTGCTTGTTATCCTCTTTTATTCATATATGGTTTAACTTTGTTATAAACTATTTGATTTATTGCTTCAATATCTTTCGGTTTGCCATTTTCGGCACATTCAATGGTTACAAAATTATATTTTTTAGCAAGTTCTAGATATGATATTTCGGCTTGTTCTAGATGTTTTCCATCCTTTTCATGGCCATCTGCTTTTTCCCTCCGATGTCTTTTTAGTTCTTCGGCAACTTTAGTAGGCATATGAAGGAAAATTGTGAGATCTGGTTTTGGTAGTTCCATTAAATCAAATTCTAATTTATCTAGCCAATTGTACATATCTTTTCTCTCCTCTTGGTCGATAATCTTTCCACCTTGATGAGCCATATTGGAATAGATATATCTATCTAAAATAACATTATATCCTTGTTCTAATAAAAAATTTATTTTACCAATATTATATTTACGATCGGCAGCATAATATAAAGATGCAACTTTAGGATCAACTTTAGTAGCTCCTTCTTCAAAATAACATTTGTCAAAGCCTTCTTTACCTAGGTAAGGTCCACCTATGATTCTGCCGGTTGGTGAATTATAGTTTGGGAAAGAAAAATTTTGTACTTGATAACCCTCTGCTCTTAATTTTTGAATTAATAAATTAGTTTGAGTCTCTTTTCCAGAACAGTCTGTTCCTTCAATGGTTATTAATTTTCCTTGCATATTTTATCTCCTTTATTTAAAATGCGATAATGCCTATTGGGCTAGTGGAAATCTAATTTTTCCATGATGTTTATAATTTAGTAATTTAACATCTTTACATTCTTTAGAACTATCAAAGTCAAAGAAATCAGTAACTTTAGGATTTAACCATAGCTCTGGTGCTTTTAAATCTTCTAGTTCTTCACCACGGCGAATTTGTTCCTTTATACCTTCGATTTGGTTGACATAAATATGAGCATCTTTAATACTCCAATCTAGGGTACCAGGTTTTAAGTTAGTAACCCTAGCTAGCATATTTAATAAAACGGAATATTGAGTTACATTAAAAGGGAGTCCTAGTGGAACATCACAACTTCTCTGATGAACCCAAGCGTTTAATTTTCCATCAGTTACATCCCATTCACTAGACCAGACACAAGATGGTAGAACGGCAGTATTAACATAATCATCTTGCCATAAGCTCATAACATTACGTCTATCATTTGGATTTGTTTTTAAATTGTTGATTAAATTTTGGACCATTTCAAATTTACCGACAATATATCCATATGCGGTTCCAATGGTATGAGCATACTGTTTACCATAAAATTTGGCAGTTTTGATGTTTTTCTTAACCGTTTCATGGTCTGGAAACATTTTTAAACTATTTTCTTCACTTAAACTTTTAGCCGTTAAAATATTTCCGTTTTCATCACGTTTATAGTCTAATTTTCCATTATGATTATGAACAGGAACACTATATGGATCTAAAACAGGCACTTCACGATCTTTATCATATGGTGTTTGTTCACTTGGAGCTTCATAAATACGATAAATTCCATCTTCATCGACTTCCCATTCATCCCAAATGTGAACATTTCTTTCCTGTAACCATCTGACATCATTACTCTGGTTTTGATAAATCCAAAGCATTTCTAAAACAGCTTGTCTTATAAATAACTGTTTAGTGGTTAAAATTGGAAACTCTTCTTCTAGGTCAAAGTGAAAATGATGTGATGGTACTTTGATTGTATTTACTCCTGTTCTATTTTCAACTTCTGTGCCCTCTTTTAGTATTCTTTTACATAATTCGAGATAATCTTTATCCCATTTAGCCATTTTAATCACTCCTCTATTTCATTATCTTTAAATTTTACATCTAAAAATTTACGGCTAGCTAGAAAGTCACACATGTGAACAAATCTTTGATATTTATTATGAGGAACCGGAAGTACAACGTCACTATATGGATTTGTATTCCACTGGCCCATATGACTTGATATAGCATTTGATAAAAATTCTATTTCTTCATCAGTAAAAGTGGTTTTATCTTTATTTTCTTTAATATAGTCTGCCATTAAAACTGGGTGGTCAAATCTAACGTATTTTTCTTTGACTTTTCCATGTTTTAAGCCGTCGTGCATAATTAAAGCAATTATCATGAGGTCTTTTTCATTGGAAGTGAAAGAATAACCGATAACATCATTATTAGAAAGCTCATAGGCTATTTTAACGGCAACTTTTGTATGTCTAACGAGTCCTCCTTCTCCTAGCGCAAAAGAAGGATGATATTTTCCAGTTGAACTAGCAGCTACTTCGTAAAAATAATCAGGAAGAAGTTCGATTAGTTTTATGGCATTTTCCCGATATTTTGGATTTTTAATATATGCTAGTTCTTTGTTAAAATTATTTTTCATCTTATCACCTACCTTAAGATTACCACAAACTAATGTTTGTGTAAAGTAAAATCAATAAAATTTAATAAAACTTCATTAGAAGTATACAAATACTGTGGATTAATATAAATGTTTTCTTGGCTTTCTATTAATATCTTTTGAGATAAAAGGCTGTTTACTATGTTTATTTCATCTAGGTTTATTTTATATTTTTGATAAAAGGTTTGTTTACTAATTCCATCTATTTTTCTAAAGCCTAAGATAAATTCATTTTGAATAGTTTCATCTAATGAGAGTTCATGTTTGTCTAAAGTATAATTACCTCTTAAATATTCGTTTAAACCTCTAGTATTTTCATATCTAATATTTCCAACATATCCACTAGCGCCTAATCCAAATCCATAATAGTGTTCATTATTCCAATATACTAAGTTATGTTTAGATTGATATCCTTGCTTTGAAAAATTACTTAATTCATATTGACCATATCCATTTTCTGTTAATGTTTTAACAATTAGGTCATACATTTCCCTTTCTTTATCATCTTCTAATGGCTCATAATTATCAATATAGAGTTTAGTATTAGGCTCTAAAATTAAACAATATGTCGATATATGAGTAGGGTTTAAATTAATTATTTTATTTAAATCATTTTTGAGATTTTCAATGTTTTGATTTTGAAAGCCATACATCAAATCAATATTAATATTTTCAAAAGTCTTAAAAGCATTATTTAAATTACAAGTATTTAATTTTCTATTTAATTTTTTTAATGTTTCTTTATTAAAGGTTTGAATACCAATACTTAACCGATTTATACGATTTTTTAAAAATTTAATTTTATCTAAGGTTAAGTCTTCACTATTACTTTCGAAGGTTATTTCCGTATTTTTATCAATATTGAATATTTTGAAGATATCAAATAATCTTTTTAATTCATCAAAGTTAAGAGAGCTTGGTGTTCCGCCACCAATATATAAGGTTTTTATATATTCTCCTTGATAATTTTGCTTAATTTCTTTTTCTAAAGCATCCAAATATTCATTTATCCACTGTTTATTTGTTAGAACTTTACAAAAATCACAATAGGTACAGATTGATGAACAAAAAGGAATATGAATATAAATACTCATTATTTTTTCCTTTGAAGGTGGAGTTGTTCTATTGGTTTATACTCAGCACCTTCTTGATCTAACAACCTACTAAAAACTTTTCTGCGATATGTATCTAAAGCTTTTTTATGTTTTAAGTATACTTCGCTATTTTGAATTTGAGTTAAATCATAAAGATAAAGTTTACCTAAAGGAATTTCTCTATTAACAAAGGCAAGTAAACGACTTTCGGCGCCATCTTCAATATTTTTCTTAATATTTACAACTCTATTTAAAATCGTAACGAGTTCACTTCTTTTAGCAGTTAAAGCTTGAAATTCTTGTTCTTTTTGTAATTTAAAGGTGGTTAGCTTTTTAAGTCTGTCAAAATAAGACTGTGCGATATTTTTCATTGCTTGATTATAATCTAACAAAGTGTGACATAATTCATATTGTTTTTGAACTTCAATTATAGCATTTTCATAATCCTCAAAAGCTTTATTAATTTCTGGATCGGCTGGAGTAAAATCTTCATTACTACTTTCAAAAAATTCTTCTAGTAAATGATCGTCTATTTTTATATTTAAAATACGTTTGACGTAATCAGGATAATTAAAATTATCATCTAGTATTTCTTCAGGTGTTGGGGGAATAATTACTTTTCCACGACGTTTACTGATTTTTCTTGTTACATATTTAGTCATTTTATCACCTACTCTTCATCAATATTTAAAACAGCTAAAAATGCTTCACTTGGCACTTCAACTTTACCAACCATTTTCATTCGTTTTTTTCCTTCTTTTTGTTTTTCTAACAATTTTCTTTTTCTAGTGATGTCACCACCATAACATTTGGCCAAAACGTTTTTACGCATAGCTTTAATGTCTGTTCTAGCAATTACTTTTGAGCCAATAACTGCTTGAATTGGAACTTCAAATAACTGTCTTGGGATAATTTCTTTTAACTTATAAACTATAGCTTTACCGCGGTTATACGCAAAATCTTTATGAACGATAACACTTAAAGCATCGACAACTTCACCATTTAGTAAAACATCCATTTTAACTAAATCACTTGGTTTATAGCCAATTAAATCATAGTCAAATGAAGCATAACCTTTGGTTGAACTTTTTAATTTATCGAAGAAATTATAAACTATTTCTGACAATGGAATTTCATAGTGAATATTGACTCTATTAGTAGTAATATATTCCATACTGATATATGTTCCACGTTTATTTTGACATAGTTCCATGACGCTACCAATGTAATTGCTTGGAACATAAATATTAGTTTTGATATATGGTTCTTCAATAACTTTTATTTTTTGTCTATCGGGCATTTTAGCTGGGCTATCAATATAGATAACTTCATTATCGGTTTTCGTTATTTTGTAAATAACTGAAGGTGATGTGGCAATGTGATTAATATTAAATTCTCTTTCTAACCTTTCTTCAATTATTTCCATGTGAAGTAGTCCTAGAAAGCCACATCGAAAACCAAAACCTAAGGCTTCCGAAGTCTCGGGTTCAAATTCTAAAGCGGCATCATTTAATTTTAATTTTTCTAAGGCTTCTCTTAAATCAGGATATCTATTGGTGTCAACTGGATATAGTCCACAGAAAACCATCGGTCTCATAGGTTTATATCCTGGCAAACTTTCAGTAGCTGGGTTACTTTCTAAAGTAATGGTATCACCAACTTTGATATCACCAATACTCTTGATACTGGCACATATGTAACCAACTTCACCACAATCTAAAACATCGGTATTTCGTGGTTTTGGGTCATTAAAACCTAGTTCGGTTACTTCGTGAATAGCGTTTGTAGCCATAAATTTTATTTTATCTTTTAATTTTAACTTACCATCTTTGATTCGAACTAAAACTACTACTCCTTTATACGAATCAAAATAACTGTCAAATACTAAAGCCTTTAATTTGTCATTTGAATTACCGTTTGGAGATGGAACTCTTTCAATTATAGCTTCAATTAAATCTTGAACACCTTCACCAGTTTTAGCACTAGTTAAAATTATTTCTTCTTCATCAAAACCTAGTGTTTCAACTAACTCTTTTTTTACTTTTGAAACATCGGCGTTAGGAAGATCTATTTTATTAATGACGGGAATAATAGTTAAATCGTTTTCTAAGGCTAGATAAACATTAGCGAGTGTTTGGGCTTCAATACCTTGAGCAGCATCTACAACTAAAACAGCACCTTCACAAGCTGCCAAACTACGTGATACTTCATAGGAAAAATCGACATGGCCAGGGGTGTCAATTAAATGCATAATGTAATCTTCATTTTTGTAATGATATTTAAGACGAGCGGCATTTAATTTAATAGTTATACCTCTTTCTCTTTCAATATCCATATTATCTAATAATTGGTCTTGTTTTTCTCTTTCGGTAATCGCACCGGTAAGTTCTAAAATGCGATCAGCCAAAGTACTTTTTCCGTGATCGATATGAGCAATTATTGAAAAGTTTCTGATGTTTTCTTGTTTCATGTTTTATCACCTTTATATAATTATATCATAAGGTTTTAGTATATTAAAAGTGATAACTTTAAAAGTTATCACTTATTATCACAAACCAAATCTTGATCGTTGATTTGATTACATTTGAAATTTCCAAAGGTTAAATTTTTAACTGTAACGGTACCATCAACATTAATTTGAACACTTCCATCGGTTGGGAGTTTCCCTATATTTTTAATATTCAGTTGCCGTTTATAATTAACTTTTTTACCTATCTCATAGAATGTATATCCACCTTTGTCAAAAGCAACTTTGAAGGGCAAACCGACTTCATTTAATAAATTCATATCTACATAAAATGATTTTACAGTATCAATGGTTCCCTTAGTACTAGTAGTTGCGGCATCTTTCGACATATTATAAACAATTTTTGATATTGAAGGAACTAAAATGATTAATATGATAAGAAAAAATATTACTATTGCGCTATACTCTACTACCCTAATTGTACGATTACGTTCATTTTCTTCCTTCATATAACCAGCCTCTAGTATAATAATATCATATTAATATTAAATAAGCAAGGGAGTATCTAATAAAGTTCTTTTGAAAAAAAAGAACTATTTCTAGTTCTAATTTCGGTTCTATAATAAATAGTGTTGGTGAGTAAAATTTCACCGACACTGTTTTTATATAAAAAACGAGTCACTAACCAGAAACTCATG
>HF990834.1 GCA_000432855.1 Firmicutes bacterium CAG:822
GTATATCATGAATAGTTATATTTGTAAATAGTTTTAGCAAACATTTGTTTACTATTCAAAAAATGCACTTTCCTTATATATTAAAAAGCTGTTATAGGGTTATTTCAATAAATTACTTATGATTTTTAATAGTCTTTATTTTCTTTCAAATAAAAGGCTTATATATTGGCTCTTATTTGTTGGCTTGTCAAATCTTTTGGGAATAGCGATATTTACCTTTTACATTTACTTTTATTTTTAGTATAATTATTAAGGAGAGTATATGAAAAAGGTTTTAATAAAATTAATTAGAATATATCAAAAAATACCTGGCCCATGGCATTCTTCTTGCCGCTATATTCCAACGTGCTCAGAATATGCGATTGAAGCTATTGATATTTATGGTGTTTTTAAAGGTGGAATTATGGCCATTAAAAGAATACTTAGATGTAACCCATGGGGTGGCAGCGGATATGATCCGGTGATTAAGGAGGATAAGAATGAAAAGATTTGTTAATATATTAATTTTAGCTGTTTTTGTTTTTAGTTTAACAGGTTGTTTAAAAAGAGATAATATGGAAGATATCACAATTTATACAACTAACTACCCTACTGAGTATATTACTAGAAGATTATATGGGGACTATAGTACGATAAATAGCATTTATCCAGATGGGGTTAATATTAACAACTATAAACTTACAGAAAAACAAATTCAAGATTATAGTAGTGCGGATTTATTTATCTTTAACGGTTTGAGTAATGAAAAAGATTATGTTGAACCGATGAGAGAAATTAATAAAGACTTAAAAATTATCGATACTACTTTATACATGGAATATAATAATAGTATTGAAGAATTATGGTTAGACCCTTCTAATTTTCTAATGATGGCTCAAAATATTAAAACTGGTTTTAATGAATATATCGATAGCTATTATTTAAATAATCAAATTGAAGAAAAATATGAGGAATTAAAGGTTGAAGCTTCTAATTTAGATGCAAAAATAAAAGAAGTAATTTCTAATGGAAATAGTACAACAATCGTAGCTTCAAGTAATTTATTTAAGTATTTAGAAAAATATGGAGTAACAGTTTATTCATTAGATGAAAGTAACGGCGATGTGAATGCGGTTTATAATCAAGTTGTAAATATGATTAACGATGGTGATATTAAATATATTTTCACTATTGCGAATGAAGAGTCTAATTCAACAGTTAAAAAGTTAACCCAAAATACCAATGTCGAAATCCAAGAATGGAATACTCTTTCTAATTTAACAGAGACTCAAAGAACAAATAATGAAGATTATTTTACAATTATGAATTCTAATTTGGAATTACTTAAAAATGAATTATACAAATAGCGAGCTGATTAGCTCGCCTTTTTATGTGCTTGTTTTTTAATAAATATTATAGAGATAATAAGAGCAATAACACCAACTATAATCAAAAATTCTTCTTTGATAAAGTTTAAAAAGTTAAATTTCAATGTTTCATCTAATTTAATGGTTTGAGTATCAATTAAGTTGTCTTGATAATATATTTTTAAAGTGCCTAGGTTTTCTCCTTTTTGATTAAAAGATGAAACTTCTTCTTTTCCGTCATAAACGTATTTTATGTCATTTTTATCATAATTGTTTTCTAAGTACATTGTAATATCTTTAGATGGATATAATTCAACTATATCTACATCAGTATATTTTGCTTTTATTTTTTTAAATGGCTTTTCTTTATTTACAACTTTTTGATTACCATAATTTTGAATAAAGTAATCATATATCGTTTGGGCATCCTCAATATTATGAGGAGCTTTTTTATCATATGTGGCTCCTAAAGTAACCAACATATAATTAACACTGTTTTCTTTAGCAATAGTGGCCAAGCATAAACCAGCATCAGTTGTAGTTCCCGTTTTACCACCCAAAATATATGGAACATCGATTTCAAATTTTTTCGCATTACTTTGAATTGTACTGTGAAATTTTACTTTGCCATCTGACGAAGTATAGTTTTTCGTAGTAATGATTGTTTTAAAATCATTGTTTTTCAAGGCTTCTTTAAAAATTAATGCCACTTCTCTAGCGGTTGAATAATTTTTATCATCATCTAAACCAATAACTGTACTGAAATGAGTGTTTTCTAGATTCATTTTCTCTACCTTTTCATTCATCATTTTGATAAAGTTTTCTTCACTTCCGGCAATGTTTCGCGCTAGAGCTTTGGCGGCATCGGCACCTGATGGAAGTAATAGTCCATATAATAAATCTCTGTAAGTGACAACTTCGCCTTTAGTAAAACCAGCAGTTACAGCATTAGCTTCGGCTAAGCCTTTAAAATCATCAGCGTTTAATACAACTTGACTATCTAAATCTTTAATGTTTTCTATGGACACTAAAGCCGTCATTATTTTAGTTAAACTGGCAATAGAAGCTTTTTCATCGGCATCTTTTTCATATAGAACTTCACCATTGTCTAGATTATATAAAATAGCACTTTTAGATGATATATCTAGTTCTAGGGCACTGGCGTGTACAGTAAATAATATAAATATGAAAATGAAACTTAATACTTTTTTCATAGTAACCTCCGATATAATTATACCTTATTGAAAAGAAAAAAAGAAGTATAAAAACTTCTTATCGTTTGATAGCGACAGCACCATATGGTTTTAAATGTCCTGGCTTTGAGTGTTTTAAAGTATAGACTTTTGATGGATGGGCATATTTTTCTGGAATATGAAATTCAGTATCTTCTCCTACTCGGCTAGTAGCAACTAACATACTACTTTCTTCATTTGTTCTTTCGTAAACAATATATTTATCATTGATTTCTTTGATGTCTAAATCAGCATCTCTTAAGAAATCTTCTTGCTTTCTAATCTCTCCCATTTGTCTAAAGAATTTTAAAAGTTCTTCATCTTGATTGGTCTTTGGGAACGGTTTACGATTAGCTAGATTACCCATACCTTGAAGGCCGACTTCATCCCCATAAAATATTGATAAAATACCTGGTAAAAAGGTTAAGGCAAAGACATATGCTTCATATACCTGTTTACCATATTCATATTGTTCTCTAGTTAAAATGTAATTTTTACACCAATTATTATTACTGTTGTTTAAGTTCCATCCCCACTCACCATATTCTTGAAATTCATTACATGAAAATAAATTAATAGCTCTAGTAATATCATGCGTTGAAGTAAAGTTCATTAAGGTTTTAATTGTGTCATCTGGATATTCAATTAATATTTCTTTAATTATATCTGATAATTTATTCACATCGGCATATTTAAAATATCTTAGTAAGGCATCAACTAATAGGTAATTCATGACACTGTCCATTTCTTTACCAGATGAGATATATTCGCGATTCATCCGCATAGGATTTTTCCAAACTTCACCGATAATAAATCCATCATTTTTATTTCTTTTAACAGCTTTTCTAATTAAAGAAATAAAGTTATCAGTAAGTTCATCAGCAACATCTAATCTCAAACCATCAATACCTAAAGCAAACCACTTATCAATTATACCACCAACACCTGTAATATAATCAATCCATTCTTGAGCATTTCCATCGCATTCTGGAAGGTTTTTCATACCCCACCAGTATTCGTATTCTATATGACCATTATTATAGTGTTTGCGGTAAAATGGGCTATATTTTGAATCTATAGATTGATAAGCTCCTAATTCTGGATATGTTCCATATTCATTAAAATATTTACTGTCATTACCTGTATGATTAAAAACGGCATCGAGAATTACTTTCATATCTAATTCGTGAGCTTTTTCACACAATGATTTTAAGTCTTCGTTATTTCCAGCATATGGATCGACTACTTCATAATCTGCAGCGTCATACCTATGATTAGATTGACTCTGAACAATTGGACTTAAATATAAAATATCAACCCCTAATGATTTTAAGTATTCTAAAGAATTTTCAATTCCTTTTAAATCACCACCATAAAAATCGTTATTCCAAATGCCGTTTTCATCTGGTCCAATAACCATCTCTTCGTCCCACGAATGGTGAATTTTTCTTCTAGGCATTTCTTTCATTGAATCTTCACTGCCTCTTCTAAACCTATCGACAAAAATGTGATACATAATTTTACCTTTAGCCCAATCTGGAACATCAAAATTGACAGATAATTTAAAGTTTTCTCCTATAGATGGAAAGTTATAAATATCTTTATTACCATTTTTTAAATACATGGTTTGGCCATTTGCCATCCATGAAAAACTGTAATGATATATAGCTTTGGTAGGTAAATACACATCAGTTTTAAAAAAAGCCATACCATCGTCCTGACCGCAGTAATCCATTGTGATTTCGCTATTTCCATCTAGTATGAATTTAACGTTTTCTATCCAACCTAATTCCATAGGAATTTGAATAGTAATTTGGAATTGATTACCATCGTCAGAAACTTGTATAGCTTCTAACTTCACTTTTACATTTTCTAATAATTCTTTCATAAATTTACTTCCTTACTGCTCTATTACCATTATATTATAAATTTTAGAAAAATACATAGATATTTAGAAAATAAATTAATTTTTCAATATATGAACAAAATGCCAAAATAAATTTTGACATTAGCTTACCTCACGGTAAGCTATTTCTACTTCATAGGAATCTATGATTCCTCCATAGACCAGTATCGGATGGTTGCCACCCTAATTTATTTTATTTGTTTGTCAAAATTTATGTTTAGATAGATTGTTCTAGATATAACATATATTTTTCTAAACCTTTAAACATTATATTAACTGCTGCATTATAATCCCGGTTATGATGTGTATGACACACTGGACATTCCCATTTCCTTATATACAAAAAAGGAGAAAAGTTAATAACTAATTCTCCTTTTGAATTTTATAGATTAATTTTTAAGGTTTTAGAAGTTATAATTTGGGCACTAGCAATAACAACCTTTTACCTTTTTGGAATTTATCATTATTAATTCTAGTGTACATCTCACTTCTATCATTTATCTTCCCTACTTATTTTTACGTGTTATATTATTTACTTTTTCATATACTTTTTCAACTTTTGATTCTTGATTTGCTTGAAATTCTTCAAATTGAACTAATGATTCAGTGGTAAGAGCTAGACCAGCAATTACAAGTACAGAACCAATGGCAGCACCAAAACGATCACTGGCTAAAGCGCCACAAGTTATAGTAGCTATTCCTGGTAATAAAACTAGTCCTTTACTATATACTCTTTGTTTTTCATTTTTAATTTTTTCATTTAAAAACTCAAGTTCGGTTAATTTATGTTTATTCACTGTGCACCTCCTTTGTGTTTCGCATATATAATGTTATATGTTTTTCCATCTTCAATGATTAATTCTTTATAAATATAATATCCTTTTTTATCTAAGAAATTTTTTAAATCATCAATATTTGTATGACTTGATAATATTAAATTATTCGTAAGATCAAAATTCAATATTTTGATAATGTTTCTAGTGCCCATGCCACTGATGACAATAATTTCGTCATTTAAGGTTATGCCATTTAATCCATCGTTTGTTATGGCTTTAATGTCAGCTTCAAATTTACGCGCATTATCAATAGCGGTTTCCGTACAGTATTTAGATTTATCGATAGCTAAACACTGACAATTTTTATATTTATTTAAGTAGATGTCTAAAAAGGCGTGGTCGGAACCAACGTCTATTACTTTACTATTAGGATTTATTAAATCACTGATAGCTTTTAATCTTTTAGAAAGTTTCATGATTAATCACCCAAATAATCTTTTAGTTTTCTACTTCTTGATGGGTGACGTAATTTACGTAAAGCTTTAGCTTCAATTTGTCTAATACGTTCACGGGTTACTCCAAATAGTTGGCCAACTTCTTCTAGAGTTCTTGGCCTACCATCTTCTAGGCCAAATCTAAGTCTAATAACTTTTTCTTCTCTTTCAGTTAAAGTAAGCAATACTTCTGAGATTTCATCTTTTAAAAGTTCGTTAACAGCAAAGTCTTCTGGACTCATATTAGTTTCATCAGGAATGAAATCACCTAGGTGTGAGTCATCTTCTTCACCAATTGGTATTTCTAGACTAACTGGTTCTTGAGAAATTTTATAAATATCTCTGATTTTTTCGACACTTGTACCCATTTTTTTAGCTAGTTCTTCTTCTGTTGGTTCACGGTTTAATTCTAGTGTCAGTTGTCTTTCCACACGAGCTAATTTATTGATTGTTTCAACCATGTGAACAGGAACTCTAATAGTTCTAGCTTGATCGGCAATAGCTCTAGTTATAGCTTGTCTAATCCACCATGTAGCATAAGTTGAAAACTTATAACCCTTAGTAACGTCAAATTTTTCAACGGCTTTCATTAAGCCAATATTTCCTTCTTGAATCAAATCTAGAAAAAGCATTCCTCTTCCAACATATCTTTTTGCAATACTAACAACTAGACGAAGATTAGCTTCGGCTAATATAGCTTTAGCTTGTTCATCGCCTTGAGCAATTCTATCAGCTAATTCTAATTCTTCTTCGGTAGTTAATAATTTAATTTGACCAATTTCTTTTAAGTACATTCTAACTGGATCGTTGATAGTTAAGTCTTTAGTTAAAAGTTCATTACTAGTAGTACTTGGATCTTCATCGTCTTCTTCATTTTCAGAAACAACTTTAATATGATTCTCACTTAAAGTATTATATAAGTCATCTAATGAATCAGCATCCAGTTCTAAACCTTTTAATTTTTCAGCTAATTCTTCATAAGTAATACTTCCTTTTTTCTTACCTAAGGTAATTAGTTCTTGTTTTCTTTGATCAAAAGTTTTCATTTCTTCAAACATTTATTACACTCCTTTTTAATCCCACAATTTCTTCGGCTATTTTAGCCTTATCTAGAGGGTCTGTCAAGTTTTTCATCTTATTAGTAAGTCTTTTAATTTCTTCTTTGACATTATAATCTTTAATTACATTAATATAGTCTTCAATTTCTTCTAAAGTATAACTTTCTTTGGTATTTGATTTATTGATTTTATTGATTGTATCCATGAGCTCTGGATCACATTCGATGTAGTCTATAAAGTCAGCTTCACTGATAAATCCAAAATTTTTATAAAAAGTGCTTATTTCTCTAGCAAGCAACCGATATTCTTTAGTTGGAATATAAGTTACTTTATTATTATACATGGTAATAACTTCAGGACTTCTTAACATATAATAAATTAAACTACTCTCAGCTTTTTCATATTTATCTGTATGAGTTGGCAGTTCAATTTTTTTAACTTTCTTTATTTCTTTTTCCTTTGGACCGAGATGATTTCTAATTAAACTTTCATCAACGTCCATCTCTGTAGCAACTTTTTTGATTGTTAAATCTCTTAATATATCATCGTCAATTTTATTTAATTCGGTAATTAATTCACTTATATATTTAGCTTGATCAACACTACTATTTAAATCTTTTCCGATTTTTAAATAAGAAAGTTTAAAGTCCATGATACTGATTGGATTATCAATCTTCTTGTGAAAAGCAGCTTGTCCATATTTTTGGATATATTCATCGGGATCTAGGTCATCTTCTAATCTAATAACTTTTGGGGTGACACCTATTTTTAATAGTTCATTTGAGCAAGCCATCGTTGCTTTAGCTCCAGCTTCATCACCATCAAAGCACAAGATTACTTCTTGTCCCATTCTTTTAATCAAATGGGCTTGGATATCGGTTACAGCAGTACCCATTGTAGCAACGACATTTTTAATGCCAACGCTGTAAGCTCTGATAACATCCATAAATCCTTCCATAATGATGATTTGATTTTTTCTTCTAGCTTCATCTTTAGCACGGTGATAATTATAAAGTAATTCACCTTTTTTAAAGATTTCGGTTTCTCTAGTATTGAAATATTTTGAATTATCTTCTCTATTATATATACGCCCACTATAAGCTATAGGATTTCCATCTAAATCATAAAGTGGAAACATAATTCGCTCGTAAAACAAATCATAATATCCATAGTCGTTTTTACCAACTAGACCACTTTTTAAAACATCTTCTGGTTTAAACTTGTTAATTAAAATTTTAGATAAAGTATCTTTTTTTAACGCGAGGCCTATTTGAAATTCTTTAATAATATCTTCATTTATATTACGCCCATTTAAATATTCTTTGGCTTCTTTACCGCTCGCTGTATTTAAGTTATTAATGTAAAATTTTAAACTTAAATCATATATTTGGTGAAGTTCTGTATGGTTTTGCTTTTTACGAACTTTACCAATATTAACAGCTACACCACCTAAATCGGCAACTTTTTTTACAGCTTCCATAAATGAAATATTTTCGTAATCCATGATAAATTTAAAAACGGTTCCCGTCGCACCACAGGAGAAACATTTGTAAATCTGTCTGGATGGGCTGACACTCATAGATGGATTGGTGTCATCATGAAATGGACAAACGCCAAAATAATTCTTACCTTTTGGGGTAAGAGGAATATAAGAGGAGATAACATCGACAATGTTGACACTGTTTCTTATTTCAGCAATTTTTTCTTGACTTAACATGTTCATGAAAATTACCCCCCTATATATTAATATACGATTTTTTTTCGCGATTTCCTTTTTTTTTCGAAAAAAAGTTGCAAAAAAGTATATTTTTTTGCAAAATTACATATAATATTCCTAAAATGAGGCGATGTTATGACTCTAAAACATTTAAAAGTTGTTAGTGTTTTGGGAATGTTTATCTTATGTTTTTTGACACATTTTTTATATAATTGGTTTCCTAATGCATTATTTAGTATTTTCTTTCCAGTTAATGAAAGCATTTGGGAACATATGAAAATGATGACAAGTAGTATTTTAATTTGGAGTGTTTTAGAATATTTTCTTTTCAAAAAATTCAGAATCAATCATAATAATTTTGCTTTAAGTGTGTTTTTAGAAGTGGTTCTTTCAATTGTTATATTTTTAATTACATATTTACCGATATATCATTTTACCGGTTCCGTGTTTATTTTAAATTTGATTGTTTTATTTATAAGTTTATATTTTGTGAATGTTATAAGTTATTACATTTTAAATCTAAGACCACTTCATAAAGAAATTTTAGGTATTGCCGGCATTATTTTAGTTTATATTATTATGGGTATTTTAACTTATAACCCACCTTTTAATTATATTTTCTACGATACAGTAGAAAACAAATATGGCATCAACATTTATGAAGTTTGACTAAAAATATTAGAAACCTTTTGATGATAATTCAATTGTTCAGCGGCGGTTAAATAAGCTTCTTCTTTGGTGCATAAAGTATAGATAATATCACCAGGAATATATACTTTATAACCGCCATCTTTGTTTAATCCAATTTTATTTTGAGTAAGCAATTCTTCGACATAAGGGGTATTTTCATCTCCTACTTTAACGACAATATTATTTAGTCTTAAAGATTTATAAGGAGCTATTTTAAATAAGTGAAACCTATAGGAGGGTTTTATTTTTGGCTTTCTAGATTCTATTTCCAATAGTTCAATTGGAATGGTTGCATATTGTGATTTTGATGTCATAATATATCCCTCCGTTTTCTGACTAGTATTATAATCAACTAATACTTTTTGTCAATTACTTTCACATGAATTTCCAAAAAATGTCAGAATTTGTGTTCTGACATTTTTATATTAAATTCCTCTATTGGTGTAAGAATAGGTTGTACCTAGTAGTACTGCTCCGTTGAAATAACAATCATCTATTTGGTCGTTGGTTAAGATTTCAACAGCTAAATAATAATTATTGTTAAAATTACTTATATCAATATTTCCAATATTTCCTCCTTCATGCGGTACTGACATTGTAATACCAGTATCGTGAACCCATGTGGTTCTATCTTCTACAGGTCCAAAAAACACGGTAGTATCTCTTGTCCCTTTAAAACAGGCCACACCAACTCTAAAAGTATCATAGTCGGTTATATCTAAAGGAGCTGTAGATGTTACTTGAGCTCTTGCATTAAATGATGATGGTGATGAAAACAGTATATATGTATTTGCACTCATATCAATACTCATGGTATAACCATCGAACAAATTTCCATTCCAATTTAAATGTTGGAATGAAACTGATGCTGTATCATTAAATAAAATTAGTTCATTTTTCTTCCAAGTAGGATAAACAGTAATATTGCTGTTACATTCGCTCATATTAAATTCTGTTCCTGTAATTTCTTTTGTGCTTCCATTTTCACATACTAATGTAGCTCCTTGATATGTAAAATCAGTAGTTGGTGAAGTTGTGATATTTACGTCTTCACTAAGTAAAGCACTCTCTTTATCTAAGGTAATACTTCCCCCTTTGACGGTTCCTATATTTAGTGTTCTTTCTACTTGAACTGTATAAGAACTACTTACGCTATTTGTTCCGTCAGTTACTGCTGCTACTACATTTCCATCGGCCGTAAATGTGACTTCAGCTGTTGTGCTTGTAACATTGACACTACTTCCATTATCTTTTTGATATGTACATGTTAATGTACTTCCACATCCACTTGGATATGTGATTGTTACTGTTTTATTTATTGTTCCTTCTTCACTGAAGGTTGGTTTTGATAAGGTAGTAGTCGTCGCTTGTTTATTACTACTGGCTGCCTTCTCTACTCCATTTGTGACTCTGATATCTATTTGATATAAACTATCTGAGGTTAAACCTGTGAAGGTATAGGTATTATTACTTCCCCTATCTATCCATGTCTTTCCTCCATCAATACTGTATTCATATTTCACTATTCCGCTTTCATCATCATGCGCACTTACGACTACTGTGATACTATTAGTAGCCACTGCCGTTGAGATGTTATCAATTATTGGTTCAGTTGGGTCTACTTCCTCATATATTGCATATAAGGTTATATCTCCCACTCCCATTTGTAGAGAACTTAAACCACTAGTCGCATCTTTATTGGTATTCCAGCCAACAAAGTTATAATACCTCTTTTCGCTTCCGCTATGGCTTAAATTAATATTACTTCCCTCTAATAGATATTCATTATAATTTGTACATGATGTTCCTCCATTAGTAGTACAATCATAATTTACTAAATGCATCTTTTCTGACGGAGATGTTTCATTATTATTTTGGGTATAATCAAAGTCTATAGTTACTTCACTTGAGGTTTCTTCTCCTTCATAATCTGGATTATATTCTATTTTTACATGGATTAATTTAATACTTCCAGCTTTTAAGATTTCACCCTTGGCATAACCTGAAAAAGTAATGATGACAGCATCACTATTTTCTTGTTCTAAATTAGTTAAGATATCATTTAATTTGGCATCTATCGTACCTTTATTTTCAATGGTGACATCATATTCCATGGCATCACCTTTATCATACAGATTAGCTTCCATAGAGGCAGTTAATTTATCCCAATCAGGAGCTACGGCATTTTCGGCTGAACCTGTTGGTGTTCCAGCGGTAACATTAGTTATTTCTATATCCCAATTACTAGTTACTGTAGAAGAACCGCTTATTTCTAATCTGGTTTGGAAGGCGGCGTATCCAACTACCATACATAGTAATATGCCTATCAAACTAAATATTACGATATTTCTCTTTTTCTTACTCCTATGCATATATACACCTACTTTATTTTATAGACTATTATTACTAGTCTTATATAATTTAATTATAATAAAACCGTGGACTAGTGTCAATGGTCTTTTTGGTAAATGATTAATAATACATAGTACCATTATTTTGAGGTGGAATAATGGAGATAAAGGCTAGTAATTATAAACCAAACGAGATACTCAGATTTATAAGGCAAAATTCAAATATGACACAAGAACAACTTGCGCAGGCAATCGGTAAATCTAAAAATTGGGTTAAAAATAATGAACAAGGTTTAAACAGATATTTCTTTGAAGATTTGATTAAAATTGCTAATATATGCAATGTGGATATTGTAATTAAAGATAAGAAAAATAAATAAAAAGCCCAGAGATTATCTGGACTATCTATATAAAACGCTAACGCATTAGCGGGCCTTAGTTAAGATGGTAAAGTCATTTATTTTGACTACACCATCTTTTTTGATAGTTTAAACTTTTTAAATTATCTAAAGTTTCTTGGTGGGGGTGACCATATACATTATTTTGCCGGCTATAGTTAAGATATCTTAAGAGATGCTTTTTTAGAACTAGTATTTTGATCATATTCGTTCTACTTTTATTATATCCATTTTAGGCAAATTATATGTATTTAATAAATACTCTTCACTTTTGCTTAATGCATCTCCCATTAATAATATATTCTGCTCTGCTACCTTTGTATAAATAATAAGACTAGCATTATTTCGCCTTGTACAAAATTATTTTATGCTAAAAATTAGAAATAATTATGTTTTTTATTTTAAATGTTTTAGAAATTTAAATACATCTTTAAATTATTAATTCATATTCTTTAGACAGTATTCTATTGTCGCTACAATATTCCATAATATACTTATTGTCTTTTTTACAAATAATTATGCCAATCGTTGTGTTTTGACTAGTTTTTTTTAAATGCTTATCAATATAATTCATATATATTTCTATTTGACCAATATGTTCTTTTTTTAACTGAGATATTTTAAGCTCAATTACTACATAACAATTAAAATCAATATTATATAAAAGCAGGTCAATATAATTGTAACTATTGCCAATTTTTATTTTATATTCGTTAGCAATAAAGCAAAATGAGTTCCCAAGCTCCTTTAGAAAATGAACGATGTCTTCCATTATTATTTTTTGCAATACTTTCTCTGATATAACATCGTAATGATTTACATTATTTATAATAATAGGATTTTTTATGAAATCTTCAACTTGGTTTTGTTCTTTGCTTATTAACTTTAATTTTGTTTTATTATCAATTCTTTCATACTCTTTATTTTTTACTCTTTGTCTTAACTCTCTAACCGACAAGTTAAATTCTTTAGCAATTTTAATATAATAATTAATTTGGTTGATATCATCTAGTTTTAAAAGTTCATCATAATGGCTCCAACTTAATTGTGCCGACAGTGTCGGCATTTTTTGACTTGCAACAAAATGATAAAATTTTATCATTTTGTAAAGTACCCTAATGCTATAACTTTTGCCAAATTCTTATGTTAATTTTTCAGAATACTTTTTAATAATACTTTCGCCATAACATTTTCCTGCTTTTGTCAGTAATTTTCCTATATTATAATATGTGCTTAAATCACTTTTATTTTTACTGTAATCTTTAACTCTTTTTGTAATTTCATTGTTTATAATTTGTTTTTTTATCTCATTATAATAATTCATTTTAACTCCTTTCTACTGCAATTTTTATTTGTAATTTTTTTGTAAATGTAAATTTGACACTTCCATCTAAATCAGTTCGATAAATAATTGAATTAGCTAAGTTGTCTAATACTTCTTTATTTGGGTGACCATAACTATTATTTTCACCTACACTGATAATTGAATATTTTGGGTTAATACTATTTATAAATTTCTTACTAGAACTCGTCTTACTTCCGTGATGACCAACTTTTAAAATATCAATATCTTTTAAGTTATATTCTTTTAATAGATCTTCTTCGACTTCCGCACCAGCATCGCCCATAAATAATAGTTTAGTATTATTTATGACTATATAAATTATATTTGAATTATCATTTTCATTATCATGTTCTTTATAATTTAAGAACTCTAACTTACTATTTTCTAGATTTATTTTATTAATGTTTTGATAATATGGAATGTTTTTTTGTTTTAAAAGATTAATTAAGTTTTGTTCTAAATCATTATAATCTCCTATATTTAAGATAACCTTTTCAACTTTAAAGTTTTTTATTAGGTTTGTAGCCATACCAATATGATCAAAATCCCCATGAGTAATAATTAAATAGTCAAGGTGATCTATTCCTTCAGCCTGGAGATATGGAATAGTAATGTTTCCTGCAATGTCATATGGCTTTTTATCATCGAAACTTGCGATACCACCAGTATCAATTAATATATTGCCCTTATTATGTTTTAGCTTAATTAAAAAAGAGTCACCTTGTCCAACATCTAACATTGTTAGTGAAGATGCAGGATTTAAATAATTTATATTATGATGAAACATTAAAATTAAAAATAATATTAAAATATAGTTCTTTCCTTTTAACCATTTATATAAGATGAGTGTTATTACTACGTAATATATAATAAAAAAGAAAATACCTAGATGACACAAGCTTAAATTTAGAAAATTGATACTTGATAATTTTATAGAAGCATTTTCCATAATAGTAACTAAATTTAAAAAGATTAAATCTAGCGGTTTAAAGATGAACGTGATTAAAGCAATCGGATAAATTATAAAGGTCATAAGCGGGACAAAATACATGTTAATGAGTGGTGATAATAAATTTAATTTAAAAAAACTATTGATAATAATTGGGGTGCTGGCAAAAAAAGCAATTAAAGATATAACTAAGGTTTTAGAAAAGTAATTTTTATATTTACTTATGATATCTTTGAATAAAAGGAGATAAAAAGAAACAGTAAAAGATAAGGTAAAACCTAAACTATAAATATAATATGGATTAATAATTAAAAGAAGGCTGGCCGTTAATATTAATAAATACAAGGTGTTTATTTTTAATTCGAATTGTTTATTAATGGTTAGAATAATAAAGAAAATGGTGGCTCTTAAAACTGATGCACTAAAGTTAGTAATAAAAAGATAGATTAGTAAAAACATTATTGTTATAACATATGAAGTGTTTTTGGAAAATATTTTATTAAAAACATACAGTAAGGCTGTAGAAAATAAAGTTATTTGGGCGCCTGATATGGCGAGTAAATGACTAATACCATTAGTTTGATAACTCTCTTCTATATCTTCATTTATGTCATTATCATTACCTAAAACTAAAGCATTTAGATAAGCTTTTGATTTATAGTTTTTAATATGTTCATTTAATATGTTTTTTATTTTATAAAGAATAGACTGATGATTATTTATTACTTCGATATTACTAGCAGTAAATGTATAGTTAATCTTTTCTGATAATAAATAATTTTTATAGTTAAATAGGTAAAAATTAGTGTTGTTTTTTGGTTCTTTCATCTCACCTATGGCTTTTATTTTTTGACCAAGTTTACATTCAAAATGGTCATAATAATTAATTAAAAGATTTTCTTTTCCTTTTATTTTTAAAACAGTTTTATCTTCACTATTTTGGCAATCATAAACATATCCAGCGATAGTATTATTCTTTAGGGAATATTTACTAACTGGTTTATGGCCTATATAAAACAAGACATAAAGTAAACTAAAGAAAAATATAAAAATTATAGCTAAACTATACGGTGATATTATCTTTAATTTTTTCATAAACACTGTCACCGATACCGGATACATTTTTAATATCTTCGATATTTTTAAAATTACCATTTTTATTACGATATTCAATAATTGCTTTAGCTTTGGCTTCTCCAATACCATCTAAGGTTTGTAAGGCTTCACTGCCAGCAGTATTGATATTAACTTTACCAGATGGAGTATTTGTGGTTTCAGATTTTTCACTATTTAGTTTAGCCTTTTCATCCTCTTCAGTAATGCAGGCATTATTGCATGGTGGGCATTCTATTTTGTCTTCTTCATTCATTTTTTTAATTTCACTTTTGGAATAAACAATAATAACCATTTCATCTTCAAGTTTTTTACTTAAGTTGATATTACTTGTATCACTTTGTTTAGTTAGACCACCAGCTTTATTTATGGCGTCCATGACGGTATTATTACTAGTTAGTTCATAAACGCCCGGGGTATTTATTTCTCCTTTGACATCGACTAAGACTTTGACCTCTTTTGTTTCTTCCTTTTTTTCTTCAGTATCTTCTTTCTTTTGGGTAGTAACTTCCTCTACTTCAACTTCAGGTTCAACATAATATGTATCATATACAATAAAAAGTGTGAAAAGTATAAAAATTAAAATAAATATTTTGCCTTTATGTTTTTTTAAGAATGTCATATGAATCACCTCTATATAAAACATACGACAAAAAAATAAAAATTCCTTTTTTATTTTGGAATTTTTATCTTTTTATTTTTTGATTCTATACAAATTCTTTGAACTATGGCAAGTGATGCGAGCAATGATAAGACGAAACTACCACCATAACTTAGGAATGGAAGTGGAACTCCGGTTAAAGGAATTAAACCAAACATACCACCTAAGTTAATGAATATATGAATAAATATGTAACTAATAACACCAACACATATATACCGTCCTCTTAAACTAGCTGCTTTAGCTCCAATAACCGCAATTCTATAAAGGACAATACCATATAGAATAAATATAAAAATACATCTATATACGCCATATTCTTCAGCAATTATAGCAAATGCGGAATCGGTATGAGGTTCTGGGATGTATGAATATTTTTGCTTACTCTTACCAATACCTAGTCCCCATAATCCCCCATCATTAATGGCAATATAACTATTACAAACTTGGTAACCTCCATTTTCATAGTTACCACAAGGATCTAAGAAAGATGTGAAACGACTTATACGAGCATCATTTAAAATATATCCTTGGACACTATACATAACGAGTAAAGCCAGAGCTCCTAAAACTAGCATTAATAAAACAGTTTTTATTTTATCTATTTTTAAAATTGGACTAGCTAAAAACATCATGAAAATTATAAAGACAATTATTAATAAGGTTCCAAAGTCTTTTTGCAGAATGACGGTAGCTGGTATAATCATAGAAATGAAAACCATATAAGCGATTGTATCATAATGTTTAATATTTAAAGTTCGAAGTTTACGATAGTTCTTTTCAAATAAGATAGCAAGCAAGCATATAATAATTGGTTTTGAAAGTTCACTTGGCTGAATACTTGTAAATTTTAAATCAATCCAGTTTCGCGAACCAGATATTTCATCAAAGGTTAAAGCCCAAAGATTTAAAACGATGGCCACGACAAATAATATTGGTACAATAAGTTTATAATATTTAGTATCAGTTTTAATAATAATTATACTAAGTATTAAACCAAGAATTATAAAAATTAATTGACGATAAAAATAATAATAAATAGATACATCATAGTTGACAACCGCAGCTCTAGATGAGGCGGTTACGATATTCAAAAGTCCAAAAATGAAAAGCGCAGCAGATGCAATTAATAACGGTTTATCTAAATCTTTGATGAGTTTACCTAATGATTGTGCTTTTTGTTTCATAACTCGCCTCCTATCCTTATATAATCATAGCATATTCTCGTCTCTTTTACCATATTTGATATTTAAAAAATAAAATTAGGTGTTTTTAATATACGGTTTTTGACTTTGACATAGACTATATTAGAATAGATAGGAGGTATTATATGTATTACTATGGTGGGTATCAAGGCTATGGCTGTGGCAACCCTTGTGGTGGTTATGGCTATGGTGGCGGATACGGAACAGGTTATGGCGCAGCTATTATACTAGTTCTATTTATTTTACTTGTAATAATTATTGGAGCTAGAGCTTGGGGCAATAATTAAATGAAAAAGTTTCATTTCATATGGAACTTTTTTCGTTTGACATTTTCTGTATATAAGGTTATAATACGTATACTTTTGAACGGTAAAAGATGTAAAAAATTATTTTTTTTATGGCAAATATGATAAAATAGAATATGGAGGTAATATTTTATGTTTAAACCATTGAAAATTTTAGATGAAAAGCATAAGGTTTTACGTCAAAAAAGTAAAGAAGTAAAGCTTCCTTTATCTAAAGAGGATAAAGAAACAATAAATCAAATCATTAAACATTTAAAATATAGTCAAATAGAAAAGTATGCTGAAAAATACGATTTAAGACCTGGCATGGGGCTTGCTTTTCCACAACTTGGTCAGCTTAAAAGAATTATTGTAATAGTTTACGAATACGAAGAAGGTAAATTTCAAAATTACGTAATTGTAAACCCTAAAATAATTAGTCATTCTGAGGAAATGGTGGCTTTAGAGACTGGTGAAGGATGTTTAAGTGTTAACAGGGAGGTTGAAGGTCACGTCCCAAGATATGCGAGAATTACTATTACTGGTTATGATCCTGATGGTAATAAAGTATCATTTAGAGCTCGTGAGGATTTATCAGTAGCTTTTCAACACGAAGTTGATCATTTAGATGGTATTTTGTTTTTTGATAAAATTGATAAAAACAAACCTTTCTTTGACGAAAACGAAATAAGATTAATCTAGGAGGATTTATATGAAAAAGATAATTGCCAAATACGTTTTACTTATTGTAGTAACATTCGCAGCTTCGATTTTTATTTATGAATATATCATGGCAAATAAACCAATCGATACGGAAACTGATTTACTATATGCACAAACACAGAGTGAGAGGCAGTATTTAAGTAATACAAATTATACAATAGATAACCCAAATGTAATTTTAAATCCATATGGTAATTCTCCACTTTCCGCTTTGATTGTCTTTCAAACAAAAGATTTAACAACATCGACAGTAACTATTAAAGGAAAAGGCGGAGCTGAAGATTTAACTCACACATTTACACCTACGAAGGTACATATTTTACCAATTTATGGGCTTTATGCGGGATATGATAATAAGGTAGTTATTGAAGCTAGTGGAATACGCAAAGAAATTACGATTACGACATCTCCCCTTCCAGATGATTTTTCTAAAGTAACAGATTTATCTAATGCAGACTATGAAACCGATGAATTTTATTTTACAACACCTGAAGAAATTGGTTATACTGCCGCATATGATAGTGAAGGCGAAGTTAGATGGTATTTAATTGGAGATTATAAATGGGATATTCAAAGACTTAACAACGGTCATATTTTACTTAGTAGTGATAAGATCTTAAGTAAAAATTATAGTGTTGGTTTAATCGAGATGGATTTACTAGGTAAAGTATATTATGAATATGCGGTTCCAGGTGGATATCACCACGATGTATATGAACTTAATAATGGAAATTTGCTTCTAGCTTCTAACAAGTATGGACGTTCTACAGTTGAAGATGTTGCTGTAGAAATAGACAGAGCTACCGGTAATATAGTTAAAGAGATAGATTTATACAATATTTTACCTGGTGATAAAAAAGGCAATTGGTTTGGTATTAATTCAATAAATTACGATATCAATACTAACTCAATCACTATTTCTGGATATAACGGAAATATGATTGTCAATTTAGATTATCCTACTTTAGATATTAACTGGGTTATCGCTGATAAAGATAAAGTTGATGACGATTATTCACAATATTTACTTAAGGCGGATGGTGATATTGATTATCCAAACAACCCTGAATCAATTAATTTGATTTCTGGTAATAAGATGATGCTAGCAAGTGAAATAGATGGTAAGAAACACTTATTAACTTATCAAATAGATTATTCTAATAGGACAGTCAAACAACTAGATGATTATGAATTACCGAGTGATGAAGAAACTTACTTAGAAATTATTGGTGAGGATGATTATGTAATTACTCAAGGTCATACAATAATGGAAATTCAAAATAATAAAAAAATTATCAGTATGAATGTTAATTCAACTTTATATAATACGAAAAAGATGAGCTTATATGCGAATGATGTATATACTGGTGTTCAAGGTGTAAGACTTGGTAGTCTTGGTGAATCAGTAACAACTAAAAATTATTTACTTATAAGTGCAAAAAGTGATGATTCAATTTTAGATGAATATAAGATATCTTTATATAAAGATGTATTTGGTTTGAAAGTCAGCGGAACTTTTAAGAAAAATGACGATGTTCAAATAGTTCTAGATAATGTCCTAGATAAAAAAACTTATATATTACAAGAACCACAAGATTCAAATGGTAAGGTTACAGTTTCTCGTTATATAAGTGAGGATGGAATTAAAGGAAAATATTATATTTATCTTAGAATAAATGGTAAAATTTATAAACTGCACAAATATGTAAATTTCTATTAAAAAACGTTAGATTTTAATTCTAACGTTTTTAATTTAATAGGAATTTGCTTTGTAAAAGGTAAAAGTTTGCAAAAAGTTATT
>HF990835.1 GCA_000432855.1 Firmicutes bacterium CAG:822
GGGTTTGTCAAGAAAAGTGTGTAAGTAATTAATATATCATATATAAAATTATCAAAGAACTTAATTACAATATTTACGAAATCTGTCTTGAAACTTGGGATGAGCATCTAGTTCATTTCTAACCATAGCCCAATTATAGATAGTAGAATTATCCCATTTTTTATAAAGTTCAGTTACTCGTAAATATAATAATTTGAATAGTGCGTTTTCATTAGGGAAAGCGCCTTTTTTGGTGACTTTTCTAAATGAAGAATTAATGGATTCAATAGCATTAGTTGTATACATAACTCGTCTTATAGTACTAGAATAATCAAAAAGTTGTTCAATATGGTTAAAATTTCTAACCCAAACATCAACAGCTCCAGAATATTTTGACCATGTAGTTTTAAATTTTTCAAATTCAGTTTGGGCTGTTTTTAAATTAGGAGCTCCATAAATTAGTTTTAAATTGGCAGTAAATTTTTTATAATCTTTACTAGGAACATATTTTAAAGAATTTCTTATCAAATGCACAATACATCTTTGAACAACAACACCTTTAAATATTTCCTTAGCTCCTTGTTCTAAGCCACTAACTCCATCCATGGATATAAAGAATATATCTTCAACTCCACGAGATTTTATTTCATCAAATATCTGCATCCATGAATGTTTAGATTCTGTTTCATTCAACCAAATTCCAAGTATATCTTTATGACCGTCTATATCATAACCAAGTATTGTATAAACAGCAGTTTCTTTACTTTCGTATTCATATCTCATGGTTACATACATACAATCTACAAATACAAATGGATAACATTTTTTTAGTGGTCTTGATTGCCACTCGTTTAATTCATCTAAAACGCAATCTGTTATTTGTGAAATAGTATCATGTGATATTTTAAAACCATATATTTCTTCAATAGTATTAGATATATCTCGTTGACTCATTCCTTTAGCATACATAGATAATACTTTTTTATCAATATCAGAAATATCTTTTGTTCTTTTAGGAACTATTTGAGGTTCAAATGATCCATCTCTATCTCTAGGAACATCTATTGTCATTTCACCCATACTAGTTTTAACATTTTTAGAAATATAACCATTTCTTCTATTTTGGGTTTGTTTTTCTCCTTTATCATTATTTTCGTATCCCAAATGATCATTCATTTCGCCTTGTAACATTGCTTCAAACATAGGACCAAAAATGTCTTTTAATGCATCTTGAACATCTTTGGCTGTCTCAGGTTGATATGTATCTATTATTGCTTTTACTAATTCATTTTTACTTTTATTTTTACTTCTCATATTTTTACCTCTTTCTTATATTTTATCATACTTAAAAAGTATGTAAGTTTTTTACTTACACACTTTATTTTACACTCTCGTTAAATATTTCTTTCCGATATATAGAGAACTATATCCAGAAGAAGTTAGTTGTTTTGAGGCTGATAAGCAAGTTGCTTTAAATAAATTTTTAAAGGATCATCCAGGTATGACCATTGCTGATTTCGTCGATATTAAACCATACCCTATAGATGTAGATATAATTAAAACTATCAGTACATTATTGGACCTTCCTTTAAACTGTGATTTACCATATTCTGAAATGATTAATAGAGAAAATCAAATATTTAATCGTGAAAATGTTCACACTAATATTATTAAAACATATGAATATATTGCCCATTTAAATGATGAAGACATGGATAAATATTTAAAAGGTAAATCAAAGGGTAAACAGTATATAAAAAAGTTGACTAACTAAAAAAACTGTGTTATAGTCTTATTAATTGATGTGGACAAATAAACTAGTAGTTATTTAACTAGTAATTAGAAAGTTAGTGGAAGCTGCAAACTAGCCAAGGTTAAATAATGAATTACACTATTTATAGTCAAATCGGTTAATCACCGT
>HF990836.1 GCA_000432855.1 Firmicutes bacterium CAG:822
CCCAGTAGTTGCTGCCCACTTTCTTATAGCTTCAATTTCTGCAGTATAATTAGAGTCTCCCAAGCCCTCATCTTCCATAGTCCCAGCAACATTATTAGATTTTTTCAAAGTTTCATAATTGTCTTTTGAAATAGCAGTAAACCTATCAGTATGTACTGTTGTAGGATCCCAAGTTTCTTGTTCACCTATGATAGGAATGTTAATGGACGGTGCCTTCCAAAGAAGTCGTCTGTCTCTATGCCCAGTAGGATCATCCCAACTTTCATAGTAAATGGTAAATCGATTACACCCATATGAAGCTCCTGATGTAGGACAATTATTATTTGCAGTACTATCAGCAAGTTCTCTTTGTTCATCTCTAAAGTTATACAAAAATTTATTATTTGAAACAATATCATCAGTCAAATCATTATAAGCTCCACTTTTACCAGAATCAACATCGAAGCCACTCTCACCAAAATACACAATTTTAGGATCTTGCCCAGCTGTTAAGCTAACTTCAAGTAAATAATCAGTTCTATAACTATCATTATCTGTCATCAACTGTCCTATGAAATAACAACTACAGGCTGCATCTACTCCTTTAGTACCTATAAAAAAAACCACAAAAAATAACAAAAATTGCATTAACTTATTCATATTCTTTTTCATATTATCCCTTACCTTATTATACAACCATTATAACATAATTTATTGAAGTAACAAACAAGAAACAAGTAAATAGCAAAAAAATAAAACTATCAATTCGATAATTTTATTCGGCTGTATTATAAATAGTGTTGGTGAGTAAAAATCACTGACACTATTTTAGTATAAAAAAGACATGTAATCTGATACAATGTAATTGGTTAAAACATTGAAAGGTTGTGATTACATGTCTAATAATGATTATATACTAAATTTGTTAAATATTAAAGACCCTAATATCTATATTTTAAATAATATCCAAGAAAAAATTATAAAAAATAAAAAATATAAACTTATTGAAGGTATTTTAACTTATAATCCATCTCATTGTCCTTGTTGTGGCGTTATAAATGAGTCTACTGCTGATATTATTAAATGGGGCTTTAGAAAAAATTGTAAAATTAAAATACCTAAAATTTCTAATCAATTATCTTTACTGATCCTTCATAAACAAAGATTTTTCTGTAAGCATTGTGAAAACACTTTTATCGCTGAAACTAATATCGTTGATAGAAATAAAAATATCTCCAATAATACTGAACTTCAAATTAATCTAGAATTAATGACAAAGCAAAGTGAAAAAGATATCGCTAAAAGACTTGATGTTTCTGTTTCTAAAATCGATAGAAAACTTAATGAAATATCTTCTCATACAGTATTAAGACATGAATGCTTACCTACTTCTATGAACTGGGATGAGTTTAAAGCTACAAATGATACTAAAGGTAAAATGGCTTTTATGATTGTTGATAATAAAAATGGTAATATTTTTGATATTAATGATTCTAGAAAATCTAGAGACTTAGAAAAATATTTTAGAAGATATTCCAAAAAGCAAAGAGATAAAGTGAAATTGATTTCTATCGATTTTTATTCCGGTTATATTTATTTGGCTAAAAAATTATTTAAAAAAGCTAATATTGTTATTGATAGATTTCATATTGTTATTCAAGCTTACAACGCTTTAAATATGACTAGAGTTAAACTTTGTTATAAATCCAATCCTAATTATAATAAACTTAAAACTTTTTGAAAACTAATAGTTAAAAATGAAAATGATTTATCAGATATAAAAAAATATGATAACCATTTCAAAAAAGAAGTTTCACAAAAAGATATCGTTAATTACTTAATTAATACTGATAGTACGTTAAAATCCACTTATGAATGTTATCAAGGTTTAATTAATTCTATTAAAGATAAAGATTTCAATAAATTTAAAAATATTGTTTTTCATAAAAATAATAATATATCAGATAAAATGAATAAAGTTATTAAACTATATAAAGATAATATTAAATATATTGAAAATTCCTTTAAATATGATATTAATAATGGTGTTATTGAAGGAAAGAACAATCTTATTAAATGCATTAAAAGAATTGCTTTTGGTTACAGAAAATATGATCATTTTGTAGCTAGAGTATTTCTTATTTCTGGCATGATAAAAGGATGATTTTCATCATCCTTCCATTCACAGTTACTTGTATCAAATTAATGTCTACCAACACTATTTGACAAAGAACCTTTTATTCTTCAGTTTCAGTATTTGTATCAACGCCATTAATAAATTTCTTACTACAACTCCATATATCACTGACAGTTGTACCATCTGGATTTGAACTATCTTCTACCCCCGACACCAAATTAACAGCAAGTTGAACTATAAATATTATCAAAAATACAACTAAAGCAGAAATAAGACGTGAAACAAAGGCTTTTTGATATTTTTTAATATCTTCTTCCTTTTTAGCAACAACAGATTTTGCAAAATCTAACATTCCCCATATAATTAGTAATATTGGGACTACAATTTTAATACCTGTAATAATTGTTGATACCACATTAAATAAAACATTTGGAACCAAAATACCTTCACATAATGTAGAATCAGCAGCATCTAATAGATAAAATAAATCCATATCAAATTCCTACTTTCTAAATTAAATTTTATAGATTAATGACCATTTATCAATTCTTGTGCACAAGTCCAAGCAGTAGATGCATCATTTCCTTCCCCACCTACACTGGCTGCTAAATTAATAGCTAAATTAACAATTGTAACAACTAAAAATACAACAACAGCAGCAATTAATCTTTTAATAAAAGTTCTTTGACCAGCTTTAATTTTATCTTCATCTTGGCCAATAATAGCTTTAGCAAAGTCAATCATGCCCCAAATAATCAATAATATTGGAACTACAACTTGAATAGCAAGAACAATTAAATGTACAACATTACCAATTCCCTCTGGAATACCACCACCTAAAGTCCCTGCACAGTATTCTAAAGTATTAACTAAATTCATAAAATTAACCTCCTCATAACTTATAATATAAATATACCTTTTATTACAATTTTTGTCAATAGAAACTGTTTAAAAGAAAGAAAAAAAGAACCTATTTAAATAAACCCATAAGTCCCTTTTTATTACCACCTTGCTCTAAAGGAGTTTGTTTATAAAAACCCAACTTCACTAAAAACCTATCTAGCGCCTCATTATCAGAACTTTGATCATTAAGAGGTGGTATAGTCGCAAAAACACTTAGTCCTGTCTCATATTCAAAATCAGAAATGTCTTGATTACTAAGCATACATTGATTCAAAACAACTTTTTTGTTCTTGTTGTTTTCTAAAACTTTAGGATCACGAGCCAATAATTTATTAAGTTGAATTTTAGATGGTTCCAATAAATAAATTGTCTCGTTAGCTAAAGCCTCCGTCACTGGACTAGTATTACCATCTATTAAAACAACCTCAGCACTATTATACTTAGAAATAGTATTACCTAGTTCATTACTAGAAACACTATACATTTTATCCTCATCAAAATACATAAAATCATGTTTATCTACTTCAATAGCTACAACATCATAATTGCGAGCAAGTTGCTTTTTAGCAATATAAGTTAATGTAGTTGCTCCTGCTCCAGGAGTAATATCCTTAAAACAAATAACTGTTGTTTGCTTAATTTCTGGATATACTTGAGATTGAGGAGTTGCAGAATTAATATAATTCGTCTCATGCGTAGTATCTAACTGATGATACTGCGCCACATCACGATAACTATTAGGATGCTCATATAACCATTTAACACCTTCAACATTCATCGTAAAATTATATATTCTCATAGAAATTAAATCAGATAAATATTCCGGATCAGAAGTTTCGGGTGAACCATCCAATAACAATATCAATCTATCCATGTCAAGTGATAAAGATAATTGTTGTAATGTTTTTATATTCTTATAATCCTTTAAAGCTGTGATATCCAAAATCATTTTTTGGAAAAAGAAATTTTTAAAAGTTTCGATTATTTCATCAACAGTAAATTCTCCTTCCAATTTTTTAATGACTTCAATATCTAAATTAGCTAAAGCATCACGGTATTTATTAGCAATTATTACATTCACTCATCCTCGCCTCCTTAACTATCTATCTCATTAAATATCATCGTTTCCCCATTTACAGGAATTCGAAGTAGACCACTTATAATTGGAATATCAAAATACATATAAGCTGTTACACGGTAATACTTACCACATTTAGCTTTATCAGAACCAGTTGTACAAGTATCAAACTCATATACACAATATTGATAATCACCATCTGAATTGACAAGTTTGCCTTGTTCTCCACCATTACCAGTAACAGTAGGACAATTAGCACTGTTTCTGGTATTACCAGTATTTACTCTATATCCAATATTTCCAATCCATTCCTCTACTCTCTCTTCAGTAGAATTATCTACGCCAGTAGTATAAGCTTGATCTTTTTCAATTTCTTCGATTATTTTATTTTTTACCTTAAAAGCTTTAGAATATGAAAGCGACCCAATAAAGAAAGCAATTAGAATTATAACAAATATAATAACAAGATTAAATATCCCAGCATTTGCTATAGCTTCTTTCATACTCTCGCCCCCTGTTCTTGGCTATCACTAAAATTATATATTCTTTCACCTTTTGTATACACAGGTAATTTAAAAGCGCCAACAATTGGTAAGTCGACATAAATATAACTAGTAAGCGCATAATTATAATATACCGGCTCTTCATCACCATTAAGTTCATCCTGTTCTTGACTTCCTCTATCATCTTCATGATAATATACACAATATAAATAATTTGTACTTTTAGCTCTAATTAAAATACCTCCATCTTTTTCCTCCGGACACTCTCTTTGACCATCTGGATTATATGTATAACCAATACTTGTCAAAAAATTTTCCATCTCTTCCTTAGAAAATTGATTATAACCCTCAAACTTATCTAAAGAATATAAAAGACGTTCATTAACCTTAAAAGCCTTATAATAACTAATAGTTGCTGAAAGAAGTCCAAAAACTATAATGACAAATATAATTATTATATTATATAGAAATACACTACCAATACTTTCACGCAATTTAAATCACCGCCCTATCAAGAAAAACTTGCTTTAAAGCAAGCAGTATTAATCAGAATTAGCATTATTAACACAGTCGTTATAACCAGCACTGTCAAATTGACCACTACCACCATCTTGGCATTGTCCACTACGCCATACACCACCAGCATCCGTACAGCATGCTCTATTTGCTGTATTACTCATCAAACTAGTAATAAGTGGTGTAACAACAGCAACGATAACACCAATCAAAATAATAGCTACAACTGTTAAGTTAGCTTCACCTGCTGCTTCTTTCATTACCTATCACCTACCCTCCTATTTTAAATTATAACACAATTTATTTTATTTGACTATAATTAATAATTCATCATCATCATCATTGACAAAAGTAAGAAACCTAAGATACCTCCACCGGTACCAAACAACATTACCATTGTCTTATTTTCCATCTTTTCTAGACGTTCTTTATATTTTTGCTCGCGTGCTTTATTCTGCAAAGTAGATATTGTTCTAGAAAACATCATCAATTGTTCCTGTTTGTTTTCTTGATTACCAAGACCAAGACGATACAAAAGTCTCATCATCCTCATTGAATCACGAACAGGATATTCATTTGCAAAATCCATATAAGGTTGTACAGATGAATCACCAGCATCAATTTTGGCAACCAATTTTTTCAAACCAGGTTTAAAAATTTCTGGAGCAGTATCAATTGAACGAGATAAAGCAACTGGAACTGTATAATGCTGAACCAAAATTTCTAGCCCCTTCAAATAGTATGGAAGCATTAAATTGATTTTATGCAAATTTTGCTTATAATAACTACTAAGTTGCATATATGGTAACTTAAACAATGCAAAACCAATTAACAAAGAAAGTAAAATATACGCAAATGTAAGTTGATTTAAAAATATGAACAAACAGAATATAATTCCAACAACTCCATTTCGTACTCTAAGTCCATACATCTTATTTACATCAATGTCCCCACCATATTTTACTCTAAGCAAGAACTCATAATCTGATTCCATCAAAACTCTAAAATAAGGTTCAGTCTCTTTAATGAATTTATTAGAGCTAAAATGATTATTGTACTCAAGTAAAAATATCACAATAATTGCAATAATTATAAAAGTTACACCTATACTCATTATTCCGCCCCCACATCTTCATTATAATATTTTTCACCAGACAAGATGAAATATGTATTTAACCAAATAATACCATGTAATAAAAGTTGTACCCACCAATCACCTAACATCTGATTGTAAGTTTCCATACCAAGCATAAACTGTATAAGCATGACCATCAAATAAAGTATAATACCAAATTGTAAAAACTTCTTATGGAAAGCTGCTCTATCAATTCTATCACGGTATACAGCTTCAACTAACATATCTATATCTTGGCTCATATTTTCAAGTGATTCACCAGAATCTCTAGAACCTTCATTAGTAATTTGTAAAAACAATTGATGCATATTTCTAACAATGTAAAAGTCATACTTTGAATTCATATAATTAAGTGATTGATCGATAGTACCGTTTTCATAAGCCATATCTATCATCATCTTAACATCTGATTTAACAGGATCTTCAAGTACATTAGAAGCATATACACCCTCTAAAGCTTTAACAAATGATTGCGTTGTGGCAAATTCCATAATTGTATTTGTCGTATAGACCTGAATTTGCTCAAAAATAAATTCACTATACAATCTTTTACATCTTAAATAAGTTAAATAAGGAATAACTGTAACTGCTAAAGCAGCATAAATAAGTGACACTACAATATTATAAAAATATAAATATGTAACTACTGCTGCACTAACAGCAAACACAACAATTTGAATTGCATATTGTCTTGGAGTATATTCCTGTCCTAACTCCTTAACTTTTTCTCTGACTACTTTAAATGAATAAGGAGCATACTTATCATAAATTACACCAATTTTTTTGTTTATAAACTTATAAACATTATTACTATTACTGTTATTACGATATAAAACAATAAATATCGCAATAGCAAGCACTATTATAAATATCAAAAATGTCATTGTATCCCCCTCCTTTATTCAAATAAACTTTCAGTTTTGTCTTCTACAGTAACCTCAGGCGAAGAATTTATAGGAGTCGTTCCAACTTGAGATTCAGTTGTCGTTTGATTGCCAGTAGTAGAAAAACTGTTAACTACATTAGTCTCTACTGGATTTACTGTTTGCGTCTGAACCATTTCATTAGTAAAATTGTTCATTAAATTATCAGTAGTTGGCACATTCGATTTCATTTCACTTTGCACAGCATTTGCTTTCATAGAATCGCTTTCAGTATAAGATTCACCTGCCATATTTTGAAGTTCCTTCGGCAAAAAAACTCCTTGAACTTCTAGGTAATCAATTAAATATGGGCTAGGATTGTTTCGGATTACTTTTCCATCAGCACCTTTTCGATAAATAATATTATGACGAGCCTCATTAGTATCACTAGTTACATAAAATTCTGTAACTTCGGCAATTTCACGTTTAAAACGTTTAGTAGCTTTATCCTGATATCCTCTAACATAAATACCAATTTGAATATATCTACAAATCGAGCTCATAAATTGATCCAAATCTTGATTAGTTTCAAGTAGACTATACATACGGTTTGGAATAGACACCGCTTTATCAGCATGAATTGTCGACAAAATATAGTGTCCAGAAGAAATTGAATTACGGACAGCAAGTACCGCTTCCGCACTACGAACTTCTGAAAGTAATATCCATTTAGGATTTTGTCGCATGCACGCTTCCAAAATATCAGTGTATGAAGCAATATTATTAGTCTTTAAAGATACAATATCACGATGTGGAAAAATCTTATCCAAATGAAGTTCTAAAGTATCTTCGATGGTAATTACCTTTTCATTTTCAGCAATTTTTGAAGCTAAATATTTAACCAACTCCGTTTTACCAGAACCAGTCTCACCACTTACAATTATATTGCAGTGACCTAACACGCATTGTTCTAAAAAATCAATAATATCCAATTCAACATATTTTTCCGCTACTATTTTGTCTTTTTGCAAACGGATCTTTGCTGGTGTTTTACGAACAACACAAGCAATACCATTTTGAGCAACTGATTCATGGATAAAAGCTAAACGTAATTCTGCACTTTCGGCATCCAAGAATGGATGAGCCATATTGAAAGTTTTTCCCATTACATTAGAGCATTGAAACGCTAGCTTTTCCATAAATGCATTATTAATAGCTGGATTTTCAATTCTAAATATTCCTTTAGATAAAGTTTTCAAATGAATTTGTCCACCATTATCATAAGAAACATCTGTTATATCATCATCTTCCAAATAAGGTTTCAATGGCCCAAAATCTATTTGGTCAAACATATTATTCATTTTATTCCCCCTACTCGGTTGAATTATTCATTGGAATATCGATTGTTATAGAGTGTGGTGTTCCGTCTTTCTCTTGAACAGTTGCTGTAAGGGTTCCATTACCAGTATAAACAAGTTCTTGCGTAGTTCCTGTTACAGTTTGACTTCTTCCACCATCTTTAACATATGTACAAGTATATGTTCCATCACAACCTTCTGGGAATGTAATTGTAACTGTATTAGGATTACCACCAGTTTCACTAACCGTAGGCATTAATTCATCATTATCATCAGTTTCATCAGGTACTGGAATATTTACTGAATGTGCATCAATATAATCTACTAATTGTTGTGTAGACACTTGTGTTGCACCTTCTTCAGCCACTTCACCACCATGTGGTACTGGATATAATTCAACTCCTAAACTTTCCATATATGATGCTTTTTTCAAGATTGTGTATAAGTCACTCTTTAAACCAAAGATTAACATAGCAGGAGTTCTATCTTCACTTGTATTTTCAAATACAGCTCTACCAGAAGAATCCTTAACAGCTAAAACTTCAACATTTTCAATTAATTTTCCTAGCATAATTCTTTCATCGGTTCCATTTCCGACTTTCATATAAATATCAATCATATTACCAGGAAAAATTGAATTACCATAAGTACTTTCCATATCGACAGGAAAATTGTATACTACTTCCCCAGATTTAACTTTAGCAAAAGCTGCATCTGGAAGTTCATCTTCAGAAATTACTGTATCAGTATAAAACATACTTCCTTCAGGAATTACTGAATTGACATTTGAATATTGACCAACTATTTGTGATCTTGACCTAATCACATTATCACTAAGTGATACATTTGGCATATCCACCATTTGTACCATATCATCAGTGATTTCTGTTCTAGGTTGAATTGTTTGTGTAGCAACAGGAACTTGTACAGGCTCTACTGCATTGTTGATTTGTGTACTATAACCAACATATAGCAAGATTAGAATCACGACAACTCCGATAATTGTTACCACATTTTTGTTTTTAAAAAACTTTTTGGCTGACGCCACCAAATTATTCATAATCTCATCCTCTCTTTTCTTTTATTTTCTAATAAGGCACTTCCAAAATGGCATCGATTCTATTTTGTAAATCAAACGTCATCTCGGTATTACCTCCAACGCCTACCACTCCGCTTTGTACACTTAAGCTTACTTTAGGTGGTTTCTCGTTAATATCATAAAATTTTATTGTATATTTTCTAGATCTACTAGCACTTTCAGCATATCTTCTAATAAAATTTTCAACAAATTTTTCTCTATCTATTCTTATTTCACCAGTTGTTCTATAAGTCGCATAATCAAAGGCATCCCACATTGAAGCTTCAGTAACTTCTTTTAGTAATTGTGAATTGTGCTCATCAGTATTAGTTAAGTTCTGAAATAAAACAATAAAGAATATTGACACAACACCAAGGAATACCACAAATATACCCCAAAATGATTCTTTCATGTTTTATCTCCTCCTATACATCCTTATCACAAGTGTAGAATGTTGACTTACTTGCGTTCGCACATTCACCAGTAGTATCAACTTCGCTTCTTAAGAAATCACTTATACATGCCTTTCCATTATCCAAACAATTTAAATCCCAATCGTCATATTTATTTTGATCATTATAATTTCTGATCGAATTAATTGTTGCTGTATCTAATGTAACCTCATATAAGACATGGTCCTCACGATAAACTTTTCCGCCGTTAGTCGTACCGCCTCTTTCTCTAGTGATGTAATTCTTAACTGTTTGATTATTATACTTACAATCCATTTGTTGAGTTTTTATATTATAACTACACCAATTGGCGCCTGTATTTCGCTGTTCCGCATTTTGTCCTGGGAATGGATTTTCCAAATCAATAGTTCTATAAATAACATCTATACCCCCAGTACCTGGACAAGTACCATCTGGCATTGGTGCACATTCACCAGACGGACAACATCCATATGGACACTCGCTTGTCGGACACTCTGATGGAATATTACCTGGACAAATTCTATCATACTCGTCCTTAGTTATTTCATTACCATCAAAATCATAATATTTACCATTTTCAATTCGGCAAGTATTTCCGTCATTATCATCAGGCTCACATTTACCAAGTGTTGGATTATAAGTTGTGCCAACCGGACAACAACTTTGATTTACTACATTCCAATCACGGCCTAATCTATTCGCATCCTCTTCTGTTTTACAATCATCTCCATCATCATTTCCATATGTTAATACCATACATGAATATCCAGATGTTGTAGATGAAGTTATTTTACTTTTGGCAATACAGTTATTAGAACCTTCACCAATCGAATTATTTACCCTCTGATTAACACATGATGTAAAGCCAGATGTATTCATTCCAAACATTTTTGCACAGGCACTTTTGTTTAATAAATCCTGATCTCCATCTTCCATTTTATTATTTTTATATTTATTATAAATATTCAATATATCATCACCCGTAGACAAATATGAATTATTTTCTATATAAGCTAGATACAATTTTGAATATCTATCTGTATCATTGTTTTTGCCAGGCAATTCAAAGAAAAATTGAATATCTGCCGCTTTAGAAGCCTCGCCATTAGTTGAACTACCTTTGTTATTAAATGATATCGGCAAATTAGGAATTCCCACATTCAAATAATAATTTAAATTAGATGATGGCTTAACCTTCATAGAAAGTCCATCCTGTTTCCTAATATATTGATAATAATTCTCTGGTAAAGTATAGTTTCTCGTCACTTCCATAGTTAATGAATTACCATTTATTGAATATTTGTAATTATTAGCTTCATCATATGCATTTAAATCTTCAGTATCATCCATATTATATCGGCTATCATCGTAAACCTCATTATATTTAAAACTAACCGTTCCCGTTTTACCTTTAAAATCATATTCAGAATTTATTCTAAAAGTATCTAAAATTGCTGAAGCATTAGAACTATTTTCCTCTGGATTAACCCGGCACTCACGTTTTTTAGTAACCTTAATTGGTTTCATATTTGGGATAGCCGAATGAGAAGCAACTTCCTCCAAAGCTGAGGCCGAAGGATTTACCGTAAAATATCTACCAGGTTCAACATAAACCGTATTGTTGACATTTGGTAAATACACTGTATATTCTTCACGGCAATACACTCCATTACCTTTATCATAGTAACTAACAACATTTTTATTGTCTGATTTTTTACTAGCAAAAATTGCATCCCAATCATTAGTATCCTGAATGATATAAGCCTTATTTTCCGAATCATTAGAATTACAATTGACACATGCCGCATCTATCGTATAATCGAAATCACAAGCCCATCCTTGATTAGGATCTACGAACTCTAATCCATAAGCCAAAATACCAACACCATAACCTATATGCGTATTAGTAACAGCTGATTGTATTTTTCTATAATCACCAAGACCTACCGCACTTGAAACCGGTGTGAAATAAGTAAGTCCAAGATTTCCTGGATTAGTAGGGACTGATATCGCGTTATATAACATCGGTATAACTCTTTTAGAATAATTACTACCGCGAGCCCCATAAAGAAGCGCAAGTTCAGATGCCGTTCCAACATATGGAGCAATTTGACCCAACGGTTCAAAAATTATATATGCTGATGAAATTGTCTCTTTAATCTCTTCACAGTTACCACTTGCATTCTGCTGAAAGAATGTTAATGGTTGTCCCATCAAACGATAAAATAAATTATCAGCCTGACTCTCATATCTAGTAGTTCCTAAATTAGCAATCATATTATTTAACTTATTAACTACTGATTGCGAACCCAATTCCTCACCAATTGGTAAAGGTAGGACATTTTGATATGGCCAGTTTTCAAAACTATATCCCCCTGCCTCAAAGTTTGCGCCATGAGCAACATCGGGCTTTGAACATAATGTTTTAGTTCCGTTAGCCAACGTACATACACTATGTGTAGAACCAGTACGAACACTAGCATTAAATCCATTACCAACCTGACTTGTACTACCATAATAATCTATACTTTTACTAATATATTGTCTTCCATTAACCGTAAGTGATAAACGCTTACCGTTCTTGTCAACCGCCGTTGCTCTAACTCCTACGACAAGGTTGTTCCAAGTACCACCTCTAGTAGCTGAAGAGCCAGACCATCCTGTACTTGAACCGACCCAAGCTGCTTGAACAGGCTCAACAGATAGCATCATCGGTAAAATAAGCAAACTCATAAAAATAAGTAAAAACTTTTTTAATTTCATCTAAAGCTTACCTCCCTTTATATTTTTTCTCTTTAAAATATATATAAATAAACTAATTAAAACTAGAATTAATAATATTGAACCAACAATCATTATCTGAGGACGAGCCAAAACAGATAAAATTTCTTCAAATATACTTTGTTTTATTTCTTCAGCCTCTTCTGTCGGTTGATTTTTAGCACTATTTAATTCACTAGTAAATTGTTCATGCGTTACCGAACTTGTATCCATCCATATCTGACAATATTTAAAATTGGGATTTTGTTTACAGTCATCGAGATTTGAATATGGATTAAATATTGGAAAGTTCACATATTTAGTTATAAGAAGGTTATTAGGACAATTACTATCATTTGAATAAATTTCAAACCTTACCTGATCTCCACTTTGAAAACCAGAAACACGACTAGGCGAATATATTAGCTGTTTTTCACCAGTCCCACTAAGTCTTTGTCCATAACTATCAACGACGTAAATATCATCAGTTAAATTATTTACATATAAAGTAAAAGTTAACCCTTCATTCATATTGTAATTATAACTAAATTGAACATTGCTAGCTATTCTTGATAGCTCTGCTTGTCTTTGATAATCACATTCTGCATGCGTTATTAAAGGAGTAACGCCCATGCATATTAAAGCAAAAAGCATATACTTCATCCGTTTAAATCTCACTTGCGTATCCTCCCCTCTATTATAGCACAACATATTATTATTTTAAAATATATTTATATGTCTGATTACGAACAGTAAAAGTTAAATATATTTCACTAGCATTCTTAACGTCACTTGGCACTTCGATATAATAATATGTATCATCCTGAGCAACCTTAGGTCTAATTGAATCAGTATTTATTCTCCTAGTTACCCAACTGTCATTTAGCTTATAACTAATTGTCGCAAAAGTATTTAAAAATGCATTAACTGAAGCAATTTGACTACTATTGACATTTTTATCTATACTAAATTCCCCATCAATCTTCATTAAAGTTTTTAAATAATTTCCTGTAGTTGACGGTGTTAAATACTCACTCGAATCAATACACTTATCAGTTGCATAACAATATTTATAATTTAATTTAAATCTATCATTTATTTCATAGTTATTTATTTTAAAAGTCGAACCTTCCACAACACTATCTTCAAAATTTTCTTCTTCTCCAAGCTTACAAGAATGTTCTTCCTTTTTCTCCGTCAAATCAATAGGATTTAAAGTAACCATAATGTTTTTAGCGCCTATTTCACCTTTAACATAACTAACATTATCATTAAACTTCAAAACCATCTCTTTATTAGCATCTTCTTTTGGTACAATAAAAGCTAAAATATAACTTCTAAATTCATCGCTTAATTGTTGACCCGTATATGCCGTTCCTAAATCATACAACTCTTTCGCATAATTGACATTTTGGCCATACGAATTACCATCAACTATAAGTGTAGTAAGTCCAGTATTTAAAGTAGTATTTACACTACCATTATTTTTAATATCCATTTTTACAGCAACTATCATATCACCAGTTAAAGTAGTTCCTAAAGGATTAGTCTGTGTCAAATAACTATCTCTTATATTCATCACTATTCCACTAGCTGTAAATGATGTTCCTTGATTATATGAAGCAGTATAAACTCCAATGTTAAAGTAAATCATAAAAGCTGACACTACGACCAAAATAATTATAACAGTATTAATTAAAAACTTGTTTTCAACATACACATACTTAAGCTGTCTCAGATTATACCTAATTTTCCTATTAACTTTATTTTGGTCAAACTCCAAAGCCACTTCAATTTCTTCACTATCTTTTTCATTTATATCTAGTTTTTGTAAATCTGTACCAAAATCAAATTGCTTAATGTCAAAGCCTGTTGCTCTTACAATATACCAAATTAAAGTGACAAACTGTAAACCTACCGCAATCATAAAAAAATCACGTAATGCACTTGAAAATCTCACATCTAAAATAGAAGCACTAATATCTCTTAATATTGGATAAGTAATTCCATATAAAACAATAACCCCTATATAAACAATTAAACTAAATATATATAGTGCTTTAGGTTTTTTCTTATAAATCATTACCGACAATAATACTATTATTAAAATAATAATTCCCAAAACCATTATAAGACTGTAAACATTCATAAGAGATCTTGGAGATAATTCATTTAATGCTGAACTATAATTAACTACATAAGCTCTAAAAAAATTGTAAAGTGTAAAAGAACGGTATAACAAAAAGGCCACTAAAACAGCAATTACAGCATGTAGCAATTTAAAATATTTTATAAAAAACGCATAAGGCTTTCTCAAAATCATTTTTAACCGCCCCTTCCCTATAATATAATTATAACCTATTTTTTTATAAAAAAAAAGAAAATTATTCTTTTTTCAAATATTTTATAAGAATTTTATATTTACTTTTTAAATTACCATAGCTAAATGCGCAATTAGCTCCACTAGTAGATGGCAAATAAATCGCTTTAATTAAAACATCGTTATAACAATATTTATTATATAATTCCAAAGCTTTTTTACCCGTCACAAAAATATATTTAACATCAGTTCCTTGGATTAACTTTTTTATATCATTTACTTTAGGATTTTTAATTGAACTATCACTAGAACCATTTATATCACAAGAGTCAAGTACATCCCATAAAGCAATGTTATTTCTTTTTAAAAATTCTTTTCTATCTTCTATTGTGTTTGGAAAATCTTCATTTAATAAATCACTCATTAATTTCCAAAATCTATTTTGTGGATGCATATAATAAAATCCAAGCTCTCTAGACTTAACCGACGGAATAGAACCTAAAATAAGGACTTTACTGTCTTTATTAATATATGGACCAAATTCATGACTAACCTGCATTGATAACTTTCCTTATCTTTTTCCTAAAATCGTTTAAATCATCCTCATTAGGTCTATCTAAAACCTTATTAAAATTTTCTATCATTTTCATTATTCTTTTATCACCCGGTTTTTGATTTAATAAACTTTCGTATTTTTCTTTTACTCCGTTTGATAATTTACCTGGGCAAAAATAATAACCCAAAATTTCATTATCTTCATTTATATATTTTCGAGTATTTTCAAAGAGTAATTTATAATACTTTTCATCACCACCAAAACCACATGTACCAAAAACAAAAATTTTTTTATTATGGAGTTTTCGATAAACTAGCTTTATTTTATCGCTTGGACTACCCTTATCTGTCCAAGAACCAACAAAAACCAAATCCGCATTCAAAATATTTTCATCATATTTTTTATAAACTTTAGCGTTCTTACATTCATTATCAATAGCCTCAGCTAAATTTCTCGTATTACCCGTAACTGAATCATAAACTATTGCTATTTCCATTTATATTCACCTCTCCAAAGCCTTGACAATAATTATCAAACTCTTTAATAACATCAAGGGATACCCGGCTAGAAAGTAAATCTTTATCTACATCACTTAAATCGCCGAAATTTTATAAAATTAATTTATACAGTTCATTTTTAATATTTGAAGCCACCTCAACATTTCAAGTTTCCATCTCAAAAATCATTTAAAGACAAGTTACTATTTGTAAATATTTGTTCTGCTCTTTAAACTCCTCATATTTACCACATTTTCTAGCTTCACTTTCAATTTCCATAACCACTCTAATTATATCAAATATATAAGAATTAAATTTATAATTATTTCCAAATACCCCTCTATTAATATCTTTCCTAGAACAAAATGCCAAAATAAATTTTGACATTAGCTTACCTCAC
>HF990837.1 GCA_000432855.1 Firmicutes bacterium CAG:822
TTTTGTTCCTAAGTTTTCTTTTTGCCATAAATCATACTTCCTTTAGAATAATTATATCAGAAATAGAAAGTAGCAAAAGCTAAATATAACATTAAATAAAAAATAATTGGTATTTTATGGCTTACTTTACACAAAATAAGAAAAGTAAAGAAAAAAACATTTTCTTTTTCCTAAATCTATGATAAAATTAAGTATAGCAAAGAAAGTAGTTTTGAAAAAAACTTAAGGAGGATAAATATGGGTTTAATAAAAAAAATCATGGGTGAAGAAGAAGATGTTTTTGCTGCACCATCAAATGACCAATACTATGATTTAAAAACAGAGGAGGCTTTAACTGAAGAAGGCGGCGCTAAAATGATTTTATTAGAGCCAAGAGCTTACTCTGAATCACAACAAATTGCTGATCATTTAAAGAAAAGAAATACTGTAGTCGTTAACTTGAAAAGAGTTACCCCTGAACAGGCTAAAAGAATTGTTGATTTCTTAAGTGGTACAATTTATGCAATTGGTGGGGATTTGCAAAAAATTGGTGGTGGCATATTCCTATGTACACCAAATAATGTCAGTGTTCAAGGTAAAATAACTAATGATACTGAAGGTAAAGGAATTCACGATAACAATAATATAGATATAGAGTGGTAAATAAAAGAATATAGGGCGTACATCGCCGAGGTGAGGTCGAGTTTATGGAAAAATTTACAAGAGTCATGAGAGGTTATGATCCTGATGAAGTTAATAACTTTTTAGATCAAGTTATTAAAAGAGTCGAAAAGATGATAGCTGATATTGATGCTAAAAATAAATTAATAGTTGATAAAAATGATGAAATTAGACGCTTAAAGTCAAAAATTGACGAAACTAGCGCTTTAAAAGAAAAACTCGAACAATACGAAAGAATGGAAAGCACTTTAAATAGAGCTATCCTAATGGCTCAAAAAACCTCTGACCAGTTAAAAGTCGCCGCTCACCGCGAAAGCGAAATAATCTTAGACGATGCCAAGAAAAACGCCAGTCGAATCGTTAATGAAGCTTTAATTAAAGCTGAAAAAATCGAAAATGATGCCGATATGATGAAAAGAAATATTAATGTTTTGAAACGTCGTCTTAAAAATATCGTCGAATCCCAACTTGAAATTATCGACGATATGGATAAACTAGATATATAAATGCAGATGATAGAGACGGTATATTAAATTTAGTTTCAAAGAGAGTTAGTAATTTGGTGAAAACTAACAGCTAATTAATATATAGATCACTCTTGATGTTTCTTTTTGAACCAGAGTAAATAAGAACGGTAACGCGTTATAGTTATTAAGTGTACTTTGAAGTAAAATAAGGTGGTACCGCGGGTAAACTCGTCCTTAATCTAAGGGCGGTTTTTTATTGTCGTAATAATGGTTGTATGTTATAATTAAAAGTAGGTGAATGAAATGTTTAAATATAGAAATATTGATATAAATTACGTTAGATATGGTAATATAAATAATCAGACAGTTGTCTTATTACATGGATGGGGTCAAAACATCGAAATGATGAAACCTGTTGGTGATAGTTTAACTGATAATGATGTTATTATTATCGACCTTCCTGGACATGGAAAAAGTGAAGAGCCAAAAGAAGTATGGAGCTTAAATGATTTTGTAGATATGATTCATGAACTACTTAATAGTTTAAATGTTCAAAATCCTATTTTAATTGGTCATTCATTTGGCGGTAAATTAAGTTTATTATATGCGAGTATGTATCCAGTAAACAAACTAGTCTTATTTGGTAGTCCTTTTAAAGTTAAGAAAAATCCAAATAGTTTAAAAGTAAAAACATTAAAGAAGTTAAAAACTTTACCTGGATTAAATAAATTAGCTGAAACTATGAAAAAACACATGGGTTCTACTGATTATCGAAATGCTAGCCCAATGATGCGCGATATATTAGTTAGACATGTTAATACTGATATAACTGAAGATGTCAAAAAAATTAAATGTCCAACTATAATTATATGGGGTACTAATGATCAGGCAGTGTCAATTGCCGATGCTTACGAATTAGAATCATTAATGCCCGATGCAGCGGTTATTCAGTATGATGGTTGTACACATTACGCCTATTTAGAAAGATTAGGCCAGACAAATCGTATCATAAAAAACTTTATAAAGGAGAAATAATATGGCAAAAGAATTTCTAATTTCCGTTATTATTTATTTCATTTATGTTTTCTTAAAAAGCGGTAATTCTATACATATGCTTCAGCAAAATAAGTACAACCGCAAAAAAACATATTTAAAATGGCTGGCTAAAAATCCCGCGAAAGGATTCAAAGATTATAGTATATTTTTTGTGTTATTAATAGTGTTTATCTTTATTGGTAATTTACCACTATTGATATTGTGCTTTAACGTTTTATATTTAATTTTAACAGCCAATTTGCTTTTAGAAAGAAAAAAATCTCAAAACAAATTGCCCCTTAAATACACCGCTAGAGTAAAAAGATTGATTGTCACAAATACAATTGTTTTATTACTTCCAATAATAATTATGTGTTTCTTCGTAAACGAAATCAATTTAGTTTATTGTTACTTAATATTAGGACTACTTGCTTATCTGAACTGTTTATATATTTTAATTGCTTTATTAATAAATACCCCAGTTGAAAGTCTAGTCGGTTTGTATTTTAAACATAAAGCCATTAATAAAATTAAAAGTATGAAATCCTTAAAAGTAATAGGTATTACTGGAAGTTATGGTAAAACAAGTAGTAAAAACATTTTAAATGATATTTTAAATATTAAATATAATTCAATGCCAACCCCTAAAAATTTCAATACCCCGTTTGGCTTGATGATTACAATTAATAACTACTTAGATAAATTTACCGATGTATTTATTGCCGAAATGGGTGCCTGTCAAGAAGGGGACATTAAAGAACTTTGTGATTTAGTTCATCCAAAATATGGTATTATTACAAGAATTGGTGTTGCTCATTTGGCCACCTTTGGTTCAAGAGAAAATATTCAAAAGACTAAATTTGAATTAATAGAATCATTACCTAGTGATGGTATCGGAATTTTAAATGGTGATGATGAATGGCAAAGAAGTTATAAAATAAAAAATAACTGTAAAATAAAATGGATCGGTATCGATAGTGAAGATGTCGACGTCCGAGCTAAAAACATTACCTTAAGTCCTAAAGGAACTAAATTTGATTGTTATTTCAAAGGTGATGATAAACCATATCAATTTGAAACTAAGTTATTAGGATATGCCAATGTCTATAATATTTTAGCTGGTATTGCTTTAGGCATAGAATTTGGTATGACTATCGAACAATTACAAGCTGGTGTTTCAAAAGTAAAACCCGTTGAACACCGCCTAGAATTAAAAAGAAATGGAGACATTACTATTATCGATGATGCCTATAATTCAAACCCAACTGGAGCTAAAATGGCCTTAGACGTTTTAAAACTAATGCCTGGAAAACATATTGTTGTAACTCCAGGAATGATTGAACTTGGCAATGAAGAATATGCCAAAAACAAAGAATTCGGTATGCAAATAGCTGATTGTGCTGATGAAGTGGTATTGGTTGGCGCTGAAAAAACAAAACCGATTCAAGATGGCTTAAAAGAAAAAGGTTATGATGAAAACAAAATTCATATAATAAATGATGTTTTAAAAGCATTCCCACTAGTACAAACCTTAAAAGAAAATGAGACTTATGTGCTTTTGGAAAATGACTTACCAGATATATTTAATGAAAAATAAAGGAGTGATTTATAATGATTAAAGTTGGAGTTATTTTTGGTGGAGATTCAGTTGAACATGAAGTAAGTATAATCTCAGCCTTACAAGCAATGGAAAATATTGATGAAGAAAAATATGAAATAGTACCTATATATATTAGTAAGGATCGTCACTTTTATACTGGGGCAGCCTTAAGAGATATGGATACATTTAAATACTTTGATAACATGAAAAAGTTTGTCAAAGAGATAACTATATGTCGTAAAGATAAAGATATTGTTCTTCAAAAAGTAAAAGGATTTTTCGGAAGAAACGTTAATACAATTGATGTAGCTTTCCCAATTGTCCATGGTAAAGGAGTTGAAGATGGTTCTTTAGCTGGTTTCTTAGAAACATTAGGTCTTCCAGTTGTTGGACCTTCAGTTTTAGGAGCTGCTTTAGGTCAAGATAAAGTAGTCTTAAAACAAGTATTAGAAGCTAATGATATTAAAACACCTAAATATGTTTGGTTCTATGATTACGAATATAGTATGAATAAAGACGAAATATTAAATAAGGTAGAAACCTTAGGGTATCCAGTAATTGTTAAACCAGCTAATTTAGGTAGTACTATCGGTATTGGTGTAGCTCATAGTAGAAATGAACTAGAGACAAAAATAGACGAAGCTTTAGAATACGAAAGAAAAATAGTTGTTGAAGAAATGATACCAAACCTACTAGAATTAAATTGTGCGGTTTGTGGAACCTATGAATATTATGAAACAAGTTTAGTCGCTGAAATGAAGATGAAACATGAACTCTTAACCTTTGAAGATAAATATTTAGGTGGCGGCAAAGGTAAGGGCATGAAAGGTTCAGCTAAAACGCCAAATTCAATGTCTACAAGTGAATTTGAAGTTCCTGCAAATATCCCAGAAGAAATGACTAATAAAATATATGAAATATCTAAACAAGTATTCAGAACTTTAAATTTAAAAGGTGTTTGCCGTATAGATTATTTAGTAAATCGTGAAACTGGCGATATATATGTTAACGAACCAAATACTATTCCTGGTTCTCTCGCATTCTATTTGTATGAACCTAAAGGTAAAAAATATAAGACTTTAACAGATGAATTAATCAAATCTGCTATTAAAGATTACAAAAATGAAATGCGTAAAACATCAAGTTTTACCTCTAACATTTTAAGTGAATATAATGGTGGTAAAGGATTAAAAAAGGGAGTTAAATAATAAATTATAAAATAAGGAGATGTATTTATGGATTATAAAGACACATTATTAATGCCAAAAACCGAATTTAAAATGCGCGGTAATTTGGCTGAAAATGAAGTAAAACAACGCAAGGAATGGGACGAAATGGATTTATATAATCTAATTAAAAACAAAAATAAAAACAATAAACCATTTATCCTGCACGATGGCCCACCATATGCGAATGGTAATATTCATTTAGGTCATTCTTTAAATAAAATCTTAAAAGACTTTATTAACCGTTCTAAAATGATGGAAGGATATTATGTTGAATATATTCCTGGATGGGATACTCATGGTCTTCCTATTGAACAAGCTGTTACTAATAGTGGTGTTGATCGAAAAAGCATGAGTGTGGCTGAATTCAGAGAATATTGTAAAGAATACGCTTTAAAACAAGTAGAAACCCAAATGGATGACTTTAAACGCTTAAACGTTATTGCCGACTGGGATCATCCTTACATTACTTTAAATCCAGAATATGAAGCTAGGCAAATTGAAGTATTTGCTAAAATGGCCCAAAAAGGATTAATCTTCAAAGGATTAAAACCAGTTTATTGGTCACCAAGTAGTGAAACTGCTTTAGCTGAAGCAGAAATCGAATATAAAGATAAAACCGATCCATCAATTTACGTCGCATTTACAGTAACTGAAGGTAATGAATTTGTAAACGAAGGAGATAAATTAGTTATTTGGACAACAACTCCATGGACTTTACCTGGAAATATGGGAGTATGCGCCGGACCAGACTTTGAATATTCTAAAGTAAAAGTTGGTAATGACAACTATATTATTGCAACTAAACTTTTAGATGATTTAATGAAAGAATTTGGTTTTGATGAATATGAAAAAGTTTCTAGCTTTAAAGGAACTGATTTAGAGGGCGTTATTTATAAACATCCATTTATGGATAGAACGGCTCCAGTTGTTACTGCTGATCACGTTACTTTAGATGCTGGAACCGGACTAGTACATACCGCACCAGCCTATGGTGAAGATGACTTCAACGTTGGTAAAAAATACAATTTAGGTATGGTTAACGGCGTCAATGACCAAGGTATCTTAACCGAAGAATCTGGAATGTTTAAAGGTTTATTTGTCGACGACGCCAATAAAGAAATTCCAAAATGGTTAGAAGAAAATGGCTATTTATTAAAGTTAAAATATATTACTCACTCATATCCACATGACTGGCGTACTAAAAAACCTATCATCTTTAGAGCTACTAAACAATGGTTCTGTAGTGTTGATAAGATTAGAGATGACATCTTAAAAGAATTAGATACCAATGTTAAATTCCATACTGATTGGGGTAAAACTAGAATTTATAACATGATTAAAGATAGGGGGGATTGGTGTATTTCAAGACAAAGAGCTTGGGGCGTACCAATTCCAATCTTCTACAATGAAGACGGTTCAGAAATTGTTGATTATGATGTTATGATGCATGTTGCTTCTTTATTTAGAAAATATGGTTCAAACGTTTGGTTTGAAAGAGATGCTAAAGACTTACTTCCAAAAGGATATACTAATCCTGCAAGTCCAAATGGTAACTTTACTAAGGAAACTGACATTATGGATGTATGGTTTGACTCAGGAACATCTTGGGCTGGAACCTTGTTAGAAAGAAAATTGCCATATCCAGCAGATGTTTATCTAGAAGGTTCAGACCAATATCGTGGATGGTTTAACTCATCATTAATTTGTAGTATGGCCTATAGTGGACACAGTCCTTATAAAGAATTAGTGTCAGCTGGATTTGTCTTAGATGGTAAAGGTTTGAAAATGAGTAAAAGTATTGGAAACATTGTTAGACCAATGGATGTTGTTGGTAAACAAGGAGCTGACATCTTAAGACTTTGGGTTGCTAGTGTTGATTATACCGAAGATGTTAGATTTAGTGATGAATTACTTGCTCAAGTTAAAGAATCTTATAGAAAAATTAGGAACACTTATAGATTTATGATTGGAAATTTATTTGACTTTAATCCAGATACTGATAAAGTATCTTATGATAAATTACCACCTGCTGATCAATATATGCTCGTTGAATTAAATGATATTATCACAAAAGTTATTAAAGAATATGACAATTATAATTATGATGAAATTTATAAAATCATCAATAATTATGTAAATTCACTTTCTAATTACTATCTAGATTTTACAAAAGATATTTTATACATTGAAAAAGCTGATAGTGATGAAAGAAGAAGTGTTCAAACTGTGTTATATGAAATCTTAACTTCATTAATTAAATTAATGGCGCCAATTTTACCTTACACAAGTGAAGAAGTATATAAATTACTTCCAGGAAAAAAAGAGAAGAGTGTTCATCTAGAAAACTTCCCAGAAGCAAAAACATATAAAAATGAAGTAGAATTAAGAGAAATCTTCGACTTATTCTTCGGTATTAAAAACGATGTTTATAAAGCCTTAGAAGAAGCTAGAAATGAAAAGATTATTGGTAAATCATTAGAAGCTAAAGTCTTCTTGAAACTTCGTGAAGAAGATAAAGAAACATTAAAACCAATTTTAACAAAATTAAAACAATTATTTATCGTATCTGATGTCATCTTAACCGCTGAAGAACTTCCAAAATATGAGTATTGCGGAGTTCAAGTTCAAAAATTCGATGGTGAAAGATGTGAAAGATGTTGGAATTACTTTAATGAAATCGATTTAACTGATCATCTATGTCCAAGATGTCATGAAATCGTAAATGAAGAAAATTAGTTTAAGAAAGATTTTAGGATGATAAAAATCATCCTTTTTGCGTGTCCATAATTTTCTATTTTAGCATTTTGATATTTAAAGCACATATATTTTAACTAGAGGTGTGATTTAATGTTTAATTTATTTAAAAAGTTGTTCAAAGATTTCTATCTTTTTACAGCATCTTATTCTAATAATGTTTTCCCAGATCCATTATCTAAAGAAGATGAAGAAAAATATATTAAGTTAGCTAACATGGGAAATACAGAGGCCAGAAATAAACTGATAGAACATAATTTACGTTTAGTAGCCCATATTGTAAAAAAGTATGATCATGGTTCAGAAATGTCTGATGACTTAATAAGTATTGGTACTATTGGATTAATAAAAGGTGTCGATAGTTATTCTTTCAAGCATAAAACTAGGCTTACTACTTATTGTGCAAGGTGTATAGAAAATGAAATTTTAATGTTTTTTAGATCTGATAAGAAAAATAGTAAAAACATAAGTATTGACGAACCTATTGGTTTTGATAAAGAAGGAAATGCCATTACATTTTTGGACATATTAAAAACCGATAAACCAGACTTCGCTTTAGATATTCATATAAAAGATAATGTAAAATTACTTAAAAAATATTTTAAAGTTTTAACTGATAGAGAAAAAGAAATAATCATTAAAAGATATGGCTTGGATGGCCATGATGAAATTACTCAAAAAGAAATTGCTAAAGAACTCGGTATTTCCAGAAGTTATGTTTCGAGAATAGAAAAAAGAGCACTTACAAAAATGCTCAGAGAGTTTATAAAAAATAAAAATAGCTAAACTATTTTTATTTTTATATATGACTAATTATGTTCATAAGAAAAGCAAATCCCATTGAAGCTGTAACAAAACATAATACCGCACAATCTAAAAATGTTCTTGTTAAACTACCATTTGAAAAGGCAATTCCTTGTTTGGTGGCTTTAGTTAATGTTTTTCCTTTACTTTGTGTTTGACTAGGATTATCTTGAATAACCTCTGGTTCAGGCTCATCATATAATCTATGTAGTTCTTCTTGTAAAGCCTTTAACTCAGCTAAATCAACACTATCAATTTCTCTTGTTTGATCCATCGGATCAGTAGAACTCTCATACTTCATATCATGTGAAGGCTCATTATAAAATGAACTAGTTTCTGATGAGGTAGGGGTAACACTTTCATTTGTATTATATGATAAAGGATTACTTTCAAAACTTTGATCATCTAAACTAAATGTTTCTGATGTACTTTTATCTTCGTCATCCCATTCATCAAATAGTCTTTCAATCGTTTCTAAATTTTGACTAGTTTTTATCTCTTGATCTTCATGTGATAGGTAATCACCATTATAAGCTCCAGTTGGACTGCCAGCAGATTCATAACCATATGGATATCTATCGTTCATTTTCTAGCCTCCTATCAAAATAAGTATACTACATTTAAAAAATATTTTCAATTGTTTTAACCGCAGTTGACAATTATCTAACTACTTTTTATAATTTAGTACTTGACAATACCAAGTAGTTAGAATATAATGTCATTGAAGAGGTGATTTATGAATTCACAATTTAAAAAAGGAGTATTGGAACTTATAGTTTTAGTTTCAGTTAATAAACGTGATATGTACGGTTATGAATTAGTCTTAGAAGTATCCAAAGTTGTCGACGTTAATGAAGGAACCATTTATCCATTGCTTAAAAGACTAACTAATGAAAATTATTTTGAAACATACTTACAAGAATCAACAGAGGGACCATCTAGAAAATACTATAAAATCACCGTTTTAGGTCAAAAAAGACTTAAAGAATTAAAAGATGTTTGGAGAGAATTTAGTGATTCTGTAAATAATTTTATTAAGGAGAGTGATGAGAATGAATAAAGAGGAGTTTTTAAACAAATTAGAAAGAGAATTATCGATTTTAAATGATAAAGAAAGACAAGATATTATTGGTGAATATAAAGATACCATCGAAGAAAAAGTTAAACATGGTCAAACCGAAGAAGAAGCGGTTAAAGATTTTGGCGATTTAGACGAATTGGTCAGTGGAATACTAGAAGCCTATAAAATAAACCCAAAGTACAATCATAAAGATGAAGGAAGCTTTAGTAAAATTACCGAAGAAGGAGAGAAACTTATCAAAAAAGGCGCGAATAAATTAGCTAATATGACTAGAGAGTTTGCGAATAACATTAAAGATAATGATACTGAGATGAATTTAAACCTTGCCTTTGAAATAATAATTAAAATTTTCTTTACTTTAATTATACTAGCTGTTATGACTATACCATTTAGAATATTTAAAGAGTTAGGTTTTTCATTCGCAGATACATTCTTTTCTCCATTAAGTGGTTTAGTAAAAGTCTTTATTTTAATACTTTTTGTCGCCCTTTATTTTGGAATCAGTTTATTAGTTATTATTGCTTTATTTAAGCAGTATTTCAAAAACGATAGTACAAATAATGAACAAAAAATAAATAGTGAAGAAAAGAAAGAAGTAAAAAAAGAAACTAAAGAGAAAACAAATGATGATAGACCAGTGAAAATAATTCACAAAAATGGACCAACCGTTGGATCAGTATTACTACTAATGTTAAAAATATGGGTTGTAATTTTTGTCCTATTTCCGCTATTTTGTGTAGATATAGCTTCTGCTCTTGGACTATTTTTATCAATTTTCTATTGGATTAAAGGAATTGACCTTCTTGGACTAACCTTATTATTATTAGGTATCTCAGCTATGTTTATTTGGTTCACTATCTTAGTATTCAATCTTGTATTTTCAAAAGGTAAAACTACTATAATTCCATTCTTTATTGGATTAATCATTACAGTTTTTGGAACATTCTTCTTTGTCGATATGGTTACAAACATTGAATATATTGATGAGGTTCCAGTTTCCTATGATTTAGAAACCATGGAAAAAGAATTTACTACCGATTCAAACGTCTACATAGATTACAAATTAAATGGAAATATTTCTCAAAAAATTGATGATAAACTAGCTGACAATACTTTTAGATTAAAAATTACTTACGATGAGGACAGTGTCGATGTAAATATATATAACGAAGAAAATTATACATTCCCATCTGACGAGTGTTCTTATAGTGTTGATAAACATAAGTGTGAACAGACATATAATTATATTTCATTAGATTATAGTTATATTGATAATTATAATAGTGATAAGCAAAGATATAATAATTTTATCGATAACTTAAAAGATAATAAAATATATAATTATTCTAAACTAAGTGAAGTAAACGTTGAGATTATTGCTAATTCGAAAACTATGTCTTTAATTGAGAGTAATATAACTATTGATGAAGAGCTTTAGCTCTTTTTTTTATCAGTAATTTTTGATATAATGAGAATGGTAAAGAAGGGGATAACATGACTGACGAAAATACTTTAAATATGCGATTAAAAATGGAGTTTAAAAACCCAGTTTATGATATTATCGATGAGGCTATTAAATATACGATGCATAAACATCATTATAAAAAGTATGATCTAGTTAAACTTGTAATGATGATATATAATAAAGATTACTCTTTTATTAGTAGTGCGAATGACTACCGCGATCAATTTAAATTGTTAGATGATTATTTTGAAAAAGAATTTGGTCATAGTATTATGACATTTATAATGATAAAAGCCGTCTTAGATTTTAAAGGAACCGAAAAATATGATGCTATAACTGCGGATATTGCTAAAATGGAAACGATTTTAAGAACAAAGAAAAACGTCCCAGCCGAAGATTTATGTATATTTTCTTATCCGATTGAAAACGAAAAATACAATGACTTAATGATGAATATCGAAGCTAATGAAAACTTTAAATATGCTATGGCAATTATATATGATAAAATTAAAAATAATAGCGAAAACACCTCAAATGTTAAACATTAGTTAAAATGATACCGA
>HF990838.1 GCA_000432855.1 Firmicutes bacterium CAG:822
CGTGAGGTAAGCTAATGTCAAAATTTATTTTGGCATTTTGTTCTGTAAAAATTGGAAATAGTGATATAATTATTTCTAGTAAATGTATTGTGGGGCGATATAAAATGAAAAATATTGTTTTATGTGGAAGTATGAAAGTTAAAGATAAGATTTTAGAGGTTGCTGAAGCTTTAGAAAAAGATGGTTATAATGTATTGGTTCCTAAAGAATGTTTTGAGGATTTAGATAAAAATTCTGCTTCTAGAATTCATTTTGATAAAATATGTAATCTAGATAATGAAATAATTTTGATAGTTAATGTGACGAAAAACGGTATTGAAAATTATATTGGTCCTAATAGTTTTGCAGAAATTGCTTTTGGTTTTTATTTTCATAAGAGAGTTTATTTATTAAACAACATTTATAAGCCATATGAGGATGAACTTGTTGGATGGAAAGTTACTCCTTTAAAAGGAAATTTAAAATTGATTAAATGAAAAATAATATAGGCATATCTATATTATTTTAATTTGTATGTTTTATTAATGTGCAATAGTTCATAAAATTGATCTAAATTATCAACACAGGTTCGCCAAACTGAACTTCGATCTTGATTATAAGCTGTGGCTTCAAAAATAGTGTTTGGTTTATTATTTAGTTCTTTTAAGTATTGATAATTTTCTTTAAAAAAATTTTTTTGTTCATCAGTTAAATTTATTGTTGTTTGAATAATGTATATGGGTTTATTTGGTGGAATAATATCATGAAAGATAAATATTAGGCCTTTTGAACTAAGTTCTGTAGTGTGATAGTACATGTTTTGAATGCTAAAATTATAATTTAAGTCTTGAAACCATTTTTGAGGAACAATATCTTTTTTGAAAGCAGTGTCGTGATAGTTATCTGATGTTAAAACTTTTTGATCTGGTGATTGTTGTTTTCCAAATGGATAATATTGTCCGTCTTGAGTAATTACTATTCCTTTTACAGATTCTAAATCTAACATTGGATCATTCCTTTCTTTATAAATTTTATCACATTTAAAAAAATAATGCTTTATTTTGTATGGCAATCGCTTAAAAATATATTAATAAAAAGCTTGA
>HF990839.1 GCA_000432855.1 Firmicutes bacterium CAG:822
AAGGTATCTTTTTAAAAAAGGATTAACAAATGGTATATAAAAACTTGACAAACATATGCTTTATATGTATAATCATTGTTGTAATTTGAAAAAGGAAAGAAGAAGTATCCACTTCTCACCCGATTGCAAGTAAGTGATGGGTTTAATGCCGATAAGAAATTTATTACTTATTTAATGTGCATTTTAGTGGATACTTTGTATTCACTTTTTTATTGGAGGTGTCTAGTATCGCAAGAGATAAAGATTTGTATATCAATGATCAAATACGAGCAAAAGAAGTTATGGTAATAGGTCCAAATGGAGAACAATTAGGTGTTAAACCGATTAAAGATGCACTTACTTTGGCTGATTATGCAGGATTCGATTTAGTACTTATGAATCCGGGTGGAAAACCACCAGTTTGTAAGATAATGGATTATAATCGTTATAAATATGAAAATAAGAAAAAACAAAAAGAAAACATGAAGAAACAAAGAGAAGCTAACTTAGATATGAAAGAGTATAAGTTATCTGTAACGATTGATGTTCATGATTTTAACACTAAATTAAATAACGCATCTAAATATTTGAAAAAAGGTCATAAGGTAAAGGTAAGTATTCGTTTTAAAGGACGTGAGATTACACATAGCTATTTAGGTAAAGATGTTTTAATGCGCTTTGCAGACGCAGTTAAAGATATTGCTGTTATTGAGCAAGCACCTAAAATTGATGGTCGTATTATGGCAATGATACTTGCGCCAATTAAAGAAAAATAGGAGGAATGTTTGTGGCTAAGATTAAAGCAAAATCACATAAAGGGTTATCTAAAGTAGTTAAGGTTAGAAAAAGTGGTTCAGTTAAATTTCAACCAGCTATGAAAAATCATAAGTTAACCCATAAGAGTAACCAATCAAGAAGAAGAAGACATCATGAATCAGAAATGAGTTCATCAGATGTTAAGAGATTAAAAGATTTACTTAAAAAATAATTGAAGGAGGAATTTAAATGAGAGTTAAAGGTGGAACTATTCATCGCGCACGCCGAAAGAAAGCTTTAAAACAAGCTAAAGGTTATTTCGGTAGTAAACATAGATTATATAAAACTGCTAAAGAACAAGTTATGCATTCAGGAGCTTATGCTTATAGAGATAGAAAAAATAGAAAAAGAGATTTCAGAAAATTATGGATTACAAGAATTAACGCAGCTTGTAGATTAAATGAAATTAGTTATTCTAAATTTATCGATGGATTAAATAAAGCTAATATTGAAGTTAACAGAAAAATGCTTTCTGAAATAGCTATTGATGATCCAAAAGCATTTGCAGAACTTGTAAAAGTAGCTAAAGCAGCACTTGAGGGTAAAGAATATAAACCAAAAGCTGTTAAAGTAGAAGCTAAAAAAGAAGTTAAAGAAACAGTTAAAAAAGATAAAAAAGAGGTAAAAGAAACTAAGAAGGAAACTAAAAAGGAAGATACAGATTTAAGTAAATTAACTGTAGCTGAACTAAAAAAATTAGCTAAAGAAAAAGATGTTGAAGGTTATTCAACTATGAAAAAAGCTGAATTAATTGATGCTTTAAAATAAGGGGAATTAGTCCCTTTTTTTCTTAGAATGGGGTTTAATTATGAAAGATTTATATATTGATTTTGATGGAGTTATTTATAATTCGATAGATGTATCATATAAAATGGCTGAAGAGGAAAATATAAACAAAGATTATGAAAGTTATTACCAATTTTTTAAAAATTTAGATTGGTGTGGAGTTTTGGAAGAGTCTGAGGAGATCAATGATGCTTTTAATTGTATTCAGAAAATTATAGATAGCTCAAAATTTAATGTGTTTATTTTAACTCATGTTGTTTCTTTAAAAGAAGCAGAATTAAAAGTGGAATTAGTTAGAAAACATATTAAAAATATAACGATTATTCCGGTGCCGAAAAGGTTATCTAAGGCGGAAATGGTAAAAGTTAAAGATGCTATTTTAGTTGATGATTATCCAGAAAATTTACGCGAATGGAAAAAGGCTGGAGGAATAGGTGTAAGGTTTGATTTAGATATGGATGGCAAGGGATTTCCAGTTATCGATAAGCTAGATGAACTTATAGAAATGTTTTAAATAATATGTACAAATTATATAAAAAAATGGTATAATTGTACTACTTGGAGATGAGGATATGTTAGTATTAGCCAAAGCTGTACTGTCAATTATGTTAGGATTCTCTGTTTCAGTCGTTTTTGGCTACTTTGCTATTAAATGGCTGAAGAAGAAACATATTAGACAGCAAGTTAGTAACACATTAGGAGAAAGACATAAAAAGAAAAACGGAACACCGACAACTGGAGGTATAATTTTTATCATTCCAACGGTTTTGATAATGATAGCTCTGGTGCTTACTGGTAAAGTCGAGTTTTCAACCAACTTGTTTATCGTATTATTTGTCTTTATTACTTATGCGATATTTGGATATATTGATGATTATCTAATTATTAAAAAGCATAATAATGAAGGACTTAGTATATTTTGGAAACTTGTTTTACAAATAATTGTCGCATTAGTATTTTTCTATATGTTTTTGAGTAGTGGTAATGAACCGATTGTCGATATTCATACTTTAGGTATAAAGCTTGATTTGGGATGGCTTTATGGAATGTTTTTACTATTTGTCTTAGTTGGTAGTAGTAATGCGGTGAATATCACAGATGGACTTGATGGCCTTGCTGGAGGGCTTTCAGCAATTGCATTTTTTGCTTTTGGACTTATTACTTGGGGTGCTGATTGGGCTTCTGGTAATGAATCAATTGCAATTTTCTGTTTTGTCTTAGTAGGATCATTAGTAGGATTTTTAGTGTATAACTGTTATCCGGCTAAAATATTTATGGGTGATACTGGATCTTTATCTTTAGGAGCTGCCTTAGCTAGTGTGGCGATTATAACAAATCACGAAGTTACACTTATTATTGTAGCTGGTGTGTTTGTTATCGAGACACTCAGTGTTATTATTCAATGGATTGCGATAAGTAAATTTCATACTAAAGTTTTATTAATGGCTCCGCTTCATCATCATTTTGAAAAACTTGGATGGAGTGAAACGGATGTCGTTAGACTGTTTTGGTCAGCTGGTTTATTACTTAGTATGGCCGCTATTGGCTTTGGTGTATGGATATAGAATTGGAGGATTAGAATATGGCGAAAAGTGAAAAAGAAATTGAAATTATTATTGAAGGAAAAGATTGGGAAGAGGTTTTAGATAAGGCTTTTAAGAAAGCTAATAAAAATGCAAAAATCGATGGTTTTAGACCTGGTAAAGCCCCAAAGGATGTATTTATCAAAAAATATGGTAAAGAATCTTTATATATGGATGCTGCTGATACAGCTGCAGATATGGCTTACCAAAAATTATTAAAAGATTATGCAGACGATGTTAAAGAGTTAGTAGCTCGTCCAGATATTGCTTTAACTAATATCGATGATAAAAAAGTTACTTTTAAATTTACTTTAACTAAAAGACCTGAAGTTAAACTTGGAAAATACAAAGGTTTAGGTGTTAAAAAAGACGAAGTTAAAGCTGAAGCGGAGGAAATTGAAGAAGCTATTAATAACATGAGAGAAAGATATGCAGAAGATGTTTTAAAAGATGGTGCTATTGCTGAGGGTGATATAGCAGTTATAGATTTTGAAGGATTTGTTGGTGGTAAAGCCTTTGAAGGTGGTAAAGCTGAGAACTATTCTTTAAAAATTGGTAGTGGAACATTTATTCCAGGATTTGAGGAACAGTTAGTTGGACTTAAGTCTGGTGATAAAAAAGATGTTAAAGTTACTTTCCCAGAAGATTATCATGCAGAAGATCTAAAAGGTAAAGATGCAACATTTAAGGTTACAGTTCACGAAGTTAAAGAGGTTAAAATTCCAGAATTAGATAAAGATTTCTTTGAAGATTTAGGAATGGAAGGAATTAATACTAAAGAGGAGTTAGAAGCTCAAATTTCTGAAAATATTATTGCTCGTAAAGAGATGGAAGCTGAAAATAAATATTTAGATGATTTACTTGAAGCAGCTGCTAAGGATGTTAAAGTTGATATTCCTGAAGCAATGATCAATGAAGAGTTAGATAGAATGGTTCAGCAATATGCCGATCATTTAAAGATGCAAGGAATTACTATTGAACAGTTCTATCAATTTACAAATTCTGATGAACAGGCTTTAAAAGATCAAATGCGTCCTGAAGCTATTAAGAGAATTACCTACAGATTAATGCTTGAAGAAATTGCTAAAGAAGAAAAAATTGAAATCGATGATAAAGCAGCTAAGGAAGAAGCTAAGAAGTTAGCTGAAAAATATCAAATGAAAGAAGACGAATTTTTAAGTGCTTTTGGTGGACTTGATATTGTTAAATACGATATGAGAATGCGTCAAGCTATGGAAATCTTAAAAAAATAAGATTTCTTTTTTTTTTGCCAAATTAGGAAGTAAAGTTGTGCCAAACTCGAAAGTAAAATTGATATTAGAACGACTTCAAAAAGGTGTTTTGTTGATCCTTCAATTGCAGTAGCCTCACTTCGAGTTAGCGATAAAGATTTATTAAAAGATTTTAAAACATTTGGTTTTATTTTTGAGGCATTATGTTTAAGAGATTTAAAGGTGTATGCACAAAGTTTAGATGGTGATGTATTTTTTTATGTTTTTAAAGGAATTAATGGGTGAAATGTCGTATGTAAATCTATGAAGGGGCAAGAAAGGAGTAGAAATGAATATAGAGTTAAACAAAAAATATTTTAAAAAGTTAGACCAAGAATTAAAATTAATTCCTATAACATACAACTTTGCTTTTAAAAAGATTTTTAGAAGTAATTTAGATATATTAAGAGATTTTTTAAAAGTAGTAATTCCTTTAGATATAACAGATGATTGTAGAATTAAACTGATGGATGGAGAGTTACCTAAAGAAAATAAAAATGAAAAGAAAAAGATAGTTGATATATATGTTATACTTGATGGCAAAATATATGTCGATATTGAGGTTAACCGAAGTAAATTTGAAAATGTTTTAGAAAGAAATGTTAAATATAAAAACAAATTATCAAGTATGATACCTAAAACTGGTGAAGATGTAAAAGTACTAAAAGAAAAAAGTTTATATCAGTTAAATTTAAATGCTTACCCTAAAGAAGAAATTACTGATGACATAGTCGTTTTATATGGTTTAAAGAGTAAGAAAATATATTCATCAAATGAATATATGATAATTAAAGGGCTTGAAAAGCATCGAGAATTATATTATAGTGGTATTAAAGAAGAGGATGTAATATGGCTTACGGCACTCACATCTAAGAATTTTAGTGAACTATATAAAATAATAAGTCAGGTACTTCCAGAAGAAAAGTTAAAAAGATTTATGGAAGGAGCGGTAGGTATGAGTAAAGATGAGTTTGTTTTGCATGAATGGAATAAGGAACTATTTGATGATTTAGTTAAATATAACGAGATAGAAGATGCGAAAAAAGAAGGAAAGTCTCTTGGAATCACTGAAGGAATTAAGAAAAGAAATATTGAAATAGCTAAAAATATGCTTAATATGAAAATGAGTATAGAAGATATTTCAAAAGCCACTGGTCTAACAATTGCTGAAATTCAAAGATTGTAAATTAAATATGAATATTTATTTTTTAGATATTCTTTTTTGTGAATTTTTTTGAAAAAAACTTTAAATTATTTTGATTTGTTTGTATAATTAAAATGGTGAAGTACAATGAGTAGGATAAGAAAAAAGAGAAAAATAAAAAAATTTTTTTACGTATTTTTATTTATTTTGCTTGTTATAATTGTATTAATTATTTATATATTTTTCTTTTCTGATGGCGATTTTAGTAATGGAGCAGGTAAATTATTTGATGATATTACTGAAAATATTACAAAAAGTACGGAAGCTTATAAAACATGTATGAGTGAAGAAGTATTAAAAGAAGAAGATTTTAGTGATGAACTTAATGCGAAAAAAGATGAAATAATAGGTTTGTATAGCGGAGTAAATGCTGATTTTATGTATACTGATTTAGAAAGTGATTATAGTTTTGGGGAAGGCGAAGATAGTGAAATTTATGCGGCTAGTGTCACTAAGTTACCGGCAGTTTTATATGCATATAAATTGGCGGATGATGGAAAACTTGATTTGAATAAGGAACTTACTTATTTGGCTAAATATAGTGCGGGTGGTAGTGGAATTATTCAAAACGATAGTGTTGGAACAAAATATAAGTTAAGTACAGTTTTGGAATATACAATTAGATATAGTGATAATATTGGATATGCAATGCTTTTAGATGAATTAGGTGGTAGAAATAAAGTTAAAGAATATTGGGAAAGTTTAGGATATGAAATTCATTATTCAGATAATTTTGGTAATTTGTCACCAGCACTCGGTAATGGATATATTAAAGAGGTTTATAAATATTATTTAACGGGTAAAGATAATGCGAAAAAATTAGTGGAAGACATGGAAAATTCAGATAACTCAGAGTACGTTAAAAGTGGTGATGTAATAGTTGCTCATAAATATGGAGAATATGTCGAAGGTGGAGGATATTACAATGATGTTTCACTTAATTTTACTGAGCATCCTTTCGCCCTTTCAATTACTAGTACTTTAGGTTTAACTGATAGAATGAAAAATTTATTTTTAGAAACTCATAAATTAAGTATTGAATTTAATAACATGTATTATGAAGAAAAAGGAAATTATTGTATGGAAAAATCACGCGTTTTTTAGGAGTGATTTTTCTTTTGAAATGTTGCCTAAACAAGTGTTCGGATGTTATAATTATATTTGTTAGATAAGGTGGTGATGATATGCTTGCGGATATCTTAGTCGAAGTTGTTGCCAAAACAACGGATAAAACTTTTACGTATCATATTCCTGATGGGATGAATGCTAAAGAAGGTATGAGAGCTTTAGTACCATTTGGAAGAAGAAATATTGAAGGTTTTATCATTAGAATATACGATGAAGTAGAACTCGATTATGAAGTTAAAGATATTATTCAGCTAGTCGATGAAAAACCGGTTTTGAATGAAGAGATGTTAGAGCTTGGCAAGTATATTAGTAAGAAGACATTATCACCTTTAACGCTCTCTTATCAGACAATGTTACCTAGTGGTTTAAAAGCTAAGGAAAAAACAAATATTAATAAGAAGATAGTTAAATATTTACAGGTTTTAAAAGATGGTGAATTTAAAGGTGAAAAACAAAAACAGGTCTTTGATTATGTTAAAAAAAATAACTTAGTTTTAAAGGCTGAGGCCAATAAAATTTCTTCATCTGCAGTGAAAACACTTATTAATAATGGATATTTAGAAGAGGTAGAAAAAGAAGTTTATAGATTAGATGAAGAAGTAGAAGTAGAAAAAAAACATTATGATTTAACAGAAGAACAAGCAAAAGTATTAGAAAGTGTAAAGTTTGATAAGTTTAAACCGTATTTATTACATGGGGTAACTGGTAGTGGAAAAACGCTTGTCTATATTAGGTTAATCGAAAAAGTGCTTAAACAAGGAAAAGAAGCTATTTTATTAGTTCCTGAGATTAGTTTAACACCACAAGTTGTCGATATTTTTAAAAAGCGTTTTGGAAAGACGATTGCTATTTTACACAGTGGTCTTAGTAATGGTGAGAAGTATGATGAGTGGCGTAAGATTGAAAGGAAAGAAGTTTCAATAGTTATTGGAGCTCGTAGTGCGATATTCGCCCCATTTACTAATTTAGGAATTATTATTATCGATGAGGAACATTCCAATACTTATAAGCAGGACAATGTTCCAAGATATAATGCGATTGATGTGGCACTTAGAAGAGGAAAAACTTATAATATTCCGGTTGTTTTAGGAAGTGCGACACCAAGTGTGGAGAGTTATACAAGAGCTAAAACGGGAATTTATGAGTTATTAGTTATGAAAAATAGAGTTAATAAGAAAATGCCTAAGGTTTACTTAGTCGATATGAAAGATGAGTTTAAAAAAGGTAATAGGGTATTTTCGGAGATTTTTAAAGAGAAGATGAATGATAGGTTAAGTAAAAATGAGCAAGTTTTAGTTTTACTTAATAGAAGAGGTTATTCGACGGTTATTACTTGTAAGGAGTGTGGATTTACACATAAGTGTCCAAATTGTGATATTCCTTTAACTTATCATAAAAATGTCAATATTATGAAGTGTCATTATTGTGATTATAAGGTCCCTAGACTTTTAGAATGTCCAAAGTGTCACAGTAAAAATATAAATTCCTTAGGTATGGGAACAGAGAAATTAGAAAGTTTAATTAAAGAAGAATTTAAAGATGCGAAAGTAATTAGAATGGATCAAGATACGACGAGAAATAAAGGAGCGCATAAGCGAATTATAGATGATTTTAAGGAAGGAAAATACAACGTTTTAGTTGGAACACAGATGATTGCGAAAGGACTTGATTTTCCTAAGGTTACTTTAGTATGTGTGGTTAATGGTGATGCAACACTTAATATTCCAGATTTTAGAAGTAGTGAGAGAACTTATGAACTTTTAAGTCAAGTCTCTGGTAGAGCAGGACGTGATAAATTAGATGGTGAAGTTATTATTCAAGGATTTAATGTGAGTCATTATAGTATTGTATATGCGAAGAATAATGATTATGAAAGTTTTTATAATGAAGAGATGAAAATAAGAAAGGTACTTAAATATCCACCTTATTATAATCTTTGCTTAATTAAAGTTAGCGGCAAGAATTATGATGAAGTTTATAGTGAAGCTAGTAAGATTACTACTTATTTAAAAAGTAATTTAAATAATATTGTTTTGGGTCCAGCTTCAGCTAGTATGCCTAAAATTAATAATATTTATTATGTTCAAATTATAATTAAATTTAAGAATACTAAAGAGATTTTAAGTTACCTAGAATTTATTAGGGAACATTATAAGAAAAAAATCAATGTCGATATTGATTTAAATCCATTAAAGATATAGTTAAATGATTAGAAATGTGGTAAAATTAATATTAAGGTGATGATATGGATTTTGATAAGATAGAAATAAAAAGAGATCCGACAATTATTTTTATGGGGACACCAGAATTTAGTGTGCCGGTTTTAGAAGGATTAATTAGTAAGTATAAAGTAAGAGCTATTGTAACCCAACCAGATAAACCAGTTGGTAGACATGGTGATGTAAAGTTTTCACCAGTCAAGGAAGTGGCTTTAAAACACAATATTTTATGTTTACAGCCAAATAAAATTAAGGAGGCTTTACAAGAGATTAATGCGCTGGAACCTGATTTAGTTATTACATGTGCTTATGGTCAAATATTACCACTTGAACTTTTACTTATTCCTAAATTAGGATGTATTAATGTGCATGCATCACTTCTTCCAAAGTTACGTGGAGGGGCACCAATTCATCATGCGATTATTGATGGATATAGTGAAACTGGTGTGACAATTATGTATATGGCTGAGGGTATGGATACTGGTGATATGATCAGTCAAAGTAAAATAGAAATTACCGATGATGATACAGCGTCTACTTTACATGACAAGTTATCGATTTTAGGGCGTGATTTACTTTTAGAGACTTTACCAAGTATTATTGAAGGAACAAATAAAAGAATTCCACAGGATGAATCAGAGGCTACTTATGGTTTTAATATTAGTAGAAAAGATGAGAAAATCGATTTTAGTAAAACTATGCGAAAGATAGTTAACCAGGTTAGAGGATTAAATTCTTGGCCTGGAGCTTACTGTATGTTTGAAGATAAAATTATGAAGGTATGGGCATGTTATAGAACAGATAAGCGTTATGATTTCGCAATGCCTGGAGAAATTACAGCGATTTATTCTGATGGGTTTGGTGTTAAGTGTAGTAATGGGGAAGTTGTATTTACTGAAGTTCAACCAGAAGGTAAGAAAAAAATGAGAGCTATTGATTTTATTAATGGCTATCATGGTGAATTAGTTGGAAAGATTTTGAAATAAGATGTTTAAAAAAATAAAAGAAAATCCTTATTATCAAAAATTTAAGGAAATGAGGGCTGACCCAAAACTTAGACCGATAACGTCGCTTATATTATGGTTTATATTTTTTGTGATAGTCATTTTATTTGCGCGTGGTCTAACAAGTACACGAGCAAATTTGGAAAGTACAGAAACACAAAAGACTACTTTAAGTGATTCTAATTATGAATTTACTTATAGTAATAATTCTGGAGTTATTTTTGGACAGACTTATGATGATAAATTAGAATTTATGTATGGCGGTAATCGTTATTATTATAATGGTGAAACTGTTTATTTGATACAGAGTCAGCAAGCTACTATTATGCCGGCTTTTGATTTAAATGTTTTAAAGATAAATAGCAAAATGATTAATAATTTAATTAGTAATTTAAATTATAATATGGATGGAGAGGCTAAACAATATTTAGTACCACTTTCTAATTTTTTAAATTTATATGAAGTGGATGTAGAAGCTGATTTAAGTTTGGCTAATCAATATAATATTGTTATTAATGTTTATGAAAATGATAATGGTATTTATATGTACAAATTAGATTTAACTAACTATTATAATTATAGAGGTTTAAATAACGATGGAATTTTAACTATTGATATTTATAATAGTGAAGTGAATGATTTTACAAAGTATTATGATGAATTAGTAGGAGGGGTAAAATGACAATTCCAGTAATTGTGCTTATAATCGCTTTAGTATTAATAATTGTATTTTTTAAGGATTTTAATGCTTTTGTATACGCATTTGTAATGATTGATATATTTTTGAGAATTGTGACTTATTTGAAGATGTATATAATTAAAGATAATGCTTTTGGTTTCTTTAATTTTATTCCTGAAAGTATACCAGCGATTATTAAATCATTTGATTTAGGAATGTTTAATGACATAGTAATGTTCTTATATGTACTTGTATATATGATTTTCTTAGGACTATTGTTTTCTAAGTTTGTTAATCGTAAATTTTAATTTAAAAAAATTCTAGGCTTGATAGTCTAGAATTTTATAATGTTAGTATTTCGATGTCGTCATCGTCGGAATCATCTTTATTATTTATGTTGTTTTGGGCTTCTAAGTTTTGGCTGTTCGTATTATTTATTTGAATTTCACTTAAATCTTGTTTTTCTGATATATTATCTTTTTCTTCATTTTTAATATTTTTAATACTTTTTTCTATGAGTTTATTAATTATTAATTTACTTATAATTAAAATGATCCAGAAGGTAAATAAGACGGTGGTACTTTGAATTAGTACTGATATATCATCGTTTGAATATACTTTTTCAAAACTATAGATGTTTATATTGTTGGTGATTATTTGTTCTAATGTATAAAGCATAAAAACCATAATTACAGTAAAAAATATAACATTAATCACTTTACTTAAGTTACTTGTTTTTTTAATTATACTATATAAGAAGATAAAATTTGTGATGATAATGATAATTACATAGGTTGCCAAATTAGGAAAAAATATCTGCATAAATATATTATTTATTAAATTATCAAACAATTTATTTAAATAAGAACTATATCTAATAATGATAAATAAAACAATAAATATCCAACCTAGAATAGAAACTAATTTTCCAATTTTCTTTTTGTTTTTAATATTTATTATCATTGCAGAAGCAAATATGATTCCAAGAATGATAAATAAAACAGAACTTGGTGAATTAGAAATTACATCTAATAAAATTTCAATAAAATTATTCATGATACCACTTCTTTACTTTCTAAATTACCAATATAAACGGTTTGTAAGGTATCGCTGTTTTTTGTACAGGTAATCAAGGTAATACAGGTAGTACTAGTATCACGATAAATTGCAACTTTACCGTTTTTGGGAACATCATAGATATTAACAATTTTATAGGTATACTTTACATCTGTGTAATAGACATTTACAGTATCGCCTTCAGTTAATTGATATAGATTTTTAAAATAACTAATCGAACTATTGCCAGAATGAGATGCTAAAATAAGATTGCCATTTTCGACATTAGGCCAATCAGATGGGTAAATTGTTTGAATATTTTTATTTACATTGTTGTTTTTATCTTTTAAAGCAACTAGTCCTTGATTTAAGTTTATTTTGGGAATTTCTAAATATCCTACATATTTATTATTGCTGTTATTATTTATTTTATTATTTGAAGATGTATTTGATGATTGATTTTCATTTGTTGTGTCTTCTGTGGAAAGAATGGTCGAATCATCATCTATTTCTTGAGGTTCGTTATTACCATATAGTTTTAAGTTTACAGTTTCAAAAGTTAAGTGTATTTTTGATAAAACGTAATTATATGAAAGTAAGCCAAGGCCAATAAAGCATAATATGAACATAAACACAATTATAATTTTATTTCGACGAATTTTTTGTTGCATCGTATGGCCTCCTATCATATAGTAATTTTATCATTTATTATGTTTAAAATCAATGTATGATGTTTTGCTAATTAATAAAATACGATAATTGATGTCAAAAGAAATTAATTGAAGTATTGTTTGTTATTTTTTTTATATACTAGGAATTTGCTTTGCAAAAGGTAGAAGTTTGCAAAAAGTTATTTACAAATGTCACTATTCATGATATA
>HF990840.1 GCA_000432855.1 Firmicutes bacterium CAG:822
ACTACCTGCATACAAAAAGCCAATGCCTAGTTCTTTTAAAAAATTTTCTATGTTTTCTAGTATTGATTGATGTAAGGCATATTCACTTAATTCTTCGTTCGGAGTATTTGTTTTAATTATTATTGGATTTTTAATTAATGTGTTTATTCTAGGTTCTTCTAGTTCCTCTTTGTATCCAATTCTCTCATACTCTTTTGATTTTATTCTTTCGTGAAGTTCACGGTATGATAAATTTTGAGTTCGAGTTATATAAATATAGTAATCGATTTCTTTCATATTATCAAGGCGAAGAAGTTCTATATAATGACTCCATGTCAATTCGCCAGGCATTGCTTGGCGTTTTCTAAATAGCAGGTAAAATTGGCGCATGTTCTTTAAGTTTGAAGTTTTATAACCTTTTCCTAATTCTTTAGTTAATTTTTCAGAATATTCTTTAATTAATTTATTACCATACTGAGCTCGTTTTTCTCCGCCTTGGGCTTCAACGATTAATCTACCCACTTCAAAGTAAGCATTTAAATCACTTTTATTTTTAGAATAGTC
>HF990841.1 GCA_000432855.1 Firmicutes bacterium CAG:822
TGTTCCTATGTTATGAATTTATACTTTAGATTTATATAGTAAGAAATTGATAGATTGCTTTTAACATGTTTTTGTGTTATAGTCACTTTGTAAATGGTGAGGTATATTATGATGAAAAAAATTATAACTTATGATGGCTTATTAGATATTAATTTAGAAGATGAAACGGTAAGCAATACGTTATATGAAGGAGTTCAGAAGAAAATTAAATTAAAAAACGTGACTTTTGAAGATTGTATTTTTAAAAATGTGGATTTCAATGAGATTGAGTTTGATGGTGTTGATTTTATAAATGTTATTTTTGAAAATTGTGATTTATCTAATAAGCACTTTGATGAAAGATTAATAAAAGAGGTATTATTTAAAAATTGTAAATTAATTGGTTCAACATTTATAGATAGTTTTATTAAAAATACTGAATTTACTAATGTAAGTGCGAGATATATTAATATGGCTGGAGCTAAAATAAACAATATGAAGATTAGTAATAGCGATTTTTCTGATAGTTCTTTTATAGAAACAAAGATTAAAAATTTAGATTTATCAGAAGTTAATTTTACTAAAGCTGAGTTTTTAAAAACATTATTAAATGGAGTAGATTTTTCGTCTTCTGATATTACTGATGTAATGTTTGATGTGATGAGTGTTAAGGGAATGATTATAAATGAGTTTCAATGTATAGATTTAATACATTTGCTTGGGGTTATGGTGAAATAAGAGCTATAGTAGGTGGCTTTTTTTGTTCTAAAGTTTTTAGCAGCTATGTATCTTTAATGTATATTTAGTGTTTTATATTTTACATTTTATTGTATATATCTATGCGAATTTTATAAAAAAAATTAAGTAATGTGTTATAATTTAATTAGATATTGTAAAAAATTGACAAAAAAATATATTTAATATAGAATATGTTTTAAATAAAACGGGGGTCTTAATATGGATTTTGAGGTTAGAAAAAATGAACTTGAGAATAAGTATAAAAATCATGAACCAATAGTTTTTCATTTGGTAGCCGATGATGGTGCCGAAGATGATATTTTATTAAGTTTTAATGATGTCAATTATGAAAGAGCCTATTATCAACAAAAGAGTTTACTAGAGTTAGAAGAGGCACATTATAATAAACAACCACTTAAAAATATTGGTAATTTAGCTGATAAAGACGTAGTTGATTTTAGTGATGATAAGTACGAGGATGTTTATAATAAACGAAAAAAAGCACTTTTAAATTTAAAAGCAAATACTAATATAAAAAAAGTATCTGATAAATTACAAGAGGAAAATGAAGGGGAGCATTTTAAAGAAGAAAAGCAGAATGTTGAATCTAAAAAAATTGAAGGAAAAAAAGTTCGAGATTTAAGAGAACAAAAAGAATTGAAAGTTGACGAGTCTTCAAAGTATACTTATATTGGAGGTAAGCATTTTTTACCTAATAATTTGAATTCAGAATATGCAGTTTTTAAAAAGGATGGATATTTACATGTCGTTGGTAATTTCACTAGTGATTGGCTAAGAGATAATTATAATCAAGTTGTTGGCAATTTTATTAACGACAAAGATATTACAAGTATAAAACTTTGGAATAGATTAGAAAAAGGAGATACTCCTTTAGATGGTTTTGATGTGAAAGTTAGAGTGAATAATGACGGCAGTATTAAAATCATAGGAAATGTTGATAAGATTGAATATCATAATCAGTCTTTAGATAATGACTATGTTCCAAGAAAGGTTGGAAAACATTTTAAAGAATTTGAAAGTAATGACACACCAAGTTTAGATGATGTTCCAATTGAAAAAGATGATTCTGGATTAGATATTATTCCTCCAATGGAAAATGAAGATAAGGATATGTTGGGATTAGATATTATTCCAGATAATTCTACATTTGACGATTTGAAAACTGGGGCTGAGGAAGTTAAACCAGCGAAAGGTAGAAAAATTACTCGTAAAGAGGCTAAACCATCTTTAATTAAAAGAGGTATAGAGAAATTTAAAGGATTAAAAAAATGGCAAAAAGTAGCGATTGTAGCTGGAGTGATTGCTGTTGTCGGTGTTGGTGTGTTTGTCGTTGGTCCACATATTATTGATGGAATTAATAATTTGCTGAACCCAGAAAATGTCAATACGGCAAGTCAAGTAGCGCATGCAACTTCAACAGTTAATGAAACAGCAACGCAAGCGGTGCAATCTATAGATTATTCTAGTATTGGTGGTGCTGGACATACGGTGTTTGGTAATGCCTCAGATGCAGCTAATAATGTAAATGGTGTTATCTCTAATCAATGGTTTAGTAATAATCCTGTAGATGTGTTTAATACAGCGACCAATAGTTATATGGGTTTAACACCTGAACAGCTTAATGATCCAAATTTACTTGCAGAGCTTGCTAAAGATCCTAACAACGCAATGTTATTTGGCAATAGTATTAATGATCCATCTGGATTTATTGGTTTAGATGATGTAGTTAAAACAGTTACTAAAATAAGATAAAGGGGAAATGATAATGGAAAATGGTTTACACACAGTAGTAGAATTTGATGAAAATGATAAATGGTTTGTTTTAGCTGAGAAAATTATAAATGGATCAAAATATAGTTATTTGGTAAGAGTTAATCAGAATGAAGATGACTTTATAGATGAGTATCAAGTAGTTAAAAGTTATTTTGATGGTAATGATGAATATATGGATGTTGTAAATGGTGATGAATTAAAAAAAGTAATACCGGTATTAATACCTGAGGCTAAAGAATATATTGAACATCCTGAAAAATTAAAACAAATATTAAGTAAAACGGCGTAGACCGTTTTTTCTATAATGGGAGGTTAAGAAATGATTAAAACTAAGAAACAGGGATTACTTATAGTATTATCTGGTCCGAGTGGTAGTGGTAAAAATACGGTTTGTGATGAGGTTAAGAAAAATAACCCTAATATTTGGGAATCTGTTTCGATGACGAGTAGAAAACCTCGTCAAGGTGAGGAAGATGGTAAAGTTTATTATTTTGTAAGTGAAGAAGAATTTGAAAAAAACATTAAAGAGGATAAGATGCTGGAATATGCCAAGTTTGCGGGTAATTATTATGGAACACCTAGAGCTAGTGTTCAAGAGCATTTGGATAATGGTGAAGATGTTCTTTTAGTAATTGAGATTCAAGGAGCTTTACAAATTAAGAAGAAAATTCCGCATACACTATTTATATTTTTATTACCACCTAGTATGCGAGAGCTTAAAAGAAGACTAACAGACCGACGTACTGAGAGCAAAGAGAAAGTGATCGAAAGATTTGAAACAGCTTATAAGGAAATTAATGAACTTTCCAAATATAACTATGTTATTGTTAATGATGAGGTTAAAGAAGCAGCTGATAAATTAGCGGCAATTATTAAAGCTGAAAGATGTAGAGTAGATAGAATCGAAGAGGTGTTTTTGGACAGTCCAGAAGAAAAAATTCATGAAACTTTGATTGATAAAGATTTGGAAAATAAAACGGTTGATGTGAATATACTTTAAGGGGTATGAATTTATGAGATTATATGTTGATGATTATTTGCAAGTGAGATATGTGAATTTATATAATGAAAAAGTCCAACAAGATATTAAAATTTTGTCAATCGGTGATGTTCATATTAGTGATATGGTTAGTTTAAAAAAAATAGAGAAGTTAAAATTACAAATTTTAGATGAGAAGCCTGACTATGTTGTGTTTGTCGGTGATTTAATAGATCGTGTAGAAGAGATTAAAAATAATGATTCTTTTTCGAAACTTAATGATTTATTAAAATGTTCAGTTAGTGTCGCACCAACATTCGTTATTCTAGGAAATCATGATTATATTCAAAGAGAAACTCATGATGTTCGTTTAGAAGGAGTAAGAAGAGTAATAAAAGATATATCTGGAGTTATTTTATTAGATAATGATATATATTTTGATGAAAAAATTTGGTTTATGGGATATACGGAAACAAAAGAGTATTATGTAAAAAAAGAATACGATTTTAAAGCTTTTTATGACGATTTTAAAAGTCATGATTTACTTTATAAAAATGTTAATACGAAATTGCCAACAATTGCGCTTATTCATTCGCCAGAATTTATTAATGATGAGAAAAATGAGTTCTTGTTAAAAGATTATGATTTAATTATATGTGGTCATACTCATGATGGATGTGTGCCTTTCGGTTTTGGTAATTTTAAAAGAGGGGTAATTAGTCCTAAAAAAACATTTTTTCCTAAAAATGTGCGTGGTCTTAGAAAAATAGGAAATAATTATATTTTAATTACAGGTGGAATAGTTAAAATTCAAAAATGTGCACATAAGTTATTGCATCCGTTTAATCATTTATGTCCGATGCAGATGGATGTGATTACTCTTAGTAATAAGAAAAATGTTAACGTTAGAAAAAAATGGTATTAGATAGAAGCGTGTAGTTATGGAGTTGAAAGAAATGCAAAAAGAAATATGGCAAAAAATTAATAAGAGGTTTAATACAGTAAATGTTGAAAAAGAATTTTGCTTACTTTATGGAGAAGTTTGAGAGGCTTTTAATGCTTACAATAAAAATAAAGATGATTTGAATGAGGAACTTGCGGATATTGCCATTTATTTAATTGGCTTATCTGAAATGTCGGAATTTGATTTAGAAGATGAAATTGTTAAAAAAATGAAAAAAATAAAAAAAGAGCTTATAAGAATGTTGATGGAGTTCATGTTAGAATCAGTGATTAATAGTTTAAGTAGAAGGAGTTTCTACTTTTTTTGTAACTAAATGCCTATTTTTACATATTTTAATGTAGAGGTGAGATTATGAATGATTTACAGGTAGTTATAGATGCTGGTCATCAACGTATCGGTTTAACACGGGGAAAAATTCTTAATAAAATCAAGTGATTTTAAAGACGTTATATGTTTAAATTCAATTAAATTATGTTTCAAAGCTGATATTTCATCAGTTTTTTTGACTGTTAAAAATATATAATGAAAGGGGAAAATAATGTCACAATGTAAGATGATTGCGATTGCTAATCAAAAAGGTGGTGTTGGTAAAACTACTACATTAAATTTTAGTGTAGCATTAACAAAATTATGTAAAAAGTTTTATTAGTGGGATGCAGATTCTTAAGGTGATTTAATTACATGTATGAGATATTATGAAACTAATAATATACCGTGGCTATTTTGGTGATTGATTCTAAATGAGACAGTTATAAATGATATATTTAAGAACCTTATAGAGAAAATAGAAAATTGAATAAATATTTATTCGAGGTTAGTGTATGATCTTAAAAATTCGAACCTGTGATTATTATTCATATCATTTATTATTGGTAATTAAATGGGTGGATATTTAATTTTTTCAATTTGTAATTTAAGTTAATATTATTTATTGGTGGACAATATGGTAAAAAAATAATATAATTATTATAAAATTGAATGAGGAGGTATATATGAAAGAAATGTTGGATGTGTTAACTGAATATGGTGAATTTACAGGGACAGTTGCATCAAGAGAAGAGTGTCATAAAAATGGTTATTGGCATAGAGCCGTGTATGGTTTTATAATAGATAGAAATTTAAACGTTCTATTGCAAAAGAGGAGCTTAAATAAGAAATTGTGGCCTGGCAAATGGGATGTAACAGTAGGTGGTCATGTAGAATCTGGTGAATTTGGTTTACAAACAATTATTAGAGAATGTAAAGAAGAACTTGGAATAGATGTGTCTGAAAATGAAATTAGATATTTGGTTTCTTCTACATCAGTATATGATAAAAATGATTTTCATAATAGACATTATGATGAGTGTTATTTAATTATGAAAGATATTGATATATCAAAATTAAATTTGCAAAATGAGGAAGTGGCAGAGGTAAAATATTTTTCTAAGGATGACTTGTTAAAACGAATTAATGATAATTATAATGGATTAACTGAAAAGACTGTATCATGGCATTTTTTAAAAAAAATATTAGATGATTTCCAAAATTTAAAAATATTTTAATTGATGTTAGTTTTATATTACGACTTAGATATTATTTGATTATATTTATGAAAAAACAATTGAATTATAATTAATGCGTATGTAATTTTGGTGATTGTATAAATTTAGGAGATTGTTATATGAAAGATTATAATTTGTATTGGATGAATTATTCTATTAGTATTGCTAATGATGTAGATGGTTCACATTTGCGTGTTGGAGCAATTTTAATTTCAAATAAAAATGAATTGATTTTTGCTACTAGTGGAAGTTCTAAATTATCATGGTGTCAAGAATTGTTAACAAAAGTGCAAGAGTATAACATAAATGAAGCACAGAGTTTATATTTAACAATAAATACTATGAATACAAATCGAGAATTTGAGTTGAACATGTTATTAAGAAAAATAAATATTCACAAGATATATTTGGGTGTTCCAGACCCAAATTTAGATTGTTATTTAGATAATGATCCTTTTCTTGTATTTGAATGTATTTATCGTTATCCAGAAAACTTACAAAAAGAAATTTTAAATCAAAATTCTCAATATTATAAAAATAGTAGACAAAGCATTAAATTAAATTCATATTATTCTGTTAAACGCATAAGCACATTAGTTGTGGAACTTTTAAAGTCAAGGGGATATGTTGTTACTAAAAATGAATTAGAAAATAATAAGACAGTTAATGATTTCATTAAGTTTATTATTAAAAAATATAATCTTGAGCCAATGATGGCTGAACATCTGATTAATAATATATTATCTGAAGCTTTCGATGAAAAATACGCTTCATATAATTATACAAATGATGCTCGTTCTTTAGATTTAAATTGGAAAGATAATTTTTTCTTGTATATAATAAGTTATTTGATTCACCATTAAATGATAAGGTTATAGTTGATGTTGGTGTTGGAAGTGGTAATGAAGCAAAAATATTGTTTTCAAATTGTCAAAAAATTACTTTTGTAGATATTGCACCAAATGGACTTAAGAAAATTAAACGAGAGTTTCCTAATTCTCATTGTGTTTTGTCTAGGGCTGAAAAATTAACGTTGTTATCTGATGATAGTTATGATTTATATGTTTCGTTAAGAACATATAATTCTTCATTTTTTGATATAAAAAAAGCTATCTCTGAAGCAAATAGGGTATTAAAATCAAATGCAGGTATTATTATTTCTATTGCTAATGGATTTTTAGATTCAACGCGAAATTGTATTATTCCAGGTTTATTAATTCCTGGGACAAACTTTGTTGATGTTTATAGAGGTATTGATATGGCAAAAAAATTATCCACTTATTTTGTAACTATGGGTTTTAAAGAGATTCAAATATTACCTACTAATATAGAAATTTATTTATCTGCAATATCAATGTAAATAGTCTTAATTATTTTCTTGCATTTTAAATTTGTCGATAATTAATTTGTTATATGTAATTTAAAAAGCGAATAAGGGAGGTATTTTGATGATTAAAGAAGGAAGTGTTGCACATAAAATATTGGAATTCAATTTAACTTTGTCTGAGCAATTGTTAGAAGTGCCACAAGGATATAAAATTATAAATCCATTTAACAGCAGTTCTAAGGATCAAGTAAAAAGAATAACAACATTATTTTATCAGAAATATTACAATGATAATAAAATGCGTCGTTTAATATTAGGCAGTTCTCCAGCTCGTCGTGGTACAGCAGTAACTGGCATACCGTTTGAAGATGCTGCACATATTCAGACAGAAACGGGTATTGTTATTGATAATTTTTATGTGAATAAAGGTTCTTCCAATTTTTTATATGAAGTAATGAATAAATATGGCGGATGTTCAAAATTTTATGATGATTTTTTAATGAGTTTTGTTTGTCCTCTTGGAATTGCTAGAATTAGTTCAAAAGGTAATGAAGTAAATTGTAATTATTATGAGAATAAGAAATTAGAGAAAATGCTATATCCATTTATTTTGGAATCATTGCACAAACAAATTAATTTTAACATTGATACGAGTGTGTGTTATTGTATTGGAAGTGGAGAAAATTATAAGTTTTTATTAGAAGTTAATAAAAAATACCATTTATTTGGTACTATTATTCCACTTGAACATCCTCGATTTATTATGCAATATAATTCGAAAAATAAGGATACGTTTCTTAAAAAATATCTAAATGCCTTAAATTATAAAAAGCTAGATAGAAGGTAAAGGAGTGAAAGGTTTATGAAAAAGGATAAAATATTTATACATTTTGATACTAATGATATAAGCATATATCAATTGAATCAAAAAAAAATTAAGTTATTAAAAAAGAAACAAGTTTTTTTTAATGAAACTTTAGTAAATGATGAATTGTTAAAAAAAATTGATAGATTTTTAAGTGAATTAAAAAATATTGTTGGTACTGTTGATAATGAAAGAGTGAGGTTATATGCAACTGGTGTTTTTCAAGAATTTTCTAAGGAAGAACAAATGCAATTAATTATTCACGTTTTTGTTAGCTCAGGTCTTTACTTTAATATTGTTCAGCCTGATTTAGAAAACTTTTATTTAGATAGAAGTTTTGAAATAAGCGGAAAAAGGAATATGTTTGATGGTTTAATCAATCAGGAATTTCGAAAAGTTGTAATTTGTGGTAGTTTTCAACAGCATATGCAAGAAATTGGTGCTGTAATTGAATGTTTAAAAAAGCATAATATTCAAGTACTTAGTCCATGGACAATGAATATAGTTCCTGAAACGGTTGGAACTGATTTTATACTTTTAGAAGGACAAGAGTTGATTAATGAAAGAGATGCTTGGAGTCATAAATATGATCATATGAATAAATTTAAAAAAGTAGATGCAATTATTGTGTGTAATCCTGATGGTAAAATAGGTAAAGGAACGATGTTTGAATTTGGCTTTATGGTAGCTTATGCTAAAAGAATAATCTTTATAAATGAGCCTAAAGAATTGTCGATTTTATTTCCTTATGAAGTTGGCTTGAATTTTGATTAATTTATTTGATGGATACTAAATATCTATCTTTTTTTGTAACCTTATACCTACTATTTCATATTTTAATGTAGAGGTGGTTATGTGAATAATTTACAGGTGGTTGTCGATGCTGGTCATGGTGGCACGGACCCTGGAGCTGTCAGTAGTTCTGGAGTACAAGAAAAAGATTTAACTTTAATGATTGCTAGGTATATGTATGAAGAATTTCAAAAGAAAGGAATTCCAGTTACTTTAGTTAGAAGTGTTGATGAAACGGTATCACCAACTGAGAGAGTAAATAGAATTTTAGATGCTTATGGAGATAATCCTAATGTAGTGATTATTTCTAATCATATTAATGCAGCAGGATCTGGAATACAAGGGGCTGAAGGTGCAGAGGTTATATATGCTTTGAGAGATAACAGTAACTTGGCTTCAAATATTTTAACGGCTTTAGGTAATGCTGGTCAAAAGATGCGGAAGTTTTATCAGAGAAGACTTCCTAGTGATACATCTAAAGATTATTATTTTATCCATAGAAATACGGGAAGTAATACTCATCCCGTTATAGTTGAGTATGGTTTTATCGATAATCCTGAAGACTTGTCTAAAATACAAAATAATTATAAAGAGTATGTTGATGCGGTTGTCGATGCAGTAATTGCAACTTATGAAGGTGAAACAATACCTAGTTTGCCAGAAAGTGGTAATTATTATGTGGTTCAAAATGGTGATAGTTTATGGAAGATAGCTAATAAGTATGGAATTACAGTGAATGAACTTAAAAGTTTGAATGGTTTAACGAGTAATAATTTAACAGTAGGACAGATACTTGAGGTGCCTGGTAGTTCTAGTAGTGCATCTGGTACATATACGGTAAAATCAGGCGATAGTTTGTGGAAGATAGCTAATGAGTATGGTTTAACGGTAGCCGAACTTAAAAGTTTAAATGGGTTAACTAGTGATAATTTGAGTATTGGTCAAGTGCTTAAAGTAAGTAATTCTAGTGGTTCTTCTAATAGTTCTGGTAATACTTATACAGTTAAGTCTGGTGATAGCTTGTGGAAGATTGCTAATCAGTATGGAGTTACAGTGAATGAACTTAAAAGTTTAAATGATTTAACTAGTGATATTTTAAGTATTGGTCAGGTACTTAAAATTCCAAGTAGTTCATCTAGTAATAGTTCTGGAAGTACATATACAGTAAAGGCTGGCGATAGTTTATGGAATATTGCCAATCAATATGGAATAACTGTCGATGAGTTAAAAAATTTAAATAATTTAACAAGTAACACTTTGAGTATTGGTCAAATTTTAAAGGTACCTAATGGTGGTAATACATATACGGTAAAATCAGGTGATAGTTTGTGGAGTATTGCGAATAGATATGGGACGACAGTCGATACACTTAAAAGTTTAAATGGACTTACAAGTAATACCTTGAGTATTGGTCAAGTATTAAGGTTACCATAAAAAAATAGGAATAATCCTATTTGATATTTTTAACAAGGTCAAATCTATATCCTTGTTTTTTCATGTTATTAATAAATGTGTCTAGGGCTAAATAATTTCCTTTGTTTTTTGGATGCATTAAGTATATAGCACCATTATGAACTCTTTTAGTTAGTTCGTTTAGGGCTTTTTCTTTTGTAACGTCTTCTTTGTAATCTAAATAATCTGCACTATAAAAGTATGTGCGATAACCTAAATCCTTCATTATTTGTAAGTCACGAAAACTCCATTCTCCTCTTGGATCACGATATATTTTTTCCATATTTTTCCCGGTTATTTCATAATAAGTTTGTTCGACATCTTTTATTTCCTGCAAATATTTATCGAAGTTTTCTCTTGTGGCAAGGGAAGGCATATTTAAATGATGGGATGTATGATTGGCAATTGTATGACCTGTTTCAGCCATTTGTTTAATTAATTCAGCATTTTCTTCAATAAATTTACGGCAGAGGAAGAAAGTGGCTTTAACATTATTTTTGTCTAAGACATCGACAATTTCTTTAACGTAGGTTTCTAATCCGCCTTCATCAAATGTTAGATATAAAACTTTTTCATCTGGTCCCATAAAGAAAGCATTATATTTTTTTAGTTCATTTATATCGGCACCTCCAGATGGCCTTTTACCATCTGATTTATTGTTGCTCCACCAACCTCTACTTTGATTATCAATATTGCCGTATTCATCTTTATAGGTTATTTCTTTTCTTTGGATTATTTTGACAAATCTATGAGCTTCAGCGGTTTCATCTTTTGAATTGGTAACAGTATATATTAATTCGTAGGTACCGATTTTTCCATTTTGAACTTGTCCTTTAATTTTGACTTGGTTTGTGATGTTACCATCATTTGGGTCGGTGGCTTTGTAGCCCGGTTCTTTATATTCTTGATCTTGATATATGGTTATTATATTTTTCCCTGATAAAGTTATTTTAGGTATTTCAATTTTGTTTTTGTTGATAAATTTAAGGTAAATAGCTAAGGCTATTAGGATAACGAGTATTCCCGATAATAAGATTTTTATTTTTTTAAACATTTTCGCACCTCAACACATTATATGGAATATATTGTTAAGTTATGATGAAATAATTTAATAATTGTACTTTTGATAAAAGTAATATATAATTAAAGTAGGAGGATGGGGTATGAAAATAACAAAAGATATTAATAATGCAATTTTTAGAGAGTATGATGTACGCGGAATTTATGGTGATGATTTAAATGAGGATGTAGCTTATACGGTTGGTAAGGCTTTTGGTAGTTATGTTAGAGAACTAGGTGAAAGTAAAGTAATATTAGGTCATGATAATAGAGATAGTCATCATGAACTTTATCCAGCTTTAATGCAAGGAATTTTGGATAGTGGAGTTAATGTACTTAGTTTAGGTTTGGTGACAACACCTATGCATAATTTTGCGAAAATATACTATGATGTAAATGCGGGTATTATGGTAACAGCAAGTCATAATCCAAAAGAGTATAATGGATTTAAAATGTCTGTTAAGAAAGAAGATTCATTATACGGAAGAGATTTACAAGCTTTTAAACATTACTTAGATTGTTATGATTTTAAAAGCGGGAAAGGAACTGTAATTAACGAAGATGTCTTTCCAGCATATCTTTCTAATTTAAAAAAATCTTTGAATTTTGGTAAGCGTAAAATTAAGGTAGTAGTGGACTGTGGTAATGGAACGGGTAGCGTGTTTATCGAAAATATACTAAAAGAATTTAACATAGAGTATGAACTTTTATACTCTGAAAGTGATTCTAATTTTCCAAATCATATTCCGGATCCGGCAGTAAAAGCTAATTTACATGATTTAGGTGAAATGGTTAAAGAATTGGGCTATGATTTGGGAGTAGCGGTTGATGGCGATACTGATAGATGTGGCTTGGTTTTAGAGGATGGTACATTTGTGTCAGCCGATATGATTATGATTTTATTTTATAGAGATTTGGCTGAGCAAATGGAAGTTAAAAAAGGCGTGTTTGATGTTAAGTGTTCAATGAGTTTAATCGATGAGATTAAGAAACTTGGTTTAGAACCTTGTATGAATAGAACGGGTAGTGTATATTGCCGAAGTTATGTGAGTGAAAATAATTTAGATTTTGGTGGGGAGTATTCTGGACATTTATTTTTTAGGGATAGATATTTAGGTTTTGATGATGGGATTTATGGAATCCTTAGAATTATAGAATTACTTTCTCATACCGATAAAAAAATAAGTGAACTATTTGATGGAGTTAATCATTATTTTTCAACTGAAGAGTTAAAAGTAAGAGTTACTGATGAAAATAAATTTAAAATTGTCGATGGAGTTATAAAATATGCGAAAGATAAAAAATATGAATTTTCTTTAGTGGATGGTATTAGAGTTACTTTTGATGATTGTTGGGCTTTAGTAAGAGCTAGTAATACAGGACCAGATTTAACGGTTAGATTTGAAGCTAAAACTGAGAAAAGGTTAAATGAGATTCAATATGAGTTTACTAAAGTTATCGATGATTTGAAATAAAATAATTAAATTATATAGTATTTATTGTTGAAATAAATAATAAAATATTATATAATTTTGATATGCCGCAATAGTATAAAGGTATTACGAGGCCATGGTAAGGCTTTAATCGGCGTTCGATTCTCCGTTGCGGCACCATATAAAAATAACTCGAACATTTTTTGTTCGAGTTTTAATATGAGAAAATATATAATTATTTTAAAAATATATGCCAAAAACTAACGATAATTTAAAAATTCAAAGAAAGTGATTGAATATTTTAAAAATTATCTAAATAAAAATAACTAAATAAATTTAGTGTTTGTGAATAGTATTCATAAAATTCTCTTGAATAGTGTTCGTGGAAACAAAAATATCCTAGTCATGTTAGAAATATAAGTATTTAAAGCCTAAATATTTTTTATAAATGGTGGACGCTCTTGGAAGTGAAAATAAATTTGCAAATATGAAATTATATAATTCGTCAGCTAAGAATATAAAACCTAAACTATAACTGATAATTAGAAATATTTTTTTATTCATATGTTTGGCCAGGTAAAAACAAAATGGTACAACTAAATACATGAGTAATAAACTGGATATTCCAAAAACTAAAACACTTCTTAAACAAACATATCCGTTGATGTTTCCGAAGTTTAATATTTCTTGATTATAATCCCAACATATGACATCATTAAAGTGAACCATATACCAGCCGGCAATATATTCTAGTATACCGGTAGCAAGCATACTGGTTATAAAAATAAATAGAGGTTTTTTTCTTTTTTTGTAAGTTAAGAAAAATATGATAACCGCACCTATGGCATATATGTTGATCCAAGGTAGGAAATTACCGCCGCGCCAATAAAATTGTTTCATACCACTATTAAAAAAATAAAAGATAAATTCATATAACCAGCCAAATACACCCGATATGACAATTATTAAACTTATTATGCCAATAAAGGTTGATTTATCAAATTTATAATCATTGTTTAAATAATTTTTAAATTTTTCTTTCATAAAGCTCACATCCATCTATATTTTATCAGAAAAGTCGGATGTTTGGAAATATTTATGTATTTCTTTACATTAATTAATCATCATGATATAGTAGTTAATAGATATTATAGTAACAGAAAAGGTGAAAGTATGATTAAAGTATTTAAGAGTGAAGTAGATAAAGTTAATTTATGTGAACAGATTGAAAAGGATTGTTGGATTGATTTAATTAATCCAACTAAGGAAGAGGTTCAAAAGGTTTCTACTATATGCGGTATTGACGATTCGGTTATTATGCAGGTACTTGTTGAGAAGGAATTTCCTCGAGTTAAGAAGGTTAGTGGGGGAACTTTAATTGTTATCGATGTTCCTTATATGAAAGATAGAAGTATAAAGAATAAATATGTTACTTATCCGCTTGGAATTATTATGTGTGATAATCATCTTATAATAACAGTGTCTTTAGTAGAACATGAGTTTTTGAAAAAGTTTAAACTTGGAGAGGTAGAAGATTTTGATATCAGAAAAAGAGTAAGATTTTTATTACAGATGATTTTTAATTCAGCTGAGGCATATTTATATACCTTGGATTCTTTAGAAGCCGATATTCAAAGGGTTGAAAAGCATACTTATCATTCAACTAATAATAAACAATTACTTAATTTTTTAAATATTCAAAAATCTTTAGTTTATTTTATTACTTCTTTGAGAGCTAATAGTACAGTTCTTGAAAGACTACAAAAAGAGGATATAATTCCTTTAAATAAAGAAGAAAAGGTTCTTTTAGAAGATGCAATAATTGAAAATAAACAATGTATTGAAAATTGTGCGATTTCTAGAGAAATTTTATCTTCAACAATCGATGCTTATGGAACAATAATTTCTAATAATTTGAATGTTATCGTAAAATTTTTAACAGCGATTACGATTGTATTTTCGGTTCCAACAATGATTGCTTCTTTTTTAGGAATGAATGTTCCACTCGGAATTGTGGGTGAGAGTGATTTATCATTTTTAATTATTTGTATTATTTCATTTATTGTTTCACTTATTTTAGCTTGGTGGCTTAGAAAAAGAGACATGCTTTAGACGTTAAGTATGTGTCTTTTTTTTTGCTTTTTTGAATTTTTGTGTAATAAATGTGTTATGATATAGGAGAAAGGTAGGTAATGAAAATGTTACAAGATAAAGTGGCAATTGTCACAGGCGGTACTAGAGGTATTGGCTTTGCAGTAGTTAAAAAGTTTTTGGATAATGGAGCTAAGGTAGTTTTATTTGGAACTAAAGAAGAATCGGTTCAAAATGCTTTAGTGAAATTAAAGGGTGAAAATCCAGGATATGAAGTTATGGGAATGCATCCAGATATTACAAATATGAAAGAGGTTGAAAAAGCTTTTGCAGAAGTAAAAAATAGATATGGTAAGATCGATATTGTGGTAAATAATGCTGGTATTTCAGCGCGTGATAGTTTATATAATTATACAGAAGAAGCTTTTGATAAAATTATTGATTTAAATATAAAAGCGGTGTTTAATTGTTCTAAAGTAGGAGCTAGTTATATGAAACAGCAAGGTGGTGGAGTTATTTTAAATACTAGTTCAATGGTTAGTATTTATGGACAAGCTGCAGGATGTGGATATCCAACTAGTAAGTTTGCAGTTAATGGTTTAACTAAGTCTTTAGCTAGAGAACTTGGCAGAGATCATATTAGAGTAAATGCGGTGGCTCCTGGTGTTATTCATACAGATATGGTAGATAGTTTGCCCGAAGAGATGATTAAACCAATTATTGCTTCTATTCCAATTGGTAGAATGGGTGAGCCTGAAGATATTGCGAATGCATTTCTCTTTTTAGCAAGTGATATGGCAAGTTTTATTACGGGAGCCGTTTTATCAGTTGATGGAGCTGGAATGTGTTAGAAGATTTATATCTTCTTTTTAGGTGGTTGTATGGATGAGATTAGTAAGTTACAAAAGATGATAGATGAATGTGAAAATATAGTGTTTTTTGGTGGCGCTGGTGTTTCGACGGAAAGTGGTCTTAAGGATTTTAGAAGTAAAGATGGCCTTTATAATATGAAATATAAATATCCACCAGAAGAGATTTTAAATCATAGTTTTTTTGAAAATAATACGGAAGAATTTTATAACTTTTATAAAGATAAGTTAAATGCTTTAGATATTTTGCCTAATGTTTGTCATAAATATTTAGCTCAGTTAGAAGAAAAAGGTAAGTTAAAGGCAATTGTTACACAAAATATCGATGGTTTACACCAAAAGGCTGGAAGTAAAAATGTGTTAGAGTTACATGGAACAATTTATGAAAATAATTGTATGAAATGTGGTAAGAGTTATGATGCTTCTTATGTGTTTGAAAGTAGTGGGATTCCTAAATGTTCATGCGGAGGAATTATAAAGCCTGATGTTGTTTTATATGAAGAAGCGCTTGATGATGGGATAGTAGATGAAGCTGTTTATAGAATTAGTAAGGCAGAGTTACTTATTGTAGCTGGAACTTCACTCACGGTTTATCCAGCTAGTAGTTTTGTGAGATATTTTAAGGGTAAATACTTAGTTATTATCAATAACGATAAGACTAGTTATGATGGAATGGCTAATTTAGTTATTCATGATAAAATAGGAAATGTGTTTAGTAAATTAAAAATATAGGTGTCTATTATTGACATCTTTTTTTATATATAGTAATATGATTATATGAACAAATATTCATATAATTGGGGTGATGAAAATGTATAGTAAAGAATTTTTAGGAGGATTAGCTGAATTTTTTAAGATATTTGGAGATGAAACAAGACTTAGAATACTAGATTTATTAGTGTCTGGCGAGAAGTCGGTGAATGAGATTGCAAAAAAACTTGATGTCAGTCAATCGGCGGTTTCACATCAATTAAAAACGCTTAGAGGCTCTAATTTAGTAAAAGCGAATAAAGTGGGTCAAACGGTAAATTATAGTATTACAGATGAACACATTGAAATTATTTTGAAATATGGAATAGAACACTTAAAGGAGAAGATGGCTGATGAAAATTAAGTTTAATGAAGATATTATTAAAATTATTATAAGTGCAATCTTGTTTGTTATAGCTTTATTGTTTCAGAATTATGAAATAGTTCATTTGATTTTACTCGTTTGCAGTTATTTAATAGTTTCTTATAGGATATTTATAGAGGCGATAAAGAAATTAGTGAAAGGCAATGTTTTTGATGAGAATACTTTGATGATTATTGCAACGGTAAGTGCATTTATTATAGGTGAGTATCCAGAAGCGGTTATGGTTATGCTTTTATTTGAGTTTGGCGAATATTTATCTGATTTAGCGGTCGATAATTCTAAAGAGTCGATTACAAAACTTATGGATCTTAGAAGTGATTATGTCAATTTAAAAAAAGGCGAAAGAATAGAAAAAGTAGATATAAAAGAAGCGGTTATTGATGATATATTTATAGTTAAACCTGGCGAAAAAGTACCTTTGGATGGAGTAGTTTTAGATGGTAAAACTTCTGTGGATACGGCTAGTTTGACTGGGGAAAGTGTTCCTAGAGAAGTTGTTCAAGGTGATACGGTTTTAAGTGGATTTGTGAATGGTAGTGGAGTTATTACGGTAAAAGCGACAGGTGTGGCTGAAAATTCAACGGCTAGTAAGATTATCAATTTGCTTGAAAACTCTAATGATAAGAAAACAAAAACTGAAAAATTTATTACGAGATTTTCTAAAATATATACACCGATTGTCGTTATTTTAGCGGTTTTGATTGTGGTGATTCCGACAATGTTGGGGGCTAATTTTAATGATTTTTTATACAAAGCTTTGGTGTTTTTGGTAACAGCTTGTCCATGTGCCTTGGTTATATCTGTACCTTTAGGATTTTTCTGTGGTGTAGGGCGAGCTAGCAAGGAAGGAATACTAATTAAAGGTGGTGATGGGCTTGAGAGTTTATCTAAGTTAGAAACGGTAGTTTTTGATAAAACAGGAACGGTTACGGAAGGTAAATTTGAAGTTAGAGATATTGTAAGTAGAGGTGTATCAAAAGATGAACTTTTAGAGTTAGCAGCTTATTCAGAATATTATTCTAATCACCCAATAGCAAAGTCGATTGTGACAGCTTATAAAGATGAGATTGATGAGAATTTAATTAAAAATTATAAAGAAGTTAGTGGATATGGTGTTACGGCAATAGTAAATGATAAAAAGGTAATGATTGGTAATGATAAATTATTAAATCAAGAAAATATAGCAGTAGAGGAAGTTTATAATTTCGGAACGACTATTTATGTGGCTTGTGACGGTAAATACTTAGGTTATTTAGTAATCGGCGATAAAATAAAGGATTCAGCTTACAATTTAGTTAATAATTTGAAGAAAAATGGTATTAATAGAGTTGTTATGCTTTCGGGTGATACGGAAGATATGGTAAAAATAGTGGCTGATAAAGTTAATATAGATGAATATTATTCCCAGTTATTACCGATAGATAAGGTTCAAAAATTAAGAGAAATTAAAGAAAAATCATATACGGCTTTTGTTGGTGATGGGATAAATGATGCACCAGTTATTAAGGAAGCGGATTTAGGTATTTCAATGGGCGGTATTGGTAGTGATGCGGCTATTGAAGCGTCTGATGTTGTATTAATGCATGATAATTTAGATAAGATAGTAACAGCTATAAAGATATCACATATTACACAAAAAATTGTAATGTTTAATATTGTATTTGCTTTAGGTTTTAAGTTTTTAATGCTTGTTTTGGCTACATTTGGTTTAGCTAGTATATGGATGGCAGTATTTGCCGATGTGGGAGTAACCTTACTTGCAGTTTTAAACGCTTTGAGAATAATGAAAAAGAAATTATAATTCAAACAATTTTGTTTGAATTTTTTGTTTTTTAAAGGAATTGTGTTTTTTTGTCGTATGTTTTATATTGAACTACTATAATGAAATAAAAGAAACCTTAGTTAAGAATGAAATATATAAAAATGTCAAAGACTATTCTAAAAATAAAAGTGATTTAAATGCTTACTATGAAGTGGGAAGATTAATAGTGGAAGCTCAAGGTGGAGTGAAGAGAGCTAAATATGGAAATAAATTAATAAAAGAATATTCTGAGAAATTAACCAAAGAACTTGGTAAAGGATATAATGTTACTAGTTTGAAAGGAATGCGTCAATTGTTTATAAAAAGTCCGACAGTGTCGGACCAATTGTATTTTTTGAATTGGAGTCAAATTTTAGAAATTGTATATTTGGAAGATAATAGAAAAATAAATTACTATATTAGTCAGTGTATTAATTTTAATTTATCAGTGAGAGAATTACGTGAAAGAATCAAATCTAAAGAGTATGAAAGAATAGGTTATAAGGAAGATTTGGAAGAATCTAAAATAAATACTCTAATTAAAAATCCAATCATTATAAAAACAAATAATCCACATGTCAAATTAAGTGAATATGCTTTACATCAAACAATTTTAGAAAATATGGACGATTTTTTAAAAGAGCTTGGTATTGGTTTTGCTTATATTGGTAATGAAGTAAAAATTAAAATAGGGGATAATTATCATTATATTGATTTTTTACTATATAATTATAAGTTTAATTGTTTTGTAGTTATAGAATTAAAAATAACTGAATTTAAAGCTGAATATATTGGACAGATAACAAAATACATAAATTACGTAGATAAAAACATTAAAGAAGTATTTAATGATAAAACTGTTGGAGTTGTAATTTGTAAGAAAGAAAATAAATAAGTTATGGAATACTGTACAGATAATAGAATCTTCACAACTGTTTATAAATTACAATAAAAATATCGCAATAAGAAGGAAATTGCGTTTTTTTGTCGTATGTTTTATATAGAGGTGAAACTATGGAAATATTAAATGTAAAAAAATTAAGTAAAAAATACGGCAAAGGAGAAAATGAATTTTTAGCTTTAAATAATGTATCCTTTAAAGTTCAAAAAGGAGAATTTATTGTGATTGTAGGTAAGAGTGGTAGTGGTAAAAGTACACTACTTCATTTGCTTGGTGGTTTAGATAAGCCAAGTTCAGGTAGTGTATTTATAAATAATCAAGATATCTATAAAATGTCTGATAAAAACTTAACGGTTTTTAGAAGAAAATATATTGGAATTATTTATCAGTTTTATAATTTGATTCCAGTTTTGAGTGTGAAAGAAAATATTTTATTACCGGCTTTATTTGATGGACGTAATATTAGTGATAAAAAAATTAATGATATGCTTAAAAGTTTGGGCCTTTTAAATAAAGCTGATGCTTATCCAAATGATCTATCGGGTGGTCAACAACAGAGAGTAGCTATTGGAAGAGCTTTAATAAATCATCCCAAAATATTATTAGCTGATGAGCCAACTGGTAATTTAGATAGCCGAAATAGTAAGCATGTGATGAAGTTATTAGAATTTTATAATAAGAAATATCGTCAGACAATTATTATGGTTACTCATGATATGAGTTTGGCCAAAAGAGCTAGTAGGGTAATAACGATGTCAGATGGGAAAATTATAAAGGATGAAATAAATGATAAAGTTAAGTCTTAGTTATTTAAGGAAGAATAAGAAACAAACTCTTACTGTTTTAATAGGGATTATTTTAGCTAGTATTTTATTATTTAGTGTTGGTATTTTGTTTTCGTCTTTTAGAGAATGTTTAATTAAAAAAATTCTTGAAACAAATGATTTTCACGTAAAAATTGAAGGCAATTTAAATGGCTTGTCTGATAATAATATTTTGTCTTTAAAGATAGATGGTGATGAGTATTTAATAAAGTTTGATGATATTTATGACACATATAGGGAAACTGATAATATTTGCACACAAAAAACATGTGATAAGATAGTTTATAATGTTAAATTACTTTCTTTGTATGGAATTGGTGATAATAATTATTTGAATCTTTTTAAAGAACTATTAGTAGGACTCGTTTTAGTATTATCGATTGCAGTATTTTTTATTATATATAATTCTTTTCAAATATCGCTTACTAAAAGAAAAAGAGATGTCGCATTATTTAAAGCTATTGGTATTAGTAATAATCAGTTATACAAAGTGTTTTTATTTGAAGGAATTATATGTGGAGTTTTGGGATTAATTTTAGGGTTTAGCTTAAGTTTATTTTTTAATATAGGCATTATAAATTTAGTAAATAATTTATTTGATGAGGTTTTTGGTGGAGGTTTAGAACTTAGTTTATATAGACCATTTATTTTTATTCCTTTTATTTTTATTATTTTTATTATTTTATTTTCAGCGATTTTGCCACTTTTTAAAATTAAAAAATATAAAGTGATGGAACTTTTTAGAGAAAATGATTTTGTAAAAAAGGAAAGTTATCATTTTAAAAATTTTGTTTTAAATTATGCTTATACTAATTATGTAAGAAGTAAAAGAAAGTACCGAAGCTTAATTATATGTGTTTTTATTATAATTATTTTATTTAATAGTTTTATGAGACTGACAGGTTATACATTAACAATAATTAATGAATATGTAGATATACCTAAATACGATATAAGTGTGACAAGTAATATGAGCGATTATAATAAACTTGATGGTTTGGCTAGTTATTTATCAGCTGATAAGAAAAATATATTTAGAAGTTGCACGAAGCAAGCGTCGATTCCTAAAGAAAATTATAATCAGGGATTTCAAAATACGGTAGAGGTTTTAATTACAGATGTGGGTGGTAATGAAGTTATCAATTTAGTTAATGATACTATAATAGATAAGGATAAAATGATTAAAGAAAGATATAAACCTTTTAAGAGTTTAAATAGTATAACGTTAGATAGTGGTGAAGAAATAAATAATATAAGTATTACTAATAAGGTGCCTTTTGGATTTGATAATATGCTTGTGAAAGGAAGAGTTATTTTAAATTTAGATGAAGATAAATTTAGTGAAGTGTGTCCGTTTTTTTCAGGTAATGCGTTAATTAAAACTGATGAAAATCATCTTGATAATCTAATTTTGAAATATGTTAAAAATAATGGTTTTGAGGTTGCTTATACAAATGTAAAAAAAGCTTATGAACTGATAAATAATGTTGTTTTATTAATTAAACTTTTTATGTTTGCATGTGTGGGAATTGTAGTTTTGATTTCGGTTTTTACAATCTTTAATATTATTTCTGCAAATATTAAAATACGAAAAAGGGAACTTGCTAGTTTAAAAGTAATAGGTTTTACTAATCTTAAAATTAATTTTTGTCTGTTAGTTGAAAGTTTTATTATAAGTGTGAAAGGTGCTTTATATGCATTTCCGTTTGTTTTACTAATTAGTAATGGTTTATATGAAAATTTAGGAATGTATTTCGAAGTTAATATATCTATTTTTAATTATAGTTTATATATTTTAAGTTTTATCGGTTGTTTTTTGCTTATTTTTATATGTATGTTTGTTAGTCATTTAAATTTATATAGAAATAGTTTAATTTTAAATATTAAATGTGATAATGTTTAAATTGTTATATTGTTTATTTTTGAAAATTTGTCAATTATTTTTGTGAACAATTTTTGTTTGTTAATTTGCTTGCGGTAACATATAATTATGATATATAATTATTTTAAGGATGTGATTGCATGAGAGTTATTATTAGTGCGGGTGGAACTGGAGGACATATTTATCCAGCTTTAGCAATTATTAATAAGATTAAAGAGAAAGAACCAGATAGTGAATTTTTATATATTGGAACCCATAACAGAATGGAAAAGGATATTGTTCCAGCTAAAGGAATTCCTTTTAAATCGATTGAAATGTATGGATTCAGCAAAAAAATATTCCGAAATATAAAAACAGTTAAATGTTTATTTAAAGCATTTAAAGAGTGTAAGAAAATGATCAAGGAATTTAATCCAGATATTGTAATCGGTGTTGGTGGATATGTGACGGTTCCAGTTGTTGTTAGTGCGAAGAAGTTAGGTTATAAAACTTTTTTACACGAGCAAAATTCGTTACCTGGAAAATCTAATAAATTTTTAAGTAAATATTGTGATTTAGTAGGAGTATCATTTGAATCATCATTAGATAAGTTTCCTTCAGGCAAAGCAATAGTAACTGGCAATCCTTGTAGTGAAGATGCTTTAAAAGCTCCAGTTTTACTTAAATCAACTTTGGGCCTTTCGGCTACAAAGAAGCTTGTACTTATTGTAATGGGTTCTTTGGGAGCTGGCAAGGTAAGTAAATATTTAGAAAGTGAACTTCAAAGATTTGAAGGCAAAGATTATGAGGTTTTATTTGTAACAGGTAAAGGTTCTTATGACGAGGTAATGAAACATAATTATCCTAAAAATGTCAAAATTATTCCATTTTATGAAGGGTTAACTTCAGTTATGAAAAAAACAGATGTAATGGTATCTAGAGCCGGAGCTTCGACTTTGAGTGAACTTATCGCTTTGGAAGTACCAAGTATTTTAATTCCATCACCATATGTGGCTAATAATCATCAGTATTTAAATGCTTTGGATTTAGTTAATCAAAATGCGGCTTTAATGGTTGAAGAAAAGGATTTAGAAGATGAAATTTTATTTAAAAAAGTTGATGAATTAATAAATAACGAAGAAGAAATTAAAAATATTAAAAGTAATTTGAGAAAAATGCAGGTTAAAGATAGTGCGACAGTGATATATGATAATTTAAAAAGGATAGTTTATGATGAAAAAAATAAGTAATGCAGATTTAAGAAATTATACGACATATAAATTAGAAGGCAAGGTAGCTTGTGTTTATTTTCCAGAAGATGTGACAGAATTGGAAAAATTAATTTTAAAGTTAAAAAAGGAAAATATGAAATATAAAATATTAGGTAATGGTTCTAATTTAATTATTAGTTCTAAATACGATGGGGTTTTGATTAAACTAGAAAATTTTGATAAACTTGATATTGATGGTAATATAGTTACAGTAGGATCTGGTTATATGCTTCCGAAATTAGCTTTGGAATGTGCAAAGAAGAATTTAAGTGGTTTAGAGTTTGCTTCAGGTATTCCAGCAACTATTGGTGGGGCTATATATCAAAATGCGGGAGCTTATGGCGAGCAAATGGATAAAGTTATTAAAAGTGTAACTGTATTGGATGATCAAGGTAATATAAAAAATTTAAATAAAGAAGAATTACAATTAGGATATCGGGATTCTATTTTAAAACATGAAAGTTTGATCTGTTTAGAAGTGGTGCTAGAATTAAAACGAGATAGTTATGAAAATATAAAACAGAGGATGCATAACAATTTATTAAATAGAAAAGAAAAACAGCCTTTAGAATATCCATCTGCTGGTTCGGTATTTCGTAATCCACCTGGGTATAGTGCGGGTAAGTTAATTGAAGATGCTGGGCTTAAAGGTTTTAAAGTAGGAGATGCGATGGTATCTTTAAAGCATGCTAATTTTATTGTTAATGTTGGACATGCTAGCGGAGAAGATGTGTTACAATTAATTAAAATCATTCAAGAAAAAGTTAAAGATGAAACCGGGATTCTTTTAGAGGTTGAACAAGAAGTTTTAGAATAAAAAGGTGATATTTATGGCACGAAGGGTTAAGAAAAAAAGAAAATTAAAGGTTAAAAATTTGTTAATAGTTTTACTGATTTTTATAGTAATTCTATTAGGAGCTGCGTTTTTGACGGATGTAAAACTTAATAATATTATTGTTAAAGGAAATAGTCTTTATAGTGACTGGGAAATAATTGAAATGGCTGGTTTATCTGATTATCCAAGTAGTTTAAAAACTTTATCAAGCACAGTTGAAAAAAGATTAGAAGAAAACGATTATATTAAAAGTGTGAAGGTTTCAAGACCTAGTTTGACGAAGATTGTTATTAATGTCGAAGAGAATCTACCACTATTTTATTATTTGTCAGAAAACAAAACTATTTTAACTGATGAAACAGAGGTTACGGATAATTTTCCAGTGCCAACAGTTATTAATTATGTGCCTGATAATATTTATTCTGATTTTTTAAAATCTATGGGTTCGATTGATTACGATATAATTAAAAGAATATCAGAGATTAGGTATGATCCCAATGAAGTAGATGAGGGAAGATTTTTCTTAACGATGAATGATGGGAATCAAGTTTATTTAACTTTAAACAAGTTTACTAAATTGGATGACTATTTAGATATTATTAAAGAATTTGATAATAAAAAAGGAATATTATATTTAGATTCTGGAGAATATTTTGAAGTTAAAAGCTAAAAATATTCTTTTTTTTAATAATTTTTCATTTTCTAAAAGGAATTAAGGTATTAAAAATCGTATGTTAATCTATGAAGGCAAGTTCTTCTAGAAAGAGAGGCAATTTATGACCTTAGAAATGAATGAAGAATATTTTATGCAGTTAGACGAAAAATTAACCTTAGTTCCTTTAACTTATGATAAAGCTTTTAAAAGAATATTTCGAACTAATTTAGATATTTTAAAAGACTTTTTAAAAGATGTTATTCCTTT
>HF990842.1:0-8057 GCA_000432855.1 Firmicutes bacterium CAG:822
AGGTAAGCTAATGTCAAAATTTATTTTGGCATTTTGTTCTATATCAAAAACATTGACAGAGACTCCCTAGGGGTATATACTTAAAATGGTGATAGTATGCAAAATAGAGAAAAGAAAAACTGTCATAGATTAAAATATTATAATAGTGAAGATAAAAAGAAAGTTTTAAAAAGGCTTGCCGTAATTGAAGGCCAAATAAGGGGAATTTCCAATATGGTTGATGAAGAGAGATATTGTAGTGATATCCTAATTCAAATCAGCTCTGTCGAAAGTGCTTTAAAAAGTTTATCTGATAGTATTTTAGAAAATCATATGCGCTCTTGCATGACTGATGAAATAAAAAAAGGTAATTTAGAAGTCATCGATGAAATTACAACTATATTAAAAAGAAATAAATAGGAAAGTGATGTTTGTATGAACAATGATTTAAAGAAAAATAGTGTAAAAATAATTTTAAGTTTAATAGCATTAGTAATAGTTGCTATTGCGATTATCCTTTTAAGACCAGATAGTATGTCTAATCGTTTTAAATTAGAATACGAATCTTTAAATGGTCAAAAAACCGATGACGGAAGAAAATATATGAAAGTAAATATTAGTAATGATAATAAAATTGTTTACGTTGATTACGATACTGTATTTGATGTTTTAGATGACACAGGTGTTATATATTTTGGCTTTCCAGAATGTCCTTGGTGCCGTAATGCCGCACCAGTTTTATTAGAAGCTGCTGAAGAATCCAGCATAGAACAAATTTACTATTTAAATAATCATGATGATCGCGATACAAAAGTTTTAAAAGATGGTAAAGTAATAACTGAAAAAGAAGGAACATCTAATTATAATAAGTTATTAGAAAAATTAGGAGATAAAGCTTCAGTATATGAAGGATTAGAAGATAAAACCATCAAAAGGCTTTATTATCCTACCGTAATTTTTGTTAAAAACGGTGAGATAACTGACTATATTGAAGGTACTGTAGAATCACAGGAAGACCCATATACACCTCTCACTAAAGATCAAAGACAAGAATTAAAAGATAAATATAAAAGTGCCATCAGTAATTTGTTAAGCTGCGAACGAGATTCTAAATGTTAGAAGGGGGGGCAAGCATGAATTTTAAAGTTGAACGTGAAGTTTTGAATTTAGGTTTAAAAGTTGTTGGAATTACTATTACTGGTTTAGATAATAAAATTAAGACCAAGGAATTTTTAAAATTTAAAGACAAGGCTTATAAAGCTTTAAAAGAAAAATATAATAATTTTGATATTGAAACTGATTTAATTTTAAGAGGGTTCAATGAATTACATAAAAAAATCGGCATCAAAAGAAGAAAAAACACTCCAATTAGTGAAAACATTCTCAAAAGATTTTTAAAAAACGCAAATTTACCATCATCAAACAAACTTGTAGAACTATGTAATATTGTCATATTAGATTCCAGATTATCAATCGGGATGCACGATATGAATAAAATAGATGGTACTGTAACTTTGAAGCAAGCCACATCTAATATATCTTATAATTTTTCAGAAGAAAGGACTATTAATCAAGGAGAATATATCTATACAGATAATAAAAACATATTATATCGATTAGAAGTCAATCAGAATCCAAAAACAATTGTGAGTGAAGATACAAAAAATATCTTTATAACAATAGAAGGTAATGAAGCTACAAGCGCTGAATATATTATGGAAGTCGCTAGTGAAATTATTGATTTAATAACATCATATTGCGGTGGTAATGCAAAGATAATATATAAATAGATAAAAATAACCATAATTCGACATATTTTTAAAAATAATACCTTTATAATTATTGTATAAATATGCCTATTAATGGATGCCGAATATAAAGAAAAATGTCTAAAAAAAGTAAAGTAATTGACAAAAAAAGTTGTAAACTTAAAAACGGTATGCTATAATTAAAAATAGAATGGAGGGGTTTTCTATGGACGAACTACAAAAACTTAAAGTAAAACAATCCAATGGCGAAGAAAAAGAAGCTGAAATATTATTGTGTTTCCAATTAGAAAAAACTGGAAAAAAATACATACTATATACTTTTAATGAATTTGATGAAAAAGATATGGAAACGATTCATGCTTCAATTTTAAACGAAAATGAAAATGGATATCAATTAGACAAAATTCCAGAAGATGAATGGAAAGAAGTCAAAGAAGTAATGCGTGAAATTATTAGAAACGAGGAGTGATTTAAATGATAGAAGCTGCAAGGAATGATGAAAATCTAGTAAAATTAAGTCGAAAAATGGGCGAAAAATTAAGAGGCTTTGTTCAAAAAGTTAAAGATGGAATAACAACAGTACCATATGTTCCTGGTGCTCTATTTGAACTGGCAAAACAACATAAAGCTGCAAAACAAAAAGCTAAAGAAGAACTTGAAACAACAGTTACTAGTCCAAAAGCGACAGAAACTAAAGAAGAAAAAACAGCAGTAGCTAAAATGCAAAAAGAAGAAACTGCTAAAAAGACTGAAGAAAATAACAAGAAAAAAGCTGCCGATTTAAATGAAACTGAAGTTGAAGAAAAAAAGGATGAAGCTCAACCTAAAAAAGATATGAAAAGCATTCATGGACAAAACCTTGCTCAATTTATAAGTAAACAACCTAAAGAAGCAGAAGAAACAAGAGTCAAAGAAAATGAACCTATAGAGCCAGTAACCGTTGAAGTTGGGCCGCAAGTTGAACCAGAAGCAAAACATTCTGAAGAAAAGCCAAAAAAAGAGAAAAAAGACTTAAAAGATTTAACTGTTTTTGATACTTATCAAGATTATAAATTTGCATACTTCTGGAACTATAAAATGAATAAATATGATGCTGATGTATTAGAAAAAGTTGCTAAAGATTATGCTAAGGAAGCTGACACAGCTAGATTTAGAACACTACTTACAGAAGCAGAATTCAACGAAAAGAAAGCTAAACAAGTAAAAGATAAAGAAATAGCTGATATTGAAAAAGCCCATCAAGAAGAAATGGCTGCTGCTGAAGAAAAACGTCAAGCTGATGTTCAAGCTGCAATCGATCAACGTCAAGCTGAAGTTGATGAGTTAAATGAAAAATTAGCAACAGCTAGATCTAAAAATAGAACACTAACTTCTAAATTAAAAATTGATAATGAAGCTTTAGAAAAAATTAAGGAAGCTGTCGCACCTCTTGGAATTGCTAAAATTGATGAAATTATATCTTCAGCTGCTAATAAACGCCAAGGTATTGACGATAGAGCTGCCGAAAGAGAAAAAAATAAAGAAGAAAGCAAGTCTAAAGTTGAAAACGTTACAGATTTTGATATTGAGACCGAAACTGATAGAATTATGAAACGAATCCATGAAAATGTGTATGGACCAGAAGAGCAAAAAAATGAAAGTAAAGAAGAAGTTGAATCTAAAATAGAAGAAAAAACAGAGGAGCCTAAAGACGCAGAAACTCCATCTACTAGTACAGAACCAGTTGAACCAAAAGAAGAACCAACTGTCGAAGAAGACAATAATTCATTAGTTAATGAATTAGCTAGCTATGATGAAGAGCCAAAAGAAGTAAGTACATCATCTGTTTTCGATACAACTACTCCAAATGTTGAATTCGAACCAGTACCATTCACACCATCTTGGAAACTAGGTTCAGTAGAAAATCAAATAAGCGCTCAAGATAATACCTCTGCTATAGATTTTACCCAAGTCTTAGATGACAGTAGTAAATCTAAAGGTAAAACAAGATAAAATAATTTACGCAGATATTTCAAGGCATCGAAAACTATCGATGCTTTTTATTGTAATTTAAAAGTCACTATGTTATACTATAGAAGTAGGAGGAGATAATTGTGGAACAATGGTTAATATGGTTAATTCTAGTTATTTTACTTGCTTTAATTGAAATCACAACTATTAATCTAACGACAATTTGGTTTGTCGCAAGTGGTATAATCGCTCTCATAGTTTCTCTATTTGTCGACAATTATATAATTCAATTTGGTATTTTTGTCATTGTCGGAGTCATATTATTAATTACAACTAAACCATTTTTAACAAAATTTATAAAGCAGCACAAAGTTAAAACTAATATCGATAGAATTATTGGTATGACAGGTGTTGTTACTGAAAAAATAAGTAAAAATGAAGATGGTGAAGTCAAAGTTGATGGAAAAAAATGGACGGCATATGCGGACAAAACTATTAAAAAAGGCGATTTAGTTAAAGTCCTAGAAATTAAAGGGGTAAAAATAAAAGTTGAGAAAGTAGGAGATAAATAATGTCAGTATTAATTGTTATTTTAGTTTTAGTTTTAGTTATAATTATACCAAGTGTTAAAATAGTACCACAATCAATGTGCTATATCATTGAAAGATTAGGTTCTTATTATGCAACTTGGACCAATGGCCTTCATTTTAAAATACCTTTTATCGATAGATTTGCTAGCGTTGGCGCTATCAGCTTAAAAGAAAAAGTTCAAGATTTCCCGCCACAACCAGTTATTACCAAAGATAATGTTACAATGCAAATAGACACCGTTGTATATTACCAAATAACTGATCCAAAACTATATACATACGGTGTTGAAAGCCCAGTAAGAGCCATTGAAAATTTAACTGCAACAACGCTTAGAAACATAATAGGAGAATTAGAGTTAGACCAAACATTAACATCTAGAGATATTATTAATTCAAAAATGCGTTCAATCTTAGATGAAGCTACTAATCCTTGGGGAATTAAAATTAATCGTGTTGAAGTTAAAAACATTTTACCGCCTCGTGATATCCAAGAAGCCATGGAAAAACAAATGCGTGCTGAAAGAGAGAGAAGAGAAAAAATCTTACAAGCCGAAGGTGAGAAAAAATCAAGCGTCTTAATCGCTGAAGGTAATAAAGAAAGCTTAATTTTACAAGCTGAAGCTGCTAAAGAAGCTCAAATTAAAAGAGCGGAAGGTGAAGCTGAAGCAATCTTAAAAAGAAGTGAGGCCGAAGCTACTGCTATTAAAAATTTAAAAGCAGCTGGAGCTGATCAATCAGTTTTAACTTTGAGAAGTTTTGATGCTTTAGCTAATATGGCTAATGGCCAAGCTACAAAAATAATTGTTCCGTCTAATTTACAAGATCTTGCAACTTTAGGAACTACTTTATCTGAAATGTTTAAAGATACAAAAAAAAGCAAATAATTAAACTATTTGCTTTTTTGACATTTTTTATACATCATATATCTTAAACTATATTTAGGTGATAAAATGACTTATAAATATCATATATATGATGAAATGATAACTATTTATTAGTATATTTAAGCTATATTACCCATAAAATTATATGGGTGATATCATGCTGAAGGATTTGCGCACATACATTCTCGAAAACGAATTTAAGATAAATATTTTAATAGGAAAAATTGATATTGTAAATTATATTGAGATCGACCACTTTGATGACACTAAAATTATGGTAAGATATGAAAAAGGATTAGTCGTAATTAAAGGAGAAAATTTAACCATTTCCAAATTACTTAATGATGAACTGTTGATACTTGGAAAAATAAAATCGTTTGAATTTAAATGATTGAAAAATTAATTAGTAAAATCTCCTTAAATATTAAAGGAAAAAACATCAATAGATTCATCAAAAAACTAAGAACTAAAAGAATTGAAATATTATCTTTAAAATATAAAAATCCTAATGAAGCTGATATTATCATCTATAAAAAAGATTATGAAACCGTTTTAAAAATAAAAAGTATTTATGATGTGACAGAATTAGATGTTTTTGGTTTGATTAAAATCAAAAGAAAAATAAAAATATCTAAACACCTAATTATTTTGACTATAATTGCTTTTGCTATATTTTTATTTTTCACCCATGTTATTTTTGATGTCGAAGTTATTCATTCCAATAAAGATATTAGAAATTTGCTCTTAAATGAATTAAAAGCGGAAGGTATAAAAAAACTATCATTTAAAAAATCATATAATGAAATAAGTAAAATAAAAGAAAAAATTTTAAATAAATATCCTGATAAAATAGAATGGCTAGAAATTGAAGAAATCGGCACTAAATATACCGTTAGGGTTGAAGAGCGAACCATTGTCAAAGAAGATGAAAGTAATACTCCAAGAAATATTATTGCCGCCAAAGATGGCGTTTTAAAAAAAGTAATTGCTGAAAAAGGTGATATTGTTAAAGACATGAATGATTATGTTAAAAAAGGCGATATGATCGTTAATGGAGAATTAATATTTAATGAAAAAGTTACCGGAAAAGTAAGAGCCGAAGGCAAAGCTTATGCCGAAGTTTGGTATGTAACCAAAACAGAATATCCTTTTGCTACATACACTGAAACTGAAACTGGTAAAACTAAAGAAGTTTATGCTATTAAATTTTTAAATCATACCTTTGAATTTACTTTACACAAATTTAAAACTAAAAAAATAGAAGAAGAGGATATTGTTAAACATCCATTAATTCCTCTTAAATTAGTCAAACAAAAGCAAAAAGAAACCAAAGTAACCGATCAAATCTTAACTGTTGAAGAAGCTATTAATAAAGCTAAGGAAAAAGCCGAAAATGACATCAAAAAGAACTTATCAAAAGATGAATATATTATTAGAAGCAAATATTTGAAAAGTACCGTAAAAGAGAGTATAGTAGAAGTGGAAATGTTTTTTGCGGTATATGAAGACATTACCGACTATGCAGAAATTGGGTGATGTATATGATTCGGCAAAGCTTACTCGAAATTTTCGGACAGGTTTGGCCAACCATTTTAATTAGTAGTGTGATTGCTATTAGTATGCGCACCGTTTATTTAATCAAAAATAAACAAAAAATCGTTTTTTATCGTGAACTTTTAGCTCTCATATTCATAATTTACGTTTTATGTTTATTCTATGTTGTAACCTTCCAAGATGTTGGATGGTCAAGTTCTAATTTCATACCTTTCAAAGAGATGTTTAGGTATGACTTTGGTAGTAGATTATTTATTAAAAATGTCCTCGGCAATATTATCATGTTTGCTCCTTATGGCTTTTTTGTATCTTATTACTTGCACCTAAAAAAGCCTTGGTCCGCTTTTTTACTAATTTTACTAGTATCGGCCTCTATTGAAACAACCCAACTATTAATTGGTAGAGTCTTTGATATCGATGATATTATCTTAAACGTCATCGGCGGAATGATTGGCTTTCTCATTTATAAATTTTTGGATTTAATCAATGACCACCTACCGGAAGTGTTGAAAAATCCTATTGTTTATAATATAATTATAGTGTTGTGTACTGTTCTTATGGCCATGTACATGCTTAATTTAATAGAATTAGGAGTGTAGTAATGAATAACTTTGAAATATTCAATGAAACCGATGAAAACATCGATTTAGAAGAAGAAAAGAAAATAATTGAATTTGCTTTAAAACATGAAAATTTAACTAATGTTACTTTTAATGTAATATTTGTGGGTAGTGAAAAAATAAGAGAACTAAATAGAGATTACCGGGGAATAGATAGAGAAACAGATGTTATTAGTTTTGCTCTGGAAGATGGCGAAGCTAATATAAACTTTGAATTTGGAAGACTCTTAGGTGATATTTATATATGTGTACCAAAAATGAAAGCACAAGCTGAAGAATATGGTCATAGTGTCACTAGAGAAATGGGCTTTTTAACCGTTCATGGATTACTTCATTTGCTAGGATATGATCACATGACTAAAGAAGAAGAAAAAGTAATGTTTACTAAGCAGGAGGAGATTTTAGATGCCTACGGTCTCAAGAGATGATTTAAAAAAGAAAGGTTTACATAGATTAGTCAAAAGTTTTACCTATGCTTTTGATGGATTAAAATATGCTTTCAAATATGAACAAAATATCTTAGTCCACACCTTAGCTACCATTTTAGTAATCATTGCTGGAATCTTCCTTAAAATATCCTTAACAGAATGGCTTGTTCTAGCCTTAATAATTGGTTTAGTTATCGCAACTGAACTTATCAATACTAGTATCGAAGCCACAATTGACCTAATCACTAAAGACGTTCATCCACTTGCCAAAATAGCCAAAGAT
>HF990842.1:8102-13163 GCA_000432855.1 Firmicutes bacterium CAG:822
GGCTGCCGCAGCTGTTTTAGTCTTTGGATTAACCGCTATTGTTATTGGATGTATTATTTTCTTACCAAAAATTTTAGTATTAATAGGAGGGTAAACTATGCGCTCAGGATTTGTAAGTTTTGTGGGTCGTCCAAATGTCGGCAAATCAACTTTAATAAACCAAATTGTTGGAACTAAAATAGCCATCACATCTGATAAACCCCAAACAACTAGAAATATTATTCAAGGTGTTTATAATGATAATGATACGCAAATTGTCTTTGTCGATACCCCAGGTATTCATAAACCAACACATAAATTAGGTCAAATTTTAAATAGGGGAGCTTATTATAGTATTGATGATGTCGATGTTGTATGTCTTCTTATAGATGCTAAAGCTGGACTTGGTAAAGGTGATAAATATGTCATCGAAAGATTAAAAGATATAAATAAACCAGTTATCTTAATTATTAATAAAATAGATGGCTTATCTAAAGATGAAATATTCTTAAAAATAAACGAATATAAAGATTTATATAACTTCTCAGAAATAGTTCCTATATCAGCTTTAAAAAATAAAAATATCGATGAATTAATTAAAGTAATAAAAGAATATCTTCCAGATAATATCAAATACTTTGATGATAGTATGATTACTAATAGAAGTATGCAGTTTATGATTGCGGAAACCGTTAGAGAAAAAATATTATGGCTAACCAAAGAAGAAGTCCCACACTCTGTAACATGTGTCGTTGAAAAAATCGTTAAAGACAAAGATAAAAATATTATCAATGTTGCTATTATCGTCGACAGGGATTCTCTAAAGAAAATCATTATCGGTAAAGGTGGCAGTATGATTAAAAAAATCGGAACATTAGCCAGAGAGGATTTAGAAAAAATATTAGGTACCAAAGTATACTTAGAATTATATGTTAAAACCATTGAAAAATGGCGTGATAGAGAAAAATATTTAACCGAATTTAATTTTAACGATTTTACTGAATAAAATATTCCATCCACTACCACAATATTAATAGGTGATAAAAATGAACAAACAAGATTTATGGAATTTATTTAGACTAACAGGCAAAATCGAATATTATTTAAAATATAAAGAAAAAGAGGGAGAAGATGAACTTAGAAGAAGTAACGGGAATAATCGTTAACGAAACAAACTATGGAGAAACCAGTAAAATATTAAATGTCATAACCAAAGAAAAAGGCTTAATTTCAGTTATGGCTAAAGGGTGTAAAAACTTAAAAAGTCCACTCCGAAGTGTTTCTTCTAAACTCACTTATGGAACCTTTATTATCTATTATAAAGAAAATAAGATTTCAACTTTAAAAGAAGTTAGTGTTTTAGATAATTTTAAAAATTTAAAAAAAGATATCACTTCAATTAGTTATGCCGCTTATATGCTAGAACTAAGTGAAGGTGTAATAAAACAAAATAATGACCCTCGTATCTTTGATTTATTAATCCAAAGTTTAAAAAAAATCGACGAAGGTTTTGATCCTTTAGTTATTATGAATATTCTAGAACTTAAATATTTGGAATTCTTAGGTGTCATGCCCATAATCGATTCATGTGCCATGTGTGGTAAGAAAACAGGTATTGTCACATTGTCAAGTTATCGTGGTGGATATGTCTGTAAAGATTGTTATACTAACGAAACCATGGTATCAGATAAAACTATTAAATTAATCAGAATGTTTTACTATGTTGACATAAGTAAAATTACAAAATTAGATATAAGTCTTAAATCTAAAAATGAAATCAATTTATTCTTAGATGATTATTATTCTAGATATACAGGTCTATATTTAAAAAGTAAAAGCTTTATTAAAAATTTACAAAAATTAACTAGTTAACTATTGACTAAACTAAAATAAAAACATAAAATATTAGTATATATTGAAAGGCGATGACGGGCTTGGAAACCCCGAGTCATATATTAAAGAGAGATTCTTCTAGAATAAATAAGGTGGAACCGCGGGAAACCGTCCTTATATATTACTAGGAGTTTTTTATTTTGAAGGAGGTAAATTATGGTCAATATAACAATGGACAAATTAGTAAGTATATGTAAACAATATGGATTCATATTTCAAGGTAGTGAAATCTATGGAGGTTTAGCTAATACTTGGGATTATGGACCTTTAGGTGTTGAACTTAAAAACAACTTAAAAAAGGCCTGGTGGAAGAAATTTATTCAGGAAAGTAAACATAGCTATGGTGTTGATGCTGCTATTTTAATGAATCCAAGAGTATGGGAAGCATCTGGACACGTTCAAAACTTCTCAGACCCATTAATCGATTGTAAAGAATGTAAATCAAGACAAAGAGCTGACAAATTAGTTGAGGCTGTAGATCCAGAAATTGATGGCGATTCCATGAGTGATGAAGAACTATATGATTATATAGTAAAACATGGTATCAAATGCCCAAAATGTGGCAAATCAAACTGGACTAAAATTAGACAGTTTAACTTGCTTTTCGAAACAAGTAGAGGAGTTATCAAAGATGATGCCTCTAAAGTATATTTAAGAGGTGAAACAGCTCAAGGAGAGTTTGTTAATTTCTTAAACGTTCAAAAATCGATGCGAGCTAAATTACCATTTGGTATTGGTCAAGTTGGTAAAGCTTTTAGAAATGAAATCACCCCAGGTAACTTTACTTTTAGAACTGTCGAATTTGAACAGATGGAACACCAACTTTTCTGTAAAGACGAAGATTCAATGAACTTCTATGAAAATTATAAACAAAAAGCTTGGGATTTCTTAATAAGCCTAGGTATCAAAGAAGATGATATCCGATTTAAAGACCATGAAAAATTAGTTTTCTATTGTAAAGCCGCTTGTGATATTCAGTATAGATTCCCATTTGGTTTTGATGAACTTTGGGGAACTCATCATAGGGGAACTTATGACTTATCTAGACATGAAGAATATTCAGGTAATCAAATGCGTTATCTAGATCCAGACACTAACGAAAAAATCTTACCAACTGTTGTTGAATCCAGTGTTGGAGCTGACCGTTTAGCTTTAGCCATCTTATGTAATGCTTACGAAAACCAAACCTTAGAAGATGGTACTACTAGAGAAGTTATGCATTTTCATCCTTTTCTAGCCCCTTATAAAGCTGCCGTTCTACCACTTGTCAAAAAACATCATAAAGAAAAAGCTGAAGAAGTATATAATATGCTTTCTAAAGATTTCATGATAACCTATGATGAAACAGGTAATATTGGTAAAAGATATCGTAGAGAGGATGTCGCTGGAACACCATTCTGTATAACTATCGACGATGAAACCATTAATAATGGTACTGTAACTGTTCGTGATAGAGATACCATGAAACAAGACATAATCAAAGTAGAAGAATTAAAAGATTATTTAAATGAAAAAATAAAATTTTAAAAAGGGCTGTAAATATATTGAAAGAGAGTGACAAAATGAAAAATTATAACGAAAAGACTTTAATATTAACCCCAGGAGAACACGTAATATTCTTACAAAAAGGAACTAATTGGCCAGGATATGTTCCGGTTAGTACCATCCAAGGAAGATTAATTGATAATTCAAATATCATTATTCCTCAAGTCATGCTTTCTGCTCGCATGCATTTAGAGAAATCAGACTACGAATTGTATATTAATACTGAAGATGTCCTTGTTGAAAAAGTAGATTTAAGACAAAACACTCCAGGTGTACCTAAAGCAGGATTTGAAAATGCTCTAGAAGAAGAGGTCATCATGGACCCACATACTCACGAAGTGCGTTTGCCATATCGTGAAGGAGTCGTTGATAGGGATCCTGATAGTCAAACCTATGGTAAGTTACAAGAAATAATTCATGAATATGAAGGGTATGAAGCTGTATCTCCAGAATCAGCTTATGAATATCCAATCGGACGTTCATTATGGTCTGATGGTGATGAACCATATGTTACTTATAAGTTATATCAAAACACTAATGCTGTTGCTGTTATGGTAAAAGATTTAGATAAAGATATACCTGGAAAAGCATTAGTTAAAACACTTGATTAAAGTAAAACTGGAGACCATTATGAGAAAAATTATCTTATCACAAAAGAAATTTTTAAAAGTTTTACTTACTACTATAAATATTAATAACTTGCGCAAATTAAGTAAAAAGCATAAATCATCTTTAGAATATATTCCAATAATATTTATGAAAAACTCTTTATTAAACTTATTCGAAGATGACTCTACTTCTAGTGCTTTTACAGCTACCATCATTGGAAAAATGAAGTATGAACATACAAAGATAAAACCAAAAAATGATTTTCAAAAACGTGATAGTAAAATTGATACTAAAAAATCATCTAAAGTTACTTCAAAAAATAATCAAAAAACAGGAATTAGCCAAGTTAATTCAGAAGCATCGGTTAGAATTAGCGGTCAAAAAAAATTAATTAGTGAAGTTATCACTATAACTCCATATATTAGTCAAAAAAAGAAAATAATTATTGGTGCATCCACGAAAAATAATCAAAATAAAAAGCAAGCAATTCAAGTACAGAAAAAAGAGAACGCTCCCAAAGCATCATCTACAAAAATAAATCCTACTATAAAAAAACAACATGATAATAAACGGAATAAATCTAAAATAGTAGGCAGTAGTATTTCAGCAAAACCAAAGCCCCAAGTAATTGCTAATTCCAAAACGGCAACTAAGCCAAGTAGTAGTCAAACACTAAAATCCAATCAATCAAAAACACCAAAATATAAACTTCAAAAGAAAAAATCATCTAATTTAGTTGCTTTATTTAGTGTCACTGCTGCATCATTGCTTTTAGCACTAACCTTTGGCCATAAGAAAGCTTTTTCAAGTGTATTGGCTCTTTCTTCTGTTGCAATATTAAGCTATGGAATGTTTGCTAATAATAAAAACAAAACCATAAAAACAAACAAACAACTTGTAAAAAAGATTTAAATTTAAAAAGCAGTTAAATTACTTGACTAACATTATATAAATAGTAAAATGATATATCAGTGTAAAAAGATATATTTTTTTCATTTACTAGGAATTTGCTTTGTAAAAGGTAAAAGTTTGCAA
>HF990843.1:0-22385 GCA_000432855.1 Firmicutes bacterium CAG:822
CTTTTTGCAAACTTTTGCCTTTTACAAAGCAAATTCCTAGTATATAAAAAAGAACAGATTTATTATTTGTTCTTTTTGCATTATATATTAAAAACTTGTACTTTCTATAGTTTTGAAATATTTTAAAATATGTTATAATCATATAAGAAAGTGTGATTAAAATGAATTTATTTAAACCAAATATATATAAACAGATTTATAAAAAAATAAAAAAAGCAAACAAAATCATTATTGCAAGACACGTTGGACCAGACCCTGATGCTTTAGGTAGTTCCTTAGGCTTAAAACAAATAATTATCGATAATTTTCCAGACAAAGAGGTCTATGTTATAGGTTCACCAGCCGCCAAATTTAGATTTATTGGTGAACTTGATAAATTACCAGAAACAATTGATGATGCTTTATTAATTGTAACTGACACTCCAGATCATAAAAGAGTTGACGGACTAGATCCAAGAAGAGTAAAAAATTCAATCAAAATCGATCATCATCCATATGTGGAAACTATGTGTGAATTAGAATGGATTGATGATAAAGCCTCAAGTGCTTCACAAATGGTTTTAGAACTAGCTTTCAATACTAATTTAAAACTAACAAAAGAAGCCGGTGAAAAATTATATATCGGTCTAGTTGCTGATACTAATAGATTTATGTTTTCTTATAGTAATGCCAAAACATTTACTTTAGTTAGTAAATTATTAGAAGAAACAAACATTGATATTACTGAAATATATAATAAACTATATTTAAGACCATATAAAGAAATTAAATTTCAAGGTTATATGGCTGAGCACTATCAAATAACTTCTAATAAAGTAGGGTACTTAATCATTCACGACGAAACCCTAAAAGATTATAATGTCGATGCTGCAACCCCAGGTAATATGATTAATAGCTTTAATCATATAAATGAAATGCTAGTATGGGTAACGGCTACCGAAGATAAAGATTTAGGTTCATACCGAGTTTCTATTAGATCAAGAGGACCTATCATCAATGAAGTTGCTGCTAATCACGGTGGTGGTGGACATATTTATGCTAGTGGAACTAGATTAAAGACAGAAGAGGAAATAATGTCTTTAGTCAAAGATTTAGATGAAGTATCAAAAGAATATATAGAGAAAGCCTCAAATTAGAGGCTTTTTCTTTAACGATAATAATATGGGTAAGGTCCATAAGGAGGATAGTAAGGATAATACATAGGACGATTATTCCAAAATAGTGGTGAAATAAGGCCACCTGTAATTCCCCCTAAAATAAATGGACCTAAAAACCTACCTTGATTACCTCCACCAGGTGGCATTCCTGGACCCGGTCTACCAGGACGTGGTCCATTCGGACGCATTGGATGTCTATTCATATTATATCCATTATACCCATAGAATTGTTCATTCATCTTGAGCCGCCCCCTTTCATAATATAATATGAAAAGTAAAGTTAATAGTGCGTAAATAATAGGCGCATACTCACAAATTTTAGTCATATAATTTCATAGGTGAGATTATGAAGAAATTTTTCCAAATGGTCGGCATTTTAACCTTAATGGTTGGTAGTTTTGTCTACACAGAAAAAGTCGGAACAACCGCTAAATTAAGTGATACCTTACTTACAGAAATAAAAAGTAAAAAAGATGGATATAAAGAAAATGCTATTGAGCCAATAATCAAAGATGAGACTATCATCCCAGGTATCAATGGTAAAGAAGTTGACGTCGACAAAAGTTATGAAGCTATGAGTAAAATAGGCTATTTCGATGATAAATTACTCGTTTATAAACCATTAGAAGTAGAAAATACTTTAGATAAAAATAAAGATAAATATGTCATCAATGGAAATAATACTAAAATGAATGTGACTTTACTCTTTAAAGTAGGTAATAATGATGATATTACTAATATAATAAGTATATTAGATAGTAAAGAAGCCAAAGGAACTTTTTTTATCGAAAGTAAATATTTAGAAAAACATCACAATCAAATTATAAAATTAGTTCAAAATGGTCATACCATAGGTAACCTAAGTAATAATGAGGACTATGAAGATAGTGACTTTGTCTGGATGAAAACCATTTTAACTAATATTGGACCGCAAATATATAACTATTGTTATACCGAAAAGCCAAAGAAAAAAGTAATTAGAGTGTGTAAAATACAAGATTCTATTACAATCATGCCAAGTATAATTATTAAAGATAATCCATTTATTAATATTAAAAAAGAGCTTACTCCAGGTGCCATTATTTCTCTAGATGTAAATAAAACTTTAAATACTCAAATTGAAATGATTTTAAATTACATAACTTCTAAAGGATATCATATTGTTTCCCTAGAAGAACTTTTAAAAGAATAAAAATTTTCATCTTTTATTATTTGTTTTAAGGAAGATACTAAAAAACAAGCAAATTGTTAAAATCCACTTGTATAACTAATAGTTATATTATATAATTTTATTAGGAACATTTAATGTGAGTGTCGCCCTCCAATCTTGAAAAAGAAAGGAGGTAGATATTAATGAAAACAAAAACTTTTATTGTGAAAGTTTTGAAACTCATTTCTATCATTTTACTGCTATCTACCTTACTGGTTTTAGCTCTAAAAAAATAGACACTCATCATCAGTGATAGAGTGTCACACCAAATTTATTTTGGAGGAGACATTCACTTGCGAACTAAATGTTCCTCTTTTTATTATATGAGATTTCTCTCATCTATATACATCATAACACAAAATTAAGTTTTTATCAATATACACTCAAAATACACTTAACAAAAACCGAAACATAGGTTTCTTTTTTTTAACCATTACTTCACATAATTTGACGTTTTCATTTGTTTTTCTAAGGTTTTTCTGTTATAATTCTATATGGTGATGATATGGCAAAATATGATGAACATTCAATAAAAATATTAGAAGGGCTAGAGGCCGTTAGAAAAAGACCAGGTATGTACATTGGATCAACCGATAAAAGAGGTCTCCACCACTTAGTATGGGAAATCGTCGATAACAGTATCGATGAAGCTATTAACGGTTTTGGTAATCAAATAAATATTGTGATTCATAAAGACGGAAGCGTCAGTGTTGAAGACTTTGGTCGTGGAATTCCAACGGGAATGCACGAAAGTGGTAAATCAACGCCCGAAGTTATATATACCGTACTTCACGCTGGCGGCAAATTTGAAACATCAGGTTATAAAGTATCTGGTGGTCTTCATGGTGTCGGAGCTTCTGTTGTTAATGCGTTAAGTAAATGGATGGAAGTTACTATTAAAAGAGATGGCTCAGAATATTTCATCAGCTTTAAAAATGGTGGACACTTAGATAAAAATTTAAAGAAAATAGGTAAAACAAATAAGACCGGTGTTAAAGTTAGATTTATGCCTGACGATGAAATTTTTTCTACGACGACTTTTTCTTTTTCAACTATTTGTGAAAGAATGCAGGAAAGTGCCTTCTTGCTCAAAAACTTAACAATTGATGTTTATGATGAAGCCACTGATAGAAGAGAATCATATCATTATGAAAAAGGATTGAATTCTTTTGCAGAATACCTAAATACTGATAAAAAAGTACTTCATAAACCATATGACTTTCAAGGCATGAAAGATGGTATCAATGTCGAAGTTGCTTTCCAATATACTGAAAGTTATTCTGAAAATATCATTTCCTTTGTCAACAATGTTAAAACTTCTGACGGCGGTACTCATGAAGTCGGTTTCAAAACAGCTATTACTAGAGTCTTTAATGATTATGCCAGAAATAATGGATATCTCAAAGCTAAAGATAAAAACTTCGAAGGACCAGATACTAGAGAAGGTCTAACAGCTATTATTAGTCTGCAAATACCTGAAAAATTATTACAATTTGAAGGACAAACTAAAGGTAAATTAGGAACTCCTCAAGCTAGAACAGTTGTCGATAGTATCACGACTGAGCACATGCAATTTTTCTTAGAAGAAAATAAAGAAACTGCCACTAAAATATTAGAAAAAATGATTAAATCAAAACAAGTTAGAGAAGCTGCTAGAAAAGCTAGAGATGAAGCCCGAAATGGTAAAGGAAAAAATAGAAAAGAAAAATCAATCAGCGACAAATTCACCCCTGCTCAAACTAAAAACCCTAAAATAAATGAATTATTCTTAGTCGAGGGAGATTCAGCTGGCGGATCAGCTAAACAGGGTAGAGATCGAAAATTCCAAGCCATTTTACCTTTGAGAGGTAAAGTTATCAACACCGAAAAAGCCTCTTTAACTGATGTATTAGCTAACAACGAAATAAATACCATGATTCAGACAATCGGCGCGGGAATCGGTAGTGATTTCAAAATCGAAGACTGTAACTACGATAAAGTCATCATCATGACCGATGCCGATGATGATGGAGCTCATATTGCCATATTACTATTGACATTCTTCTATAGATTCATGAAACCATTAATTGAAAATGGCCACTTATATATAGCTATGCCACCACTATATGCTTTAAAAAATGGCAATAAAATATATGGCTATGCTTGGGATGATGATGGGGCTGAAGAAATAAAAAAACAAAATAAAATAAAATTAGAAAAACAAAGATATAAAGGTTTAGGCGAGATGAACGCTGAACAATTATGGGAAACAACTATGGACCCAAGTAAACGTAGTTTAATTAAAGTTAACCTTACAGATGCTGCCCTAGCTGAAAGAAGAGTCAGTGTTCTTATGGGTGATAAAGTTGAACCTCGTAAAGAGTGGATTGAAGAAAATATCGAGTTTACATTAGAAGATAATTACGCAAAGTAGGTGAAAACAAGTGGAAGAAGCAGTAAAAAGAATATATGACTACTCATTAGAATACATCATGGGTGATAGTTTTAGTAGATATGCCAAAGCTATCATCCAAGATAGAGCCTTACCAGATGTCCGAGATGGGTTAAAACCAGTTCAAAGACGTATTTTATATGGTATGTATAAAGATGGTAATACTTATGATAAGCCAACTAAAAAATCAGCTAAAGCTGTTGGAAATATCATGGGTTTCTACCACCCACATGGTGACTCTAGTATCTATGACGCTTTAGTTAGAATGAGCCAGTGGTGGAAAAACAACCTATGTTATGTTGAAATGCAAGGTAATAATGGTTCTATGGATGGCGATGGTGCCGCTGCTATGCGTTATACCGAAGCTAGACTTTCCAAAGTTGCTGGTGAACTTTTAAAAGACATTAATAAAGATACTGTTCAAATGAGTTTAAACTACGATGATACTTTACTTGAACCAACTGTTCTGCCAGCTAAGTTTCCTAACCTTTTAGTAAATGGTGCTACCGGAATTTCTGCCGGTTATGCCACTAATATTCCGCCACATAATTTAGGTGAAATAATTGATGCGACAATTAAAAGAATCGATAGTCCAAATTGCCGTTTGGACACAATTTTAGATATCGTTAAAGGACCAGACTTTCCAACCGGAGGTGTTGCTGAAGGCTGGAAAGGAATTGAAGAAGCTTTCAGAACCGGTAAAGGAAAAATAAATGTTAGATGTAAATATGAAATAGCTGGACCTAAATCAAAAAGACAAATTATTATTTCGGAAATTCCTTATGAAGTGAATAAAGCAGCTTTAGTTAAAAAAATCGACGAAATCAGAATTGAAAAGAAAGTCGAAGGTATTGCTGAAGTCAGAGATGAAACTGATAGAAATGGTCTTCAAATCGCTATTGATTTAAAGAAAGATGCCAACGAAGATTTAATCATTAATTATTTACTTAAAAATACCGACATGATGATTTCTTATAGTTATAACATGGTCGCTATTGTTGATAGAAGACCGATGGTTTTAGGAATTTTAGATATTTTAGATGCCTATATTGCCCATCAAAAAGAAGTCATAACTAGAAGAACCCAGTTTGATTTAAAGGTAGCTAAAGCTAGAATGCATATCTTAGAAGGTTTAATCAAAGCCTTATCTATTTTAGATGAAGTTATTAAAGTTATTAGAGCTTCTAAAAATAAAGCTGATGCCATTCAGAACTTACAAACTGAATTTGATTTTACTAAAGAACAAGCTGAAGCTATTGTAAACTTACAATTATATAAATTAACTAATACGGATGTCACTGAGCTTGAAAAAGAAATGGAAGAAAAGGCTAAAGAAATAGCTATCTGGACTCAAATACTAGAAAATGAAGAAGCCTTAAAACACGTTATGAAAACTGAACTTAAAATGATTAAAAAGGAGTACGCAACTCCAAGAAAAACCGAAATAAAGGGTGAAGTAACTGAAATTAAAATAGACACTACATCATTAATTCCAAAAGAAGATTGTATTGTCGTTGTTACTAATGAAGGTTATGTCAAACGTGTATCTCTAAGAAGTTATGCGGCTTCTAATAATGATGAAACTGGTCTAAAAGATAAAGATTATAAAACTGCCATCTATGAAGCCAACACCATGGATACTTTACTTTTATTCACATCTTTAGGTAATTTCCTTTACGTTCCAGTTTACGAATTACCTGATTTAAAATGGAAAGATATGGGTAAACATATCAGTAACATCATTAAAATAAGTAGTGATGAAGATATCGTTTCTTCTTATTTGACTAAAGACTTTAAAGAAAATGTAAACTTCTTATCATTTACTAAAAATGGTATGGTTAAACAGACGAGCGTTGCTGATTTGAAAGTTCAAAGATATTCTAAGCCGGTTACTTTAATGAAGTTAAAACAAAAAGATAAAGTTATATCAGTTGTTCAAGCTGAAAACGAAGTCTTCGTAACTACCCATAACGGCTTTGCCCTAAGATACTTAACCGAAGAAGTTCCAGTCACTGGTCTAAGAGGTAGTGGTGTCAAAGCGATTAACTTAAAAGATGATTATGTCATCAGTGGACAGTCATTTACAGATGCCGAATATGCTTTATTTGTCACTGACAAAGGAACTGGTAAACGTGTAAAGCTAAATGAATTTGATATTATGACAAGAGCTCGTAAAGGACTTATGGCCATTCGTGATGTTAAAACAAATCCTTATAAGCTAATATCTGCTTTTATTATCAATCATAAAAGAGCCATTGGTATTTTAACTGATGAAATAACCTACCATAAATCATCAGAATTCCCAATTTGTGATCGCTATCAAACCGGAGCAAATATTACTAAAGATAAAATTAATAAAGTGTTTATTGAATCTGAGTTAATTAAAAATCAAAAAACTGAAAAAAGTACTAAACAAGATTCAGCGACTACAGAAACACCAAAGCCTAAAGAAGAAAAACAAATATCTTTGGATCAAATAGATAAACAAATTTTAACTATTGATGATTTCTTAGATGATTTTGATAAAGAATAAAAACTTCATATTTTTTGAAGTTTTTTGTATTTTGTAAAAGGAATTAAGGTATTAAAAATCGTATTTTTTATATAGAGGGTAAAACTTCTTAGAAGGAGGACTGATTATGACGTTCAAATTAGAAACAGAATATTTCGAACCAATTTAGATATTTTAAAAGAATTTCTAAAAGATGTTATTCCATTAGATATAGATAAAGAATGTAATATCAGACTTATGGATGGTGAACTACCTAAAGAAAACATGAAAGAAAAAGGAAGAATAGTCGATATTTATGTTGTTTTAGATGGCAAAATATATATCGATATTGAAATGAACAAAAGTAAATTTGAAACAGTCTTACAGCGTAATATCAAATATAAAGATAAACTATCAAGCATGCTTCCAGAAAGTGAAGGAGATTTTAAAAATCTTACAAGTAACAAATTATATCAGCTTAACTTAAACGCTTATCCATTTGAAAAAATCTTAAATGATATAATAGTCTTATATGGATTAAAAACACATCATATATATTCCAGTGATGAATGTATGGTGATAAAGAGTCTTGAACGATATAGAGATTTATACTATAATAAAAGTAACAAAGAGAAGGATGTCATATGGCTTACGATATTAACTTCTAGGACATTTACGGAGTTATATGAGCTTTCAAGGCATATACTTTCGAAAGAGAAAGTAAAAAAGTTAATGGAGGCGGCGATAAGTATGAGTAAAGATGGGTTTATATTACATGAATGGCAAAAAGATAAGTTTGATGCTTTAGTAAAGTATAATGAGATAGAAGATGCGAAAAAAGAAGGAAAAGCTGAAGGAACTAAGGAAAAAACATTTGAAATAGCTAGAAATATGCTTAAAAAGAAAATGAGCATTAAAGATATTTCTGAAATAACTGGCCTAACTGAAGAAGAAATAAAATTATTAATTGAAAATGAAAAGTAAGATTAAACATTAACTAATCTTACTTTTTTCAGTTCTACCAGTCAAATAGTCAAGCGAAATTCCAAACTTTAATGTGATATTAAATAAAAATTCAAGTGGAATAGCTCTATCGTTGTGTTCATAACTACTATAGGTCCTCTGAGGAATATTCAGAAGTTCAGCAATTTGTTCCTGTGACATCTTCTCGCGTTTGCGAAACTGCAATAATTTTTTTGCAGTTTCATCCGCATTAAAACTTTTATCGCAATTTAATCTTTTGTTGTCGGTAATATTTAATAAATAATCTAAACTGAGTTTAAAATAATTTGCAAACCTTACCGCAATTTCCGTAGGCATAATAGTTCGTCCATTTTCATAATTACTATATACATCTTCAGAAATTTGTAATAACTTGCTCATTTCCTTTTGAGATAAATCATTATCAACTCTTATATCGTGAAACTTTTTAAGTTTAAACACCATAATTACACCTCTATATAGATTGTAAATGGTATTTTTTTATCCATTGATTTTTCCGCAAGAACGTGCTAGAATTAAAAATAATAGAGGTAAAAAATATGAGAAAAAGAAAAAGAAGAAGAGGAAAAAACAAAGTAATTATAATTACTTCATTATGTTTGCTTTTAGTTTTTACAGTTGGATATGCAGCCTTTCAAACCAATTTAACGATAACTGCTAAAGGAAATATTGTATGTACTCCTATAACTGTAAATGATTTAAAAACTAATATTACAGTCAGTGATGATGGTTTACATAAAGACATCTATAGAGAGGATACTTATGTATATGCCGGTGCGAATCCTGATAACTATATTTATTTTAATAATGAGCTGTGGCGCATCATTTTAATTATGGGATCTAATTTAAAAATTATAAAAGAAGAACCTTTAACTACTCCAATGAACTTTGATTACAGTACTGATAGATTTAGTAATGGTAAATATTGTTCATCCACAAATAGCCAAGGTAGTAATGGATGTAATTTATGGGGAAGTGTGAATGAAGCAGAAATGGCTGGGGCTAGTTATGCAACTAGTTTTCCATATAGGACAGATAATTATAGTTATACTTTGCAAGGACCGAATGACATTTCTTACATAAATGATTATTTAAATAACGGTTATTATGATTCTATAGAAGAAAGTTCAAAAAAATACATAGAAAAATACTATTATGATTATGGGCTACTACCAACCATGGTAAATAGTTCATCATATAATATCAACGATTTATTGAATCAATCAAGATATATATTTGGAAAGTATTTAGTTTCTTTACCAAAAGCAACAGATTATATCATCACAAGTACATACACAGGTTGTGGTGAGCACCATTATTATAGTAGTGAAACATGTACCAAAGCTGCCGCTAAACAGAACTGGATGTATGATAGTAATCATAATCTATGGACCATAAACCCTACAGAATATTTATATAATGGTCAGTACTATACTCAAAAAGTAGCTGTTATTAGTAAAGATACCGGTGGAATAATTCAATCTAATGCCTATCAAAGCACTCCAAATAATTATGTAAAACCAACAGTTATTTTAACTTCAGAAATTAAATTGTGTGGAAAAGGAAGTACTAACAATCCATATTATATATATGAAGGTAATTAAAATTATCTTCTTTTTTAATGCTAATATTAATATAATTAATAGGAGGCGATAAAATGTATAAAGTTATAACCTTGCCATATTCCTATAATGCACTAGAACCCACAATTGATGAAGAAACCGTAAATATTCATTATAATAAACATCATAAAAAGTATGCGGAAAATTTAAATAATCTTACAAATTCAAATATTCCTCTTGAACAAATTCCCAAGAGAATTGATGAATTTCCTTTAAAAGATAGGGGGCAAATCTTATATAACGCCGGTGGAATTTTAAACCATAATTTGTACTTTCAAAGTTTAAACCCAAATCCTTCTTTGCCAAAAGGCAAACTTTTAAATAAGATAAATAATGACTATGGTAGTTTTGAAAACTTTAAAAAGGTCTTCATAAATAAATCCAAAAATCTAGTAGGCTCTGGTTATACCTTTCTAGTCACCGATAATGATGGAAATTTAACCATAATTAATCTTCCAAATCAAGAAACCCCATTATCATATAATTTAATACCATTATTCACAATTGACCTTTGGGAACACGCTTATTACTTAAAATATCGTAACAATCGAAATACCTATATTGAAAATATATGGAACAAAGCTAATTTTGATTATGCTAGTAGAATTTACGAAAACCTATTCTAAAATTTAAATATAGACATATATTTATTTAGGAGGGGATACCATGAAAAAAATAGTACCATTTAAAAAAGATATTGAATTTGATAGTAACATTGCCGAAATAAGTAGTATTTCACTTGAACACACTTTAAAGCTAAAAGAAGAAAATTTAGTATCAGGTGAGTTTATCATCAGCGGAACTTATAAAATGACTGAAGCCAGTGTAAATGTTGATTCATTTGAATATAAATTACCATTTGATATTAGTATTGATAAAAAATATGATACTAAAAATATCGATGTCGATATAAATGACTTTTATTATGAGGTCATCAATAATGAAATATTATCTATTAGTATCGAAGTAGTCTTAGATGGTTTAGAAGAAAAGCCAGAAGAAGAGGAGGAAATACGTATGACTGAAGAAAAAATAGAAACCTTAGAAGATAGAGAAGAGGTAGAAAAAGAGGAAGATACTAAAACTGTCAGTACAGTTGAAGAAAACTCAGAAGAAGTTAATCGTGAAGAAGATAATACCGTTAAATCTATTTTTGAAGGTTTAGACGAAAATGAAAGATATGCCGTTTATAAAGTTCATATTGTAACTGAAAATGATACTACTGAATCTATCGTTAGTGAATATGGTGTAACTAGAGATGACTTGGAAGCTTATAATGATCTATCTGATTTAAAAATTGGTGATAAATTAATCATTCCATCACATGAAGATTAATCAAATTTTAAAAAGTAAAGGTTTAAAAGCCAGAGGTTATCGTAAACATGGTAAAGTTACTATAATTGATACAACAGAAGGCAAATATATTTATAAAGAGGGAAGATTAAATCCGCAAATTTTAAATTATTTAAAATCACGCAGCTTTGATTACATGCCCTCTTTTTTAAATAGTGAAAATGAATCATATCAATTAACAAACTATATTGATGACTTGGATATACCAAAAGAACAAAAAATCTTAGATTTAATCAGATTAACTGCTCTTTTACACAGTAAAACAACGCATTACAAAGAAATAGATTTAGATTATTATGAAAAAACATATGAAGATTTAGATAACAACTTAAACTATCTTTATCTTTATTATACAGATTTAATTACTTTAATTGAAACCAAAGTTTATATGAGCCCTAGTCAACAGCTTTTAGCCAGAAATATTACCAAAATATATGATACTATTAATGAAAATAAAAAAAGACTTGACCATTGGCACGATCACATCAAAGAAAAAAGAAAAGAACGCCAGGTCGTTCTTCATAATAATTTAAAATTAGATCATTTTTTAGAAGCTGATTCTTCGTATTTAATAAGTTGGGATAAATCTAAAGTCGGTAGTCCCGTTTTTGACCTTTATAAATTATATCAAAACCATGCTTTAGATTTTGACTTTGAAACACTTCTAAACGAATATGAAAGACATTATCCTTTAATGAAAGATGAAAAAGAATTACTATTCATTTTAATATCTCAGCCCGATCTTATTAACTTTAATAATACTGAATATATAAACTGTAAATTAATTAGTAAAATGATTGACAAAATATATAAAACAGAAATGTTAGTATCACCAAAAAAGTCTGAAGATTGAGCAAAACAATAAAAGCATAAACACAAATAATAAAAATACATTAAATCTTGTCACTACAAAAATTGTGATTAAAATTTGATAAAATAAAATAATCATACAAATTAAACAAATAATTGACCACTTGCCACGACCACACCAAAAATTTCGCATAACATCACCTGTACTATTTTATTCACTACTCATATAAAAGAACATGATATAAACCTAAAACTCTTGTATAAAAATAATAAATAAGGTATAATTTAAACAGAATAGGGGATGGCAAAATGAACAAAAAAGGATTTATCACATCAGCTTTATTATATGGTATTTTATCTTTGTTTTTACTTTTAGTTTTAGGTACCGTATCTATTTTAGGTAATCGAAAGCTCGCTAATGACAAAATTAAAGAAAGTGCTTTAGATGATGTTCAAAACTTAACTACTAATCCAGATTGTTTCACGACAACCTCAAATTCTCGTGGTAATGCAACAATTACCGGCTATGACGCCACCTGTGATAAAACCGTTTTTATTCCTGATATTTTAAATGGTCAAATGGTTGATGCCATTGGTGCTGGTGCTTTTAGTAATAAAAACTTAATCAATATAACTATTAAATCTAATATAATAGAAATAGATAATACTGCATTTAACGGTAATGATGGTATAGTGTTCTATATTAAAACTCCGAACGGTCAAATATCTGGAAACCCTTGGGGTGCGACAAATGCCACAGTTCACTGGGATTAGAAATAATCTCTTTTTTCTTGTGATAAAAAGTTTAATCATGTATAATATATTTGAGAAACAGGTGATAATATGTTTATTGATGAAGCTGTCGTTGAACTCATTGCCGGTAGTGGTGGTAATGGATGTTTAGCTTTTAGAAGAGAAAAATATGTTGCTATGGGTGGCCCATTTGGCGGAAATGGCGGTAAAGGTTCAGATATTATTTTTAAAGTCGACCCTGGATTAAATACTCTAGTTGATTTTAAATATAAAAAAATAATTAAAGGTTATAAAGGTGAAAATGGTTTGGGTAAAGGTATGCATGGAAAAAATGCCGAAAATATTATAATTCCTGTCCCACCGGGAACTGTTGTGACTGACTTCGATACTGGTTTAGTTATTGCTGATTTAACAGAAAACAATGAAGAAGTAGTTATTGCTAAAGGTGGTAAAGGAGGCCGTGGTAATATGGCTTTTGCTACGCAGTCTAATCCAGCCCCACATTATGCTGAGAATGGTGAACCTGGTGAAAGAGTAAAAATAAAAATCGAATTAAAATTAATGGCTGATGTTGGTTTAGTTGGTATGCCAAGTGTTGGAAAATCAACCTTTATATCTAAAATATCCGCATCTAAACCTAAAATTGCCGATTATCCATTCACAACCTTAAAACCTAATTTAGGTGTTGTTAAAACCTCTGATAACCGTAGTTTCGTTGTTGCTGATCTACCAGGACTTATCGAAGGAGCTTCTTTAGGCCATGGGCTTGGTGATAAATTTTTAAAACATATCGAAAGAACCAGAGTAATTGCTCACATCATTGATATGAGTGGTTATACAAATGATCCATATAAAGATTATATAACAATCAATAAAGAATTAGAAAACTTCGACGAATCATTAATTAAAAAACCTCAGATTATAATTGCCAATAAAATGGATATGCCTTCTTCAAAAGAAAATTTAAAAAAATTTAAAGAAAAAGTTGATAAAGAAATCTATGAAATGTCCGCCATTAATGGAGAAGGTATAAATAAAATCTTATTAAAACTAGCAGACCTATTAGATGAAATTCCTAAAACACAGTTATATAAAGATGAAAAATTTGAAAGTCATGTTATCTACAAGTTTAAAGAAGAAAAACCATACAAAATAACTAAAGATAATGATACATGGGTAATAAGTGGTAAAGGTATTGAGAAACTTCTAATTATGAGTAGATTAGATACCGATGAAGCAATTTTACGTTTTTCTAATAAATTAAGAAAAATGGGGATTGACGATGAACTTAGAGAGTTAGGAGCTCAAGATGGTGATCCTATTAGAATAATGGATTATGAATTTGAATTTAAAGAGTAGGAAAAATAATAATTAAATTATTATATAAAATTGAAGCGAATAACTAGAGGTGTTGAATGAGAAAATTCAATACCTTTTTAAATGAGTAAATAAAATACAAATAACTAATTTACTAAAACTAGACATTTTTTGACAAAATATTAAAAAAGTATGGTAAAATTATACTAGGGTGATATACATGGATAACATTGCACTAATGATTGCTGCGGCAATAGGTACGACACTAGTTATTGTCCTTATCATTTTAGGAGTGTTAAAAAGTCGTAAAAAGAAAAAATATAAAAAATTAATTGAAGATTTGGATTATCAAAAGAATAGACTTGACACTTCACCAGTTGGACCTGAACTTGCCAAGGTAGAAAGTTATGTAGGTAACGAGAAACTAGAAGTTTTATATAATAACTGGAAAGAAAGACTACATGAAATAAAAGATATTCAAATTCCCAAAATTACTGATATGTTAATTGAAGCTGAGTATTCATTATCTCAAACAGACTATAAAAGTACCATGTATAAAATAGCCAAACTAGAAATGGAAATTTATAAAGTCAGAGCTTCTTCTGCTTTCTTATTAAATGAAATAAAAGAAATTACCAACAGTGAAGAACGTAATAGGGGAAGCATTACCAAATTAAAAGCCAAATATCGTGATTTATTTGAAAAATTTGAAGAGACCCAAAATGAATTTGGTGAGTTTGCTCAAGTCGTTTCTATGCAATTTGAAACCATTAGTAAAAGATTTGAAGACTTTGAAACTTTAATGGAAAATAATGAATATACTGAAGTTCCAAACATTTTAAAAGCTATTGATGAACTTTTAAAACATATGGAAGTAGTTATTGAAGAACTTCCATCAATCGTTTTAATTGCCGAAGGCATTTTACCTAAAAAAATGGAAGAGATAAATGCTATATATCAAAAAATGGTTGCTGCCGGATATCCATTAGACTATTTAAATGTCGAATACAATATCGATGAAGCTAAAAAGAAAATTGCTGATATTTTAGATAGAGCTAAAGTGTTAAACTTAGAAGATAGCCTTTTTGATTTAAAAGTTTTAACTGAATATTTTGAAAATCTCTTTACTGACTTTGAAAAAGAAAAAGTTATTAAATCAGATTATGATGAAGCTAGTAAAACATTGCAGACAAAATTAAAGAAAATAAACACTTTAGTCAAAGATATCTTTGAACAAATGGATGACTTAAAAAAATTATATAGTTTGTCAGAAACTGATATTAAAGATTTATATGAAGTAAAATCTGACTTAGATAAATTAAATGAAGATTATAATACTTTAATCACTCATACAAGTAATCATAGCTTCGCATATTCTAAATTAACTGAGGAAATAGAAAACTTAGTTATCAGATTATCTAATCTTGAAAACAAATTAGATAATACCTTAAATGTTATCGGTAATATGCACGATGATGAAATGCGTGCGCGCCAGCAACTTGCGGAGGTTGAAGACTTACTTAAAAATTCTCAAAAACAAATTAGATCATTTAACTTACCAGTTATTCCTAATCGTTATTTTGTCGAATTAAGGGAAGCTAAAGAGGCAATGAATGAAATTGTTAAAGAATTAGAGAAAAAACCAATTACCATTGAAACACTAAATACTAGAGTAGATACCGCTCGTGATCTTGCTTTAAAATTATATGGTAAAACTAAAGAAATGATGAAGACCGCTATGTTTGCTGAAATGGCTATTGTTTACGGTAATAGATACCGTTCATCTGAAAAAGATTTAGATCGTAACTTAACTTATTCAGAAATGTTATTTGTCAAAGGTGAATATAAAAAATCTTTAGAACTAACCATTAATTCTTTAAACAAAATTGAACCAGGAATCTACGATAAACTTTTAAAGTTATATGGTGGAAAAGAAAGAATGAGTGAATAAATCAAAAGAAAGTTCAAAATTGAACTCTCTTTTTCTTTTAAAAAATTCAAAATAATAGTATAATTACAAAGGTGGTGAGGTTTTTGTATGCAAGAGTTAATCATGATTAAATATGGCGAGTTAACAACAAAGAAAGCTAATCGAAAAATATTCATCAATATTTTAACTCAAAATGTTGAAAAGATATTAAAAAATGAAGATGTGGAAATAACTAAAGATAGTGTTAGAATGTTTATTAGGTGCAATGATGCTCATAAAATTGCTAGTATTTTACAAAAAGTATTCGGTATACATGGTATAGTAATTGCCTATAAAGTTAATAATAACATTGAGGATGTTTTAAACAAATCTTTAGAGATTATGGATAAAAATAGACATACATTTAAAGTTATAACTAAACGTGCGGATAAAAATTATCCTATTCATTCAATGGATTATAGTCGTAAGTTAGGTGGACTAATTTTAAAAAATTCTAACTTTAAAGTAGATGTTCATAATCCTGATATTACTTTAACTGTTGAAATCAGAACTGAAGGAACTTTTGTATATACTGATGAAATTAAAGGTGCCGGTGGATATCCAGTTGGCGTTCAGGGCAAAGGGTTATTGATGTTATCTGGTGGTATTGATAGTCCAGTTGCTGGCTACTTAACTTTAAAAAGAGGTGTGAATGTCGAATGTTTATATTTTGAATCACCACCTCATACTAGTGAAGAGGCCAAAAACAAAGTTATCAAACTTGCCAGTATTATCAATGAATATTCTGGTCGTGTAAAAGTACATATAGTGCCATTTACTTTAGTTCAAGAAGCTATTTTTAAAAATTGCCCTGACACTTATATGATAACCATTATGCGAAGAATGATGTATCGGATAGCCGCACTTTATGCGGAAAAAATTGGTGCCAAAATATTAATTAATGGTGAAAGTATTGGGCAAGTTGCTAGTCAAACCTTAGATAGTATGGTCTGTATAAATAATGTTACCAACATGCCAGTCATCAGACCAGTTGCCTGCTTTGATAAATTAGAAATTATTGACATAGCTAAAAAGATAAACACTTATGATACCAGCATTTTACCATATGAAGATTGCTGTACCATCTTTGTTCCTAAACATCCAGTTATCAAACCAGAGTTAAGCAAATGTCTAGAATATGAAAAGAACTTTGATTATCAAGAATTAATCGAAAAAGCAATTGATAATATTGAAACAATTACTAATTTTGAAGAAGATAAATTTGAAGACATTCTTTAACAAAATTTACCAATAAAAAAAACGCATTAAATCTCCAAATGTACACAATATATAAATGTACAGGAGGTGAAATGTATGACTAATAATAATTCTCGTTTAGTAGTTCCTGGCGCTAAACAAGCAATCGAACAAATGAAATACGAAATTGCTAATGAATTAGGCGTTAAAATGGGACCAGATGCTACTAGTAGAGCTAACGGTTCAGTAGGTGGAGAAATTACTAAAAGACTTGTACAAATGGGTCAACAACAAATTTCAGGTTCTAACTATACTAAATAATTAAACCTAAATGTATATAGAGACAGTTAATTTACACTGTCTTTTTTCATAAAAAAAAACTCAATTGACTTTATTTTCAGAAACCTTTATAATTATATTAAAAGGTAGGGGAAGACGAATGAAAAAAATGAATAGAACACAAAAAAGTTGGATGATTATTGGTCTATGTTTAATAGTGTTATTTATGGCTATTGGTTATGCAAGTTTTGCCACCGATTTAACTATCACTGGATCTTCAAACATTACCAGTACTTGGGATATTAGAATTACTGATATTAAAGTAAAGTCATTTACTGGTGGAGCAACTAAAGCTGAAGAACCTACAGTTACTAGTAACACCACAGCTACATTTAAAACCAATTTAGTAAGTCCTGGTGATAGTATGACTTATACAGTTACTGTTGCTAACGAAGGTAATATCTCAGCTAGATTAGATGATATGACTGTAAGTGACGAAAATAATCCAGCTATATTATTTCAAATAACCGGAATTAATGAAAATGATGTTTTAGGTGAACACTCAAATACCACTTTTGATGTTACTGTAACATATAATCCAGATGTTACATCACAGCCAGCTGATCTTAACAGTACTCTTGAAGTTGCCTTAAACTATGTTCAAAATAATTAAGCTTCTATAAAAGAAGCTTAATTTTTTAATATCTTATCGATTAATCCATATTCTAATGCTTCATCAGCCGACAAAAAATAATCTCTTTCCGTATCATGACTAATTTTTTCTAAACTTTGACCAGTATTTTCACTTAAAATTTTATTTAATTTTTCTTTTAATTTTAAAATTCTCTCTGCCGCAATCTTAATTTCAGTCGCTTGTCCTTGCGCTCCCCCCAAAGGTTGATGAATCATTACTTCACCATTGGGTAAAATAAATCTCATGCCTTTTTCTCCAGAAGATAGTAAAAACGCCGCCATACTTGCCGCCATTCCGATACATATTGTTGAAACTTTACTTTTAATATAATTCATCGTATCGTAAATTGCCATACCAGCTGTGATACTACCACCTGGAGAATTAATATATAAATTGATTGGATCATGATTTAACGAATCTAAATAGAGAAGTTGGGCCACAATCGAATTAGCCAAATTATCATCTATCTCCCCACTTAAAATAATAATTCTATCTTTCAACAGGCGAGAGTATATATCATAAGCTCGCTCGCCATCACTACTTTTTTCAACTACACTTGGAATTAAATTCATAAAATCCCTCCCTATAATTATAATAGGTGTAAAGGATAAATAATATTCATCAAAAAACATGACAAAATACTATATTTGTGTTAAGCTAAAATATAGAAAAAATAAGGAGGCCGGCTATGAGAAATCTCAAATTAAAATATAAAAACACTTATTTAGAAGAAATACCTGAAGATACTACTTTATATGAAGTATCTAAAAAAATTAAAGATGAATTTAAATATCCAATAGTTGGCGCTAGATTAGGTGAATTTTTAGTAGGATTAAACACAAAAATAACTAGTAATGAAAGAGTTGAATTTTATGATTTAAGTACAGCTATTGGTAATCGTATATATTCGAGGAGCTTAGAATTTTTAGTTACTGTTGCCACTAAAAAAATCTTAGGTGATGAAACTGATATCTTAATCAACTATTCTCTAGAAAATGGTATTTATTGTGAAATCATTGGTCAAAGAATTACTAAAGTAACTGCCGAAAAAATAAAAGAGCAAATGCAGAAAATGGTTGAACAAAAATTTACATTTAAAGAAATGCTTGTCGATAGATTTGACGCCATTAAATACTTTAAAAAACACCATCAAATGGATAAGGTTGAAAGCTTTAGATACATGACTAATCGTACAGTTACCTTATATTCCTTAGATGGTATATACGATTATTTCTATGGACCACTAGTTTATAACACTGGACTTTTAGATAAATTCGATATGATATATTTAAAAGATAATAGTTTTATCTTAACTTATCCGAGTACTAAGAATCCAAATCAAGTTGATAAATATATTCATCATAAACTAACCTTTGATACTTATAAAAGTTTTCAAAATTGGGGCCGAACTATTGGAATTAGTACTGCTCCCGACTTAAACAAAATATGTACTGAAGGAAAGTATACTGATATGCTTAGACTATTTGAAACTCATTATGAAGATCAACTATCTTTAATAGCTGAAGAAATTTATAAGAAAAAAGATCAAATAAAGATAATTTTATTAGCAGGACCATCTTCAAGTGGTAAAACGACGACCGCTAAAAAATTGTCCCTATACTTACAAGTAAAAGGACTTAATTGCCATAAAATATCCCTAGATGATTATTTTGTTGACCGTGATAAAGCTCCAAGAGATGAGAATGGGGACTTAGATTTCTCAAGTATTGAATCAATTGATACAACCTTGTTTAATAATAATTTAAATAAATTATTATCTGGACATAAAGTTTCCATGCCAACCTTTGATTTTATCACCGGAAAAAAAGAATATAATGATAATTATCTAAAATTAGAAGAAGGGGAAATCTTGATTATTGAAGGTATTCATACCTTAAATGAAAAATTAACTAAAAATATTCCAAGAGAAAATAAATTTAAAATTTTTATGAGCCCACTTATTCATTTAAAATTGGATAATCATAATAGAGTTCATACTACGGATGTTAGAAAAATTAGAAGAATTGTTAGAGATAATCAGTTTAGAGGAACTAACGCTGAAACCACTTTAGCTATGTGGCCAAATGTCGATAAAGAAGCAAGACTCAGTATCTATCCATATCAAGATGATGCCGATGCTATGATAAACTCATCATTAGGTTATGAGCTAAGTGTTTTGAGAATATATGCTGAACCATTACTATATGGAATTGATAGTAATAGTGCTCAGTATCCAGAAGCTATTAGACTAATTAATCTTCTTCGAAACTTCTTACCAATCACTAGTGAAGTAGTTCCAAAAGATTCTATCTTAAGAGAATTTATTGGTGGAAGTGTTTTTGAAGAATAAAAGAAAGGATTTGATAAAATGATAAAAGTCGCAATTAATGGATTTGGTCGTATTGGCCGTTTAGTATTTAGAATTATGGAAGAAGACCCTGAAATGGAAGTTGTTGCTATCAATGACTTAACAGACCCAGAACAACTTGCATATTTACTAAAATATGATACATCCCATCGAAGATATCTTCCAAATGAAATCACTTATGATGAAGATGGTATAATTGTTAAAGGAAGAAAAATCAAAATTTATGCCGAAATGGATCCAAGTAATTTACCTTGGAAAGACTTAGATATCGACGCTGTTTTCGAATGTACCGGTAAATTTACTAGTAAAGATAAAGCTATGGCTCATATTAATGCTGGAGCTAAAAAAGTTATCATATCAGCGCCTGCTAAAGGTGATTTAAAAACTATTGTCTATGGAGTTAATGAGAATACTTTAGATGGTACCGAAGAAGTTATAAGTGCTGCATCTTGTACTACTAACTGTCTAGCGCCCGTTGCTAATATTTTAAATAATGCCTTTGGTATTAAAAAGGGTTATATGACTACTGTTCATGCCTATACTAATGACCAAACAGTATTAGATGTACCTCATAAAAAAGGTGCTAAATCAAGAAGGGGTAGAGCCGCTGCCGCTAATATGATTCCAACATCTACTGGTGCTGCTAGTGCGTTAGGTAAAGTCATTCCTTCTTTAAATGGAAAATTAGATGGAAGTGCTATTAGAGTTCCAGTAACTACTGGCTCAGTTGTCGATTTAACTTTAGAGCTAGATAAAAAAGTAACCAAAGAAGAAATTAATGAAGTATTTAAACAAAATCAAAATGAAACCTTAGGTTATACTATAGATCCAATTGTTTCAAGTGATGTTATCGGTGAAACCCACGGCGCTATTGTCGATGGCTTATTAACTGATGTTTTAGAAACTGAAACTGGTGATTTAGTTAAAGTTGTCGCTTGGTATGATAATGAAATGAGTTATTCATCTCAAATGGTTAGAACCGCTAAATATTTATTCAAATAAAAGGAAGATAAACTGAAAATTTATCTTCTTTTTCTAAACTCTTCTGTCTTTTCATAATTTTCTAAGTTTTTATTTGTTCCTGTAAACAAAGCCGTTAGACTTCCAATTCCATTTCTTTTAATATCGTCTATATAATTGCCAAAAGATACAATTTTATCAGCTTGGCTCATAACTCTTCCTTCAAGAGAATAAGAGCGGCAAATAGAGAGATGTTTGTATTTTAATCCGCGATTACTAGAAAAAACAATTAAGTTTTTAATTTTATCAGGAATATTATCTAAAAGATTTTCATTTTTTAATTCCATTGGACTACCATCGAATCTTTTAACGGGAACTGGATACATATGGTGAATAACTCCATCGATAATTTTAAATGTCTCATCACCTTTAAAATATTCAGGATACCAATTAATCGCATTAACAATAGCTTCAATTGGATGTCTAAAGGCATGACCATTATAATCATATTCTTGAAAATTTTCTGGATTGTTTTGCCAGTTCAAAGTATATAAATCATGAAACATCGCAATTATAACCACCGTTTTCCTATCAAAATATGCCTCTTTAAATTTAGTCTTTTCTGTAAGTTTATATGTCACTGCCGAATCTGATAAAATATGCTCTCCCAAAGTAATATCTCCATGATGCGGGAAATCCTTACTCATTCTTCTTTGAAACTCATCGTGTTCAAAAATATGTTTAACAATCTTCCAAAATTCCTTTTTCTGCG
>HF990843.1:22442-32719 GCA_000432855.1 Firmicutes bacterium CAG:822
ATAAACCGTAGTGTTCTAAAATTTCATTGGTTTTTCTTTCATTTTCTTTAATTCCCATAGCGTATCTCCCTTTTTCGTGTATATTATAACATATTCTTAAAATTTGTAAAAAAATATAAAAAGGTTATAATATTACTGTGAGGTGATATTATGCGTTACTGTCCAAAATGTGGAATCGAAAATGATGAAGATTCATTATTCTGTAAAAAATGTGGTTTTCCACTAGATGAAGAGCCAGAAAACTATAATCAAAAAGAAGATAAAAAAGTAAAACAAAAACGTGGTAAAACCAAGACAAAAAAAAGTAAAATCAAAAATAAAACAAAAGTTAAATATAAAGATCAAGGTAATGATAAACAAAGAGGAAAGATGAGTTTCTTTCAATCGTTTATGATGTTTTTCTTTATATTGCTAAGTATATGTGCCTTAGGTGCTGCTGGTTTCTTAGGCTATTATATTTATCAAAATAGTAATATCGTTGTTCCAGATGTTGAAGGTTATACATATGAACAAGCTGAAAGAGTCTTAGGTGAATCAAATTTACAAGCTGAAAAAGTCGAAAAAACTGTTACCGATGAAGATGAAGTTGGTGTTGTCATTGAACAAAATAAAAAAAGTGGTTCTAAAGTTATGGAAAATACCGTTATCAGATTAACTGTTGGTGTCCTAGATACTAGAGTAACCGTTCCAGATGTTGAAGGCTTAACCTTAGATGAAGCTTTAGACCTTTTAAATGAAAACAATGTCAAATATGAAATAGTTTATGAAACTTCAGATAAAGAAAACAATATTGTTTTAGATCAAAGCATTAGAGCTAATAAAAAAATTGAAAATACTGAAACTGTTACCATAACTGTTTCTCGAAATGAAGAACCACAAACTAGTCAACCTGAAGATAAAGTAGATGATACTACTCAAAATAGTGATACTACTCAAGATAATCAAACTAGTGTTCAATAAGTAGAAATCTCATTCACAATGTGAAATGAGATTTTTTAAATAAAAATTCAATTAATGTAAATAGTAATTAATATAAGCTAGGAAACCCTAAAATAAACTTGTTATTATTAAAAAAATAGTATAAAATAAAAGATAGGTGATAAGAATGAAAAATGGGTTTACACTAGTCGAACTACTAGCTATATTAGCTATATTAGGCGCTATCGTTTTAGTATCTGTTCCAAGCATTGTATCGACAAATAAAAGGTCACAAGAAAGTAATTATGAACAGTATACTCAAAACATTGAAAATGCCGCCGAGGTATACGTGGAAACACATCCAGATAGATATGCCGAATTAAAAACTACACCAGGTACAACCATAACTATTAATACTGAAGATTTAGTTGCTAGTGGTGTTATTCAAGGTACTTTAAGAAATCCAAAAACCGATGTTCAGCTAATAAATGAAGCAAGTAGCGTAACAGTTCAAAATCAAAGTGGCACACTTGTATATACTTATGTTGCCCCATAGGAGGAAATTATATGAAAAAGACTATCAAAGATTATGATTTAAGTGGTAAAAAAGTAATTATTAGATGTGACTTTAATGTTCCAATCGAAAACGGAATTATCAAAGATGAAAGTAGATTAAAAGCTAGTTTAAAAACCATTAAATATGCGAGAAAAAATAACGCTAAAGTTATTTTGTTATCTCATCTAGGCAGAGTAAAAACGGAAGAAGATAAACAAAAATATACCTTAAAACCTGTGGCTGAAAGATTAGGGACTCTTCTAAGAAAAAAAGTAAAATTTATTGCTCAAACTAGGGGAGAAGAATTAGAAAACGCTATTAATACCATGAAAGATAGAGATGTTATCTTAATTGAAAACACGAGATTCGAAGATTTAGATGGTAAAAAAGAAAGTGGTAATGATAAGGAATTAGGAAAATATTGGGCCAGTTTAGGTGATATTTTTATCAACGATGCCTTCGGAACTATTCATAGATCACATGCCTCAAATTTAGGCATTGCCAGTAACCTACCAAACGGTATTGGTTTCCTTGTCGAAACAGAAATTAAAAAATTACAAAAATTAACCCATAAACCTAAAAAACCTTATACTATCATTTTAGGTGGCGCTAAAGTTAGTGATAAAATTGGCGTAATCAGTAATTTAATCACTAAAGCTGATTATATATTAATCGGTGGTGGTATGGCCTTTACTTTCTTAAAAGCTGCTGGTTTTAATATTGGCAGTTCAATATGTGAAAAAGAAAAATTATCATTTTGTAAAGAAATGTTAGATAAATATCAAGATAAATTAATCTTACCAATTGATGTTATTACTGCTGCTGAAATGAAAGAAAATGTTCAAACCCATGAAAGATTTATCAATGAAATTGAAGAAGATGAAATGGGATTAGATATCGGACCAAAAACTATCGAAGTTTTTAAACAATATCTAGATGACTGTAAGACAATCTTTTGGAATGGACCAGTTGGTTGTTTTGAAATCGAAAAATTTTCAAATGGTACCAAAGAACTATTAAATATAATTACTAATACTAAAGCCTATACCTTAGTTGGTGGTGGCGATACTGCTAGAGCCGCAGTAACCTTTAATTATCAAGGTAAAATCAGTCATATTTCAACTGGTGGTGGAGCATCTCTCGCATTCTTAGAAGAAGTAAGCTTGCCAGCTTTAGATATAATCGATGAAAAATAATAAAAGAAATTTTATAATTATTTTTGTTATCACCGCCATAATTTTATATTTTGCTCTAAAAGATAATTTTGCTGAAAAAATAAAATACTTATTATCGTTTGATATCAAATGGTTAGGACTCGCATTCGTATTGATTTTAGCTTATTGGTTTTTAAAAGGCCTAGTTTTATATTATTGCGCCTCAAAAGTAAATAAAGATTATACCGAAAAAAAGGGAATTCTTCTTATGGTTACCACTCAACTTTTTCATGCCATAACTCCATTTGCAGCTGGTGGTCAACCATGGCAAATATATAAATTGAAAAAAGATGGTCTTTCCTTAGGTGAATCTACCAATGTGGTTATTCAAGATTTTATCGCTTACCAAATTGCTTTAGTTTTGTTGGGCGGACTTGCTATAACTTCTAACTATATATTTCATATTTTTCCAAGCGATTCACTTTTAAAAAGATTAGTTACTATTGGCTTTATTATTAATACGGCTGTAGTTATCGTATTGTTCTTAGTCGCCTTTAGTAAAAAATGGAATAAAAAAATTATCGATGGTTCTATTTCTTTTCTAGCAAAAATAAAAATCATCAAAGATAAGGAAGAAAAATTAAAAAAATCCGAAAAATTCATTCATAACTTTCATAATAGTGCCATCATTTTGTTTAAGGATAAATTTAACATGTTTAGAATAATCTCTTTAAACTTTATAGCTCTAGTCGGACAATATTTAATTCCATTTACTTTACTGATGGGACTTGGTATATACATAAATCCATTAATTGTCATAATCACATCAGCTTATGTTATGTTGATTGGCTCAATGGTTCCAATCCCTGGTGGAACTGGTGGCTTAGAATTTAGTTTTATGGCTTTTTTCAAAAACTTTATAACTGGACCAGAACTTTCCATCGTTATGATTGTTTGGCGTCTAGTCACATACTACTTTGGAATTATCGTTGGTGGACTTACTTTAAACTTTAATAAGGAGGCAAAATAATGCGTATCGGAATATTTACAGAAACATATACTCCATATATTAGTGGTTTAGTTACTAGTGAACTTATGTTAAAAAAAGCCCTAGAAAAAAAAGGCCATGAAGTTTATGTTGTTACTGCCAACTTAACTAGTTCTAAATATGAGTATGATGAAAAAGAACGAGTACTCAGAATTCCAGGCATTCCAACTGGTATATACGATTCAAGATTAACAAGTATTTATCCAATCAAAGCCATCAATAAAATTAAAAGTTGGGATTTAGACGTCATTCATTCACAAACCGAATTTGCTATTGGAACTTTTGCTAGACTATTTGCTAAGCAATATAACATTCCAATCGTTCATACATATCACACGATGTATGAAGATTATGTTCATTATATTACTAGAGGACATTTCGATAAATCCAGTAAAAAATTACTTGAATATTTAACTAAATTCTATTGTGATAGAACTATTAATGAACTTATTGTTCCAACTAAAAAGGCCTATGATTTATTTAAAAAGAAATATAATGTTGAACGTAATATTCATATCATTCCAACCGGAATTGAAGTCGAAAGATTTTATAAAGAAAAAATTGATCCTAAAAAAATATCTAAATTAAAAAAACAATATAATATTTCCAGAAGAGATTTTGTTGCTGTCTTTGTCGGACGAATTGCCGAAGAAAAAAACATTCCATTTTTAATTAACATAACTCAGGATTTAATTAAAAATAGACCAAACTTTAAACTTTTAATTATCGGTGATGGACCAGATAAAGAAGCCTACGAAAAAATGTCTAAAGAAAAAGGTTGTGAAAAAAATATCATCTTCACTGGAAAAGTTCCTTGGGATGACATTCCAATCTATTATCAACTTGGAACCGTTTTCATTTCAGCTTCTCAAAGTGAAACTCAAGGTCTAACAATCATTGAAGCTATGGCTGCTTCACTTCCAGCTTTATGCATCGATGATGAAAGCTTTAGAGATACTGTTGTTGATGATTTAAATGGCTTCTTATTTAAAGATGAAACATCATGTAAAGAAATTATTAATAAAATTATGGATGATAAAAAACTATTAACCAGCCTTCAAAATGGAGCTCGAAATAGTGCGGAATTACATTCATCTAAATACTTTGCTGAAAAAGTTTTAGACGTTTACAAATTAGCTATTAATAACCGTAAACCAGGCTATAAAGAAAAAATTACTAATTTCTTTAAGAAGGTGTTTTCATGAGTAAACTTGTTTTAGCTAATTTAAAAATGTATCAAAGTACTAAAGAAAGCGTTGATGATTATATAAATAAATTAAAAGAAGTAAAAGATAAATTCATCGTTTTTCCTTCTACAATTTATTTAGAAAAATTCATCCAAAATAATTTTACTTGTGGTGTTCAAAACGCCTCAGTTCATAATCCAGGTCCATACACTAGTGAAGTTTCAATTCATTCATTAAAAAACATGGGTATAAAATATGTTTTACTAGGTCATAGTGAAGTTAGACAAAATATGGCTGAAGATGATGAACTAATTAACCGTAAAATAAAACAAGCTTTAGATAATAATTTAAAAGTTGTTTTGTGTATTGGTGAAAGCCTAGAAGCTTATAATCAAAGCCAAACTAAAATAATATTGAAAGGTCAAATAGAAAAAGCTTTAAAAGATATCAGTGGAGAAGTAATAATTTCCTATGAACCCGTATGGGCCATCGGTAGTGGTAAAACTCCTACTAATAATGAAATTGAAGATATCACAAAATATATTAAAAGTTTATTTGATTATGATGTAAAAGTATTATATGGTGGTAGTGTATCAGATGAAAATATTAATACATTAAATGAAATACCAAATATCGATGGTTTTCTAATTGGGAAAGCTGCCACTGTTCCAAGTATTCTAATGAAAATTATAGAAGTTGCTGAAAAGTAACTTCTATTTTTTTGAAAAAGTCATTCGACAAAACTAGCTATTTTTTACTCTAGAAAATAGTGTCAATCTTTTGTATAATTTGAATATAGTAAAGGGGAATGAAAAATGGAAAGAATAAATATTTTAATGATTGATGATAATATAAACCTAATAGAAATGGTTAAAGAGTATTTTAAAGATAATGAAGATGTAAATATTGCCTTTGAGGCTCATGATGGCGAAGAAGGAATTAATGAAATAACTAAAAATAAAGATAAAATAGACTTAATAATCTTGGATTTAATTATGCCAAATAAAGACGGTATCTATGTCTTAAATGAAATGAAAAAACGTGGTATTAATAAGAAAGTAATCGTTGCAACTAGCTATAATGCTGCTGAAGTTATTAGAGAAGTATCTGAATTCGGAGTAAGTTACTATATCTTAAAACCTTTTGATTTATCTGATTTGGAAAAGAGAATTTACGATATAACTAAAAAAGAAAACAATAATAAAAATATCGACTTTTATACTAGTAACTTGCAAGTTGCTATTACTAAAATGCTTCATGAATTAGGTATACCTTCACATATAAAAGGTTATCAATATATCAGAGAAGCTGTTAATATAATTTTTGAAAATCCATCAGTAATTGGTGGAATTACTAAAGAGTTATATCCAGAACTTGCTAAAAAATTCAATACTACAACCTCTAGAGTTGAAAGAGCTATTAGACATGCTATCGAAGTAAGTTGGAATAGGGGAAACTTAGATTTTATGGAAGAAATATTTGGATATAGTGTTGATATTGATAAAGCAAAACCAACTAACTCCGAATTTATGGTGACAATTGCCGACAAATTAAGATTAGATTTTCATCAAGTAAACTAATCTTTTTTTCTTATTTGTGATATAATTGTTCTAGAGTAGGTGAAGATAATGAAAAATAAAGGATTTACTTTAACAGAACTATTAGGAACAATTGTTATTTTAGCTATAATTGCCATAATCGCTTTCCCAGCAGTTTTAGGACTACTTAATAATTCTCAAGATGAAACTGATGAGGCCTTAAAAAACTTTGCCATCACTGGAGCTAGAAATTATGTCAACGATAATATGGATTCTTTTCCCAAAGCATTATCGACAGATACTTCAGTTAAGTCATATGGTAATGCCGGAAATCTTACTATTCAATCTCTAGTTGATGAAGGCTATATAAGTGACACTACTATAGATTCAACTAAAAACTGTGAGATGTTAAATGACTATGTTAAAGTAACTAGTGACTCAAAAAAATATATTTTTGAATATGTTGAAGTTGATGGAGGATGTTAAAAATGAAGAAAACAGGTTTTACCTTAGTTGAACTTTTAGCTGTTATTGCTATTTTAGCTATTATAGTTACTATTACAGTTCCAATAGTTACTAATATTTTTCAAACTTCTTCGGAAAAAGCCTTTGAAGATAATGCTATGAGTTTATCTAAAGCGGCTGATAACTATTACACATCTCTAACTTTAGAAAGTGATACTAAATTACCACTCTTAGTAACTTTTAATAATGGTAAAGAAACAAATAGGTATATGAATAATGCTAGTAATACTTGTGAAACTTCTTCAGAAAGAATATTAGAATATAGCGGACAAAATCCTGATAGTGGTAATATATTTATCGATAGAAATGGTGATATTTATCTAGCACTTTATGATAGACAAGCTAGAAAATGTGCTATTAAAAATCCTGGTGATAAAACAGTCACCTTTACAGACAAATCAGAAAGTGAATGTAAATTAACTAATAATCCTTGTTAAACATACTTAAATATAGTATGTTTTCTTGTGAAAACTTTTGTTCGCAGTAAAGCAAAAAAACACTTGTATAATAAGGTGATTTAGTATATAATTCATTTAAGGGAATATTGGTTGCCGAGTGTCTACCTCCATTTCAAAAGAAGGGAGGTTTGATAAAATGAAAAAGAGAATTTTTATTATCAAAATTCTCCGGTATCTTTCTATCATTTTGTTACTCCTAATCATAATGATTGTTGTAATAAAAAAATGACACTTAATCGCTAGATTAAATGTCTATCACCAATAACAGGTAGACATTCGGCCGAGCAAAAGCCAAATGTTCCCTTATATTAATTTATGCAAGTTTCCTTGACATATACATCATAACATAAAATATATTAATTTTCAAGTTAAAAGGTGATAACATGAAGTGGAAAATTGGAAATGTTGAAATAAAAAATCAGGTTGTTTTAGCCCCTATGGCTGGTATTAGTAACAGTAGCTTTAGAAGAATTGCTAAAGAAATGGGTTGCGGTTTAATCGTCGCTGAAATGGTTAGTGATAAAGCTATTTGTTATGGTAGTCAAAAAACTTTAGATATGCTATATATGACTGACTTCGAAAGACCTCTTTCCCAGCAAATCTTTGGTAGTGATAAAGATTCTTTTACTAAAGCTGCTAAATATATTGAAGAAAATATGCACCCAGATATTATCGATATTAATATGGGCTGTCCTGTTCCTAAAGTTGCTGTTTCCGCCCAAGCTGGTAGTGCTTTACTAAAAGATCCAGATAAAGTATATGATATAGTTAAAGCTGTTGTTGAAGCTGTAAATGTTCCCGTAACCGTTAAAATAAGAAGTGGTTGGGATAGTAATCATATAAATGCTGTAGAAATAGCTAAAATCTGTGAAAAAGCTGGAGCTAGTGCTATTACCGTTCACGGAAGGACGAGAGCTCAAGGTTATAGTGGAAATGCCGATTGGAATATCATTAAAGAAGTTAAAGAAAATGTAAGTATTCCCGTTATTGGTAATGGTGACATTAAATCTCCAATAGATGCCAAAAGAATGTTAGATGAAACTGGCTGTGATGCTATTATGATTGCTAGAGGTACTTTAGGTAACCCTTGGATCATTAAAAATACTGTTCATTATTTAGAAACAGGGGAGCTTTTACCAGAACCGACTAAAGAAGATAAAATAAATATGATTAAGAAACATTTAAATTATTTGCTTGAAATAAAACCTGAAAAAGTTACTCTACTTGAAATGCGCACCGAAGCTAGTTACTATTTAAAAGGTATTCCTGGTGCAGCTCCTTATAAAATTAAATTATTTGGGACAAAAACTAAAGATGAATTTTTAAAAATCATTGATGAATTTTCTAAAATATAAAACCTAGTTTTCGACTAAACTAGGTTTTTCAATTGTAAAAAGTTCACCAGGATTACAATTCAAATATAAACAAAACTCCTCAATATATTTAAATGATATAGATGTTGTTTCTCCTCTAATAATTCTATTTAAATTTCTAGATGTAATATTCATCTTCTGACATAGCCAATATTTACTACGTTTTTCTTTTTTTAAAAGCTTCTCAATATTCACATTTACCATTTGCTCACCACTTTCTATACAAATTGTACATAATGTGGTAATTCTAAATAAGATACTTGCATTACCCCCATAAATGATTTATAATTAAAATAAGATAAAATACAGCAATATATGACAATTGTTTATTCTTATAATGTAAAATAGGTGGGTGAGTACATGCATAGAAGTAAACGAAAGAGAAACCTAGTAATATTTAGTTTGATAGGTGTCTTACTATGTATGGTAGTAGGATATGCGGCCTTTCAAACTAAATTAGAAATAAAAGGAACTAGTAAAGTGACTAGTAACTGGGATATTGAAATAACTAATGTTACCGCTGGAACACCAACCGGTTCAGCTGAAAATGCCACTAAACCATCATGGAAAGCAACTTCTGCCTCTATGGAAGCTAATTTGTATGATAAAGGTGATGCCATGGAATATGACATCACTATTGAAAATAAAGGTACGATAGATGCCAAATTAAATGATATCTTAACTAATTTAGAACAAGAAAATAGTGATGCTGTCATCATTACTTTTTCAGGTTACACTAAAGGAGAAGTGTTAAAAGCTAAAGAAAGTAAAATAGTACATGTTAAAATAGCTTATAATCCAGATTATGAAGGAGAAGAAACATCAAGTGAAGTAACAATAGATTTTGAATATACGCAAAATAATAAAAGTGAAGATGCTCCTAAAACATATTTACTTACTTATGACTATAGTACCAATGGAGGAGACAGAGTAGATAGTGAAGGCGAATATTTAACAAGCGGTAGTAATGTCGATTTAAGTAATGTTGCTTATAAACAAGGCTGGAGATTTGTAGGATGGAATACAGATAAGAATGCCGAAGTAGGTTTAACTAGTTATCAAATGAAAGAAGAGGCAACTACTTTGTATGCTATATATTCTAAAGATTTAAAAGCAACTTATGAAAAAGGAGAAAATGTTGAAAGTATTGGAAAAGAAGAAGATGCATGTACAATCTATAATAATGAAACCACATGTGAAATAACTTTACCATCAATCACTCCAAGTGAAGGATATGCAATAGATGGATGGTATAATGATAATGACAAAATCGGAGAACCAAACGATAAATATAAACTAAGCAATAATACAACTTTAACTTCAAGAGTAACTCAAAATACATATACAGTAACTTATGATTATAAGACAAATGGCGGAACAAGTGCGACAAAAGAAACAGATAAAGTAGACTATGGAGAGAATATAGATTTAACACCAACAGCTACTAAATCAGGCTGGACCTTTGTCGGATGGAATACAAATAAGAATGCAACAAGTGCTTTATCTTCTTTAACAATGGG
>HF990844.1 GCA_000432855.1 Firmicutes bacterium CAG:822
AATAGTTATATTTGTAAATAACTTTTTGCAAACTTTTGCCTTTTGCAAAGCAAATTCCTAGTATATAAAAAATACAAAAAGCCAGTAAATAACCTTACTAGCTTAAATATTTTATCTTTTAACCTCTACCATTTCATAAGCTTCAATAGTATCACCTGTTTTTATATCGTTAAATCCATCAATTGTAATACCACATTCATAGCCTTTTTTAACTTCTTTAACACTATCTTTTTCTCTTTGTAGTGATCCTATCTTACCATCGTAAATTACAACACCATCACGAATAATTCGAGCTTGTGCATCTCTTTTAATAACTCCATCACTAACTGAACAACCTGCAATATTTCCAACTTTAGAAAATTTAAAGATCTGTCTAATATCAGCTGTACCTAAAATCTTCTCTTCATATTCAGGATCAAGCATACCTTTCATAGCTGCTTCCATCTCTTCAACTGCTTTATAAATTATATTATAAAATCTAATTTCAACACCTTCATCTTTAGCCTTGTCTTGAATCCCTTTAGAAGGTCTAACATTAAATCCAATAATGATAGCATTAGAAGCTTTAGCTAAAACAATATCACTTTCAGTAATTCCACCAACTGAACTTCTAATGACATTAATCTTAACTCCATCAACTTCTATTTTTTGTAGACTATTTTTAACTGCTTCCGCACTTCCATTTACATCAGCTTTGATAATAACATTGATTTCTTTTAAACCTTCACCAATTTTAGCAAACAAATCATCTAAAGATACGGCAGATTTAGCTTTGTTTTCACGAGCTCTAGCTTGTTCTTTACGTTCAGAGGCAATATTTTTAGCTTCTTTCTCAGTAGCAAAAGTCATAAATCTATCTCCAGCTGATGGCACTTCATTTAAACCGGTAATTTCTACTGGTTGTGATGGCAAAGCTTTAGTTATCTCTTCACCTTTATCATTTCTTAAAGTTCTAATCTTACCAAAAGCTGTACCGACAACAATTGGATCACCTAATCTTAAAGTACCGTTTTGAACAAGTACTGTTACAATTGGTCCGACATGTTTATCAAGTTTCGATTCAACTACTGTACCCATTGCATAACGATTTGGATTAGCTCTATAATTGTTAACTTCCGCAATCAACAAAATATTTTCAAGTAACTCTCCAATACCTTCACCAGTCACAGCTGAAAGTTTTGTAAAGATAATATCTCCACCCCACTCTTCAGGCATTAAACCAGCTTCGGCCATATCGTTCATTACTTTATCAGGATTAGCACCTGGTTTATCCATCTTATTAATTGCTACGATAATTGGAACCCCAGCTGCTTTCGCATGATCGATAGCTTCTCTTGTCTGTGGCATAACTCCATCATCAGCCGCAACAATTATAATAACGATATCAGTTATACTGGCGCCTCTAGCTCTCATCTCTGTAAAAGCCGCATGTCCAGGAGTATCGATAAATGTAATTAATTTATCATTATATTTAACTTGATAAGCTGAAATAGCTTGGGTAATTCCACCAGCTTCACCTTCAGCTACATTAGTTTTACGAATGGCGTCAAGTAAAGTTGTCTTACCATGATCGACATGTCCCATAATTGTCACTACTGGTGGTCTTGGAACCAAATCTTCCTCTTTATCGACAACCTCAAATTCTTCAAAGTTAGCTACATTTGCTGTTTCTTCTTTTTTTAGCTCCTTACCATAATCAAGAACAATGATTTCAGCATTTTCAAATGAAATAACACTATTAATATTAACCATCAAACCTAAAGAAAATAATTTTTTAATAATTTCACTTGCTGCCACCCCCATAGCTTCCGCAAGTTCCGCAATTGTCATATTCTCTTTATATAAAACTACATTTTCATTACGTACTGGTGCATTACTTTGTAATTTTTCTTTACTCTTATACATTGCTTTTTTCTTTTGAGCTAAACTCTTTTTATTATCATTTTTCTTAAGTAATTTAGCCGGCTTCTTCTTATCAGCTTTAACCGCCTTCATACTACTCTCTTCTAAAGCAACTTCTTCCTCGATTTCTTCATTCTCTAACTCTTCGCTTATCTCATCGAAACTATTATCAAGCATTGTAATCGCTTCATCATCAAGCATATCGTCCTCATTTTTTACATCAATATCAAGTTCAAAACACTTGTTTAAAACTTCAGACACCTCACGGTTAATATCTTCTGCATATTCTTTTACACTCATCATATTTACGCACCTCTTTTCTAATCTAATAAATTATTTAAATCTTCAAATACCTTATCAGGTACCTCCACTTCTAATACTCTATTTAGTATCTTATTTTTTTGAGCTTTCAAAAATACATCTCTATCCTTTTTTAAATAAGCTCCCCTACCATTAGCTTTTCCGCTTTCATCAATTATCACATTACCTTCTGGAGTACGTACCACTCTCACAAGTTCTCCCTTAGGTAATTTCTCTCTAGTAACTACACACATTCTCATCGGTATTTTTCTAGTCTTCATAAATACTAATACCCTTTTCTCTCGCTTGCTCTAATGTTTCAACATCGATTTTGAAATGTGTAAGTCTAGCCGCTAATTTAACATTCATACCTTTTTTACCAATAGCTAAAGATAAATTATCGTCATTAGCAACTACTAGAGCTTCTTTCTTTTTCTCATCTGTTACAAAAACGTGCAAATCATGAGCTGGACTTAAAGCATTTTCAATAAATCTTGCTTCATCAGCTTCATACTTAACAATATCGATTTTTTCACCATTAAGTTCATCAATAATTCTATTAATTCTACTTCCATGTTCACCAATACAAGCACCTACTGGATCGACATTAGGATTTTCTGAGTAAACAGCTACCTTAGTTCTATTTCCAGCATCCCTAGCCACACTGTAAATTAAGATAATTCCTTCATTAATTTCTGGAATTTCTAACTCAAATAATCTTTTAACAAAACCATAATGTTTTCTAGAAAGTAAGATTAAAGGACCTTTTGAATTATTTTCAACCTTTGTAATATATACTTTAATACTAGATCCCATTTTAATAGTTTCCCCAGGAATAATTTCACTCTTCGGTAAAATTCCTTGTGTTCTTCCTAAATCGATATAATAATTACGAACATCTTCCATAGCTACTATTCCAGTAATCATTTCATCTTGTTTATCGGCAAATTCATTGTTGATAATTTCTCTTTCTGCTTCTCTGATTTTTTGGACTACAACCTGCTTAGCTGTTGCTGCAGCCACCCTGCCGAAATCTTTAGGTGTAACTTCCTTTTCAATAGTCTCTCCAATTTTAATTCCTGGAACTTGCTTCCTCGCATCCTCTAAAGTAATATGAATTCTATCATCAAAATGGAATTCTTTTTCTACCTCTACCTCATTACCATCTTCATCAGTAATGATTTCTTTTTCTAATACTCCATCTTCCTTTTCATATTCTTTACTAAAAACAACTGTTTTATAAGAAAAGATTTTAATATCTCCAGTTTCTCTATTAATATCTACACGAACATTAGAAAGTGAATGATAATTTTTCTTATAAGCACTAGTTAAAGCAAGTTCCATCGCATCATAAATAACATCTTCATCAATACCTTTTTCCTTTGATAAAGTTTCTAAAGCTAATTTAAATTCTTTACTGTTCATCTGTATCACTTCCCTTCTCTTTAGAACATATATCTAAAACATAACTTTCACTAATTGGATCAGCCTTATCTAAAATTGGATTTACAATTTCATTTACCTTTACACAATCTCCTACATTAATATAACCAGATTTATCGATAACAAGTCTTAAAGTATTTATATTATCTTCCTTACCATAAAATACTTCATCCAAAATATAACCAGCATCTTCAATCGGCTTTTGTAATAAATTTCTGATTTTTTCTTCCACTTAAGCACCTCCTAAACTACATTAAAGAGTGGGTTGTCCCACTCTTTTTTGCACGTCTAGATACATTATATCACATTTTCTTTACTTTTTATACCCCTTTTATTATTCATAAACTCTACAATATCTATCCTTTTTCTTAAAATACGTGATATAATGATAACGGTGATACAATGATAACAAGAACAAAAGAAAACGATTGGAAATATGCATTTAAAGGTGTAGCTGTTATATTTATTTACTTTTTCTTTAGTATATGTCAAACATTTCCATTTATTATTCTACATATAAATTACTCAGAACTACCTAGTTATATTAAAATAATATATAGTTTAGCTGTTGAATTACTTATGATATCTTTAATATTTGCGATATTTGATAAAGAAATAAAAGCCGCTTGGCAAGATTTAAAGCAAAATCACTTAGAATATTTCAACAAATATTTAAAAGTTTATATCATAAGTGTCATTGTCATGGTTACTGCTAACATGCTTATAAATGTTTTAGGTGGTGGAATGTCAACTAATGAAACAACAATTAGAAATGAATTTAATTTCTATCCAATCTATACTTTTATATCTGCTGTAATCCTTGCCCCACTTTTAGAAGAAACTGTCTTTAGATTAGGTTTTAGGTCCCTCATTCAAAATGATTTTCTATTTATAACTATATCTAGTTTAGTTTTCGGAGGCCTTCACCTAATAGGAACTCCAATTAATGAACTATTTCCTCTTTACTTACTTTCTTACTGTAGCTGTGGTATTGCCTTTGCTTATATGCTTAAGAAAACTAATAACATTTTCGTATCTATCGGCTTCCACTTTATGCATAACGGATTAATTCTCTCTTTACAGATGTTTTTACTCATATTCTCATAAAGACTTTCGTCTTTTTTTTTATTGTGTTAAAATTAACATAGGTGAAAGAATATGGCAAAAGACCAAGAAAAACATTTTTCTTTTCTAAAATTATTTATATTTATAATATTAATTATAGGCCTAGTAATTGCTTACGGCTTTTTTATCGAACCTAAATTAATTACCGTTAAAGAGTACAAAATCGCCCTAAACTCTTGGCCAGATAACTTTAATGGTTTTAAAATAGTTCACATTTCCGACTTACACTATGGAAGAGTTTTTGATGAAAAAAGTTTAGAAAAATTAATCGATAGTATCAATGAACAAGAACCAGATATTGTCGTTTTAACTGGGGATCTAATCGATAAAGATACTAATATGACTACTAGTATGGCAAATAAAATAAGTAAATTTTTAAATAAAATTGAAGCCTCATCAGGCAAATATGCCATAAATGGTAATAATGATTTAAATTTTGATGAATGGACTAACATCATCTCCGGTGGTGGTTTTAAAGACCTAAATAATACTTACGACACCATATATAAAGATGGGTATGACTATATTTTTATTGCTGGTGCCAGTACCATTAAAGATAAAGTATCTACAAATGATAAATTAAAAACTGCCATTGATTACTTAAATTCTTTTGAAAGTGGCGGACCTATTTATAAAATATTATTACTGCATGAGCCAGATGCTATTGATGACTTATCTGTAAATCCTTTTGATCTTATTTTAGCTGGTCATTCTCACGCTGGACAAGTTAAACTTCCATTCATTGGCGCTGTTATCTTACCAGAAGGTGCACAAAAATATTATGATAGCCACTACAAAATCGAAAATTCTGATTTATATGTCTCAAACGGTTTAGGAGTTTCTAACTACAATTTCAGACTATTCAATACTCCATCATATAGTGTATATAGATTGGTCCAAAACGATTAATATGGATTTAATTGTTAATATCATTACTGCCCTTTCTGGACTGTATATGATTACTTATTTCATAGATAACATTTTTGAAACCCCAAAAAATTTGAAAACATTAAAATTAAATAAACAAAAACATTCAGATGTTTATAAAATTATCGACGATTTTTCAGCTACAAATATTCCTCTAGACACAAACCTAGATAACATAGAACAAATTCTACAAAATTTATCATATCCAGATGAATTAAAAGAAATCATCAGGACTTTTAAAAATTATATAGAACCGGTCAACTTTGAAACTTGTATAAATAGACTTGGCAGTTTAAAAATTAATTATGTTAGTTTATTGCACGATATCAAAAAATATTCACAAAACTTCTATGAAAATGATGGAGCTTACATTCCAAAAGACAATACTATTGATATATACAAAATTTTTGATAAAAACAGTGTTTTATCGCATGAGTTTTTACACATGGCTTCAACTGGCAAAAAACAAACTTCTGGTTTCTGCACTTTATTAGATAATATTTGGATTGGCAATGGTTTAGATGAAGGATATACTGAACTTTTGAATCAAAGAATTTTTAAGGTAAAAAAACTTTCATATACATACAACATTGAAATAATAAAAATATTAGAACTATTTTTTGATAATCCTAAAGATATGGAATACGCTTATTTTCATAACAATATTTTCATTGTTTATCAAACCTTTTTAAAATATGGCACTAAAGAAGAATTTCTATCTTTATTACAAACATTAGATAATTTAATTGAAACCGATATTCCTATTTATAAAAAAGTAACCGCTATAAAAGCAAAAATAAACCTCTATAACATTATAAAAAGATCTTACAATAAAGATAAAATTTCAAAAGCTAAACAAATATTAGAAACAGACTCACTAATTAAATTAATTAAAAACAAAAAAATTGTTTTAGCCAATAAACAAAAACACAAAAAGAAAGTTAAAAAAAATTAAACAAAAACATACTAAATAATAAATAAAGCTATATATAACAATCTGTTAGAAAAATCACAATTTTAAAAGAGAGCCTCTAGCTCTCTTTTAAAAACTCTTTTATCAATTTAACATGTTCCCTAACCGTCTCTGGTGCTGGTCCACCGACAACCGTTCTATCATTAACTGCTTTCTTAAGGTCAATATATTCGTAAATATCTTCATCAAATAATTCTGAAAACTTCTTGTATTCATCTAAAGTAATTGTATCTAAAGTTTTATCATTGTCGATTGCATAACCAACAATTGAACCAGTAATTTTATAAGCTGTTCTAAATGGTAATCCTTTCTTAACTAAATAATCAGCCGCATCAGTCGCATTAATAAATCCTTTTTTAGCTGCTTTAAGCATATTATCCTTTAAGAAAGTTGTACTAGCTAACATCGGAATAAATGTATATAGACACATTTTAACATTATCCACCGCATCAAATATTGCTTCTTTATCTTCCTGCATGTCTTTATCATAAGCAAGTGGTAAAGACTTCATCATTGTTAAAAGTGCCATCAAATCACCATATACTCTACCACTTTTACCTCTAATTAACTCAGTAATATCTGGATTCTTTTTTTGTGGCATAATTGAAGAACCTGTCGAAAAAGCATCATCTAATTCTATAAACTTAAACTCATGACTACTCCACATGACAAACTCTTCACTAATCCTTGACATATGCATCATAATAATTGATAATGCCGAAGCTATTTCAATCGCATAATCTCTATCTGATACTCCATCTAAACTATTTAGACAAGGTCCATCAAATCCTAATAATTCACTAGTTAAATATCTATCAGTTTTATAAGTTGTTCCAGCTAAAGCACAACTACCAAGTGGATTAATATTCATTCGCTTATTCGCATCTTTAAGTCTTAAAACATCTCTTTTAAACATCTCGACATAAGCCATAAAATAATGCGCTAAAGTAATCGGTTGTGCTCTTTGTAAATGTGTATATCCTGGCATAATAGTCTCATAATTTTCTTCAGCCTTTTTAATAAGTTCTTCCATTAATTCTTTAAGTAAATTAATGATTTCCTCTATTTCATCACGCATATAAAGTCTTAAATCCAAAGCTACTTGGTCATTACGACTACGTGCCGTATGAAGTCTCTTACCAGCATCACCAATTCGTTTAGTCAGTTCACTTTCGATAAACATATGTATATCTTCAGCTTCCATGTCGAACTCTAATTTACCACTTTCTAAATCACTTAAAATATTTTTAAGTTCAGCTATAATTTTATCGCTTTCTTCTTTCGCAATAATACCACACTTTCCAAGCATTGTTGCATGTGCAATACTACCAGTTATATCTTGTTTATACATTCTCCTATCAAACCTAATTGAAGAATTAAAATCATTAGTTCTCCTATCAATTTCCTTTTTAAATCTTCCAGCCCACATTACCATATTATCTTACTCCTTTTTTTGACATTATTCTATTAGATAAGCCATATATATTTACAAATCCTTGTGCATCATACTGATTATAGTCGCCATCATTTTCAAATGATGAAATACCTAAAGAATGTAAACTATTTGGACTATCAATACCCATACAAATAATATTTCCTTTGTATAATTTAAGCTTAACCGTTCCAGTCACATTTTCAGAAGCTTTATTAACAAAAGCTAAATAAGATTCCATAAGTGGACTATAAAATTTCGCATCGTATAGTAAAGCACCAATTTTTAAAGCCATAAGTTGCTTTTCATGAAATAAATCTTTATCTAAACAAATAGATTCTAAAAGTTCATGGGCCTTATAAATAATTGTACCACCAGGAGTTTCATAAACTCCACGTGATTTCATACCAACTAATCTATTTTCCACCATATCCAAAATACCAATTCCGTTTTGGCCACCTACTTCATTTAAGTATTTAATAATTTCAAGTAAACTCATCTCTTTATCATCGATACTTGTTGGAACACCTTGTGTAAAACCAAGTTTAACTAAAGTATCTTCATCTGGTGCCTTTTCTGGAGTCACACCCATTTCTAAAATTTCATTATACTTTGGAGCATTGCTCGGATCTTCTAAATCTAATCCTTCATGTGATAAATGCCAAATATTTTTATCTTTAGAATAACTATGTTCTTTATTAAACTTTAACGGAATCCCATGTTCCATTGCGTACTCATATGCTTCCGCACGACCAGTAATCTCCCAAGTACGCCAAGGTACAATAACCTCCATATCAGGATCAAAATGTTTGATTCCCATTTCGAAACGAATTTGGTCATTACCCTTACCTGTACAACCATGACATATTGCCTTAGCACCTTCTTTATGCGCCACTTCTACTAATTTTTTTGCAATAAGAGGTCTACTAAAAGCAGTACCAAGTAAATACTCACCTTCATAAGTTGCTCCTGCTTTAATAAAAGGCGCAATATAATCATTAGCAAGTTCCTCTTGTATATCCTCTACATATATCTTACTAGCCCCTGAAGCAATCGCTTTTTCTTCAATTCCCTCTAATTCGCCAACACCTTGTCCAACATTAGCTGAATATGCAATAATTTCACATCCTGGATAATTTTCCTTAAGCCAAGGAATCATTACTGATGTATCTAAACCACCTGAATAAGCTAAAACTATTTTCATAAAAATCCCTCCTTAAAATCAAAAAAAGACATCTCTAAAATAGAGACGTCTTAAAACGCGGTACCACCCTAATTGCTAGTATAAACTAACCAACTCGTATTGTTAACGGAATTACCCGAACTAATATACTCTGCCAATCAGCATTTCCAAAAGTTACTCACAAGTTCTTTTCAATTATCACCTATCTCTTTGGCTCCCATCAACCCAAATTCGCTTTAGACGGTTAATAATTTACTCCTCTTGGTCCTCGTTTTCATCTGCGATATAAAGACTTTATCACATCATTTTTTATTTGTCAACCCCTTAGTTTTTTGTTTTCCTGCCATTAATAATACATCATCGTCTAAACAATCAACATAACTATTGCTTAATTTACTCAACTTTTCTAATTTTTCTAAATCTATATTGTTAAAACAATAACCATTTTCTAAACATAATCTAATCATATGCATTTGCTCATCCGAAAACTCTTCTTTCGCATATATTTTTAACTGTTTTAAGCTTAGGTCGTGTTTAGCCCCTTTATAAATTTGGTACATTTGAGCCTGAGAAAATTTTCGATCAATATAAAGTAAAACCTTCTCTTCATCTATTTCCTTTTCATATCCTAATCTCATTAAACGCATCTCATAATTATAAAATTCTACTTTAGCATATCTCTCAATTGCTTCTATAGCCAGGCCATGTTCAAATCCTTTAAAAATCTCCTTTAATTGATTAAAATCAAAATCACCACTTGCATACTTACTCACAAAATCTAAAGGTAAACCATTTATTAATGCCTCACTAACCTCTAACATTTGATAAAAATCTAAATCTGGATTAGCTATCACTCTCGTCTTTTTAAAAGATAAACCGTTTTCTAAAGCTTTCCTGATTAATTTCATTTGAAAATTATCAAAAGCCTTATTCGCATATAATAAAATTTTTCTCTTAGAAAGTCCATGCTTCTTTCCTTTTTTTATTTCTAATAATTGTTTTTTATCAAAATCATTTTTATCTAAAAATGTCATTACATCGCTCCTTTTTAAATTAAAACAAATATTAACATTTTAAAAGCTTAAAGTCAAATTATAACTCTGTAAATTATATGAAACAAAAAGAAAAAAGTGATAAAAATCACTCCCTAAAACTAAACTTTCCATCGTAATTCCAAAGTCCCAGTTTACCATTGATATAAATAGGTTTTATCAACTTCACATTATCCATTTTAAATCCATAACCTTGCCAAGTTTTATCCATTATAACATGATTATAAACAAAACTATTCTCACTATCTAAAACCCCTCTAAAATTATTATCGACTTTAATCGAATCGATAATATTTACCTTAGCAATAATGCAGCCCACAGGATAATCTAAATTATAACATTTAAATTCTTCCATTGCTTTTTTATCCACACCTTTACTCGCATGAATTAAAACTTCTCCTCTATATTTAGTATTCCAAGTTCTAAACTCATATTTTTTAATGCCGTAAGCAATTAAAGAAGCATATGGTTGCTTTATCGATAATACTTTCATTTTCTAACCACTAAATCTCCAAATAAATACTTCTCTGGTAAATATAGAAATTCATCTCCATTACTAAAATTATGATCTTGATTAGGTACTACTGCCACATTCACATTTCTAAAATCTTGAATTAATGGCAAATAATTAAATGACGGATCTTTACTTCCAAAAACACAAATTAATCTTCCTTTATAATTTTTAATCCCTTCTTTAGTCTTGTGTAAATTTATCATAAGTGGAATATTTACTAGTAACATCTTTTTAATTCTCGAACTAACAGCTTCACTTTGAATCGCTTGCGCAGCTCCATTAGAAACGCCCATAAAATAAATATTACCTTTTAAATAATCTTCTAAATTATTAAAGTCATTTTCTAAAGTTACATCTGAAGAATTATTAGCAATAATTACAGTTAACCCATATTTATAATTAATTCTCTTCGCAATTTTTAAATATTTATTCTGATATCCATAAATAGAACTATTAACTTCGGTTTTAATAAAAAATACATCTTCCCCGCCACTAACAATTCCATACATATCATCTATAACCTCATCATACTTTAAAATATTAAGTCTAAGCTCTTCATCAAATTTATTCGCAAGCTTAATCAAATAATCTTTATTTTGAATATTGTTAAGTAAATTCTCATCAATTCCATAAATCATTCCTGATAAAGCCCCAACCAAAGCCCCTATCGTATCTGTATCATCGCCTAAATTAATAGCTCCAATAATACTTTCTATAAATGAATTAGTGTTTAAAAATGTCCAGATAACTGCCTCTAATGTATCCACCACATAACTACTAGATTTTATATAATCCAAATCTAATTTATAAATATCCGTCGTCAAAAATCTTTTATAAGCTCTTCGGGCATTCTCACTAAACTTATAATAATTTAAATCTTTAACTTTTTCATAGGCTTTAAACTTATTATATCCAGAGAGTAAAAAATGAACATATTTCACATATATATAACATCCCATTACACTATACTCATGAGCATGTGTAAGTGAAGATGCGTTCTTAATGATATCGAGTAATCTATCATCGACAATATCTTCAAAATAAGTATATAAAGCTATTGGAAGCATTCTCATCAAAGAACCATTACCATTATTATTAATTGAAGCTCCCCCACATTTTACCGGTTCTATTTTATTCATATAATACTTAAGTATACTCTCTTTAGTTGTTATTCCCATATCAAACACGACGCCTGTCGCCGTATATTTCGCGTTGTTTATCCAATCACAAAACCTTTTCATCATATCGTCATAATCAATTTTGTGTAAACTCACCAAAGAATCAATTGTCGCAAGCATCATCGATGTATCATCAGACCAAGTTCCAGAAGGTACATCATGTGTTCCGTAACCTTGCATATTTAAAACCGGTTTATCTAATAGTTCCTCTCTCTTCTTAAATTCTATCGGCACACCCATCGCATCACCAATTGCAAAACCTAAAATACTATTTACTATTTTCTTCATACATCTACCCTCTAACTACTATTACTATTATAACAATAAATAACCAAAATAAAAACCATAAGTTTTTAACCTATGATTTTTCCGTTTTTTATTGCCCATTTTTTCGCATATGAACAAGAAAACTTAATCTTATAATTATTCTCTTCTAAATATTCAAAAGCTCTTTTTACAAGCTCCGATGCAATACCTTGACCTCTTAAATCACCATCGACATAAGTGTGATATATGTTCGCACTATCACCATTAATATTAAAGTCCACTTCACCTTTTACCTCGTCAGAAACCATATAAACAATCTTATTATCTAATAACTTATACACTTTTATTCCTCCAATAACCAATTATTTTTTATAACTATTACTATTAGTTTTTTCTTGTTGATTAACTCTTCTATGAATATATTGTATCAATTCTTCATTAAATTTTTGATTATCCAATTTTAATAATTTTTCACTTTCATTCCTATCAAGTTTATTTATTATCCAAATTATATAATCTCGTGGAGCTATACGATAAGGAACCTTTAATCTATTTATAACATCAGAAATATTATCAATATTATCAGCATCAAACAAAACAGTTTCATCACAGCTACCATAAATAGATGCTTTCATTGAAGAAAGAGGTAATAAAGAAAAGTGTAATTCGTCCCCATTATCCCATGTGGCATCTGATACAAATATACCATGTATATTATATTTATCATCATCTAAATTAATTAATGTTCTTGCATGACCACCAATAAAATTTCCTTGATTATCAAAAACCGAAAACCCAAACTCAGAAGCTCCAATATCTACTTTATTCAACAATATTTCTAATAACAGACTATAACCTAAACAATCAATATATTCGTTATCCAAAATATACTTTAAATTACAACTTTGATATTTTGAATTCAAAATAGTCGCCAAATCTGTATTAGTATTCTCAACAATTCTATACGCTTTAAAATGTCTTACTCTATCATAAATAATTTGATATTTTTCGTATGGAGTCATACTAGGATAAACATCTTTTAATAAACTATCTAACTTACTATTCATGTCCATAAATTCTTTATAAGTATAACCAAAAGCATTAAAGGCAAAAGAAAATTCAATATTTCCACCAGAATATTTCTCTAAATTCAATAAATCAAAATCTCTAAATTTGTTTATTCTAATTATAAACTTAATAGGTTTATTAATTTGTAGACAGTTTTCAAGAAGCTTATTTATTTTTTCTATACCCTCATTAGTAAACATCTTCCAATCAAAATATAATTCACTTATCTCATCATTGTTTATTGCATGTAACAAATCTTCCAAAACAAAATCTTCTTTTATAAACTCATCATACTCATTTGTTAATACTTCTTTTTCTCTCATATTTCCTCCAAATAACATATTATTAACTATAGTTACTAATCACTTACATTTAGTTTACCTTGTCCTATGATACTCTGGATTTTCCTCAACATACGAATCAAATTCGTCATATAATTCTTGAATCATTCTTTTTTTCTGTTCATCAGTAAAATGTTTAGCATTTAAAATTTGTTTTTCTTGTTTGGCAAAATCGTCCAAATCTATATCAATATCTGCACTACTTTTACCAGTGTTCTGTTGTGTATTTTCTTTTTGAGATTGCACAGATTTAAAAGCTTGAACTAATTGTTGCTGCACCTCAGAATCTTCAATAACTTTTTTTGGTTGATTATCATATGTTTGCACAGTATTATCTGATTCTGCTGATATTTGGTGTATAGGCTGTTCTTTAGTCATTTCGACTTGAACTTCTACCTTTTCTTTTTTCTGTTGCTCAAAAATTGATTGTGAATTTTCATCTGCTAGTTCAAATTTTTTCTTTCTTTCCATTGATTCCTGATAAACTTTGTTATATTCTTCCAGCGAATCTTGTCTACTATCATTGTCTAAATGTTCTGAAATTCTTTCATTAATCGGTAATTTACTTTGCTTAGTACCATCATCTTTTTGGTCTTCCTTAGTAGATTTAACTGAATCATTTTGTTTTTCTTCTTCCAACAAGGTCATAAAACGTCTAGCTATCAAGTCAGTTAAATTTCGATGACTTTTTTCATGTTCAGAAATCCATGAATCATCCATGCCTTTTTTTTCGATTAAATCATCGCAAATCTTCATACTTCTATGAAAATACTCGCTTAAGATTTTATCATTATCAAAAACAGATTGATACTCTCGATAAAACCCCATATTCCTTTGTTTTAAACTCCTATATTTTTGTTCTATTTTATCATCTCTATATTTTTCTTTATTTGATTCAAGATTTTTTATATAATCATCTAGAGTATTTCCCACTAATGAAGAAGATGCTCTAATTATATATCCTCTACTTTCATCAAATTCATATAACATCCTATTATAAAGTCGCTGCTTAAAATCTAATAAATCATCATTAAATCCGCCAAGATATTCGATTTCTTCTGGAACATCATAAAAATGATCAAATTTCAAATCATAAATAAAATCATATTCAAATGCATTAAGTCCATGTTCAACCACTCTATTCAATTCATCACTAATAGATTGAATAGCATAGTCAGTTAATACATTTACCCTTGTAGTATCATCTAAAGTTTTAGCACTTTTTAATAAATCTGTTTCTAAATCATAAAAAACATTGGAAATAATAGTATCAACGTTCGCAGCCAATAAATCTTGATTAAAATATCTATTTATAATCTGTCTAATCGTATAACCATCTAAATTTCGTAAAAAAACGTTATCTGATTCATAATAATTAGCGTAATTTTCAACACATTGAAATGCCTGCAATATATTTTCCTCAATAATTTCATTAATTCGTTGTTTTAAATTCTCAACCAAGTACGTATTTTCGTTAAACACATTCTCACCCTCCATACTCTCATACTTACATTATCACAAAAAAATACAATTATAACAATTACTCATACAATAAATGTGTCAATTAATTGTCAAAATTGTAAAAGATTTTTTCATTGCTTCATTTTTAATTAAGCTGAATTCCGCCGAATTAAAATTTTCATTTTTTACAGATTTCATTTTGATTTTAAAAATTTTTTCTAATAAGTAAACAAACACTCTCCACGTGATAAGTCCATGGAAACATATCAAATAACGTCACTTCTTTTACTTCATAATTTTCTCCAAGCAATTTTAAATCACGAGCCAAAGTCATCGGATCACATGAAACATAAATGAGTCTCTCAGGATTAATCTTCAAAATATCATTTATACCATCAATAGTTAAACCACTTCTTGGCGGATCTACCACAATATTATCCGCACTTAATTTATGAATCTCTTTACTCACATCCCCACATATAAACCTAACATTAGAAATATTATTTAACTCTTTATTTAAAAATGCACATCTAACTGCCTCTTCGTTTATTTCAATAGCCGTAACTTCCTTAAAATATTTACTTAAAAATAAACTAATTGTTCCCGTACCTGAATATAAATCTAAAATACTTTTACCACTCGAGTTATCCAAATATTCCAAAACTTTATTATAAAGTTTAAGAGCCACTTCAGTATTCACTTGAAAAAATGAATCTTTAGATACATAAAACTTAAAATCACCAAGTTGCGCAATTATATTTTCATTCCCATAAACTAATCTATCATTCATATAGATAGACGTTGTCAAAGGTTTAAGTACCTCTATCTCCATATCACCTTTGATTATAATCATGACTTCTCCAAAATCTTTAATTATAATCTCACAAACTTTACTTAAATCACATTTTTTTAAAACTTCAATAATTTCATTACTCTTCTCACTCGAAATTTCACATCTATTTATCTCTATTAATTCGTTTGTTCCATTTTTAAAATAACCAATCTTTCCATCTTTAACCTTCAAAGTTATTTTATTCCGGTACCCGTAAATGTTGTCACTAGGAACAATCTCTTTAATCACCTTTTCTAAATTACCATACCTTTTTAAAATTTCTGTAACTTTATTTTTCTTAAATTCTAAAGTTTTCGGATAATTTAAACATTTAATCGCACATCCACAATTTTCATAACTACATTTTGGAACAATTCTATCGTCAGATTTTTTAACTAATTTGATAATCTCACCAACCATATATTTTTTCTTATCTAAAACTATCTTCACCCAAGCTTCTTCGTTTGGTAATAAATTAGGCACAAAAATAATTTTCCCTAAAATATGACTCAAGCCTCTTCCAAAATGATCTAATTTTTCACATTTGACTAAAACTTCATCCATATTTATCCTCACTCTAACGCAATATAACATTTTTCTTTCAAAAATCTCTTTATATTACTTTCATCTTTATCTTCATAATATGAAATCAACAATTTTTTATATTCATTTGTTAAATCAGCGGGAATGGCAATTATGCCTAACCCATTAGCAATCAAATAATGGTTAGCAAACAAAACTGCTGTTCTTTTATTTCCATCAATAAAAATTTGCCTTTTCATAACATATAAAAGTAATTCGATAGCGAGATCTACACCACTCAAATTACCATTTAATAACCGCTCTAATTCACTAATTATTTCACTTTGCACAGGAATACTAGGTGACCAACTAGTTCCACCTATTTTTACAGGAGTACTCCTAACTACTCCCGCATTATAATAAAAACCTTCTATAACTAGTTTATTAATTTGTGAAAGTAAAGCAAAATTATCAGGTGATAAAATAACATTTTCATTCAAAACAAATTCCCAAGCATGTTTTAAATTAACTATTTTCATAATATCATCAGAAGTCATATTATTTACCTTACCACCTTCAATAATATTTTCAGTATCCACAAAAGTTGTCGCAACTCCTTCTAATATTGCTTGATCATAAATAGTACTTACCATATTTCTTTTTGCAAAATCAATATTTAATTTAACTTTATCACTTAATCCTGGAAAGTTATATCCTAGTTCCTTTAACTTTTTCTCTAAAGTTTTAATTTCTTTCTTTATCTTTTTTACTTCTGCATTATTATTTAAAATCAAATTATATAATTCATCCGTATATTCACCTGCATACTTCGTAGTTAGTACACCGGCATCTCTATAATGTACATAAATATACTTCTTACCGCCTTTTTCTCTTATCTCGGCAGAACCATAAATCATTAAATTCAATTTTTCTTCTAATTTTTGTTTACTTATTAAAACATTTATAAATTCAAAAACATTTTTCATATTACCAAATCCTTTTATTATATTATACCACTTCAGATAAAAGTGTGAAACATTTTTTAAAAAAAGTAAAAAAAAGTTTCACACTATCATCTAATTAAAATGTATTCCCAAGAATTATAACATAAACTTGATTATTTTTGTCCATAATATAAAAAGGAAAGCAGGGATATTATGGAAAAAATTGAAAAGAATGCAAAAAAAGTCATTGAAAAAACTAAAAAATTATATGGTAATAGTCCCGATGTCAACACCAGACTTATAAATATCAAAGGGACAAATGTCGGAGTTCTTTTTTTAGAAAGCTCCTCGCAAGCTAGTACTGTCAGTGATTTTATTATCAAAGGAACTTTGTATGCGGGTTCTAATAAAAGCGTTTTTCAAAATATATTTGAAAGTTTAAAAAATAGTTTATTCAATAGTCAATTATTTACCATAAAAGATTACACGCAGTTCCCCTACTTCTTATCGAGTGGTTTTACTATTATTGTCGTTGATGGAATAGATGAAGCCATCATGATGGAAACTAGAGCCCAATTAGATAGAGGTGTGACCGAATCTACTAGTGAACCCATACTAAGAGGCTCCAAAGATAGTTTTACCGAAAGTCATTCCAAAAATCTCGGCTTAATTAGAAAACGAATCAAAGATCCCAATCTTTGGTTTGACGAAATAAAACTAGGTAGAAGAACTAAAACAAGAATCAGTATTGCTTTTATTAGCGGCGTAGCTGATTCTAAAAAACTTCAAGAAATAAAAAAACGTCTCAAAAAAATTGATATTGATGGCATCTTAGATAGTGGTAATATTAGAGATTATTTAGTTGAACAAAAATCTGTTTTTCCACAAGTTCAAAGTACAGAAAGGCCAGATGTTACAAGCCAAGCTTTACTATCCGGTAAAATTGTCATCTTTGTCGAAAACTGCCCTTTTACACTAATCTTACCAAATGTCTTTATCGATTACCTTCACACCTCAGAAGATGAATATCAAAAATCTTCAAACATTACCTTCACTAGAATTTTAAGAATTCTTGCCCTAATTATAACAATCTTTACACCTGCTATTTATATTGCCATAACCACATACGACCAAAACACCATACCAGATAAATTATTAATATCCCTTGCTATTCAAAGAGAAGGTGTTCCCTTTCCAACAACCTTTGAAATAATCTTACTCACCACCATCTTTGAAATTCTAAGAGAAAGTGATTTAAGAAGTCCAAGCAGTATGTCGGCCGCTATGAGTATTGTAGGAGCTTTAGTTCTAGGTCAAGCCGCTGTCGATGCTGGAATTGTTTCACCTATTACCGTCATTGTCGTCGCCTTCACATCTATTTGTAGTTTAGTCTTTACTGACATCGACTTCATGAACGGTATTCGGTCTTGGCGTTTTATCTTTATCTTAGCTGCCAGTATCTTAGGTATTATCGGAATTCTTTCATTCACTATCATCTGGCTAGTCAAACTATCATCTTTAGAAAATTTAGAAACAAGCTATCTATCACCTTTTGCTCCATTTTCTAAAAAAGACCAAAATAACGCTATATATAAAGCACCCGAAGAAAAACTTATAAATAGACCAGACTACATCAGTACCCTTAATCCTCATAGACAAAGGAGGTCAAAATGAAAAAGTTTACTATAATCATAATCACCTTCATTATCGCCATAACTCTAACCGGATGCGGTGGTTATGAAGAATTAAATAATCTATCCATTGTCACAGCCGTCGCTTTTGATAAAACTGATGATGAATATGAATTAAGCTTCCTGATTGCTAATTCTCCCAAAGCTCAAACCTCAGCTAAAGAAGGTGAAGCTAAAACAACTGTCTACACTGGAAAAGGCAAAACAATTGCTGAAGCCTCTAAAGACATCGAACAAATTGTTCCTAAACAAATTTATTTAGGTCATATTAATGTTGTTGTAATTTCAGAAGATATTGCAGAAGATGGCTTTTTAAAAATAGCCGATTGGTTACTCCGAAATCCCCAAACCAGAAAAAAATTCTACCTTCTTCAAGCCAAAGACGTCAGCGCTAAAAACATTTTAAAAATCGTTTCACCATTAGAATCATTTCCTTCTCAAAGTATTGCTACTTTAATTGAATCAAACTCTGAAACTAAATCTATCGCCGCATCTGTAACCTATAGTAATTTCATTGCTCAAATATTAGAAAAAGGTTATGACCCTGTCTTACCATCTATAACGATAAAGGGAGATGTTGAAGAAGGAAGTAATGAAAAGAACTTAGAAACAACCGAACCAGAATCATATCTTGTTTTAGGACCGCTTGCTATTTACAAAGGCGACAAATTAGAAGGCTTTTCAAATGAAAAAGAAAGTTGGGCTATCAATGTTCTAAAAAATGAAGCCAAAGAAGTTAACTACAATGTCAAATATCAAAATCAAGATATTAGTATTGAAACAAGTTCTTTAAAATCAGATATCAAAATAATCGATGAAAATAATATTGAAATAACTATTAGTGGTGTTGGTGATATATATAATATTAATAATCAAATTGATATTCAAAATTATAAAGAAATAAATAAGATTGAAAAAACATGGAGTAAATCATTAAAAAAAGATTTGTCCAAAGTTGTTAAAAAAGTTCAAAGCAAATATAAAGCCGATATTTTTGGCTTTGGAAATCTCATATATAAAAACGACCCTAAAACATGGGAAAAACTTGAAAAAGAATGGAACTCTAAATACTTTCCAAACTTAAATGTCAAAATAAAAACTAATTTAAAAATATCAGCTACTGGCTCTTTAGTAAAAACGATAAAGGAGGATAAATCATGAAAAAAATAAATTCATTAGAATATAATACACTTCTATGGTTTTTAACAAGAGCTACATTCATTGAAATAACCGCTGAAATATTATTAAACACCGCTCATCTAGATTCCTGGATTAGTATCATTTTAGCCATAATAATTGGACTTATTCCCTTTAGTTTATTTTCTTATTTAAAAAACAAATATCCAGATCAGAATATTATCCAAATAAATAAAACAAAGTTGGGAAAATTTGGAACATTCTTAAACCTAATTTTAATAGCTGGCACCTTAATATTTGCCATATGTAGTTTTTGGATAATTGTTAACTTCATTGACTCTCAATATCTTTACAGAACTCCAGTAATAATTATTATTGTTGTTTTAATCCTGCCAGTTATTTATACAATCATTAAAGATTTTCATGTTTTTAGTAAGGTAAGCCTTATTATGTTTTTTACTTCGCTTTTTTTCATAATTGTTATTTTATCCGGTTTAATAGGCAATATTGATTTTGATAACTTAAAGCCTATTCTTAATAATAGTCCAAATAACATTTTATATGGAACTTTCTGTTTTATCGGTTTTAACATTCTACCAGTTTTTCTTTTAAATATTATCCCCCAAAAACAAATAAATGGCTATTCACCTAAAAAAAGTTTTATATTCTATTTAATTAGTGGACTCTCACTTTTAAATGTCATGTTTTTAACAATCAGCATCTTTGGAATTCATCTTTCCGAATTATATAACTATCCAAGTTTTCATCTTTTAAAACGCGTTAGTGTTTTAGATATTATCGACCGTGTTGAAAGTATTTTATCATTAGAATGGTTTCTAGCCTTGTTTGTTCAAATTATGATGGCTCTTTACTTCATCAAAGAAGCTCTAAAAGAAACATTTCAAGTCAAAGAAAAAACAAACAACATTATCATGACAGTTGTTTGTCTATTACTAGCCATTTTAACCAATTTTATATTTACCACTCAAGGTACTGAAATAGCTTACTTTAAAAATATATTAATCTACATGCTTTATATAGTTTACTTTATTATTCCTTTAATAACTTTTTTCAAAAGTCTAAAAAAGTCCCAACCTTTGAACAACTAATATACCAACTACAGCAATAATTCCTAAAATCAAAATTGTAACAAATATTGTTTTAAATACTGAACCCTTTTTTTCTTCTTCCTCATATCCAACAAAATCTTTTTTCTTTAATTTTAAGTTAGACGTAAAGAAAGAATTATCCATAGTCTGTTCTTTCTCTTTTTCTTTTTCATTCTTTTTATTCTCTTCAATCAATTCTTTTATATTATTTAAATTACCAACTTGTGTATCTTCATTATGACCTTTTAAATCACTAAACATATCAGCCGCTAAATCAGCATCATCCAATTTATTAAGCATACTTGTATTAGTAATTGTTTGAATCATATCTTTTAAATCATCATCGTTATCATAATAATCTTTTCTAGTAGCATTTCTCTTAAGATCCAAATTCTTAAGCACATCATAACTCGTTTTACTAAGCACCCTTTCTTTATCATCGGGTTCCTTTTTCTCTCTAGCCTTAGTTAAAACATCCATAATATCATAAGTTCGATCTTCCTCTTCCTTATAACGTGAACGAACTTTTGGTAACTCCTGAACTTCATTTTCTTCATTAGTAAGTCTTCGGTATTTTCTTTCAGCTTGATATTTTTCTCTATTATCCAGCATCTGTTTAACTTTCGTAATATCTATCTGATTTGTATTGTCGATAGATGCAATTCCTTCGATATTACTATATTTACCATAAGAATATATACTATTGTAAAGTCTTGTATTACGTTTAGTCCTAGAATTACCCTGAGCTTCTTTTTTGTAATATCTCTCCATTCTCGATGCCACCCGTACCACCTCTTATTATTAATAATACCATATTTTGTCGCATTTTAAAAGGTCAGCTATTGCTTTTTAAAAGATTTTTATTTATAATTTTTATGGAGGGATAAAAATGGCAAAAGTAACAGTAGACAAAGATAAATGCATCGGCTGTGGTGCATGTACGGCTACTTGCCCAGAAGTCTTTGAATTTGATGATGATGGACTAGCAAAAGTAGTTAAAGATGAAATCAATGATGATGTAAAAATGGCAGCTGAAGGTTGTCCAACCGAAGCTATTGAAGTCAAAGAAGAAAACTAATTAGTTTTCTTTTCATATACTATTAAATAGGAGGAACTATGGAACTATCAATAATTAATTTTAACATTCAAAATAAAGTTATATAGAACAAAATGCCAAAATAAATTTTGACATTAGCTTACCT
>HF990845.1:0-9097 GCA_000432855.1 Firmicutes bacterium CAG:822
TACCTTTTACAAAGCAAATTCCTAGTAAATAAAATGGAGCCTATAAAAGGCTCCTTCAGGGGGCATAGCGCAATGGGTAAATCATACCTGTTTAACCCCTTTAAAATCAACGCTTTCAAGACGCATGGTTTAAAAATATTTAATCTTGCACAGCAAAATTTAACCAAATTGTTGTGCAAAAACTGTGCAGACATAAGAAAAGCATATATAGGTTACGTAGCTATATATGCTTTTATTCACTTATAATTAAATAATTATCATACCCTATACCAGGCAAATTAATAAGGCAACTACCCTTGCATGGTTTTATTCCAAATTTCGTAAGTTGATTTTTACTAAAAGATATAAATAATTCTTTCCTAGCTCGAGTTATTGCAACATAATAAACACTCAATTCATCAATAAATGAACTTTCTATTCCATCATAATTGCTGCAATCAACACTACTGCAGTTTTTACATGTATAATAACTTGGAAAAATATTTCTTTCTAAATCAACCAAGAATACAACATCTGATTCCAATCCTTTGAAAGCATGAATTGTTGCAACGATAACTTTTTCATCAATTTTATTCATATATTGTTTCAAACCATTATTCAATAAAACATCCATAATGAAAAATAATAAATCGTCAAATTTATAAGCACTTGATATTTCAGAAATGGAATCAATAAATTTTCTTAAAAGAATTAATAGTGACAAATATACTTGATTATTACTATCTTTGTACTTGTCAGATATTTCAACAAAACATTTTTCTAACACCTTTTTAGCTATTTTCCTTTTCTCATATATCTCTCTATAAAAAACATTATATGCAGTTCTGTGAAAATCGATATATTCCTCGCCTTCGTCTGTAAATAATGCATTAAAAAATGGTATATTTTCCTCTTGTAGTTTTTCCAACAATCTTTTTGTATTATCATTTCCATTGAAAGATTTAACCAAAATAGTAGAATTAGAGTTATTTTCAATATTTTCTTTTACTTTATTTATTATCCATGTGTATTCTGATTCATATGTATTTGAACATATAATGTTTGGATGTGATAAATCAGTTATCAATTCTGGATTGTACGAATTATACCTAATATTTCTATCTAATAGCAGTAGATTCTGATTATCTTCAAATCTATAATTATGATTTAATCTAACCAATCGCATATTATAGTCATTCTTTAATAAATTCATAATATTGGGAATAGCACCTATAAAACCATATATTCGTTGTAATGAATCTCCAAAAAATAATAGTTTAGTGTTACTATCAATAAGTTTTTTTAACAATTCATATCCAAGGACATTTGTATCTTGACACTCATCAATAACAATATATTCAAACAATGATTTATATTGATTATTTATTACTTTATTTTCATCAAATATTTTTAACACAAGAGTAATAATTGAATTGTAAGTCAAATATCCCGAAATAGATACTTTATCTAAAATAAGATTATTATACTGTGAATATAGAGAATTAAATTTGTCTATATTACCTTCTTTAATAACTTGATCAAAATCATTAATTAATTCTTTTTCTTCATCTGTTAGTATGACTTTTTTTAGTATTTCACTATCATCTACAATATTAAATTCTTCAATTCTTTTTTGAAATTTTAATATTTTGCCACTATACAAATTTAAAATTCTTCGACATAGGCCATGATAATTTGACACCATAACCCTCTTAGATATATTTTTTTCATTTAACATTTTATTACCGAGAATACTTGGAATTTGTTCAATAACATCTTTCTTAATTTTATAAGCTGCATTCACACTAAAAGTCAAAGCCAATATCTTTTTGGTTGACGATAATTGTTTTGCTGCAATTTTGTAAGCAACAAAACTAATTAAAACTTTAGTTTTTCCACTGCCAGCTGCAGCTTCAACAATTATTTTTTTCTCATTAGAAAGAATTATATTTATTTGATCATTATCTCCGTTATGTATTTGAGTTATTTTATCTATAATACTACTTTCTGGCATTTAATACCGCCACCTTAATTATATTATAATATACATCCGGAATATCATCTTTAATTGTATTATTAGCAAGACATATACTAAAGTTTGTATTTTTATTGCCATATAACCATGTTGTAAGCACAAGAATTTTTTGATTTTGATTGTCCTTAGTCATTTTTAATGCATCTATTAATTTATAATCTTTTTCATCAACGTCTGATAGTCTAATCCTTTTTTGAACTTTAGATATTTGAGATCCTTGAATAATCAAATCCTTTCTTTGCCCAATATCATTTAAAATATTATATAAAATATGAGTTCGATTATGCGATAATAGATTCATAATATATTCTTCTTCAAAAAAAGTATATTTGGTAGATACAACATTTTTATATGAAGGATTGTATTTATCTTTATCCATTACAGCATTTGCATTTATTCCATAATGATTGAGTATTTTTACTAAAGAAGGAATCGAATCTGCTCCGTCGGCTTGAATTATACCAATATTATAATCATCTAAATTTATTCCCATATTATTGGCAAAAATAGGTAAAACTACTCGTTCTGTTGGACCTTCAACTAAAATACAAGATTTAGCAAAAAAGGCTTCTTTAATTCTATCATTTTGAAGAACAAAATGTTTTTCATCTTTATCATCAAAATCACAGTCGAAATCTGTATATGCTCTAACATCACCTTTATAAAAGTCTAAACGAACTATTTCATGAAAATTTGTTGATACAATATTTGGAGAATGTGTAACTATAAATAGTTGCCCAAAAATACCATCTAAGCCAAAAACTTGCTTTATAAGTTCTAGAAATTTCAGATCATTATTATTTATAATATTTCTAATATCATTTATTACGCTACGTTGCATATATGGATGAAGATGTATTTCAGGTTCATCAAGCAACACAAAAATACTTATATATCTTTTGTTATCAGAAGTAGTTATTATGCTATCTGAATTATTGTCAACTGTTTGCATTATCTTATTTAATAACTCAAAATATATATATGAACTAAATCTAACACCACTTCCCATCTTGTTTACAGACATTTCATCTTCGTCTTTTAATTCTATTAATCTAGGTAATAAATCGATTATATTATGTTCAAAATTTACAGACAGATTATTGTTATTAATAAAATTAATCAATTTTAATATTTGATTCAAATGTTTCGAAATATTATCAATTTTTTCTGGATTAACAAGTTCATCCACATTTATTTTATTTTCACTTATATAATTTTCTATTAAATTATTTAAGAATTTACCACTATTCTTGGTCTTCATGAAATTTAATTCATCAGGCGCATTTATTGTATTGTAGTAAACACAAGGTAAATTTCTAATTTTCTGATAGCTTATAGCAGTCGCAGTATCAACATGATAGTATTCTATTCTATCATTAGGAGATTCTTGTATAGCTCTTATGCTTATAATATTAGAATCCCCAACATCGAACATATCATCAAAATATCCCAATTCAATGTCATTTAAAAACAAACTAACTTCAATTTCTATTGGTGAATTCACATCATTGAAATCATCTTCATTAAAACTTGATTTTGTAAAAAAATAATTAATTGCTTCTAATGTATTACTTTTTCCAATGCCATTATTTCCAAGTATGTATTTAATGTTATTACCATTATTAATTTCTAACTTTTTTAGATTTCTAAAATTATTAATTTTCAACTTCTTAATTATCATTGTACTACCTCATTTGCATATATTAATATCCTTTATTTATGACACTTATGACACTTATTTTTAGGTACCCACCACACACATTCAAGTGACACAAGTGACATATAATATCTATGATAATTCTTTTTTCTTTTTCTCGGCTAATTCTACATCTACTATAGATAACAAGTCATAACTAATTTCTTTCCAATTTTTTGATAAGTCAATGGTGATAAATTGTATTTTTGCATCTTGAACACCATCGTTATTAGAAACAACTTTTGCATTATAAGATTCATTAATCGGATCCAAATCAAAAGGAAGTGGATATAGCAAAATCCCTCTAAGACTATTTGTTACATTAATGTTATTTAAGTATGCAAGCATTTGATACATATTTGCACTTATTAAAGTTTTCTTATCATAATTTGTAGATAAGTACTCCTTATAATATTTTGTGTCTAAAATAATAGTTTCATCTTTTGAATATATAAGTGTATCCATTTTCATATCAGGTAATAATTCATTATTTCCACCTTCAAAGTTCCACTTAAGAACACTTTGATATTTTACTTTATATTTTTTATCTAATTCATAACTATAAAATTTATTTACAAATAACTCAAAGATAGAATTCATGTTTTTATCGTCGTTAAATAAATCAAAAAATTCATACTTACCTGTTTCTTCACTTAACATTTGATTATTATTAATCAGTTCACAAATTTTCAGAGTTAAGAAATAGTATTCGTTCATTCTATTAAATTTCAATTTTTTAAAAGAATTTTTATCTATTTCAATGTAATCTACTTTATTAAAATGGAAAATAATATTATTCAATTTTTTCTTATTTTCCTTAGAAATATCACTTGCCTTATATAACTTTAATGCTATATTTTTTAATATCTGATTAAAGATATTATTCTCCTCAAACTCATCAAAATCACAATATATTTTACCATTAACTAATGTTTGCTTATCTAAAGTCGATTTAAAATCTATTCTTCCTTTTACCGATCTTAGGCAATCATTTTTATTAATATATTCCTTGTATAATCCTTTTAATAATATTTTCTTAATATTAATTAAAAATAATTCTGCATATATATCTGATGATTTAAAATCATCGTTAGAATCAAGATTAGTTAAATCTATTGAATTCACTTTATCCCATATATAGCTATACATGAATAAAGCATTTTTTATAGGAACCTTAAATTTATTCATAAAATGCTCCTATAACATATCAGAATATTCTTTTACTTTTTCTTCATCATCAATCCAATATTCTTTTAATAATGGTAAAATTTCATATTTAACAATACTATTATAAGAATTTTGTAAGTCATCAACTTTTAATTTATCAACAAAATAACTATGTCCAATTTTAAATCCTTTATTTAAATCGTTTTCAATATTTTCATTAATCTTATTAAATTTAGTACATAATTGTTCAACAAAATCTGCATTAATATTGTTTTTATTTGTTAAATACTTTTTAAATTCAGGTTTACTAAATGCAGGATCCACTTCATAAAAAGCAAATCTTCTTCTTAATGCATAATCAACCATTGCTAATGATCTATCAGCTGTATTCATCATTCCAATAATGTAAACGTTATTAGGAACATAGAAAACATCTCCAGAATAAGGTAAAACAACCTTTTCTTCTTCTCTTTTATCATTTTCTATTAATAGCATTAATTCACCAAGAATTTTACTTAAATTACCTCTATTAATCTCGTCTATTATACAATAATATTTATTATTCTTATCATTTTTAGCTTTTTCGCAAAATTCTTTAAAGACACCATCTTTAAGCTCAAACTCATTATTCTTATTAGGTCTAATACCTTCAATAAAATCTTCATACGAATAACTTTGATGAAATTGTAAAGAAAGTATTTTACTTTCATCCTTTTCACCAATAATTGAGTATGCTAATCTTTTAGCCATAAATGTTTTACCAACACCAGGGGATCCTTGCAATATAATATTCATTTTTGTTTCTAATAAGTTTCTCAAATCATAATAATCATTTTCGTTCATAAAAACATCATCTAGGAAATTAGAAACTGTATACTTTTTATTAATTGTCGATTCATTTTCATCTTTATCATTTATAACATCATCGATAAAATGCCATAAACTTGATCCCAAATATTGAGTATCATTATTATTAACTTCTGGAACATCTCTCCTAATATATTTATTTAATAAGAAAGATAATTCTTCTGCTTGTAAATTGCTCTCACATGAATAACCAAAATATTGCATTAAAACATATAGCTTGTTTTTAGAACATATATTTAAGAATTTTTCTGGATAATAAATATATAATAATTTTGTTAATAACATACTAGTACCACTTAGTAGTGGATACTTTTCAGCTGCTTTTATTGGTGAATCCGATTCTCCATATTCTTTTAAAAACATATATAATTGGTATTTAAAATTTTCCCAAAATTCTTGAGGATTATTAATTAATTGATTACCTCTTCCATAATACTCATTTTCGCTATGTTTATAAATTCCAAATTTAGCTGCCGTTGATCCTCCTATTCCTGGTCCAGCGTCTTTATATTCACCAAATTCTAATTTATAACATAAAGACTTTTTGTAATTTGTACCACCTAATGCATATTCTTCTAATGATAATGTATTTAATTTTTCTAAAGGATATTCTTTCTTAAATTTTTCTCTTTTTTCAACACTATCTCTTTCATTAGTAACTAAATTAACAAGATTTTTATTGTAATACTTTTTAAATGCAGCAACAAGCGAAGTATCAACGTTTTCAACTGTATTTTTGGTTAATACCTCTCCTATTTTTCTATAATCAGGATTTGAATTGTTAATTAAATAATCTCCAACGATTTTAACATCCATACCGTTATAAATATTTTTGTTATTATCATTATTTGGAATTTTAAAGAAAGCTAATACTCTTGATGCATCAAATCCACGTCCTTTATCATCATGATAATAATTATCCTCAATCGTTTTCATTGATGAACCTTTAAACAAGTATTCATAAAGTACATAATAATTAAAATCATCAGTAAATGGATTCGAATCAATATGTTGATCTTCTAAATAAACTAATTTAATTCTATCATCATTCATATTTCCTACTCCTCATCACTTTTTTTAAATGCCTTAAAACTCATAGGTTCAAAAGTCATCTCCTTAAATAATTGCTCACCATCCATTATAAAACACTTTGCAACATTATCACCTAGCGATGATATTCTATATATTTTATAATTCTTACCATGAATTTTAGCAACTTCTAATTCATTTCTACTAATATCAAAAGGTGAATTTTCATCCATTGTAGAGCCCTTAACCTCGATATATATTGGAAGTATATTACCATCTATAACATCATAAGATAAAATGTCATATCCTAATCCATCACCCTTAGTTTTAGATACATGCTCTATCATGTTAATTAAATTACCATAACCTAATTCAGCTAATCGTAACTTTTCATATTCTAAAACTAATTCTTCTGCTTTTTTTCCTTTCGCAGAATTACGTTTATTTATTTTTTCAAAATTATATAATCTTACTGTAGGTGTATTATTTTTCTTTTTATACTCTTTATATGTATTAGGAAATTCTATAATCTTTAAGCTTGTAGAATTTTCAATATTTTTCACTTTAGAAGGATTCCTTCTTTGAATCTTATTTTCTATTATTTCTTCTACTATTCCTTCATCTAATTTATCCATAGACAATAGATTATTTATGTTATTCATATCTAAATCATGATCCAAAGAACCATCAAAGTAATTTGAACTACATAGGAATTCTTTTATTTCTCCTTTGTCTGTTATTTCACAATATTTTGAATTTTCAAATTTATCTAATGTGTTCTTAACATATGATATAGCTGCATCATTTATAATTTCAAATGAAGTTTTTCTTACATATTTGATGCTTGATAATTCATTAAATAATGCATCAAATCTTATATCATTAACATATTGCTGATTTACAATCTTATCTATATAATCTGATTTATCAAAATCATTCTCTTCACGACTTAATAATATTAAGTCTAAACAATCTTTCCAATCAGAGTAAACTTTTGTCCTCATGACAAATAATACAAATTCATTGTATGACAAATATGAACTACCTGTTTTATGATACAATTCATACATAATTTTATATAATAGCATTATTGCAAATACAGAGATATCATTATAATCATTATCCCCATGATTGACATTTAAAACATTAAATGGTAATTTTTCTAATTGTCTTTCAACTAATTCATGATATATTTCCATATCTTCATATGTCTTAATGTACTTTGAAATCAATTCATATGCATCAGTCACTGTTGCAGTATCATATCCCGCCCCACTTCTTTGAATTAATCCTAAATATTCTGGAATAATTGTGTTTCTATAAGTGTTTTCCCCTAATTGTGCTGGATATTTAGTAGCCATAGCATCATTGTTTTTAAATTGTTGAGAATAAAATTGAGCAAATCCATGTGTTTTTTCACTTAATTGATATCTGTCTACAATTTGAGCAATAAACAATTCAAGAAAAAAATCTGAAACAGTTTGCTTAGTCATAAACCAATAATCAACTTTTACACCTCTATTAATTATACTATCTAAATAAGCTTTTAATTTATTACTTTTCATCATATTTTCCCTCCTCAACATCTTTGATTACATTTGCCAAATAATAAGCCAACAATGGTGGTACAGCATTACCAATTTGTTTAATAACTGAACTTTTATTTCCATAAAATATAAAATCGTCATCAAATGATTGTAATCTTGCAGCTTCTCTTGGTGTAATAGTTCTTGCTTGTTCTGGATGTATATATACTCCTGATGATGGTGTATCAAAACGTGTAATAATTGTCTTAGATAGATCTTCCCATCTCATTCTTCCATAAGCTCCACTATGAACTGATTTTATGTTTTTGCCTTCTTTTAAATCTAAACGTCTACCACCTGGTTTTAACTCATTAATTCTATCAATAGCCACTTTATTATGTGTAGTAGCTTTATGATTATATAAAATTTTTGAATTCTTGCGTCTTTCTTTTTGATATTCAGTCAGAGGTTTATTTTTATAATCTTGTTCAAAATCGCCTTCGCCACTTGATAAATAATTTAAATCTGAAATAGCATCATATATTGTAGCTTTTTTAATTTCTCCTGATTTTATCATTCTGTTTTTTGTTTCTTCAAAAGCTTTTTTAAAATTTATTTTTTTCTTTGATCCAAATATTATTAAACGATGCCTGTCTTGTGGAACTCCATAATCACTCGCACATAATACTTGCTTATAGATATAATACTTTCCTTTTTTAAAATTAGTTTCATCAGAAAATAGATTTTCAATTTCTTCTATAATTTTACCATTCGACATAGAAAGCATTCCTGGAACGT
>HF990845.1:9198-14415 GCA_000432855.1 Firmicutes bacterium CAG:822
GTTTCTTGGATCTTCAAGAAATGCATTCTTTTTTCTTATTCTTGCACCAGCCATACTAAATCCTTGACATGGAGGTCCACCTATAATAACATCAACCTTATCATTTAATTCATCTAAATACGGTATAAAATTTTTAATATCATCATTTATCATCAAAGTATCTGGATGATTTTTTTTGTAACTATCTGATATACTTTTATCTATTTCGTTTGCTAAAACTATATCATAACCAGCTTTTCTGAATCCGGAACTTAATCCACCAACACCGGCAAATAAATCTATTACTTTCATGATTCTACCTCCTCTGCCAGATCATTCATTCTGTATTTATATGCATAATTAATAATGTACTCAATTTCTTCATCTGTAAAATTATAAATTTTTCCAATTATTCTATCTATATCATCAATTATAGATTTAGAATATTTGTGTTTATATTCGTATTCAACTTGCTTAGAACCGATATATTTTTTGTTTTTTTCTAAATCCTTTTCTAATTTAATTGATAATTTTTCTAATTTTTTAATTTCTTCATTATTTAATTTTAAATAGTCAAATTTTATATTATCGACATCTAATAATGTAACATGCCAACAATCAGATAATAAAATCCAAAGATAATAAAATGTTGAGGAATTAAAGAAACAATTTAATATTCGTTGTTGAGTTTGCGATTCACAATTTATTTGTTTTATTTCATTTGTTTCTATTTCATGCATAAAGCATTTACTCCATAATCCCAATCTAGTACTTAAATACAACTTATATTCTCCATTTTTCTGATTAAAAATTTGTGGCAACTTATTTTCAATTTTATTTACTTTAGAAAGGATACTTTTTTCTATTTTTTTGCCGAATTTTGGAATATTAACGAAGTCATTGTTTTCAATATATTTTATATTTTTAAATAAATTTTCTCTTTCACTGTTGTACCAATAATTATATGAAGAACTAAATAAACTACATTTATCTGGAGATTTATTTGCAAAAAATATTGTTAGCCTTTGATGTACACCTTTAAATATACATCCTGGTCTATCAGCATAAGTACTAATATATATTTTTGAAGAATTTTTAAACATATAATCTCTAATTGGTTTCATTCTTGGAGTTGATATTAAAGGTAATGGGACAATAAATGATATAATACCATTGTCACTTAAAATATTGTAAGCTCTCTCTATGGTATATGCGTATAAATTTCCACACTTTATTGAATAAAAATTATTTAAAAGCATTCCCTTACTTTCTACATACGGAGGATTACCAATAATACAGTCAAATTTATATCCGAATCTTGTCCAATTAAATGAATTTTTATGTGAATCTTTAATTACATAATCTCTTCCTGTGAAAGCATCAGCAAGAATGAAATTTTTACTGAATATTTCTTCAAAGTTTTTTGGCATTAATCCCTTAGAAATTGTTTTCAAAATCAATCTCATTTTTAATAAACTAATGGCTTCATATGAATTATCTAATCCATGTAACATTCTTAAAATATTAACAACTTCATTTTCAATATTCATTTTTACTTTAAAATTAATTTTTTCTTTAAGCGTATAAATAAAATCAAATGCTGTAATAATAAATGCTCCTGATCCACACGTAGGATCTATAACTTTTAAATTGTTTATTTCTTTATTAATTTCATTTAATTCATCATCACTGAATGTTGAAAACAATTCGTTTAATATAACTTCTAAATCTACATTATATTTAATTAAATCATACTGTTCTTTGATAGCATCACTCAAATTATACTTCTTTATAATATTATTAATAGACGACTTTAATTTACTTTGAATACTACCATTCAATTTATTAAATAACGAAATTAATATTGAATAATGAGTAATATACTTAGTTGTATCATCTGGAGTATAGTAAGATCCAGTTTTTCTTCGATTAATATGCTTTTCTAGCACATATCCTAATAATGTTTGAATATTATCATAATCATTGTTATTTATATCAATTAATTCTTTGAATTTAATATAAATATTATTAAAATCAATATTTGATTTAATAGAATTGTATTTTTTAAAGAATAATGGGGTTCCTAATCCATCCTCATAAAGTTTTATCTTTTTCTTAAACTCTTCAAAATTCATCATATATTCTTCATTATATTTAGATTGTAAACATATCATAATTAAAATATCGTTTAATAAATAAAAACTATCTTTTTCTTTAAAACCATTACTAATAAAATCAGAATATGTGCTTTCATATAATCTACTTATTTTAGCAATATCAGATTTCATGTTGACCTCCCTGAACTATATATCTTTAGGCAACTTACTGTAATCATATTTAGTTGCTATCTCTTTTAATTCTTGTATTTCTTTATCAATATCCTCTAATGCTTTATCTAATGTATAATCAGTTTCTGCATCTTCTTTAATTAGTTTTAAACCTAATTTTATTTCATTTAAGTTTTGCATTATCTTTAATGCTTTTTTTCTTTTATTAGCATCCCAATCTAAAATATCGTATTTAAATAATCTACATTCTTCTATAGTATTCTTTAAATCTTTTGTTGATTTATTTTTAAACTCATCATGAGAAAACCAACTCATAACTTCATTATAACCAGCCGCTTTTAAAAGTTGTTGCAAAGATAAATCTAATTCTTCTGCTATTCTTTTTAAAATCTCAGGATCTGGTTTAGCTACTCTACCGTTTTCTATATCATTTAAAGAAGAATTACTTATTCCAACTCTTCTTGCAAGTTCTCTTTGAGAATACTCTTTTGCAGTTCTTCCTCCAACAATTAATGTAGTTAATGCTTCACTATTGTTCATAATTTCACTCCCTTAAAAGTCTTATTATTCTCTTCCATATTCATTATATCACATTTTGTCAGTTTTACAAAACATTTTTGTTCGGAACACTTGACAATTAAATTTATTTGTACTATATTGGTTTTAGTGAACGGTATACCGAACACTTAGAAGGAGGTGAGAAGATGGCTAAATTAAAAGTTCACAGAGCATTTGATGAATTCTTATTAGATCCTAATCTATCATTAAGAGCTAAAGGTTTTCTAACAATGGTATTAACTAATAATATTACTCATGGTATAGAAATCAAAGGACACTGTACCGACTCTATGGATGATATTAAAGATACCCTACTCGAGTTAAGAATCAACAAATATATAAGATATAACTCTGAACTTAACATATTAGAAGCAAATGCTGTTCCATACGCTAAATGGAATGAAGAAGAAAAAGAATTATAAAAGAAAGGAAGTGATAATGTATGACAGCATCAGAAACATTAAAACTAATTGCTAAACAATGGTGTAGTCTTAGTGACTTAATGAAACTTGCAGGTGTTGGTAGAAACAATGCATTATATATTAAAAGCACTATTAAAAAGAGATTAGAAAACGAAAACTATTATGTTCCAAATAATGCAGTACCTATGCAAGAAGTTGTTAAATATTTAAATATAGATATTCCATACTTAGAAGGCAGAGTAAAAACATTAACTAAGGAGGCTTAAAGATATGAAGGCTTTTGAAGATCTAAAAGAAAGCGCAAAAAAAGACATCATTATCGATGGATTAATGAGGTCTAAAGGTGTTTACTTATTAGTATCTAAACCAAAGGTTGGTAAGTCATTATTTGCGTTACAGCTTGCCAACTCTATTGCAAATGGAAAACCATTTCTAGGTCATGAGATTCTAAAGCCTTCACCTGTCTTATATATTACTACAGAACTATCAGATAGTCAATTGAAGGACAGGTGTAACCTACTTGGAATAAGTTTTAAGAAGAATACATTCTTCGCTATAGATAGATCTGATAAGCAATCAATTAACTTTAGAGATATAGAATATGAAATAAAAGAATTTGCTGAAGAATATAATGGAAAAATACTTATATTAGATATGTTAAAAGATATAAGTTTTGATATAAGTTATGACATTAATAGTTATCAAGATATAGCGCAAAAACTTATGCCACAAATTAGAAGTTATGCTGATAAGTATAATTTAACAATTTTATTTGTTCATCATTTGAACAAACTAGGTAAAACATTAGGATCAACAGGATTTGATGCCGTAGTTGATGGAATAATAAGATTAAGTAAAAACTGTTATGACGACAGTACTATAAAGATGGAAATTATCAATAGAGATTTTCCTGATGATGAAGAATATCTTCATAAAGATAAAAATCAAGTTTTCTTTATAGCAAAAGATAATGCTTTAGAAACACAAAATCCTATTGTAATTGGATTTGTAAAATATGCTATTAGAGAAAAGAATTTTGATTTCAATGTAAGTGAAATCATAAATAAAGCAAATCTAATGTGTACTCCTACTCAGTTAGGTAAACTATTAAACACTAATGTAGATTTGCTTGAACAAGAAGGTCTTCATATAACTAAATATAGAACTAACGAAGGTAGAAAATATCATATTGATTATGAAGAACCTTCTTTAGAAAATGAGTAACGTGGCACGTTTTGTTTCGAAGAAATGAAAGTGGCGATAGTGAAACATTTTCATGTTTTAGAGAATTGATAAATTCGATAAAACACTTGTTACACAAGCGGAGCCTTTGAATTTATTTCATTGGTTTCTGACTTTGTAACAAGCATATGGGATTTTTAAGGATCACCTTAAACTCACGGGCTGTGCCCTAGTGAGATATGGCATACTTATAAATAAGAATGCCAATATTTATGAAAGGAGTACAAAATGAATGTAGATTATCAAGTGCTCACTTTTAAAAATCAAATAAAACCTAAAGATATTGGTGGACTTGGAGTCGAATTAAATGATAGAAAAGGTTCTGGAAATTATGATAAAGAAAGAACTCAATTTAACATAGAATATGTTGGATTCGATGGTCATCCCACTCTATCTAGTAAAGTATATGAAACTATCTATACTAATAATATTCATTTCAATAAAGGTGATAATACAAATATATTAAATGGTTGTGTTGTAACATCTGGTCCAGAGTTTTTTAGAAAGCTAGGACTACCTATGAAAGATACAGGAAGAGTTCATGTAGAAGGTAAACATATTGGAGAACCTATCTTCTGTCCTGATATTAAATCTAAAGAAGATATACCAGAACCAGTACTAGAATATTTCAATGAATCATATCGATTTTTGTCGAATATTGTCGGTAAAGAAAATGTAGTTTATGCAGGAGTACATTTTGATGAAGATACTCCACATATGCATTTCTA
>HF990845.1:14460-26591 GCA_000432855.1 Firmicutes bacterium CAG:822
ACCAGTAGTAGATCATGTTAGAAGAAAAGTATTTGAAACAGATGACTCTGGTAAAAGAATAACTAAACAAATATATACTAAAGATAATACAATCAAAAATGTTCCTATTCAAAAACTAAATGAAAAAGGAAAACCTATATATGAAATTGAATATGGCAAGTTCCTTAATACAGATGAGTTTTGGAAACAACTCGGAGGTAAAGCATCATTTGCTAGACTTCAAGATCAATATAATGAATATATAACATCTAAAGGTTTTGAATTAGATAGAGGCGAAATTGGTGCAAATAAACATCACCAAGATAAAGCTGAGCACAATATAAAAGTATTAGAAGATAAAATAGACAAATTAAATAAAGAAATAGAAATGAATAAAAGAATAAATGAGGTTGAACTAAAAACTAATAAAGAATTTAAAAATATAAACGAAGAAGAACTTTTAAACCCTTCTAAAGACATTTTTAAGAAGTATAAAGATAAAGATGTAGAGAAACTAATTGATTATAGTAAAGAGATTAAAAAAGAAAATATAATGTCTAAAAATGAGTTAGAAAAGAAAGAATTAAAGATAGAAAAATTAGAAAATCAAATTAGTCAATTTAAATCTGGTAAAACTTATTCTGATAAAGAAAAAGTAATTGCTAATCAAGAAAGAATTATTAATGAGCAAAAAGGTATTATTGAAAGTCTTACAGAAGAAGTTCAATCTTTAAAAGCCAAACTAAATAGATTATTAAATGTATTTCACGAAAAACTTAATAGTGCTTATTTAGCTGTTGCTCACCTACTCGGATTTAAAAATGTTAATAAAGATAATGTTAATCATGATCTGATGGATTATAAAGTTCAAGATATTAATCGAAAACATGAACCTAGATACAGTAAATCAACAAAGGATAAATCCGATGATTATGAATTATGATAAAATATATATGACGTTGATTTTTCTGGGGACATTAGAAAAGGAGGAAATTTAATAAATGTCTGTTAGAAAAATACCAAAAAATAGAATAACTAAAGATGGTAGATCATATGCGTTTATAGTAACTGAATATGGTCTAGATGGTAAAAGACATCAACATCAATCTAAAGCATATATGACTTATGATGAAGCATATAGAGCTGAACAAGCATATTTAAATAAATATAAAGATATTGATGTTAATCCACATATAACATTCTATCAAGCATATTTAAAAGTATATGACTATAAGAAAGATAAGATTAGAGCAACTACTCTTAAAACTTATAGAGATAGAATCCATTTTATGAAATTATTTTGGGATGTAGAGTTAGTAGATTTAGATGCTGATATATATCAACGTTGGAGAAATCAGATGAATAAAACTGATTTATCTGATAGATATAAAACCGATATTCAAAAGTTAATTAAAACAATATGTAATTATGCCGAGAAACAATGGGATTTTAATTTAAGAAAGTTTTATAACAAACTAGAGCCTTTTAAAACTCCTGGTGCAATAAAAAAAGAAATGGATGTATATAAACCTGAAGAGTTTTATAAATTTATTTCTGTAGTAAATGATATTCAAATGAGATGTTTATATAAAGCATTATACTATTGTGGACTTCGTAGAGGTGAAGCTAGAGGTCTTCAGTGGAAGAATGTAGATTTAGATAATAGAAGAATATATATTAAACATCAAGTTCAAAATAATGTAGAAACAAATAATGATAATGATTGGTATATATGTGCTTGTAAAACATCTACATCTCATAGAACTGTACCAATACCAGAAGATCTATATGAAGAACTATCTGAATTTAAAAAGCAATTAAAAAAATACAAAACATATAGAGATACATGGTTTGTATTTGGAGATAAGAATCCTATTGGTACTCATAAAATGAATAATTGGAAAAATGCATATTGTAAGAAAGCTGGTATTAAGCAAATAAGATTACATGACTTTAGACATAGTTGTGTGTCAGCACTTATTAATGCTAAAAGTCCAGTTCCAACAATTTCAGCACTAGTTGGTCACTCTACTCCAACTGAAACATTAGATACTTATTCTCATATGTTCGAAGAATCACTTGAAGGTGTAACTGATTATTTTGATAAAATATATGAGGAAAATAAACAAAAAAATCACCAAAATAACGGTGATTAACTGTGCAACTGTTGTGCAGACGCACTTTTATAAAATCAATACTCCCTTATAGATAAAGGTTTCCCAGTGAAATCTTTGTCTCGCCAGGGGGTTGGTTAACTACTCACATCTATCCGTAAGTAGTAGCCGCATAGAAATACTATTCTATGCATACAAAAGTATAAATTATTTAAATTTAAAAGTCAATGAAATCTATGTAGTTTTTTTGTCTTCTTGACACATTTAATCCAAGTTAGCTGATTGTATAACAGCTTGCTTTATAAAGTTATATTTAGGATCGTCATATTCCTTACTTTTCATAAAGGTTTCGCTATCTTCTTTAGTTCTTAATAAGAGATTATAATCATTTTTAATATCAGCTAATTTAAAGTTCATATCACCGCTTTGTCTAACACCAAATATATCGCCACCACCTCTTAGTTTAAAGTCTTCTTCACTAACTTTAAATCCATCGTTAGTTTTAGTTAAAACCTCTAATCTTTTAGTTTCTCTATCGCTGATTAATATACAATAACTATCTAAATCATTTCTGCCTACTCTTCCTCTTAATTGGTGGAGAGCGGAAAGTCCAAAACGATAACTATCAAAAATAACAATCATGGTCGCATTAGCCACATCGACACCGACTTCGATAACGGTAGTACTGATTAAGATTTGAATTTTATTTTGTTTAAACTCGTCCATAACTTCATCTTTTTCTTTAGGAGTCATTTTACCATGCATAATGCCGACATTACACACTTTGCCGAAAGCTCTTTTCATTTTTTCTTCTAGTTTGTAGACATCTTCTAAATCTATTTTATCGCTTTCTTCGATTAAAGGGGCAATGACATATATTTGATGATGAGCTTTGATTTGATCTAACATCATATATAAGACATCTTTAATTTCTTTATTCGTTTTAACATAAGTTTTAACAGGTTTTCTTCCGTTTGGCATAGTTCTGATACTAGATATATCCATATCACCATATAAGGTTAAAGCATAGGTTCTTGGAATTGGGGTTGCACTCATATACAAAATATCTGGGGTTATACCTTTGTTTTTTAAATTTCCTCTTTGGGCCACACCGAAACGATGTTGTTCATCGGTGATGACTAGTCCTAAATTGTGATAAGTGACATCTTCACTGATTAAAGCATGGGTACCGATAATGATGTTGGCCTTGCCACTTTCAATTAAAGCTTTGGCTTCTTTCTTTTCTTTGGCTTTTAACTTACCAGTTAACAAAACAACATTTAAGTTAGGAAAAAGTTTTATAAAATTTTGGTAGTGCTGGGAAGCTAAAATTTCAGTTGGAGCCATTAAAGCTCCTTGGTAGCCAGCTAAATAATTAATATATAAAGCAATAAAGGAAACAATGGTTTTACCACTTCCAACATCACCTTGAAGTAATCTATTCATTCTATTACTACTAGTTAAATCATCATAGATATCTTTAACAGACTTCAACTGGTCTTTAGTTAATTTAAATGGAAGACGATCAACTACTTCTAATACTTGCTCATAAGAAATATTTCTAGATAATCCATCGCTTTGTTTTTTTGATTTTTTTAAGTAACTAATTTTCATCATATACATGAATAGCTCTTCGTATTTTAATCTAGCTAAAGCTTTTTTTAATTTCTCTTTATCTTTTGGGTTATGGGCTATTTTTATAGCTTCCTGTTTATCCATAAAATGATATTTTCGAATAAGAGAGTCTGGAATATAATCTTTAGGTTTGACTTTATCTAAAACTGATTTAATTATTTTAGATATTTTAGAACTATTAATTTTAAATGATGAATGATAAATCGGTTCAATTAATGTTCCTTCTATAAGGCCAAATTTTATATCACTAGCTGTAATACTATTATGTTTTTGGTCGTATTTACCGATAATTGTAATGGCATGACCAACATTTAGTTTATCTTTTAAGAAAGCCCTATTAAAAATAGTAATATTGGTGATAAATTCACCGGTGTTTAGATGAAAACTCATCTTGTTTAATTTACGATTAAAATGAATGACGGTTGGGACATTTTCGACTATACCACCAATAACAACTTTATCACCATCGTTTACGTTATGAATATCAGTATTTTGGGTTATTTCATACCTAAATGGATAATAGGTAATTAAATCTTGAATGTTATATATTCCCAGTTCATTTAAATATTTAATGGTGGTTTTTCCGATTCCTTTGATATCTTCTAACTGCATATTTGTCCTCCTTTTTTGATTTTTTTGAAAAAATCTCTTGACATATTTTAATTTTCTGCTATTATATTAAGCACCAATTCAATTTTAGTTGAATTGGCGCTAGTGTAAACTAGCCAGCCCCTTTTTATTCTTTTATTTGGAGCAGTCCTTCAGGGGGTACTGCTCCTTTTTTGTGTCTATAAATATTATACAAGATTTTTTGATGATTTCCTTTTCATTTTGAAAAAAAACTAGAAATTTCTAGTTTTTTGTTTAATATTAATGAACGTTACGAACTTTTAAATTTATTTCATCTTCAGCTTTTATTTTTTGTATTAAAATAATATTATGCTTCCACGGTATTTGTGCAACTAGTTGCACAAATTCGTTATCATTAGCTATGCTATCTATAAATTTATTTCTCCAACGACTATTTTCTTCTAAAATTCTCCCAATATTATAATAAAGTTGAACTAATGAAATAATTAACAATTTTAGTTTAGAATAATTTTATTTACTACTACTCTCTATAATAAATATACAATTTTTTTGACGTTTTCCTTTTCATTTTGAAAAAAACTAGAAATTTCTAGTTTTTATCTAATAATATCGATTATTAATTTAGGTTCTTCTACAGGATTTTCACTAAACTTAAAGCATGAAAGGATTTCTTCATCAGTAACCTCTTTTTCATTATAAAAGACGGTAGCCAAAGTTTCATCTTTTTGGACATATTCACCAACTTTATGGTTTAAAATAATACCAACGGTTAAGTCGATTTCATCATCTTTAGTTAATCTTCCAGCACCTAATTTTCTAGATAATTTTCCGATTTCTAAGGCATTGATGAAAGAGATATATCCATCAGTTGGGGTTATAATTTCTTTGGAATGTTTAGCCAAAGGAATATTATTAATATCGCCACCTTGAGCTTTAACCCACTCAAGCATTTTTTCGTAGCCTTTTCCATTATACAAGTTTTCTTTGACCTTTTCTTCAGCTTCTTCTTCCGAAATGTTTAGTCCCATAGAAACCATTAAGCTTCCAAGTTTAATAACTAAATCAGTTAAATCTTTTGGTCCATCACCTTTTAAGGTGTTTATAGCTTCGATAACTTCAATAGAGTTTCCAACGGCATACCCTAGTGGTTCATCCATGTTAGTTAAAACACAAGCGGTTTTTTTATTATTATTTTTACCAATTTTAACCATTAAATTGGCTAGTTCTTTGGCTTCATCTAAATTATTTACCAAAGCTCCACTACCGACTTTTAAATCGATGACAATACCGGAAGCTCCACTGGCTAATTTTTTACTCATGATACTTGAGGCAATTAATGGGATGGAATCAACAGTTCCCGTGACATCTCTTAAGGCATAGATTTTTTTATCAGCTGGGACTAAATTGCCCATCTGTCCTACTAAAGCGATACCTATTTTATCTACTTGATTTTTAAATTCATCTAAGGACATAGATGTTTTAAAACCTTTAATCGATTCTAATTTATCAATTGTTCCTCCGGTATGGCCTAAACCTCTACCACTCATTTTAGCTACTTTAACACCTAATGAAGCAACTAAAGGAGCTAAAACGATAGTTGTCTTATCACCGACTCCACCAGTTGAATGTTTATCGACAATGTTATCAAAACCCAAATCTAGAATTTCACCACTATGAAGCATAATATCAGTTAGGTTAATTGTTTCTTCTTCTTTTAATCCTAGTAAGTCTATTTCAGTAAGTAAAGCGGACATTTGATAATCTTTGATAGTGCCATTTAAATATCCATCTATAACATACTGAAGTTCTTCTTTTGTTAATTTTTCACCTTTTTCTTTTTTATCAATTATATCTAGTATATCCATATCTATCCTCCTAATTATATTGTACTAGATTTTGAGCAAAATAAAAATAGTTTTTGATAAACTATTTTTAGTCGTCTACTTCTGGTAGAACACGTTTTAAATTATTACTAATCACTTGAACGTTTCTCTCTGGATCCGATAGTAAAGCTTTATAAAGTTTTGGATTTTCTTTGATGCTTGATAAAATTTGCAAATCTTCTTTTGCCATCTTTACTTCGTAATCTTCACCATCATGAACGGTTACATCTCTACCAAGTACTTCGTCAGCTGTAATATGTAATGCATCTAATAATTTATTAAATGTTGGCCAACGAGGTGTTCTTTTGTTTGATTCATATTGTGAAACTTCAGCGGCTTTAACACCGATGATGTTTGCAAGTTCTTCTTGCGTTAAATTTACTTTCTTTCTAGCTTCTCTTAATCTTTGTCCTGCTACCATAATTATCGTTATCCTTTCGTTAACATAAATTATATCAACATTTCGCAAACATTACATTAATTCTAACTTTGTGTTATAAATTTCTTGAATTTAACTTCAAGTTAATATATAATGGAAGTGTAATGTATAATTATACTAACAGACATGGGAGGTCGAATATGGACGAATTAAAGGCCATCAGAGCTAAAAATAAGTTTACTTGTGAATATATGGCTGATCATTTAAATATCAGTAAGCCTTTTTACTGGCAAATTGAAAATGGAAAGCGTAGGCTTTCATATAAGATGGCAGTAAAAATAGCTAAAGTATTTAATTTGAAACCAGATGATATATTTTATGAGGATTTTAAAAACAAGGATTAACCTTGTTTTTTACTTGACAGAAAAGTGACTTTGTCAGCGACAACTTCAGTGATATATCTTCGGCCGTGTTCAGTTTCATAATTATAAGTTTCAACTCGTCCTTTAATACCGATTAGATCACCTTTACTACAGTATTCACTAGTACTTTTAGCAACACCTTGCCAAAGTTTACAATTTATAAAATCGGTGTCATATTCTCCTTCGGCATTTTTATAAGCTCTTGGAACGGCTAAGACTAATCTGACTACTGTTTTACCACTTTCTGTTTCATATAGTTCTGGATCATAAGCTAAACGACCCACTAAAACGATTTGATTCAACATCGTTTTCCTCCTTTCGAGGCGTTACTATACTCGTTTGTTTTAGGGAGTGCAAAAAGAGAAAACAATATTTTTAAATATTATTTTTTTGTAATTTTGGTATTTTTAGATAAGGAACATTAATACTTTGGACTTTTATATTTAGACAAAATAAAAAAACACAAGTTTTTAACATTTTAGTTCAACTTGTGCTTTTTTAGCTGTTCCATCTTTATAATTGATGGTAACATTGGCAAATGTGTTAGTTTTGTCACATTTTTCTAAACCTTTTAAATCGTATTCTTCACCGGCTTTGTTAGCGTCTTCTAAATCTTGTAAAGTTATTTTATAAACGTTTTCACTGTCATTAGCGCTGACATATTTCTCAAAATAATCGCGACTAGCTGTTTCCATTTTATTTTCTAATTCAGTATTTTTAGACTCATTATTTTGTAAGAACAAGTAAGTTCCTATAGCTACTACTACTATAATAATTAATACGATAATTAAAACTACTTTCTTTTTCATTTCTATCCCCTCCTAAAAATAATTCTTTAATAAAGCATTTAATTCAACGGCATATTCCATTGGTAAATTTTCTCTAAACTCATCAATGAAGCCAATAATCAATAATTCTTTAGCTCTTTCTTCATCTAATCCCCTACTCATTAAATAGAATAGTTTTTCTTCATCTAATTTAGAAACGGTAGCTTCATGTTCAAGATAAGACGATGAATTTTCAACGATGTTTTTAGGTATTGTATCACTTTTAGATTTACCATCTAATAAAATGGTATCACATTTGACGATACTTTTTGAATTAATTGCATCTTTGTTTATTTTAACGGTACCACGATAATTACTTACTCCACCATTAGCAGCGATTGATTTACTAATAATTTTACTAGTTGTATTTGGAGCCAAATGAATCATTTTAGCACCTGCATCTTGAATCTGGTCTTTGGAAGCAACAGCAATAGATATACAATCACCTCTAGCACCTTCTCCTTTTAAAATACATGATGGATATTTCATATTAGTTTTAGAACCAATATTACCATCAATCCATTCCATGACACCACCTTCATCAACAATAGACCTTTTAGTAACTAAGTTATAGACATTACTAGCCCAGTTTTGAATGGTCGTATATCTACAGCTAGCGTTTTTTCCAACAAATATTTCAACAACAGCAGCGTGAAGTGAATCAGCAGTATGATAAACAGCGGTACAGCCTTCCATATAATGAATATGACTATCATCATCGACAATAATTAAAGTTCTTTCAAATTGTCCCATGTTTTTAGTGTTTAGTCTAAAATAACTTTGAAGTGGTCTATCGATGCTAACTCCTTTGGGAACGTATATGAATGTTCCACCACTCCATACCGCACTGTTTAAAGCGGTATATTTATTTTCATCATATTTAACTAAAGTATTAAAATATTTTTTAAATAAATCGGGATGATTTTTTAAAGCATCATCTGTACTACAGAAAATAACACCTTTATCTTCTAATTCTTTGATCATACTGTGATATACTACTTCACTTTCGAACTGTGCACCAACACCATTTAAGTATTTCTTTTCGGCATCAATAAGACCTACTTCTTCAAAGGTATCTTTAATCGGACAAGATACTTTATCCCAATTATCTTCGACTTTATCAGTTACTCTTTTATAATAATTTATTTTATCAAAATCTATTTTTAACTCAGGTCCAAAGGTTGGATTAGGTATTTCTCTAAAGGCTTTATAAGCTTTTAGTCTAAAATCGGTCATCCACTTCGGTTCTTTTTTTAGTTTTGATATTTCTTTGATTTTATTTTCATCTAACCCAAGTTCTTTACTCACGATTATCACCTAGTAACATTATACTAGATTTTAAGAAAAATAAAAAGGAGTTTTAGGGTTTAAATTTATAAAATAAGTGATAACAATTACCTAATTTAAAATGACCTTGGTAGCTTGCTACTACATTTTTACCATTTTTTATTTTACCTTTTTTAATTAACTTCATTTTTTTCTTAAATCTTTTTTTCGTATTATTTCTAACTTTTAAAATAATTTTATTTTTAATATAAAATCTAAAACCTATAAAATCAGCGCCTTCTTTACTAACATTTATAATCCTAGTTTTATCATTTAAACATAAACCATAATCTAAAACAAATTTATTAATTTCATCTAAACAGTATTTCAAATATTCTTTATTATACTCAAGTAGTATTCCATCATCTTGATACCTTATATAATATTTAATATGTAATTTTTCCTTAATAAAATGATCTAAATCATTTAAATAAAATATAGCTAATATTTGACTAACTACATTACCAATACCTAATCCTTTACCTTTTTCATATAAAGGTATTCTATTTATTTCATCAATCCTTTTATATTTATCATTTAAATTACTGTTTTTTAAATAATTAATTTCCTTTTCCTTTAATTTTAAAATACTTTCATTCACATAATCATTATCTGTAGAATCAATTATTTTGAATAATATATTTAAATATTTTTTGTCTTTAATTTTCCTTTTTAACATTCTCTTTAAAACACCATGGTCTATATTATAGAAAAATTTACTAATATCAAATTTTAAAGCATATACCTCACCATTCATACTATTCAAATATTTTTTTAAACACTTAATTCCATAACTAGTTCCTTTACCTTTTCTAGAAGCTACATTCGCACTTATTAAAGATGGTTCTAATACTTTAATTAAAATATCCGCCATTAAATGATTAATAATTTTATCATTAATATTTTGACTCATAATTATTCGATATTTTGGATCTTTAATCAAAAATATATTGTATTTACCCACTTTATAATCATTAAGTAATCTAAAAACATGACTTATATTAGAAGTATAATACTCTTCAAACTTATAAATTTTGTTTTTATTTAAAGTGTTTTTTCTAACCGTTTTATAAGCTTTAATGATATTTTCTATAGTAAAATCATTTACTAAATTACCTACTCTTTTCATACCTAATCCACCCATATAACTGCTTAATAATATTAAGCAAAAATTTACCTATTTTCAAATATTTTTTATATGAAATATATTTTTTGTCACAAGCCATTTTAAAATAAAAATCAATCATTTTAATCTTGCTTATTATCCTCTTTTGATAAACTATCCTTTCTTTAACATCTAGTAAATTACTAAAATAAATTAACTCTAAAACCTCATAATATGTATTAGATATCTTATCCTTTAAAACCTTTTCAGTCCTTGGAAAATTAACAATAATCTTATCCAAATAAAATATAGTTTTTTTAATATCATTTACAACAGCTAATTTTTCATACATATCTTTTCAACACTTTCTAAAACATTAAATATTTCCTCATTATATTTAATTTCATTCAATTTTTCACAAATGAATTTAATCCTATCATTAATAGATAAATTATTTTTCAAAAACAAATCATAATTTTCGCTATTATAATGAGCTTCTAAACAAACATATCCCTCGTAAACAATATAACTTATTTTTAATTTATCTAAAGTATCTAATACCTTATTTAAAGAACCAATAGGAAAACCAACCTTAACAGTATTACCAAAAACACCTACCTTATAATTAAATATATTTTTTAATATATAACAGTCCTTACCTAAAACGTTATAAAAAACACCATTTTTCATAATTATAATAAATTTCTTTTTCTTCTCTTTTAATTCAAAATATTTTTCTCTAAACATATTTCCCTCCATTTTATATATTGTTTGTGTCCAAGTGATTTTGACATAAGAAAAAGCAATACCAAAATTTTTCAGTATTGCTTAAAATGCAGTCTAATCATAATATATCTTTTTCGTGAGTTCCAACATTTATAATTTCCCACATAGTATAATTATAAATCTTTCCTACTAAAGTTATATACTTTCTGCACCAATATTCGGATATATTATCCAGGGATAATACTTGTTTTCTAAATCTTTTATTTATGACCATATTAGTTCATAAACCTGAGTTTTATAGAAATCTGGGCGGGGAGCGTTATTACTATTATAGGCATTATTGTTGTTCACATTCGCGTCCGAACTATTCACATTACCGTTCCAAACTTGATTAGAATTTCCACCAGACTCGTTAGAATAAGCATCTCCACTTATTAATATTACCCCTTATTTTGTTCTATAATCATCCCGCTCTTCACTTGCTTCGCACATGAAGAGCGGTATTTTAGGACTCAGTTTGCCTAGCAAACTGGTCCTTTTATAAAGGCTTCGCCTTTACTAATTTATTCTTATTATTGTGTGTTTATTACACTATAGTCTCACTTACGGACAGTTTTTGAAATGAAATTAATTAGAGGTATTAATCGTTTTCCGACTAATACCTCTTATTTGCCATTTTTATGCTATTTTTTATTATATAGATTTTGTAACTCACTTCTGTTAAAATATTTATAATAAACCCATAATAGAAAGAAGTGAGTTACATGTCTAAATTATATAATACTCAAAAAGATATTACAAGCAATTTTGAAATTTTTCTTTTAAATTCTATCCCTAATATTAGAAAAACACAACTTAATATTATTCCTTCCATTTTATTTGGTATTATTCAAGCTGAATCTATTGCCTCTTCTGATATCGCCAAAAACTTAAAAGATAATTTTTTAGATGTTAAACTAGATTCTGTTATTAAAAGAATTAATCGCTTCTTTCGTAACAAATTATTTGACCCTTATACCTTTTATAAACAAATTATTTCTTACTCTCTTTCTACTTATAAAAAGAAACATTCTGACAAAAGAGTTCATATTATTTTTGATCACATGTTTTCTCACGAAAATTATACTACTCTTATGTTTACTAT
>HF990846.1 GCA_000432855.1 Firmicutes bacterium CAG:822
ATAACTTTTTGCAAACTTTTGCCTTTTACAAAGCAAATTCCCAGTATATGAAAAAAATTAATATTTTACAAAAGAACATCTACTTTTATACTACTATCCACATTTTCTATAAACTTATTTAAATCTTTCTCATCACCAACTACCATTCCATAGTGAATAGGTACTACTGCTTTTGGTTTTAATTTATTCACGAACTCACTAGCTTCCAATGCATCCATTGTATAAGTACCACCAATTGGAATAAAAGCCGTATCAACATTTATGCTTAAATTTTCATCGAGTCCATCAGTATCACCCGCAATATAATATGTTTGTCCTTCAAACTCTATTACATAACCTACCCAATTATTTTCTTTTGGATGAAAAGGTTTACTAACATTATAAGCTGGAACCGTTTTAAACTTTATCACTCTAAAATTATATTCCTCATAAGGTTTTACTTTAAAAACATTAGACTCTTTAAACCCCATTTCTAAACAATTATCGTATACATCATAAGGACAAACAATCACCGTTTTATCATTTTTGATATTTAAAATATCTTCCTTAGAAAAATGATCGTAATGACTATGCGTTATAAAAATATAATCCGCATCATACTTCTTGTCCATTTTGATTGGATCAAAATAAATTTTGACATTACCACTAATTAAAATACTGCTTTGAATATTTACTGATATCATAAATCCTCCTTATATTAAATTATTTTCTTTCAAAAATTCATTAGCAACAGTCTCTGGATTTTCACCAAGTTCATCAACCTTATAATTTAACGTTTGAACACTTTCATTAGTTAAATATCCACCTAAATTGTTCATTAACTCTTCAATTTCTGGATATTCATCTAATACTGAATTTATAATCACTGGAACCGCATAATAAGGTGGGAAAAAGTTTTTATCATCTTCTAAAACCACAAGTCCAAACTTCTGAAGTAATCCATCAGTTGTAAAAGCATCAATTACTTGACTATTATCATTCATTAAAGCCGTATATCTTGGACTACCATCAATTGCAATAACATCCGCAAAATTTAAGCCATAAACTTTAGAAAGTCCAGATAAACCATCTTCTCTATTCACAAATTCAAGTGTAGGTGAAATCTTAAGCTGACTAGAATATGGCACTAAATCAGATATTGTCTTTAAATTATATTTTGAAGCCGTATCAGAACGTACCGCCAAAGCATAAGTATTATTAAAACTCATTTGGTTTAAAACCGCTAAATCATATTTACTATTAAACTCAGACTTAACTGTTTCATAAACTTTATTCACATCACTAATTGGCGAATACTTTAAAATATCCGTATAATCAGTACCCAAATAGTCAATATATAAATCAATATCTCCTCTTTGAATTGCGGAAAAGACTACTTGTGCCCCTCCTAAATTACATTTTCTATTAACCTTAATATCCGTATTAGCTTCTATATAATCAGCCGTCATTTCACATAAAATATTTTGTTCAGTAAAATCTTTACCACTTACCGTGATTGTTTTAGTATTACCATCACTAACCTTAATTGTACTTAAAAATACAAGTCCAACTAAAAGCAAAATAATTACTAACATAATCTTCTGTTTCTTGCGTTTCTTTAAAACATCTTCTCTAGATATTTCTTTCATTTGTAAGCTAACAGGTGTTACTAATTTTTCAATTAACCCAAAGAAATAATCGACAATCAAAGCTAATATACAAGCCGGAATGGCCCCAGCTAATATTTGATAATTATTAACTGTTCTAATACCTGAAAATATCAAATAACCTAGTCCTCCACCGCCGATAAAAGCTGACATTGTCATTAAACCAACAGCCGAAACTGCTGATATTCTAATGCCCGCCATAATAACCGGTAAAGTTTGCGGTATTTGAATTTTAAATAAAATTTGACTTTTAGTAAGACCAATTCCTCTAGCCGATTCAATCATCGTATCACTTATACCATTAATTCCTGTATAAGTATTCTTAATAATTGGTAGTAATGAATATAAAATTACCACAATAATTGCTGGAACTGTTCCAATTCCTACAAATGGAATTAAAAAACCTAATAATGCCATTGAAGGAACCGCTTGAATTACTGAAGATAGTCCTAAAATAGGTTTATCTAATTTTTTAATATAACTAATTAAAATTCCAATTGGTACCCCAATTAAAATAGAAAGACCAACAGCTATAAAAGTAAGTTCAATATGCTCTAAAAATAAAGAAATAATCTGTTCATGATTTTGAATAATATAATCTATAAACTCCATATTATTCCTCCTCTTCCAAGAACTGTTGACTTAATGCCATAATCAAACTACTTCTAGTAATAAGCCCACATAAATTATTATCATCATCCAAAACCGGAATATTAGAAAGTCTACTTTCCGTAACTAGCTTAGCTAGTTCCACAATTGAATCTTCTTTTTTTACCGTTGGTATATCTTTAAGCATGTATTCCGAAGCCTCTTTTTTCAAACTAGATTTATCATTCAAACTCTCTGCATACAAAACACCCAAAAACTTCTTATTTTCATCAATTACCATTAAACTATCGACTTTCATCATCTTCATTTTATTAAGACAATAAAACACCGTATAATTTGGAAAACAAGTAACCGGCTTATCAATCATTATATCAGTAACTTTAATATATTTTGGACTAGTCCAAATTCGCTTTTTACCGACAAAAGCCTTTACAAAATCATTAGCTGGATGTTTCAAAATATTTTCCGGTACATCATATTGAACAAGTTCACCATTATCAAATATCGCAATTTTATCAGCAAGTTTAATCGCCTCATCCATATCATGCGTTACAAACACAATTGTCTTATGTAGCTGATTTTGTAATTTCAAAAGTTCATCTTGTAAAGCGACTCTACTCATCGGATCCAAAGCACTAAAGGGCTCATCCATTAAAATAATATCAGGATTAGTAATAAAAGCTCTCGCTATTCCAATACGTTGCTGTTGTCCACCCGAAAGCTCACTAGGATATCTATCTAACAAAGACTCATCAAGACCAATCATATCCATCATTTTTAAAGTGTCACTTTCTATCTGTTTCTCTGATATTCTCAGAATCTTTGGAATAATCGTAATATTCTCCCGTACTGTCAAATGAGGAAATAAACCTGTTTGCTGAATTACATAGCCCATACCTCTACGTAATTTTATCTCATCTAAAGTCTTTAAATCCTTACCATCAATAAAAATATCTCCTTTAGTCGGGGTAATTAACTTATTTATCATCTTAAGTAAAGTTGTTTTACCACAACCAGACTCACCAATTAAAACCGTAAATTTACCGGTTTCAATTTGAAAAGAGATATCTTTTAAAACTAAATTATTTTTATATGCTTTTGATACTTTTTTAAACTCTATCATAAAATCATCTACCTCTATCATAATTATACCATGCCCATAATAATATAGACAGATAAACAAAAAGACTAGACACTCAAAATGTCTAATCTAAATCAATTTCTCCTTCATAAACAATTCTAGCTGGACCTTTTAAATAAACATGATTATCATTTTCATCATAGCTTATTTCTAATTTACCGCCTAACAAATTAACTATGACTTCTCGTTCAGTATAACCATTTAATACACTTGCCACAACTGATGCACAAGCTCCTGTACCACAGGCAAGCGTTTCACCAGCCCCTCTTTCCCAAACTCGCATATTTATCTCTTTTGAATTTACAATATCAATAAATTCAACATTAGTTCTATTGGGAAAATTTTCATCATTTTCAATTGTTGAACCAATTTTTTCTATATCTATGTCATTAACATTATCTACAAAACATATCGCATGAGGATTTCCCATTGAAACACAAGTCAACTTTCTGATTTTATTCCTAATAAGTAAATCGGTATCAGCATTCACAAAACTAATTCCTTCTGATGATCTTTGTAATTCATAATTAATTACTGGAATTTTATCAGCCTCTAATATTGGTTCTCCCATATCAACTTTAACCAAAGAAACCTTTCCATTTTCTAAAGTAAGCTCTAAAGTCTTAATACCAGCCAAAGTTTCAATCGTTACTTCAGTCTTATCCGTTAAACCCTTATCATAAACAAATTTTCCAACACATCTAATGCCATTACCACACATTTCCGCTTCTGAACCATCAGGATTATAAATATTCATTTTAAAATCAGCTACATCACTTCTACTAATTAAAATTAAACCGTCAGAACCAATTCCAAAATGCCTATCACTAATTTTTTTAGACAACTCACTTGGATTATCTACAGTTTGATTAATATTATCGATATAAACATAATCGTTACCGATACCTTCCATTTTTGTAAATTTAAGCATTATTATCACCTCAGATGCTTTTTAATTGTATATTCAAATTATCTTTTTGTCAAATATAAATCTATATTATAAGCGGCTTCTCTACCAGACCTTGCAGCATAAGCAACTGTTCTTTCAGTTCCAGTTAAATCTCCACCCGCAAACACACCTTTCATTGATGTCATCTGCTTCTTATCTGTCTTAATATATCCATCAACATCTAATTTAAGACCAAGTTTTTTATTAATTTTCTCATTAGGTTTTGAACCTATCGCAAAAAACACATAATCACAAGGGTAAATAAATTTAAAACCATCATTAGTTACTAAATATGCCTTAGAAATATTTTCTTTTTTAATAATTTGTTTAACATTCGTATTAAAAAGAAATTCCACCTTTTCTTCTTTCGCCAAATTTATTTGATTAATATCAGCTTTCATTTTATTTTCATCACGGCGGTAAATCACTAAAACATTACCACCCCATCTTTTAGCCGTTCTTGCCATATCCATTGCGACATCGCCACCACCAACGACAATTACATTTTTATTTTTTAAATCTAAAGCTTTTTTACTTTCTAATAATTCATTAGCCCCATAAACATTACTTAAATTTTTTCCCTTTATCTGAGGCATATTAGACACATTAGCTCCAAAAGCCAAAAATACCGCATCATATTCTTTTTTCAATTCTTTAAGAGTAATATTTTTACCTAGTTCAAAATTATATTTAACCTCTATTCCTAAATCTACAATTCGGTTTAAATTTTTTAAAGTAATATCTTTATCTAATCTAAAATCAGGAATTCCATGACTGATGATTCCACCCAAGTAATCATATTTTTCATATATCGTTACACTATAACCTAATTTTTTTAAAAAGGCGGCACAAGTAAGTCCAGATGGCCCAGCCCCAACAATAGCTATTTTTTTGCCATTAATTTCTTTCATATTACGAAAAATAGGATAACCTTCTTGAATAGCTTTATCCCCAATAATTGCTTCTATTTTACCAATTTGAACTGGTTCACCTTTTAATCTTCTAACACAATTACCTTCACATTGCCTATCAAAAGGACAAATTCTCCCACAAATGGAAGAAAGTACCGTTGTTTCACCAAGTACACTAAAAGCCTCTAGAAAATCACCATCCTTAGCTAATTTAATAAACTTCGGAATATCGTTTTCTAAAGGACATCCTTTTCTACAAGGTTTAACTGTACAATTTAAGCAATAATTAACTAAATCTTTAAACTTACTCATAAGCTATTCCTTATTAATTGTAAATGTGACCTTATATTGATTACCTAAATCCATCTCATCAACATTTACATAATATCCGTTTTGTTCAATTTGATCAGCACAATCTCTAAGTAGTTTTACTATTTGTGCGAAATGAGCTTGATTATTCACTGGTTTTACATCTTGAGTCATCGCACTTGCCATAGTTGATTGTTCTACTCCTTGATTAGCATTAGGAATTGCATATTCATTTAAAGTAGAATCTGCAATAATATCTGAATTAGGAATAGAAGGCTCGCTTGGAACTACAACTTCTGGAATGTCACTCATAGGTTGTGAACTAACTGGTGCAGGTTGACTCAATGGTTCAGCTACTGAAGATGAAACCATAGGTTGTTCAGCTTGCACTGGCTGTACTGGAGTTGATTGTACTGGGGTTTGAACATTGTTGACTGGATTAATCGGTTGAACCTCTGAAACTTTTTGTTGAGCTTTATTTTCATTATAACGTTTCAAAGCATCAGCAACAGCTGTTGAAATGACCTTTTTAGTATCATCTGACACCTCATCTTGCACAGATGTCTGTGGTTGAACTGATGGAGTAACATTAACTTCACTATTAATAGCCGGTGTAGGCATCTCTTGTAAAGGAACAGTTGGTGCTGGCATTTCTGGAATAGACGTTACAGTTTGTGGCTGTGACTGTTGAGGTTCCGGTTGTGCTGATGCTTGATTTACTGTCGCAGTTGTATCAGGCGTTGAAATATGTTGATTAAACATACTATCAAATGTCACACCATTATTAGCAGGTACTGTTTGCACCGGCTTAACCTCTTCTTGTTGTGGTGCTACATTTATGAATTTATTCAGTTCTAAATTAACATTATTTGAAACTGGCTCTTCCCTAACAATTGGTTCACTTTGAGCATCATTACCTGGTTGCATTAAACCAGAAATATCTTTTGGCGCTTCTTGTTGTGGTGCATTTATATCTTTAGCCTCTCTCATAATTTTTTCTATATCCATATTATTACTTCCCCTTTCTTCTTGTTTTATATCTTCGGCTTCATCAAACAAACTTTCAATTTCTTCAGGTGTATTATTAGTTTTTACTTCTACAGGTTTACTTACTTTCTGAACTGATTTTGGAACAACAATCGTTTCAGGTTTAGCTGCTCTATTTTCAATCTTAGTTTCTTCTCTTAACTTTTCAATCTCTTTATCAGTTTGTTTAACAGTTAATCTCTCTTCGACAATTCTATGAAGCATCGCTACTTGCTTCTCCTTATCCGGTATACGAAGTAAACTCCTCGCATGTCTTTCAGAAATTTTATTATTGAGTAAATAACTTTGTACCTCATCATCCAAATTCAATAATCTTATTTTATTCGCAATCGTCGATTGAGATTTTCCTAATTTTTTAGCTAACTGTTCTTGTGTAATATATCCCATGTCTAAAATCCGTTTATAAGAAACGGCTTCTTCAATAGGACTTAATTGTTGTCTTTGGATATTTTCAAGTAGTGCAATCTCCTCGCTATCTTTATCCGACAAATTTACGATAATAGCAGGGATGGTAGATTTGTTCGCCAGTTTACTAGCTTTATAACGTCTTTCACCAGCAATAATTTCATATTTATTACTTACTGGTCTTACGACAATTGGTTGAATAACCCCATATTTACCAATAGATTCCGCAAGCTCTTCTAATTTTTCTTCATCGAATCTAATTCTTGGCTGAAATCTATTCGGTAAAATATCGTTAATATTTAAAACCGTTAATTGACCGTTTTCGAACATAATTTACCCCTCCCTTCTATTCTTTTATTTTATCATACTATTTTTCGGGAAATAATTCAACTAAAAAGACATAAAAAAACAATATTAAATTAATAATCAATATTGTTTTACAAATTTATAAAGTTTTCTTTTTTATTTCCGCATATCTCCTTGGATATTTTTGTGGTGTCTTATCTACTTTAATAACATCGACTAAAGTTCTATTACTTTCTTCAAAAGGTAATTTAAACTCTAACACATTATTAATTTTTAAATTTAAGACCTTTAAAGCATCAATTCCATCAGAACTATCATCTAATCCTCTCATCGCAATCAAATGACCATGGACTTTAAGTAAAGAAGCGCTATATTCAAGTAAAATTGGAAAACTAGATAAAGCTCTAGCTGTGACCACATCAAAACATTCTCTATGACCTTTTCCATATTCTTCCGCTCTCGCATGAACCAAAGTAACATTCTCTAAAAATAATTCTTTAACAACAACATCTAAAAAATTTATTCTTTTATTTAAAGCATCAACTAAAGTTAATTTTAACTGTGGAAAAAATATTTTAAGTACAATTCCAGGAAAACCCGCACCTGTTCCTAAATCACATAAATTATCAACTTTATCCAAATTAATTATTTTAACTAAAGTTAAACTATCGTAGAAATGTTTTAAAAACACTTGCTCTTTTTCAGTTATAGCTGTTAAATTAATCTTTTCATTCCATTCTTTTAACAAATCCGCATACTTTTCCAATTTACTTATCTCTTCATCAGTAACTTCAATACCTAATTTTTTTACTTCAATTTTAAATTCATCTAAATTCATATTAACCTCGCTTCATATACATCGTTAAAATAGAAATATCCGCTGGATTTACCCCACTAATTCGAATTGCTTGCCCAATTGTAAGTGGTCTAACTTCTTTTAACTTCTGTTTAGCTTCACTAGCTAAATTATGCATTGCGTCATAATCAATATCTTCAGGTATTTTTTTATTTTCTAAATGTTTCAATTTTTCAGCTTCACGAAGAGATTTATTAATATAACCTTCATATTTAGCCGAAATAGATACCTGTTCCAAAACTTCAGAATCATATTCATTATCTAAAAATTTAGTTAAATCTTCCACCTTAATTTCTGGTCTTCTAAGTAAATCATATAAAGATACACCATCTTTTAAAGGTTTTGTACCTAAAGTTTCTAAATAATCATTGTTTTTAGGTGTTAATCGTTTTTCTTTAAATTCCAAAGTTGCCTTTTCAATATTTTTTTTCTTATTTAAAAATCTTTCATACTTTTCATCAGAAACAAGTCCAAATTTATGACCATATTCACGAAGTCTTAAATCCGCATTATCTGTTCTAAGAAGTAGTCTATATTCAGCTCTAGAAGTAAGTAATCTATATGGATCTCTTATACCTTTAGTAATTAAATCATCAATCAATACTCCAATATAAGCCTCATCTCTTCTTAAAATAAATGGTTCCTTACCCTCTAATTTCAAACAAGCATTAATACCAGCCATTAATCCCTGACAAGCTGCCTCTTCGTATCCACTAGTCCCATTAATCTGACCAGCTGTAAATAAATTTTCGATTAATTTAGTTTCCAAATTAAATTTAAGCTGAGTCGGATAAATCGCATCGTATTCTATCGCATAAGCATACTTTAAAATCTTCGCCTTTTCCAAACCAGGCAAACTATGAACCATCTTTTCTTGCACATCATAAGGCATACTAGTTGAAAAACCTTGTAAATAAATATCATCATAATATAAACTTTCCGGCTCTAAAAATAATTGATGTCTTTCTTTATCACTAAATCTAACTATTTTATCTTCAATAGATGGACAGTATCTAGGTCCAACACCCTTAATATCAGATAACCCTCCATACATACTAGATTTATTTAAATTATCCCTAATAATTTTATGTGTCTCATCGTTAGTATAAATCAAATAGCAAGGTACTTGTTTATCGATATCATACATCGGTTCATTATCAAAACTAAAAGTGTGGTAAACACTATCTCCATCTTCTCTTTTTGCCTCCGAAAAATCAATACTATCTTTAGCTATTCTAGGTGGTGTTCCTGTCTTCAATCTTTTAATAATAAATCCTTTTTTAGCTAAATTATCACTTAAATAATTAGAAGGTTTCTCTCCATGAGGTCCTTCTCTATGACGAGTATCACCAACCATAATATCCGCATTCATATAAGTACCAGTCGTTAAAATAACCGCTTTAGCTTTAATCACTTTGCCATCTTCAAGTAAAACTCCACTTACTTTATTATCAGGAGTAAGAACATCTTTAACCAAAGCTTCTTGAATATCTAAATTATCTGTACTCTCTAAAGTTTTAAGCATATTTTTAGGATAAGTAATTTTATCAGCTTGTGCTCTTAAACTACGAACAGCTGGGCCTTTAGCCGTATTAAGCATCTTTATTTGCAGTAAACTTTTATCCGCATTATTTCCCATCTCTCCGCCTAAGGCGTCTATTTCTCTAACAACTATACCTTTCGCACTTCCACCAATCGATGGATTACATGGCATATCTGCAATATTATTAATATTTCCTGTAACAAGTAATGTCTTGTGTCCTTTGCGTGCACATGCTAAAGCAGCTTCACATCCCGCATGACCGCCACCTACTACAATTACTTCATATTCCATACAAATCACCACCAAATACTAGAGATAATTTTACAACATCAAAAAAGCTTAGTCAAATAAATTAAATCTTTATTTAAAAATAATAAATTATATTGTATAAATTATAACCATTTGTTATGACTTATACAAGGAATGTTCAATAGTTGGGTGCGACCTTCAGTCTTTTATAAAGAATGGAGGTGATGCTTATGACAAAAAGAGAAAACTCTTTCTTTGTTATAATTATCCTCCTATTTATTTTAGTATTTTTAATACTATTTAAATAGAAAAAGCACCTAACTCATTTTCATCAATGATTTAGGTGCGAACCCAAAATTGGTCGTGCTCAACATTGGAGTATTGAACATTCCTTTTTTATTTTATGAAGTTTCCTTCATCTATATACATTTTATCACAAATTTAACTTTATGACAAATTAAATATAAATTTTATTTTCCAACACAAAATCTACTAAATAATTGGTCTAACAACTCTTCGTCATAACTCTCTCCAATTATCTCACCTAGTAAATTCCATATATCCTTTAAATCAATTTCCACCATATCGATAGGATAATTTTCTTCTATACCTTTTCGAACCGCTTTAACGCTATCTAAAACTTTTCTAAGTATAGCCCCACTTCTCGCACTAGTTAAATAAGTTAAATCTGTTGTTTCTATTTTTTCTAAATTGAATAATTTTTTAATTTTATTACCTATCTCATCAATATTATCGTCGTTTAAAGCACTAACATAAACCACATTAGAAAGCTTATCATCGTCAATTTTTTTATCTAAATCGGTCTTATTAACTATCGTAATATAATTTTTATCCTTTAATTTATCTAAAATCACTAAATCATCATGACTTAATTTTTCATTATAATTAACTACAAATAAAATCAAATCAGCTTCATCTATTAATTTTAAACTCTTATCTACCCCAATACTTTCAACGACATCTTCAGTTTTTCTAATTCCCGCTGTATCAATTAAATTCAAAATCAAATTGTCTATTCTAAGCGTTGCCTCAATACTATCACGAGTCGTTCCTTGAATATCCGTAACAATCGCTTTATCTTCACCAATCAATCTATTAAGTAAACTGCTTTTCCCAACATTTGGCTTACCAACAATTGCAGTTTTAATACCATTTGTCAAAATCTCACCATTTTTACTTTCTTTCAAAATCTTATCAATTTTACTTTCAAGTTCACTTAAATTAGAATTGATTTTTTCAATTGTCATCTCTTCAATATCTTCATATTCTGGATAATCGATATTAACTTCAATATTTGCAATTATTCCAGCAAGTTCATCTCTCAAATCACTAATCATTGAAGATACTTTACCACCAACTTGGTTCAAAGCTATTTTCCGGGAAATATCTGTTTTTGAATTAATTAAATCCATAACACCTTCAGCTTCTGTTAAATCAATTCGACCATTTAAAAAAGCTCTTTTAGTAAATTCCCCAGGTTCAGCTAATCGACACCCATTAACAAGTAGTAACTCTAAAATCTTGTCAGTTGTCATAATTCCACCATGTGCATTAATTTCAACAATATCTTCTTTAGTAAAAGTTTTAGGCGCTCGCATAATTGTCACCAAAACTTCATCAATTCTTTCATCACCATCCATTATATAACCATAGTGAATAGTATGACTTGGGGCGTTTAAAAATTTCTTATTAGAAAAAATCTTATTAACAATTTTAATAGCATCAGTTCCACTAACTCTAATAATAGAAATTGCACCAACGCCCTGAGCAGTTGAAATAGCTGCAATTGTATCATCCATAAAATCACCTCTTTCTAAATTTAAAAAATGTTTTTACCTTATGTACCATTCTAGCTAAACCAAAATATTTTGGTAACGCTTTTATATTTATAACAACGTCCATAGAAAGTCTTTTATCTGCATAAGTAACAACCCAACCTTCTTTATATTTAGGCGGAATTATGTTGAGTGGAAACATATGTCTTTCGATTATATTTGCCACTCTTTCGTTCATTAATTCAGGAAAAAACTTATAAGCATTTTCCATTGCCTCATGGGCATGAACAAAACCATGTTGTTGAAAAAAAGGAACCTTTTTATCTAAATTATCTTGCCAAGGTTTTGTATAAAAATCATGTAATAAGCCACCAATTGCCGCATCATGATAGTTCCACTTTCTTTTTTTACATATTCTATAAGCTAAATAAGATACAGCTAAACAATGTTCATAAAGTGAGCAACTTTCATGATGAACCCAATCTTTTCTCTTTTGAAATTCTCTAGAACCTAAAATAGGAGCTACAATATTTAAAAATTCTTCATCGCTTGCTATTTCTTTAGTAATATCTTTTTTACGCATGTTAAATTTTCCAACTCCTTTTCATCACATGTATTATAGCACACAAACTGAAAAAACGATAAATAAATTACCGTTTTTACTCATTCATAAATAAATTATTTGAATAAAATACTGGGTCACAAGTCAAATTAATATTCAATCTTTTTAAAGTATTTAAATCACCATTATAAACCATAAATGAAGCGTGAGCTTCCAAATTAGATAACTTATTTAAATTTTTTAAAGCCTCTTTAACAATTGGATTAGTTACAGAACAAATACTTAATGCAATTAATACTTCCTCTAAATTTAATGATCTAGATGAATGATTACTTAAAGGTTTTAATTTTATTATCGGTTCCAATACAGCTTTAGAAAGTAAATCGACCTCATCTGGAATATTTGTTAACTCTTTAATAGCATTTAAAATTAGACTACTAGCTGGACTCAAAATTTCTGTTTTCTTACCGGTAATAATTTTACCATCAGGTAACTCCAAAGCAATAACTGGTAAATCAAAGGCTTTACTCTTTTCCCTAGCAATCTTTATAACTGGTCTTTCCTCTAAAGGATTAATCTCAAGTTCATTCATCAAAAGCTTAATTCTTTTACTAACATCCTCATTAGAATCTCCAGTTTTATAATCACATAATGCTTTATAATACCTCCGAATTATTTCTTGTCTACTAGCCTCACAAACTACTTTATCATCATCTATAGCATATCCTATCATATTTACACCCATATCTGTTGGTGAATAATATATATCCTTACCAGTAATTTTATGAAGAATTGCTTTTAAAACAGGAAAAACTTCTAAATCACGGTTATAATTGACTGAAGTAATACCATACTTTTCCAAATGAAATGAATCGATCATATTAACATCTTTTAAATCAGCCGTAGCTGCTTCATACGCAACATTAACTGGATGTTTTAAAGGTAAATTCCAAACAGGAAATGTTTCATACTTTGCATATCCCGCTTTAACACCTCTTTTATATTCATGATAAAGTTGAGACAAACAAGTAGCTAATTTTCCACTAGATGGCCCAGGTGCCGTAACCACCACTAACTTTTTAGTCGTTTCAATATAAGGATTAGCTCCATATCCCTTATCACTTACAATTACATCCACATCGGTTGGATAACCTGCAGTCGGAGTATGAACGTAAGTTTTAATATTTCTTTTTTCAAGTTGATTTCTAAACTTTTTACTACTTTCTTTTCCACTATATAAAGTAATAACCACACTGTTAACAGATAAACCTAAATTTTGAAATTCATCTATTAATCTTAAAACTTCCATGTCATAAGTAATACCATAATCAGCACGTATTTTCTTTCTTTCAATATCCTTGGCGTTAATACACATTATTATTTCAGTAATATCTTTTAATTCCAAAAGCATCTTTATTTTAGAATCAGGCTCAAACCCAGGTAAAACTCTAGAAGCATGATAATCATCAAATAATTTACCACCAAACTCTAAATAAAGTTTATCAAATTCATTTATTTTTTCTTTAATTTTTTTACTTTGAATTTCTACATATTTCTTATTATTAAATCCCTTTTTCATACTCCACCTCTATTATAAATAATAACACAAAGGTAAACGTATTTAAACACACAAAAAGAAGAACTTAATCCTCTTAACATTTTAATGACATTTAATTTGTAAATATATTTACAAAAAATAATTATATATGAATATTGTATACCAAAAACTTTAATTTATTATTTTTTCTTACACCTTAATTGAATAAGAAAAAAGGAAGAACTTAATCTTCCTTAATCTTAATAACTACATATCTATTAGGAGCTTCGCCTTCACTCTGAGTAGCTAAACCATCATATTCGGCAATTATCGTATGAACAATTCTTCTTTCATAAGAATTCATTGGGTCTAATTTAGCTTCTATCTTAGTTTTTAAAACTTCTTTTGCTATTTTTTTAACTTCTCTTTCAATATTTTTTTCTCTCTTAGCTTTATATCCAGAAATATCTAAATTAACCTTAATATCAAAATTTCCATATTTTCTAAGTGATTGTCTTAAAATAGTTTGAATAGCATTTAAAGTTTTTCCTTCTTTTCCAATCATCACTCCACTATCATCAGCAACAATAATAGCAGAAATAACTCCATCCTTTTCATTAACTTCCACATTAAACGAAGTATTCATATTATTAGCTAGGTTATTCAAAAAATCCTTAACATATTCTTTAACATCATATTTTGTTACAACATACGCTGCATACTTTTTCTTGCCAAAAAGCCCAGCCTCTCCTTCTTCAATATACGAATAAACTTCATTTGAATTAACATTTAACTGTTCTAAACACTTATTTAGCGCTTCTTCTTTGTTTTTTGATTCGTTTTTCACTACCTCTAGCATTTTCTTTCATCCTCCTAATCACTTCTGCTTGAATAATGGTAAATAAACTACCAGTAATCCAATATAATATAATACTTGTCGGCATTGTAAATGAAGTAATTACAATAAATACAAGCATCACATTCATCATTATCTTCATTTGGTGTTGTTGTTCTTCGCTACCACTACTAACACCAGAATTTAACCTGAATGAGAAGAATGTTGTTAAAGCTACTAAAATTGGTAATAGTAAATAAATCCAACCACCATTAGTAAAGCTATCTAAAAATACTGAAAAATCAAAACTTCCTCCAAACAATCTAACAAAAGGACTCATTCCTAAATTAAATCCTAAGAACTTTCCTTCAAAGACAATAGGTAATCTGTTTAAACTTTCTAAGAAAGCAAAGAAAAGTGGCATCTGAATAAAAGCAAATAAACAACCAGACATTGGGTTTATATCATACTTCTTATATATACCCATCATCTCTTGTGCTTTCATCATTTGATCTTCTTGACTCTCACGTCCACGATATTTTCTTTCTAATTTTTCTAAATCTTTTTGAGCAAACTTCATATTTTCAGATTGCAAAGCTGATTTTTTACTAATTGGAAAAATAATCAAACGAATAATTAAAGTAACTACAATAATGGCTAAACCATAATTACCAAGTATCTCTCCAACCTTAATAATAAACCAACTTAAAGGTTTAATAAATATTGTTTCCCAAATTCCACCATATTCTCCAGAAGCCGGTGTAAATTTATCACAACTTGGAAGTTTATCAATATCTACATCATTTTTTTCATAAGTCTTAATAACATCTTTATTTGTTGGCTTACATAATATGTTAGAAGCTAATGTTTGCCCTGTCGTTGCTTCTTTAACAGTATTTCCATTTTCATCTTTAACATAAGTTGTACAACCAGACAGCGAAAGTGTCATCAATCCTACTAAAAGTAGTAGTCCTATTTTCTTACGCATCTTTTCGCTCCTTTACTAATTTTAATTTTTTTAAAGCAAAATTTAAATTATCACGCATTTCACTAAAACTTCGATCTAAAATGCCTTTACCAACTATTATAATACAATCAAAATCATTTTGATAGTCATTTTGTGAAACAATTGCTTTAATCTGTCTTTTTACACGATTTCTTGTTACCGCATTGCCAACCTTTTTACCAACCGAAAATCCAAACCTATAAATAGATGGTTCCCTTTTATCTATATATATAACATAATCTTTATACTTAAAAGGTCTATTTTCTTTAATAATTCTATTATAGTCACGATTTTCCTTAACTATATTAATTTTTTTCATTTGGCTCCCCTTAAATTACTAATAAAGCCACTGCATAGCCAGCAGTGGCAAATTAATGAGATAATACCTTGCGGCCTTTTTTTCTTCTTCTACTTACAATACCGGCTTTCATACGCGCAAAAAATCCCATTTTTTTACTTCTCTTACGAGTATTTGGTTGAAATGTTCTTTTAGACATTGGTTACACCTCCTAATTAATTTTCACATTGCTTAATAAATTATATAGATAAAAGTAACATTTGTCAATTTATTAAACTAATTTATTCACAAAAAATTGCATAAATTATACCAAAAATTATTAAAAAAAGCAATAGTCAAGTTTTCCACAGTAAAAAATTTCCAGATTTTATCCACTTTTTATTTCCACATCGAAATGTCATATATTATAAACTATTTTTTCTATTTTTCAACATATGTGTAAAATAATAATTTATGCACAAAAGTGCAAAACTATTTATCCACAATTTGTGTGGAAATTCTACAAAACCCGCCATTTTTCGACAAGAAAAGCCTGTTAAAAACTTTTTTTCGTTTTTTCCACAGTTTTTATGGAAAATTATGTAAATTTATTGTAAAATGAATATAGATTGTTTATAACTATGGGGGTAGTAGTATGGATTTAGAAAATATGTGGTCCGTTTTTTTATCTAAAATTGAGATAAAATTAAAACCTGTTTTATTTCAAACTTGGTTCCAAGACACAAAATTAATTGATTTAAATAATGAATATGCCATAGTTGAAGTACCACTAGATGTACATAAAAAACATTTGCAAGAAAACTATGGAGAAATTATTAAAGAAACATTTATGGAAGTTACTGGATCTATCTTTAAATTTAAATATGTTACTCCAGATGAAGTAACTGAAGATAAACCCCAAACTGAAGTAGCCGAAAACAATGAAGCCATTTTTGAAAGTGGTCTAGATAGTAAATACACCTTTGATAATTTCATTTCTGGTGAAAGTAATAAATTTGCCAAAGCTATCGCACTTGCTGTAGCTGAAAAACCAGGCGCAATGTATAATCCTTTATTTATATATGGAAAAAGTGGCTTAGGAAAAACCCACCTTATGCATGCAATTGGTAACTATATAATGGCTACATCAAATAAAAAAGTTTTATATGTCACAAGTGAAAAGTTTGTCGATGACTTTCTTAATATATATAGAAAGAATGAAACGAGTAATTTTAAGGCTGTGGATAACTTTAAAAGAAAATATCGTGACATCGATGTTTTGATGATTGATGATATTCAATACTTAGAAATAGCTAGTAAAACACAACAAGAATTTTTCAACACCTTTAATGAATTACACACCCAAAATAAACAAATCATTATTTCTTCAGACCGTTCACCTGATGATTTAAAAAAACTAGAAGAAAGATTAAGAACGAGATTCAACTGGGGATTAACCATTGATATCTTGCCTCCAGACTTCGAACTTAGAATGGCTATTTTAAATAAAAAGATTGAATCTCAAGGAATTGGCAGTTATGTTCCAGAAGAAGTTAAAGAATATATTGTGGGTAACTGTACAACTGATATTCGAAAACTTGAAGGAGCATTAACAAGAGTCTTTGCTTATGCTACAATAATGAATGGTTCTGAAATTACATTAGATCTCGCTGTTGAAGCCTTAAAGGATTATATTGGGAAAAATATCATATCTAGAAATAAAATAGATCAAGTAATTCAATTAGTTGCAAATAACTATAATATTACTGTGGAAGATATCAAATCTAAAAAAAGGCTTTCAAAAATAGCTGTACCAAGACAAATTGGTATGTACATTTGCCGCGAGCACCTAAAAGAATCATTACCAAAAATAGGTAGTGAATTTGGCGGAAAAGACCATACAACCGTAATGCACTCAGTAGCTAAGATAAAAAGAGAACTCAAAAAAGATAAAAACCTTGAAGTGGAAATTTCTAAAATTATCAACCAGATAAAATAGTGGATATTGTTAATTTTTTCCACAGTTATCCACATAGTGTAAACCGTGTAAAATGCCTTTAATTACAGTGTAAAGTTATACTTTTCCACCTTTATCCACATCAATAATAAGAAATAATATTTAAAATAATAAAAACAAAGGAGTGATTTGTTATGAAATTAGAAATTAAACAAAACGTTCTTTTAGAACATTTAAATTATGTCATAAGAGGAATATCAACTAAAAATTTAAGACCTATTTTAAACTGTATTAAATTTGAACTAACTGATGAAGGATTATATTTAATGAGTACTGATAGTGAAATATCTATTAAAACCTTTATCGATAAAAAAGATATAAATAAAATTGATACTACAGGAGAAATAGTCGTATCAGGAAGATATATATATGAAATAATCAGAAAACTTCCAGATGAAACAATAAACCTAGAAGAAGTTATTGATTCAAAACTATATATAACAACCAATAACTCATCATTTACTTTAAATTGTAGTAATGTTAATGAATTTCCAGATCTAGAATTAGAATTTAATCAAAATCCAATTATTTTAAATCAAAAATTATTTAAAACAATTATAAACCAAACATCATTTGCTACATCAACTAGTGAAACAAGACCTGTTTTAACTGGTATTAACTTTAAAATCGAAGGAAATACCTTAGAATGTACTGCAACCGATTCATATAGATTAGCTGTTAAAAAAATCACCTTAGAAAGTAATGCTGTGGAAAACTCTAATATTATTATTCCAACTAAAAACTTAAATGAATTAGTTAAACTTATGAATGAAGATGAAGAAGAGCTAGAAATGCATATCTTTGCCAATAAAGTTGTCTTTAAATTTGGACAAATAACCATGATGACAAGATTAATCAGTGGTACTTATCCAGATACTTCTAAATTAATTCCTGAAACATATGAATTAACAATGAAAGTTAAATATGATGATTTATATAGTGCTATCGATCGTGCATCCCTATTAACTAATGAAAGTGATAAAAACACTATTAAATTTGAAACAACTAATGATACAGCTATAATTTCTTCAAATATTCCAGAAATCGGAAATGTTGAAGAAAAAATAACTGTGGAAAAAGATAATGATAGTGAAATAAAAATCGCCTTTAATTCAAAATTCATGATGGATGCCGTAAAATCACTTGAATCAGAAGAAATAGAACTAATGTTCAATGGAGAAATTAAACCTATAATTCTTAAAAATGTCGAAAGTGATGACTTAATTCAATTGATTTTACCTATAAGAACTTACTAAAAAAGTTCTTTTTTTTAAAAAAATTACCTCTGTCGACAAAATGTGGCAAAAATCGACCTGAATTATGAGTATAAGAATATTGTCTTTTAAAGACGAGGAGGATTTATGCTTACAGAAAAGTATGAAATTAATAGTTCTACATGCGCTCTTATACCAAATAGTGATTTTTCCACAAGAATAATTGAAACTTACAATATTATAAATGTCCCCTATTCTGTCTCAAACATTATCGATTATAGCTGTGCTTATTATGGAAGTTCATTCAAAGGAAGATTATGTGGTTCAAAAAATGCTTTAGGTAGTAAATATAAATTACCTATCATTATTGAAGAATCCAGAGAAATGATTTTTTTCCCAACAACATCTTATGAAAGTGATACTTGCGCATGGATATCATTAAAAAATATATCAAATTATAAAAGAGAAGAAAACCACGTAAAAGTACTTTTCCACAATAATACCTCTATTGACTTAAATATTTCATATGAATCTTTTGAAAATCAAGTGTTGAGAGCTACCAAATTACTATTAATTTTAAAAAGTAGAAAAAAATAATAAAAAACTACTCTAAAATAGGCCTTATTTCGCCTATTTTTGCGTTTTTAAGCCCATTTTGTGGTATAATGGTTATGAGGTATAGGAGTATGTAAAACACTATAATTCAAAAATAATAGCTAAAAAATTAGGTAGTGAGGTAAACATGGTCATAAAAACACTAGATATCCAAAATTTTCGAAACTATTCATCTTTGAAATTAGATTTAGATGATAAATTAAATATTATCTACGGTCAAAATGGCCAAGGAAAAACTAATTTATTAGAGAGTATTTATATTTTGGGCTGTACTAATTCCCACCGATCATTTACCTCAGACAATTTAATTAAATCTGGTGAAGAAAAATCCATTATTAAAGGAAAACTTATAAAAGATATTTCCTATAATTTGGAAATAGACCTCACAAAATCAAAAAAACAAGTAAAAATTGATGACAAAGTCGTTACTAAACTTACAGACTACATAGAAAAGATGAATGTCATAATTTTTTCTTCTGAGGATTTGGATTTAATTAAAGGAAGTCCTGGTGAAAGACGAAAATACTTTAATTTAGAATTATCTCAATTATCGATTAATTATTATAGTGCTTTAAACGATTATAATAAACTTTTAAAAATCCGTAATGAATATTTAAAAGAATTAAGCTTAGATATGCCTATCGATTTAAATTATTTTCATATTTTAACTGATTATTTAGTTAATAAAAGTATCTTTATTTATCAAATGCGAAATAAGTTTGTGGAAAAGTTAAATAAAATTTGTCCCCCTATATTTGAAGAGATTGCTAATATTAAAGATTTTAATATTAAATATCATCCATCTATAGAACTTGAAAATTTTGATAAAGAAACAATAAAAAAAGCTTTAGAAGACGCTTATAATAATCATTTAGAAAAAGAAATAAAGCTTAAATCGACTTTATATGGCCCTCACAGGGACGATTTCTCTTTCAACATAGAAGATAACAACTTAAGAGAGTTTGGCTCTCAGGGCCAGCAAAAAATGGCTGTAATCGCCTTAAAACTATCTGAGATAGAAGTCTTCAAAGACTTTAAACAAACTAGTCCTATTATTTTATTAGATGATGTCTTTAGTGATTTAGATAATAAAAAGAAAAATAATTTATTAAAACATATTAAAGGCGATATGCAAGTAATAATAACGACAACCGACTTAGATAGTATTGATGAAAAACTCCTATCCAAAGCTAAACTTATCCATATTGAAAATGGACAAATACTCGAAAATGAGGTGAAAAAATGAACGAAAAAGAAGAACACTATGACGTGTCCGATATTCAGGTCTTAGAAGGTTTAGAAGCCGTTAGAAAAAGACCAGGAATGTATATCGGAACAACCGATGTTAAAGGCTTACATCATCTAGTATGGGAAATCGTCGATAACAGTATTGACGAAGCTTTAGCTGGTTTCTGTGATGCCATTGAAATAGTTATCAATAAAGGTAATTCTATAACTGTAAAAGATAATGGGCGTGGAATCCCCGTTGGTGTCCATCCTAAAACAGGCTTATCAACCGTTGAAACTGTTTATACAGTCTTACATGCTGGTGGTAAGTTTGGTGGCGGTGGATATAAGGTTTCTGGTGGACTCCACGGAGTTGGAGCCTCAGTTGTAAATGCCTTATCAAGCTGGACAACAGTAACTGTTTATCATGATGGTAAAATTTATGAAGCAAAATTTAAAGATGGCGGACATATTGATAAAAAATTAACTATCATTGGCGACTGTGATCCTAATAGAACTGGAACAACAGTTACATTTAAACCAGATGCTGATATTTTTGATACAGATATATTTGACTATGAAACTTTAAAGGTTCGAACAAGAGAATTAGCTTTCTTAAACAAAGGTTTAAAAATAACTTTAAGAGATGACCGTGACGATGAAGATACAACCGGAGAAACATTTCATTATGAAGGTGGTATTAGTGAATACGTTAAATACCTAAATAAAAATAAAACTCCAATTCAAAATGATATTATTCATTTAGAAGGAGAAGATGAAGGTGTTTTCTTTGAAGTAGCTATGCAATATAATACTGGTTATACTAGTAATATCTATTCTTTCGTCAATAACATCAATACTCATGACGGTGGAACTCACGAAGAAGGTGTTAGAAGAGCTTTAACCCGTGTTTTAAATAGTTATGCAAGAAAAAATGGAATGTTAAAAGAAAAAGACGATTCTTTAAGTGGTGATGATGTAAAAGAAGGACTAACTATGATAGTTTCTTGTAAACACCCTAACCCACAATTCGAAGGACAAACTAAAGGTCGTTTAGGAAACTCAGAAGTTAGAAAATTAGCTGATAAAGTTTTTTCAGAAGGTTTTGAAAGATATCTTTTAGAAAACCCAGAAGAAGCTAAAATTATTGTGGAAAAAAATATGACAGCAGCTCGTGCTAGAGTCGCTGCTAAAAAAGCCAGAGAATTAACCCGAAGAAAAAGTGACCTAGATGTCATTAATTTCGGTGGAAAACTAGTAGATTGTAAAGATAAAGATCCCGCAAAATGCGAAATTTTCTTAGTCGAGGGAGATTCGGCTGGTGGATCAGCCATTAAAGGCCGTGATTCTATGACTCAAGCTATTTTACCTTTACGAGGAAAAATTTTAAATGTTGAAAAAGCTAGATTAGATAGAGCTCTATCAAATGAAGAAATAAGAACTATTATAACTGCTTTTGGTACCGGAATTGGTCAGGAATTTGATTTAAAGAAATTAAGATATCATAAAATAATCATCATGACCGATGCCGATGTCGATGGTTCTCACATTAGAGTATTATTACTTACCCTATTCTATCGTTTCTTTAGACCTATCATCGAAGCTGGACACGTTTATGCGGCCCAACCACCACTTTTCTGTATTAAACATGGAAAAACAATTAAATATGTCTTAAACGAAGAAGAAAGAGACAATTATCTCGCATCATTAAATCCTAATACTAAATATGAAATTACTCGTATGAAAGGTTTAGGTGAAATGGATGCTGAAGAATTAAATGAAACTACAATGGATATAAATAAACGAGTACTAAGAAAAATAACCTTAGATGACGTTATGGAAGCTGATGAAGCCTTTTCTAAACTTATGGGTGAAGAAGTCGGACCAAGAAGAAAATTCATCGAAGAAAATGCTACATATGCTGAAACAATAGATGTATAGGAGGTAACTTATGGATCATACAAGAGATAGATTAGAAGAAAATAATATTGTAAGTGAAATTGAAACATCGTTTATTGAATATTCCATGAGTGTCATCAAATCAAGAGCTTTGCCTGACTTAAGAGATGGATTAAAACCTGTACATCGTCGTATTTTATATTCAATGTATGAATCTGGATATACTCCAGATAAACCACACAAGAAAAGTGCGAAGACCGTCGGAGAAGTAATGGGTAATTATCACCCACACGGTGATTCAAGTATATATGAAGCTATGGTTCGTATGGCTCAAGACTTTAGTTATCGTTATCCATTAATCGATGGACACGGAAACTTTGGTAATATTGAAGGATATGGGGCCGCAGCCATGCGTTACACCGAATCAAGATTAGCTAAAATATCTTTAGAATTATTAAGAGATATTAATAAAAATACTGTGGATTTCACTACAAACTATGATGAAACAAGAAAAGAACCAACTGTTTTACCTTCTCGTTTCCCTAATATTTTAGTTAATGGAACAATGGGTATAGCTGTTGGTATGGCAACTAATATACCACCACATAATTTAGGTGAAGTAATTGATGGATGTATTGCTTATATTGATAATCCAGACATTGATACCGATGGATTAATGCAGTATATTAAAGGACCAGACTTCCCTACTGGCGCAACAATTTTAGGTAATAGTGGTATTAAAAAAGCCTATGAAACAGGTCGTGGAACAATTACCATTAGAAGTAAAGCTACAATTGAAGAGAAAAATGGTCGTCATTATATAATCATTGATGAAGTTCCATATGGAGTTAATACTTCAGATTTAAAAGATAAAGTAGCCGAACTTGTTCATAGTAAAGTAATAGATGGTATTTCAGACTACCATACAGACTTAAAAAATGGTATTAAAATAACAATCACATTAAAGAAAGATGCCAATCCACAAGTTGTTTTAAATAACTTATATAAACATACACAATTCCAAACAACTTATGGAATTATCCTATTAATGCTTGATAATAATACTCCAAGAACTCTAGGATTAAAAGACATTATTTCAAAATATGTTGATTATCAAAAAGAAGTTATTATTAGAAGAACAAAATTTGATTTAGATAAAGCTGAAAAAAGAGTTCATATCTTAGAAGGATATAAAATAGCGCTTGATAATATTGATGATTTCATTCAAATTATTAGAGATGCTAAAACTGATGTTGAAGCTAAAACTAAGTTAATTGCTAAATATAGTCTAACTGAAGCTCAAGCTGAAGCTATTCTAGAATTAAAATTACGTCGTTTAACCGGCTTAGAAAGAGAAAAAATTGAAGCTGAATTAAATGATTTATTAGAAAAAATTAAATATTATAAAGAAATTCTTGCGTCTGAAGCTAAAGTATTAGAAATTATTAAACAAGAAATGTTAGAAATTAAAAATAAATATGGCGATGAGAGACGTACAAACATCGATATGACAGCAATTGACTACATTGAGGATGAATCACTCATACCTGTGGAAAACATCGTTGTAACGCTAACAAATAAGGGTTATATTAAACGTATGAATAGTGAAACATACAGAACTCAAAATCGTGGCGGTGTTGGTATAAAAGGTATGACCACAAATGAAAATGATTTTGTGGAAAAAATCATCTCAATGAGTACCCATGATTACTTAATGTTCTTTACAAATAAAGGGAAAACATACAGAATTAAGGGTTATGAAGTACCACAGTACAGTCGTCAATCAAAAGGTCTTCCAATCATTAACTTATTACCTTTCGACAAAGATGAAGAAGTTACTGCTATGTTGAAAATTGATCAAAATGAAGAAAACAATAATATTGTATTTTGTACACAAAAAGGATTAGTTAAACGAACTGCTATATCAGAATTTGAAAATATCCGAAAAAGTGGAAAACTTGCAATATCATTAAAAGAAAATGATCAATTAATATCTGTTAAAAAGACTTCTGGAAATGACGAAATAGTTATAGCAGCATCAAATGGTCGAATGATTAGATTTAATGAATCAGAAATAAGAGTAATGGGTAGAACTGCTTCGGGTGTAAAAGGTATTGATCTTGGTGATAGCATATGTGTAGGATGTGAAATAGCTCAACAAAACCAAGAAATACTCGTCGTAACTGAAAAAGGTTATGGAAAACGTACAAATATTGAAGAATATCGTATGACACATCGTGGCAGTAAAGGTGTCAAAGCATTAAATATTACTGATAAAAATGGTAATATCGTATCATTTAAATTAGTAAGTGGAGATGAAGATCTAATGATAATTACCGATAGTGGAATAATTATCAGACTACCAATAGGACAAATCTCAACAACTGGTAGAGTTGCTCAAGGTGTCAGATTAATTCACTTAAAAGATAATCAAAAAGTAAGTAGTATTGCCCTACTCGACAAAGAATCTGAAGAAGAAAGCATTAATTCTGCAGAAAATACTGAAACTAAAGAATAAAACAATGTTTCACGTGAAACATTGAGCAAGAGAACGAAATTAATTTCGTTCTTTTTTATATAAAAATACCTATGTTTCACGTGAAACATAGGTTAACAAGAATAAATTATAAAAACAATATAGTCTATTTTTATAATAGAACAGATATTAATAATTTTTATTAATTATTATTAAATTTTAAACATTACTAAAACAAATATATAAGATTTATTAAAACATTTTTCCACAGTATACAATGTTTCACGTGAAACATTGTATAAATTTAGTAAAATTTCTTTATTAATATGTATTTTTATACAAAACAATATATAACCTATTATTATAAGCAAACACTAAATTAAACATTATATTTTTATCAAAATTAGTTATTATATATATGACACAACATTATAAAAATAAACATTTAAAATTTATCCACAGCACTAATGTTTCACGTGAAACATTAGGTACAAATTAAATTCATAATAAAAAAATAATTATTATATAAAATGATATACCCTATTTATTTTATATAGTAATCATAAATAGATTCATTGCTATAAAAATTAAACTAATTATTTATTTTCTAATAATATAAAAGAAAACAACTTATCCACAGTATCAATGTTTCACGTGAAACATTGATACAAAAAAATTATATATGTTATATTGTTTCAAAAAATAATAATTCATAATTTTTTGCTTATAGATATTTTAAACTTAATA
>HF990847.1 GCA_000432855.1 Firmicutes bacterium CAG:822
TCCTTCTTCTATTCCTGTCACTTCAAATCCTATGGCTGGATTTGTACTTTCTGGAACAGTTATTTTATCTAACTTTGCATCGATATCTCCTTCATTTGATACCGTTACATCATACTGCATTGTATCTCCTGGGCTTGTTAATGTTGTTCTAAATGTTGCCGTTGTATCAGTATGTGTTGGTTCTGATGCGTTTGTTGGTGTTCCGTTTACTACTTTACTTTGGATATCGGTTATTTTTACACTCCAATTACTTGTTATATTACTTGTTCCACTTATTTTTAATTGACTTTGAAAAGCCGCATATCCTACTCCCATTATGACTAATATCATACATAGTCCTGCTATTATATAATTCCTTTGCGTTCTATTTAATCTTCTTTTCATTTTTACCATTCTCCTTACCACTATTATGAATAATAAAAAATAAATTATTCATAATATATAACAGACAATAACACTATCTGTTACATTATTATCCTATAATTCAATATTAGCATTCAAATGAATGCCTGTCAATGAATTCAAATAAATTCTTGATAAAATTTTATCAGGGGTGCCAAGAAAATGTATTTAAAGAAACTTAAGGATTTGCGCATAGATAACGACTTATATCAAAAGGAAATTGCCAATATACTAAAAATAACCAGACAACAATATGGCTTATACGAAAGCGACAAAAGAGATATACTTATTGATTTATTAATAAAACTAGCTGATTTTTATCATGTTAGTACTGATTACATTTTAGGTAGAACAAACAAAAAAGAGTTAGACAAAGAAACTGTCTAGCTCTTAATTTTATTATCTCTTCTTTTTTCCATAATCTTATAGAAAATAAATAGAACGATTGCTAAAACGAGAACACCAATACCACTATATAAAATTGGCTCTGCAAGTGCATCTGTTAAAGATGAAGCAAACATTGATAAATCTGTTGTTCCCATCATATCAATAACCATTCCAGGCATAACAAATGATATTCCTATCGTCACAAGGCCAGCAATCAATAATGCTACACCTAAATTCGCACACCATTCAAATTCTTTTCTCTTAAGAACAATTACTATCACACCACTTATAACTAAGCTCGCACATAAAAGTATTTTTGTATTATCACTAAAAATTGTTTGGATTCTTTCTATATTAGAACCATAACTACTTCCAAGTAAATCCTCAGAAGTTGGAATAACTTCGATAACATCTGGAAGTTGTTTTTCCACCTCTCTTAAAAATTTTTCTTTTTGACCTTCATCAATTGATAGATCGTTTTCTTCTAAAACTTCATCTAAATTATCACTTATTAAATTATAAGCTTCTTCTTCAGATAATACTTTTGTATCTTTACCATTAACCATATAATCGGTCAAATTTCCAACTGCTTCACCAATAATCTCTTTAGTTAAATTAGAATCAATAATCTGATCAACTACTTCTTCCGACACTGAAAATTGTGAAGCTAAAGAATACATTTCATCAATAACTTGCGTAACTCCACTAGCACCTTCTGTACTACCACTATTTCTAATTTTCTTAACTTCTGTTAATATATCTGTATCCTGCATTTTATCCACAATATTATCTTTAGTCGCAAAAGCACTTATACTAAAAACACATATAGTGGCAACCACCAAAACACCAAAAACTAAAGTAAATAAACCTGCTACAAAACTTTTAAGAAAATGCATACAATCACCCTCTAAACAAATTATAACATACCTATAATTTTATTCCAAATTAATTAGTCATTTTCATAAATGTTTGCTTGTATAACGAATAGTTATATTATATAATGTATACAGGGAATACATTAACTGTTGAGTACTTGCCAACTTCTTACAGGAAGGAGGCTTGATATTTATGAGAAAAAAAGATTTATTAATCTCATTTCTTATATTAATTATCATTTTATTAATAGTCTCTTTAATGATTCTATGTATAAAAAAATAGTACTCAATCTAACTAAAGATTAAGTACTTCAACCAATTATTGGGCAAGTACTCAACGAAGAAGAGTTAAGTATTTCCCTTTTTTATTTTATGAGATTTCTCTCATCTATATACATAATAACATAAAATTAACTTTTTTTCAAGGATTACACAACTACAACACTTTATTAATCTTAAAATATCTATATCTTATTATAAATATAAGTAGTTATGTTATAATACTTATGGTGATTTAAATGAAAGAAGTTGTTATTATTGGTGGTGGGGCCTCTGGTTTAACAGCCGCTATTACAGCCGCTAGAAATGGCAAAGATGTAACTATTATTGAAAAAAATAATAAATGTGGTAAAAAGATTTTAATTACGGGTAATGGAAGATGTAATTTTTGGAATACTGATAAAGATTTATCTCATTTTCACTCATCTAATTCAAATTTATTAAAAGAATTTATTACTGATGAAAGAAAGAATAGTATTTTAAAGTTTTTTGATTCTTTAGGTTTAGCTTATAAAACAAAAAACGGATATTACTATCCATTTTCTAATCAAGCTTTTACTATTGAAAACGCCTTACTTTCAGAATGCAAAAAATTAAATGTCAAAATTATAAACGATATTACTGTGGAAAAAATAATAAAAAAAGATTGCTTTATTATTAACCCAGACAAAGAAAACATCAAAGCTAAAAACATAATTATTGCCACCGGTTCTAAAGCTGCCCCTAAAACAGGCTCAGATGGATTAGGCTATGAAATATCTAAATCATTAGGTCATAATATCATAACTCCCTTGCCATCTTTAGTTCAATTAAAAGCTGATGAACCATATTTCAAAAACTGGAGTGGCATCAGAACTGATGTCAAAGTTAATTTACTAATTGATCATAAATATATCAAAAATGAAACTGGAGAAATCCAGCTAACTAACTATGGTCTCAGTGGTATATGTATATTTAATTTAAGTGGTAAAGCCGCCAAAGCTTTAAACCAAAATAAAAATGTTATTATCAGTATCAACTTTATTCCTTTCGCAAGTAATCCCAAAACATTTTTACAAACCTTAAACAAAAATTCTTATCATAAAACCATCAGCGAATTACTTGAAGGTATCCTGCACTACAAACTTGTAGACATTATTCTTAAAAAAACTCATTTAAAAAGAGATTTACTTTTAACTACCTTAACTGATAATGAATTAAATAATCTAATTAAAACATTAACTGATTTTCAAATCGAAATTTTAGATACCCACACTTTAGATCACGCCCAAGTATGCTCAGGAGGTATTCCTTTAACCGAAATAAATAGTAAAACATTAGAATCATTAAAAGTTAAAAATTTATATTTTACTGGTGAAATTATCGATATTGATGGTGATTGTGGTGGATACAACTTAGGCTGGGCTTGGATAAGTGGTATTATAGCTGGAAAGAATGTGAAATAATGCTTAGAATAAGACAAATAAAATTACCGATTAATCATAATGAAAATGATTTGAAAATTAAAATAGCTAAAAAATTAAAAATAAAAGAAAATGATATTTTAAACTTTAAACTTAATAAACAATCTATCGATGCCAGACACAAAGATAACTTAATGTATGTGTATGAAATAGATGCTGATATAAAAAATGAAAAACAAATATTAAAACACCATTTAAAAGATGTTACTGAAACACCAGATGAAACATACAAACTACCTAAACCAGGTAATAAAACCTTAAACCATCAAATTATTATCGTTGGTAGTGGTCCAGCTGGACTATTTGCCGGATATATGTTAGCTAAAGCTGGATATAAACCAATAATTATCGAACGTGGTGAAGACATTGATCATCGTGTTAAAACTGTAGAAAATTTTTGGAAAACCGGAAAACTAAATTTAAATTCTAATGTTCAGTTTGGAGCAGGCGGAGCCGGAACATTTTCCGATGGTAAACTAAATACAACCGTTAAAGATAAATTTAACCGTAGCAAAGAAGTTCTAAGAATCTTTGTTAAACATGGCGCCCCTAAAGATATTTTATACTTAAACAAACCACATATCGGAACTAATTTATTAAGAGATGTTGTAAAAAATATGATAGATGAAATAATAAACATGGGGGGTCAAATAAAATACAATACTTGTCTAACCAATATTATAACTAAGGAAAATAAACTAACCCACATCGAAATTAATCATCAAGAAATAATCCCTTGTGAACATCTAATTTTAGCTTTAGGCCATAGTAGCCGTGACACCTTTGAAATGCTATTAAAACAAGGTCTAAATATCGTGCCAAAACCATTTGCCGTTGGTGTTCGTATCCAGCACCCACAATTTTTAATTAACTATTCACAGTATGGTACCAATCACTTAAATCTACCACCCGCATCATACAAACTAACATACCAAACATCCAAAAAAAGAGGTGTTTATTCATTTTGTATGTGCCCAGGTGGTTATGTCGTAAATGCTTCATCTGAAGAAAACATGTTAACAGTAAATGGCATGAGTAATCATAATCGTGATAGTGAAAATGCTAACAGTGCCATTATCGTCACAGTATCGCCAGAAGACTATGGACAAAATCCATTAGATGGTATTGAATTCCAAAGAAAATTAGAAAAGAAAGCTTACGAAATAGGTAATGGAAATATTCCCGTCCAATTATTTAAAGACTTTGTTCAAAATAAGCCGGGTGAAAAATTTAATTCCATAAACCCAATTTTCAAAGGAAATTACACCTTAACTAATTTAAGAGACATTTTTCCACCATATATTTCAGAAGCCTTAATCGAAGGTATTCAAAATTTTGGTACTAAAATAAAAGGCTTTGACTGTGATGACGCAATCCTCGCAGCCCCAGAAGCTCGAACTTCCTCACCAATTAAAATACTAAGAGATGAAAATTTTACCTCAAACATTCAAGGAATATATCCATGTGGTGAAGGCGCTGGATATGCCGGTGGTATTACGACATCAGCCATCGATGGTATTAAAGTTGCTGAAAGCATTATCAAAAATTATAAGCCACTATAAAAACTTCGTTTATATTTTCAAAACGAAGTTTTATTATTCTTCTTTCTCATCTTCTTTTAAATCATCCTCACCGATTGTACTAACATACTCACCATTTAAAACTCTATCATAAAACAAGATTTTTCTCTTAAATATATTAGTCACATTTACTAAGTAAAATATTCCCAGTAATAAAACATATATTGCCCCAATTACAAATACTAGTACATTAGGTATACTAAAGTGTTTAATCACAAAAATAAACAACAATCCTAAACCAAACGGTATAACTACATAATACAAAAATATTAAAACTAATCTTAAAAATAATCTCAATAATCTTTTATTAGGAAACACTAAACGCATATTTAAAAACTTACTTCCTAAAGTTTGACCATTAAATATAAAAGGAATAATCACATAATATATAATTAGTGAAATAATCACTATATGATTCACATTAATTAAAAAGCTTAAAACACCCGTAAAAATCAACCATAGAAAAGCATCTAACCCAAATCTAGTTATTCTTCTAAGACCACTAACTTTTTTACCTTCTTCAAAAGACTTAGAATCTATATTATCTCTCGATGGTAAAAACTTCATAAATATTCCCATAACTAAATAACCAATAATACCACCCAAAGTATTAATCATTAAGTCATCGACATCAAATAGTCGGTATGGATGGGGATATATAAAATATAGACCAGTTAATTGGGTTATCTCCAAAAACAAACTAAACATAAAACTGAATATTACCGTCTTCTTTAAATCATTCTTAAAATAATATCTTAAATACATTCCAAACGGCATAAACATTAAAATATTAAATAAAACCGTATAAACACTAGAATTTAGGAAAAACATCCCAATATTTTTTATCTCCACGCTCTCTTTTATAATATCCATAATAAAAGCAAACGGTATTAATTGACTAACTGGACCATTCATATCAATACTATCTCTTTCTGGAAGAGGAAAAATAGCTAAAAAATATACAGAAATCATATAAAGAATAAATGAATAAATAATCAAAACTCTTAATTTATTAATTGAACCATATTTATGATATTGCCATAATATAAAAGGAATAGTAAATAAAAAGGCTAAAAAAGGAAATGTTAAAAAGGCTATCTTAATTGCTTCTAAATAACTCATTTTCTACCTCTAACCCATTTAATAAAAGCAATAGCTGCAAAAAATAAAAATAAAATAACAAAAGCTAAAAGAACCCATAAAATATCTTCGAACATACCCCTCACCTCTAATTCAATTATAAACTAAGCTATATCATTATACCATCTTTTACGCTTACATATCATTACAATTTTGTCACATTGTTGCTCATATATAAAATTCATGTTATACTTAAAAAGCGAGGTGTACGTATGCAAGATTTAATAATTGAAATTATGAATAATTTTGGCTATATTGGTGTCTTTCTTTTAATTACTATCGAAAATGTTTTTCCACCAATCCCATCTGAAGTAATCTTACTATTTGGTGGTTTCATGACCACTTATACTTCAATGAATGTAATTGGTGTTATCGTAGCTTCTACTTTAGGTTCTGTTCTAGGAGCTATAATATTATATTATATTGGTAAAATACTAAACAAAGAAAGACTAAAAAAAATCATCACCAGCAAGCCTGGTAAACTACTCAGATTAAAACCTGAAGACATCGACAAAGCTGATGAATGGTTTGATACCAAAGGAAATAAAACTGTATTTTTCTGTAGATTTATTCCTGTAATTAGAAGTCTTATCTCTATTCCAGCTGGAATGAGCGAAATGCCAATGAAAAAATTCTTAATCTATACCACATTAGGATCTTTAATTTGGAATGCCGCTTTAACAATTGCCGGTAGTATTGTCGGTGAAAACTGGACAAGTATTTTAGAAATTATGGATAATTATTCTCATATAATTGTTATTCTATTGGCCATTATCTTTGTCATAGCCATTATCATTTTCTATTCGAAGAGAAGAAAAAGTAATGCAAAATAAATATGGCAATCGCTTAAAAAAAGATAAATAATA
>HF990848.1 GCA_000432855.1 Firmicutes bacterium CAG:822
AGACAACTGGGCGGGGAGCATAACGACCAGCAGCAAGATCGTAGTTCACAGTCGCGTCCGAACTACGCACAAAGCCGCCCCAAACTAGATTAGAATTGTCACCAGACTCAAAAGAACAAGCATTTATTGTCCAATAATATAATGAACTTTCTGTTCCTTTATCTAATAAATAATTACTATTACATGCATCCTCGTAAATAGATGAAGTTGTTACTGATGTACATAGTGGGTTTGTACTTGCTCTTAATATATCTGATACATTGGCAAGTCCTACATTTCCTGTCCATTGGTACATCTTTTCTCCCGCTATATTCTTTTCTATACTATCTGCTTCAGCTCCACTTTGGTCTAACATTTCTACTGCTCCTATATTAAATGAATGACTTATCATTTGTCCTTTTGCAGTTGCATTTATATTATTTGTATAATAATCATCGTTTAAATATATTTTTATTGATGAATCTTCGGTTACTGTTCCGCTTTGTGATCCGCTAGGGGAAGAAAATGTTCCGCTTACTGCTGCATATACTCCACATCCATATTGTGGATTATCACAATAACTATTATTTGCTGTACTTCGGTGATTTGCTTTATCGAATGCACGGTTTGCTAAAACAGCATTTCTTATTATTTTATATGTTCCATCTGTTTCTTTGGCTATGATTCTCCATGTTTCTCCATTGAATGTTATATAGTTATCTGGATCTTGTCCTCTATAAACATATCTACCTTCTTCGTAAATATCTTCATATAAACCATCACCTTCTGTAACTACATTATCAGTAATATCCACAGAATTATCTATAATATTCCCTTTTGCTCTTATACTAAGCGTAGTTTGAAATGCCGCATAACCAACACACAAACACAAAAGCAAACAAAGTGAACTAATAATAATTATCCTCTTTTGTTTTTTCATTTGTCTTCTTCGCATAAATATTCTCCTTTACTATTACGTATATTCTATATAAATTATAACCAATTATTTGTTTTTTATCAATAACTACTTTAAAATATGTGTAAAGAAAAAGACTTTTTACAAAGCCTGAGTAAATACAAAATAAAGTAAAACGATAATACCTAAAACTATTCTATAATAGCCAAACACTTTAAAATCATGTTTCTTAATATAACTCATTAAAAACTTAATAATAAACATTGAAGTTATAAAAGCAACTACCATTCCTACAAGTAATATTGCAAGTTCCATTCCTGAAAAAGCAAATGAGAATTTAACTAATTTTAAAAGTGAAGCTCCAAACATAACAGGAATTGCTAAAAAGAAAGTAAATTCAGCTGCTACTGTTCTAGATACTCCAAGTAAAAGTGCTCCAACTATTGTCGCACCGGATCTAGAAGTTCCCGGGAATATTGCCGCAATTAACTGAAATATTCCAATAAGTAGAACTGTATTATAAGAAAGCTCAGCTAAAGAATTTATTTTAGAATTTTTACCTTTATTTTTATTTTCAATAATTATAAAAGCAATACCAAAGACAATTAAAGCAATAGCGACACATACATAATTATAAAATAATTTTTCAAATACTTCATCAAATAATAAACCAATTATTGCAGCGGGAATACAAGCAACTAAAATCTTCCCCCATAAAGATAATATATTTTTATCTAGGGTTAACTTTTCTTTTTCTTTCTTAACTGGCCAAATTTGTTTCCAAAATAATATTACAACTGCTATAATTGCACCAAGCTGTATAACAACTTGAAACATATCGTAAAATTCCTGTGATACATCAAGTTTAACAAGCTCATTAAGTAATATCATATGGCCTGTACTACTAATTGGAAGCCATTCAGTAATACCTTCAACTATACCAAAAAATATAGCTTTTATAATTTCTAACATTTCATCATCTCCTAATCACATTCTATATTCTCATCTTGCATTTTATTAAAAAATCTCACTGAATTTTTTCTTAACATAAATTCATTCAAAACATCATTATCTAAATTAGGCACATCCAAATAATATTTAAGTTGCCACTCATCTTCTTCATCTTTAGCTACGGTTATCTTAATATTCTCATTACCCGCATACTTTTCATTAAAACTAGTCGCACTCGTCTTAATTTCTTCTAATGTTGCTTTTCCTTCATCATTTAAAGCCTTATAAGTACGTGTAACCACAGCCTTTTTGACAATATCCTCATTGTCATATGTCACATGAACACTCATATTATCAGAAATATTTTCTGTATCATTATTCACTTCACAAGTACTTTCAAAATCTTCATTTCGCACAATACAACCAGTTAAACACAATGCAATTAACAAAATTAAAACTTTTTTCATCTAACCTTCTCCGGTTCTAATAAAGATAAAGAAACTTTATTTTTGCTTAAATCAATATCATCGACATAACAGTCAACTATATCGCCTACACTCACAACTTCATTAGGATGTTTAATAAAGTTATTTGTAAGTTTAGAAATATGAGCTAAACCATCATTATGTAATCCAATATCGATAAAAGCTCCAAAAGGTACAACATTACGAACAGTACCCTGTAATTTCATTCCTATTTTTAAATCTTTAATATCTAAAACATCGCTTTTTAAAATAGGTTGTGGCATCTCATCACGTGGATCTCTGTTAGGTTTTTTCAAAGAAGCTATCACATCTTCTAATGTATAAATATCAGTATTTAATTTTGAATCATATTCTTTAATATCTATTGAATCTAATTTATTTGCTAACTCCGCACTCCCCACTTTCAAAATATCCATACCAATTTCATCTAAAAGTTTTAAGGCTACATCATAACTTTCAGGATGTATTGCTGTAGCATCTAAAACATTATCTCCACGTACTCTTAAAAATCCAATAGATTGCTCGTAGGCCTTATCGCTTAGAAGTTTAGCCTTTTTAATCTCCTGGCGCGAATTAATTTTACCATTATCTTCACGGTACTTAATAATTTTCTCAATATTTTTTTTAGTTAACCCAGATACATATTTAAGTAAAGAAAATGAAGCTGTATTAACATTAACCCCGACACTATTAACACATTTTTCCACCACAAAATCAAGTGAATTATTTAAATCTTTTAAAGGAACATCATGCTGATAAGAACCAACTCCCATACCAAAAGGCGGAATTTTAACCAGTTCTGAAAGAGGATCTTGAAGTCTTCTACCAATACTTACCGCACTTCTTTCATTAGGGGATAAATCAGGAAATTCATCACTCGCAACTTTTTCTGTTGAATAAATTGAAGCTCCGGCTTCAGATACGATAACATACTTACAATTTAAATTATATTCTTTAATCATTTCACTGCAAAATTTCTCACTTTCTCTAGAAGCCGTACCATTTCCAATCGAAATAATATTAACGTTATATTTTTTAATTAAATCAGCCACAGTTTTTTTATCTTTTTCTATATTGCCACCATTCGCAAATGGTTTAATAATTAAAGAATCTAAAAACTTTCCACTTTTATCAATAAACGCCAATTTACATCCATTCGCAAATCCTGGATCAAAACCTAAAACTGCATTATCTTTCATCGGTGGTTGCATAAGTAGATTTTCTAAATTAAGGCCAAAATTTTTAATTGCATCTTCGCATGCTTTATCTGTAAGTTCACTTCTAATTTCTCTTTCAATAGAAGGACCAATCAATCTTTTATAACTATCTTTAATTGCATCTTCTATAACATAGTTAAAAGGAGCCTCTTTTTTAATAAGTTTATTTTCTAAATAATCATATATTTTAGCTTTATCTATTTCAATACTAACAGATATAACTTTTTCCTTCTCAGCTCTATTAATAGCCATAATTCTATAAGGCTTCGCATATTTTACTCGCTCTTCAAAATCATAATACATCTCATAAACCTTATTTTCATCTATAGCGTTTTTCTTAAGTTTAGTTTCCAAAACACCTTCATTAAAAGTAAATCTTCTAATCCATTTTCTATAAGCTGCATTATCACTTATCCATTCGGCAATAATAAAACTAGCTCCCATAATTGCTTCTTCAGGTGTCTTAACATTTTCATTTAAAAACTTTTTAGTCAAATCTTCTAAAGAAACATTTTGAACAAAAGACATAATTATTTTCGCTAAAGGCTCTAAACCATTTTTAATTGCTTCCGTTGCTTTCGTTTTCTTCTTCTCTTTAAATGGTCTATATAAATCCTCTACCTCAACTAATTTACTAGCTTTCATAATACTTTCCTTTAATTCATCAGTAAGCAAACCTTTTTCATCGATAAGTCTTATGACATCTTCTTTTCTTTTTAGTAAATTTACTTCGTATTCATAAACTTCATTTATTTTTCTAATTTGTTCCTCATCCAAATTACCTGTAACTTCTTTACGGTATCTCGCAATAAATGGAATTGTATTTCCTTCTTCAAGTAACTTCAAAGTTTTTTCTACTTGAACCTCTTTAACATTTAAATCTTTACTTATATTTTCTATTATTTCTTTATTCATATTTATCTCTACTTTCTTTAAACATTATACATTTTATCAAAATTAATGTAAATCTAATTAACACTTTTTTATAGAAAAAACAATTACTTTATCTTATATTAACATTTGTGAAAATTATGTGTTAAAATAATATTAAGGTAAATAATTACCAAATATACGAGGGAGGAAAAAATAAATGAAAAACAAAAATTATTTAATTGGAGCATTAGTTGCTATTCTAATAGTAATGGCTGTCGGTTATGCCGCATTTTCAACAACATTAAATATTAACGGAAGTGCTAGTATTAATTCAACTTGGAACGTTGCTTTTGATACAACAAAAACAAGTGCTACAAGTGGTGTCATCAGCAAAACAACGGGATTTAGTGGAGGAACTGCTCCAGACGGAACTGTATCATATGGAAATGGTGGACAAACTGCCACTATTAATGCAACATTACGTCAACCAGGAGATAAAGTTACATTTACTTTAACAATTAAAAACACTGGTACTATTGCCGCTAAATTAGGCACACCATCTATAAGTGGAACCAATTGTACTGAATCAGGTCTAACTTGTACATCATCTAGTGGACATATTAAATTTACTGTTGGTAATCCAGCATCAAGTTCACTTGCTGCATCAACCGGAACTACTACTATAACAGTTACTGCTGAATTTCCTAATACAACAGTTTCAAGTAGTACTACTGAAAATGCTTCAATTACTGTAACACTTAATGCAACTCAAGCTTAAAGTTAAAAATGTCCTTAAATTGGACATTTTTTATTTGTTTAAATATTTGTTACCAACTTTATTATCTATTAAAGAAGCCTTTTTAATCACTTTAAAACCATATTTTTCCTTTAATTCATCAACTGTTTTTTCTAGTTCATTATTATCTTCTCGAACCTTTAAATCCTCAAATAACGATACTTGATGACTAGAAGTATCTGATAACTTATCAAGCCTAACACCAATCAGTCTAATTCCATCAGAGGTGTTCATCTCATCCAAAATATCGCAAGCGGTTTTATAAATTTCCTCCGTTAAGTTAGTCGCATTAACTAACTTTTTTTGATGACTCATTCGTTTAAAAAATTTATCTTTTAAAGTGACAACAATTACTGAAGCATATTTCTTTTGTTTTCTAAGTCTAATTGCCACATTTTCTGATAAAGCTAGTAAATAAGGATATAACTCTTCTCTAGAAGAAATATTTCTACTCAAAGTTGTTTCATTGCCAATTCCTTTTGGAATTGACTCCTCGCTAACTACTATATCTGAACCTTTACCATTCGCCGAATCGATCATATCTTTAGCTTGATTCTTAAAATATCTATATAAAAAACTACTGTCAATATGCGCTAAATCATAAATCGTATTTATATTTAAATTATGTAATTTAATTGCTGTTTTCTTACCTATACCAAAAAGTTCATCGACTTGTAAAGGCCACATTTTCTCTTCAACCTCATTATCAAATAAAGTATGTACCTTATAAGGTTTAGAAAAATCCGAAGCCATCTTCGCACATAATTTATTATTACCAATACCAATATTAACTGTAAACCCTAAAGAATCAAGTATTTCCTTTTTAAGTCTATAAGCAAATTCCACCTCATCGCCATATAAATGTTTAACCGGTGTATAATCTAAAAAACATTCATCAATACTCATCTGTTCAATGTCTGGTGAATATTTACCTATTAATCTAAGCATACTATCACTCATTTTTTTATAAAAATTATAATTAGGTGGATAAACTTTTAAATTAGGACATTTCTTCTTCGCGCTATAAAGAGTTTCAGCTGTAATCACTCCTCTTTTTTTAGCTGGCATCGACTTAGCTAATACAATCCCATGCCTTGCCTTTTCATCACCACCAATAACTGCATATGTCTTTCGAATATCTATTTTCATTCCCTGTTTCAAATATAACACAGCCGTCCATGATAAAAATGCATTATTAACGTCAATATGCATAATAATTCGCTTCATGCGCACCACCTATAATTATTATATCACGAACATTATTTCGTACAAAGTATAAATTAACACACTATTTACCATATAAAAGTTCATTTAAAAACTGTTGATTTTTTTAATCATCAACAGTTTAAATCTTACGTTTCTTTTCATTTTTCTTTACAATAATATAATATCCACCAATTCCTGCAACAATACAAGCAATTCCAACTCCAACAATAATTAATGATACTCTTGCGGCTGTTTCAGGAACTTCAATCACAACAACTTCATAAGTTACAGGAACTGAATCCTTAGACACATGATCGTCAACCGTCAAAGTAACCTCATTAGGAACAATAACAAGCCCATTATTGTCATAAGAACTTAAATCAGCATTAGATAATATTTCCGTTGTAACAACCACATTATAAGTATGACCATAAAAATCATCATTTTTTAAATCTTTAACTGTAATTTGTAGTTTATTATCTACAATACTTATATCATACAAATCAGTTACATCTTCTTCATTTTCGTTATATATTTTCACTTGATTAACATCAGTTAATTTCAACACTGGTTCAAATGTATCTTCTATTAAAAATGAATTATAATAAATACCTTCTTCTAATTTATCAACAGTATATTGGAATGTATAAGTAAACTCTTCTCCAAGTTCAACTTTACCTTTACTTACTTCCTTTGTAATTGTTGGATACTCTACATTTACTAATTTCACAGATGTCGATCTTATAATTGGGGTGTTCAATTTTAAAACACCAACTGTCTGATATCCCTGACTTCTATAAATTATACTAGTATTACTTGAAAGACCTTTACGTGACATATTTAAAGTAATATCTTGTTCTTTATCAGACGTAATAGTCACTTGATTACCAGAAACCTCAACATTACAATCAGCATCACTACTAACATTCCAATTACTCAAAACATTATTAGTATCTGTTAACGTAACACCTTCACTAAGTTTCCCTTTAATAGTTTGTCCAGCAAATGAAGGAGCCGTTTTAAAATTATTTACTAATTCAGTAATTTGATTTTCATATGTACTAACACTAAATGTAGGTCCATTTTTTCTCAATGTTAAAGTTACATTTATAGAAGGGTTAACTACCTTCCAAATTAATTTTTGAGCAGCTAAATACCAAAGATATGAATCATGACCACTATACCCATAACCAAAATAAGCAATCAATTCAATTTGATTAATCTTATCGTTAGTCAAAGACAAACCAGAAGAATTCCAATTATTTGGAGAATAAGCATTACTGCCATGATTAACAGAAACTCCAGGCTCTAAACAATATGCCAATTGTCCATCTACATAAAGTACTGATGATAACAAAGGTTCTCCATCACCATAATCATGCCAAATCGTTCCACTATTACAATAAGAAGCAGATGTCCCATCACTACATACATAAGTATCGGATGTCAATGTAGCCGCCGATACTTTAGGACTTAATAAAAAAGTAACTCCGAAAAACAATAAAAATAAACAAAATAAATTTACTATCTTCTTAATAGACTTCATAATAATTTACTCACCCTTTCTTAAACAATGTTTTAAATACACATTATTATCAAACATCAGCTAGTCTTATAACTATATTATAAAGATAATCCGTTAAACTTTTCAACCATATTTTTATTTTTTGTCAAAAAACTATACAACAAATTTACACATTTTTTGGAAATATTGCTTAATTTTAACAAACAAAAAAAGCCATATAATGACCTTTTATAATTTATTAAAAATTTAACCTCTATTACCACTATAATATTTTCCATACATAAATTCATTTCGAGGTAAAAGTAAATATATTGATGTTTGAATAGCACTATTTGCCAAAGATTTTATTCGATAACCGCCTTTAACCGCGTCAACCATAACCTTATAAAAACCCAATCTCGCAGCAAACAACATATCCAAATAAAAAGAATCACCTATCATCATCGTATTACTTGGTTCACATTCACTACCAAATAAACCATGTTTAACCAATGAAAAATCACCATAAAATGGTTTCTTCGCATTTGCGATATATTTTACTTCCAAAGCTTCACCAACTGGTTTTACTCTTCTTTCAGATCCACTAGAACATAGCCCAGGCGTAATACCAATTTCTTTAATTAAATCAAATAATCTAATCAATCTATCAGAAATATTAATATCATCAAACGGTAAAATAGTACAGTCTACATCAAAAATGGCACACTTAATACCACTATCATATAATTTAACATAATTTATATCATAAACACTTTTTTCATAAGTATCGGGAATAATTTTATTTAGATTCAAAGGATTCACCTCTTGCTTTCATAGTATATCATATTAAATTAAAATGTCAAAATTACATTATTTTGACATTTCCTTCTTAATATACTCTAAAACTTCTTCTTCTGTTTTACTAAAATCATCATAATTAGTTTGAAACCACTTTAGTTTCATCTGATTACGAAACCACGTATATTGTCTTTTCGCATATTTTCGGCTCTTACTCTTTATAAGCTCTATCGCATCTTCTAAACTAGTCTTACCATCAAAATAATCAAATAACTCTTTAGGTCCAATTGGTGTCATAACCGCTTTTGTTCTAATACCAAGATTGTATATTTCCTTAGCTTCTTCCACTAATCCCTCTTCTACCATTTTATCGACTCTTTTATTAATCTTATAATATAAAATATTTCTATCCGTCGTAAGTCCAATAAACAAAGTATCATAAAGTAAAGTTAAATCCTTCTCCTTTTCGCTATATGGTTTCTTATTAGCCTTATAATAATTAAGTGCACTTATTACTCTAACCCGGTTATTCAAATGAATATTAGTATTTGGATCAACCTCTAAAAGCATTTTATAAAGTTCATCATTACTAACACCTTCATATTCATCGTTAGCTTTTTCCTCAAATTTATAATCATATAAAGCCGCATTTATATAAAGCCCTGTTCCCCCAACTAATATTGGAGTTTTTCCACGTTTTAAAATATCATCGATAATTTTGCGGGAATCTTTTTGATAATCAAACACTGTATAATCTTCTCTTAAATCTTTTTCGTTAAACAAATAATGTTTAACCCCTTCAGTATCTTGAACTTTATTAGTCGCAATATCTAAACCTTTATATATTTGCGTGCTATCCGCATTTATAATCTCACCATTTAACTGGTGGGCTAAAAAGATACCCAAATCTGTCTTTCCAGTCGCTGTTGGACCAGTAATTACAATCACCATATTATCACCTTACTTTATCAGCATACTGTCGCCAAACGAAAAGAAACGATATTTATTCTCTATAGCTTCATTGTATGCTTTCATTATATTATCCTTACCAGCAAGAGCACTAACTAACATAACTAAAGTTGATTTTGGTAAATGAAAATTTGTAATCAAATAATCTATACCCTTAAATTCATACCCTGGATAAATAAAAATATCCGTCCATCCAGAGCATTCTTTAAACTTACCATATAAACTAGCAATCGTCTCTAATGTTCTAGTTGATGTTGTACCCACACTGATAATCTTATGTCCTTCTTCTTTTGTTTTATTAAGTAAATCAGCTACCTCCGCACTCATGACATAATATTCACTATGCATTTTATGTTTAGTCACATCTTCGACATTAACTGGTCTAAAAGTACCAAGTCCTACGTGCAAAGTAATATACGCGATATTTACACCCTTGTCTTTTATCTTTTCAAGTAAATCTTTAGTAAAGTGTAAACCTGCCGTTGGAGCAGCCGCACTGCCAACATTTTTTGCATAAACTGTCTGATATCTATCTTTATCTTTTAATTTCTCATGAATATAAGGAGGAAGTGGCATTTCACCCAATTCATCTAAGATTTCATATAAAATTCCTTTATACTCTAACTTAAATCTTCGTATACCTTCATCTAATACTTCCATGCATTTAGCCTTTAACTTCCCGTCGCCAAAAGAAACAATCGTTCCCTCTTTAATTCGCTTTGCCGGTTTAGTTAAACATTCCCATACATTATTTCCTTCATCTTTCAATAGTAAAACTTCGATAACAGCTCCCGTTTCTTCTTTGACTCCATAAAGTCTAGCCGGCATAACTTTAGTATCATTTAAAACTAAAGTATCACCTTTTTCCATATAATCAATAACATCAGTAAAATGTCTATGACTAATTTCTCCAGTTGTTTTATCCAAAACCAAAAGTTTTGAAGCATCTCTTCTCTCAAGTGGTGTTTGGGCAATTAATTCTTCTGGTAAATCAAAGTCAAAATCATCTGTTTTCATCTTATCACCCTCTAAAATAAAGTATCTTGTCTGTTTTTCTTTAAATAATCATAAGCTTTTTCTGTCACCATTCTACCTCTACTTGTTCTTTTAAGAAAACCATTTTGAAGTAAATATGGTTCATATACATCCTCAATCGTTGATGCCTCTTCTCCAATACTAGAAGCTAAAGCATCAATACCAACTGGACCCCCATTAAACTTTTCAATAATCGCATTAAGTAAATTATAATCTGTCGCATCAAGTCCAGCTTCATCGACTTTAAGTTTTTCCAAAGCCATTTTTGTAATATCTAAATCGATATTACCATCACCCATAACTAAAGCAAAATCACGAACTCGTTTAAATAATCTATTAGCCACTCTTGGTGTTCCTCTACTTCTTCTAGCAAGTTCCATTGCCGCATCTTCTGAAATTGGTGATTTTAAAACTCTGCTTGTTCTAAGAACAATTTGTTTTAGTTCCTCTTCTGTATAAAAATTAAGCCTTGATACAATTCCAAATCTATCTCTTAAAGGTCCAGTTAAATCACCTGCACGTGTCGTCGCTCCAACTAAAGTAAAAGGTGGCAAGTCAATTGTGATATTTCTACTTGAAGCATCAGAACCAACAATAATATCTAATTTAAAATCTTCCATTGCTGAATATAAAATTTCTTCAATAAATCTTGGTATGCGATGAATCTCATCAATAAATAATACATCTCCAGGTTCTAATGTTGAAAGTACTGCCGCTAAATCACCGCTTTTTTCAATCGCTGGACCACTAGTTGTTTTAATATTGCTTCCCATCTCATTAGCTATAATATAAGCCATTGTCGTTTTACCAAGTCCTGGCGGGCCATATAAAAGCACATGATCTAGAGCTTCCGAGCGCATCTTGGCTGCCTTCATAAATATATTCAAATTTTCTTTTAATTCTGATTGACCAATATATTCATCAATACTCTCCGGTCTAATTGAAGTTTCAAAATTATCTTCTTCTAACTCCTCACCAGTAACTAATCTTGCCATCTAATCACCTCCTATTTTAAAAGTAATTTTAAAGCTGTTTTTATTTGTTCTTCAATATCTAAAGAACTATCGACCTTCTTAACCACTTTATTAATATCTGCATTCTTATAACCTAAACTTCTTAAAGCTTCCACAAGTTCATCACTAATTTGATTGCTAACTTCTTCCGTTTTAGCAAGTTTTCCTTTTAAATCCAAAATAATTTGTCTAGCCACTTTATCGCCAATCTTCGGAAATTTTTTCAAATATAAAATATTTTCTCTTTCAATCGCATCAACAATACCATCAGGTGAACCTAAAGCCAGCATCGGTAGTGCCATCTTACAACCCAATCCTTTAACTGAAATCAACTTTAAAAATAACTGTTTTTCTTCTAATGATTTAAATCCATATAAAGTTATCTCGTCTTCTCTAACATATTGATATAAATAAACTGTGTATTCTTTATCTATCTCAAATGAATAAGGACTAGCTGTATAAATCAAATAACCAACACCGTTATTATCAACAACTATATAATCACTTTCAATTTCTTTAATAAATCCTTTTATATAAGCATACATACTAACCACCTATTTAATTATAACACGAACATCAGTTTTTTAACAGAAAAAAAAGAAAGCCTTACTTCTTAGCCTTCCTATTACTAACAACTTACATATATAATACTATAACTAACCCTAAAACCATATATAAAATACTAATCGCAAATGTTGAAGGAACCCTTACTATTTGAACTGATTGCTCTTGAACTTCTTTATTACATTTTTTTCACTTTCCACACTCCCTTACATTATAAAAATATTATAAACTAAAAAGAACAAAATACCAAAATAAATTTTGGCATTAGCTTACCTCA
>HF990849.1 GCA_000432855.1 Firmicutes bacterium CAG:822
ATCATTAGTTTTTGGTTCCACCAACACTACTTGACATTGAACCCTTATTAAAGGTTTACACCTCACCAATTACGATTAAAATCATTGGCTTACACTCAGTTTGTTCATAGAAATACTTACCAACCTTATCTCTAATTCCAAGTTTAACTTTGGCAAAATCAACATAATTTGATTTAGTGTGTTCATGAATAACTTCAGTTGCTATTTTTTCTGCATCTTTAATCAAATTAATGTTGTCTTTAACAAATATAAATCCTCTAGTTAATACTTCTGGACCAGCCAAAATTTCTTTTGTCTGTTTGTCGATAGTAGCTGTAATAATAACAATTCCACTATCACTTAAAAGCTCACGATCTTTAAGAACAAGCTCACCAACATCACCAGCAGCAAGTCCATCGATTAAAATATCATCAACTGGTACTTTCATACCATTATCGACTAATTCACCATTTTCAAAATAAGCAACCTCACCATTTAATCTAAGTAAAATATGGTCATCATCCATACCAACTTCTTTTGCTACATTCGCATTAGCTACTTGATGACGATATTCACCAATAACCGGCATATAGTATTTTGGCCTCATCAAATCTATCATAAGCATCAAATCTTCAGAAGAAGCATGATGTGATAAATATTTTCTTTTTGAAATTTCAATTACATTAGCACCTATTTTAGCTAAGCCATCAAGTAATTTAGTAGCCGTTCTTTCCATACCATCTTCAATTGGTGAAGCAAATATAATAGTATCATCTGGTGTAACTGTTATAAATTTATCATATCCTCTAACAATTCTCTTCAAATTAGAAAAAGGTTTTTCTCTTTCATCAGATATAATAACGACAATCTTATCATCCTTAACATGATTAATAGGTAAAATTCTCTTCTTATCAAAATTGACATAATTCTTATCAATAGCTTTTAAAATAACACTTTCTAAACTTTTACCCATAATAACCACATTACGGTCAGTATTTTTAATTTCATTAAATAACTCTTGAATTCTATAAAGTTGCGCTTGATAAATATTGTATAAAATTCTACCATCAGCTTTATTTATTACTTCTCTAATCGCTTTAGCTGTACGATGATTAGGTGAAGTAAATCCTTGTTTATCCGCATATAAAGACTCTGAAAGTAAACATAAAACGCCTTGTTTCCCAACATATGCAAGTTTACCGATATCAGTCTTATAAGCACCTAACATCGTTGAATCAAACACAAAATTACCCGTATAGAATATCGCACCATCTGGTGTATATAAAACATAACCGACATTATCTGGAACCATGTGCGTTAATGAAATAGGAAAAATACTATTCTTTCCAAAATTAATTTTCCTATGTGGTTTAATAACTCTTAAGTTTTTAACACTTAAATTATCCGCTAAAAGATCATCTTTAATAATTTCCATCGTAAATGATGTTCCATAAATTGGTAAATCAGGAACTTCTTTTAATATTTCCGATAAAGCTCCCATATTGTCATAATGTCCGTGTGTAATAAATATACCTTTAATATTTTTTCTGTTTTTCTTAATATAATCATAGTTTGGAATAATATAATCTACTCCAAGCATTTTGTCATCGGCGTATTTTAATCCCGCATCAAATATAAATATATCATGGTCGGCCTCTACGACATACATATTTTTTCCTTCTTCATTTAATCCGCCGAGCGCAAATATTTTTATTTTACTCATTTTTTCTCCTTTCTTAAGTCATTTAAAAGCCTTAATAATTATAACAAAAAAAGCCATAAAAAGCAATTTATCATTACGGCTATCTTAAAACATGTAAACTATAACAAAACGCAATAATTCTATTGCACTTTATATAACTATTTGTTATACTTACATATAAGGAATGTTCAATAGTTGGGTGCGACCTTCAGTCTTTTATAAAGAATGGAGGTGGTATTTATGAATAAAAAAGATAATTCTTTCTTCATCATAATACTCCTTCTATTTATCTTAGTATTTGTTTTACTAACTAAATAGAAAAAGGCACCTAACCTAGCTTCGCAGCTTTGTTTAGGTGCCAAACCAAATTGTTTGAGGCCCATTCAACACGGAAGTATTGAACGTTCCTTTTTTATTTTATGAAGTTTCCTTCATCTATATACATTTTATCATAAATTTAACTTAATGACAAACTAAATAAAAATTTTATCTAATTCTTTATTAGGTAGTAACATTTTTATTCCTTTAACAATTTTAATTTCATACTCGGTCGTTCTTGTTTTCAGCATTTCCCCATCAATACAAAATCTCTTTTTAGGTGGTTCCTTTAATTTAATCTTTAAATTATCCGTTCTAAAGAAATAAAATCCTGGAACTTTAGTAATATCACTTGTCTTAAGTAAATATAAACTTCTAATTATGTCTTTTTTAGTTGTAATATTAGAAAGCAAAACTTCAAACTTTCCATCATTCATCTTTACATCTTGTAATATTTCTAAACCACCCATTCTACTGGCATTACATATTAAGACAAACGAATAAAGCCCAGTATAAGTTTCACCATTAGCTGTATAACTCATTTCAAATAAATGAGTTTTTTGATTAAATGATTTTATCGCATTTATCATATAAGCTAAATATCCAAAATTCTTCTTTAATTTTCTAGGTGTATCATAAGCCACATCCGTAAACTTGCCAAGACCAGCAACATATACAAAAGGTTCATCATTAATCGTACAAATATCTAAATCCTTAACCGTACCTTCCAAAATCATTTTTAAATTATTAACTGGATTCTTACCCATACCAAAAGTCGCGCCCAAATCATTAGTGGTACCAAGTGGAATATGTGTAAGTAGTAATTTCTTTTTACGTTTTAAATTACCAGTCACAACTTCATTAAACGTTCCATCTCCTCCTAAAGATATTACTAAATCGATTGTCTCAGGAAGATCAGCTATTATTTTTTTCGCATGACCCGCATATTTTGTAAACATAATATCTACACTATAACCATATTCATTTAAAACATTTTTACACTTATGCGCTAAAACATCTTTGTTGTTTTTACCACTATTAGGATTACATATTAATACGCTTTTTTTCATTATGACCACCACCATCATTATACATTAATTTATATAAATAACAAAATTACATATGATAACTTTTTTCTTTTTCTAAAACTATATTAACTGTTTCTGGAAAAATATCGCATATAGTGGCAAAACTTTCAAAACACCTTTTAAGCTTTTTCAAATCTGATAAACTACAATTATCCAACCAAGCTTCAAAAGTATCATCTTGAATCCTAACATATAAATCTAAAAATGCTTCATCTTCTAATTGATGAGAGTAAACCTCTAATACCATAGTCAAAGTAATAACTGTATAATTCTTTTTACATAATTTCAAAAATTCTATTAATTCATAAACACTATCATAATCATATTGCTTTATTGCTTGGTCAAGTTCTCTTTCACTTTTATCCAAATAATTAATTAAATCGTCTAACATTTCTTTTATATTTATATATTTTTTATTAAATTCTTCTATATTTGTCTCCAAATCAGGTGCAATTTCAAACATTATTATCCCTTCTCTTTCGTGCTATATATAATAGCATTTTACAAATAAAAGTCAAATTAAAAGAAGAAATCTTATATTATTTCCTCTTTAATATTTGGATTTTTAAGTGCTTCTATTAATTTATCAATTTCCTCTTTTGAATTATAAAAATATAAACTAATCCTACATGTATTTTTTATATGAATTTCATCCTTAAGTATTTTAGCGCAGTGATTTCCAGCTCTTGTACATATATTAAACTTATCCAAATAAATAGATAAATCTTGTGGAAAAATACCATCATAATTAATTGTTACAATTCCACTTCGACTATGGGCATTATAAATTGTAACTTGTGGAATCTCCTTTAATCTGTCTACCAAATACTTTTTTAATTCCATCTCATATTCATGAATATTATCAAAACCAATATCCATTAAATATTTAATAATATAACCAAAACCAATAACCCCAGCAATATTAGGTGTTCCAGCTTCTAATCTATCAGGCATTGTCTTATAAATCCGTGTACCATCAGTACTAAAATCCGCATTCATTCCACCGCCAAATATAATTGGCTCTATATCATTTAAAAGTTCTTCTTTACCATATAAAACTCCAACCCCTGTTGGTCCACACATTTTATGAGCTGAAAAAGCTAAAAAATCAATATCTAAATCCTGAACATCAACTTTTAAATGTGGTACACTTTGCGCTCCATCCACTAAAACAAGTATTCCCTTACTATGAGCTAGTTTAATAATTTCTTTAATTGGTCTAACATCACCAACCACATTACTGACATGAGCAATCGAAATAACTTTTGTTTTAGGTGTAATTGCCTTCTCCACATTTTCCATTAAAACCTCATGATTATCATCTAATTCAATATAACTGATTTTTAATTTTAATCTGTCAGCAAGTTCAAACCAAGGAAGTAAATTAGAAGCATGCTCACTCTTAGTAAGTAATACCTCATCTCCTTCTTTTAACTTGTTCGCAAAATACCCAAAGACAATTTTATTAATTGAATCAGTTGACCCACTTGTAAAAGCAATCTCTGAAGCTTTTCTTGCATTTAATAAATCCTTAACTAAATATCTAGATTCTTCATATTTCTGACTCGCTTTAATACTCAAAGCATAATCGCCTCTATGCGCATTTGAACTGTAATTATCATAATAATCAGCAATCGCTTCACCTAAAAGTTTTGGCTTTAATGTTGTCGCTCCATTATCAAAATATATAATCCCAGAATTTAAGATATTAAAATCTTCTCTATGCATAATCTCACCTCCAATACTTATTAATCATCTCTTCTAATGTCTTTCTATAATAAGTAATGCCATTCAAAAGAAAACCTTTAGTAAGTAAATTCTCTGAATCCCTTTTTGAAATACCTCTACTCATTAAATAAAATATTTCATCAGGTGAAAAAGTACCGATAAGCGCACTGTGATTAGCCACCACATCTTCTTCATCAATAAATAAATTAGGTTTTATCGTACATGGATTTTCTGTCATATTAATAATTCTACCACTTTGATTAATATCACATCCGATAATTCCATTAGACACAAAACCTGAAACATTAAACTCTAACTCACCATCTAAAATATTAACCCCATTATTTACTATGTTACTAACCGTATTCTTCGCATTATGATAAACTAAAAAATTATACTTTTCATCTTTTTTACTAATTGTTTTCAAGTTAAAATCAATTTTAGCATTTTCACCATTTAGATTAACTACCGTCATCTCTTTGATACTTTGTCCATCATTAATTTTTTCGATATTTAAATAACTGTTTTCCTCTAAATAATATTTATATTGAAATTTATAATCTCCACCGTGTTTGTATTCATATATATTAGCTTTCACACCTTTTAAAACATTAATATAAAAATCTAATTTTATATCTACTTTACTAACATCGATAACTATATCTGTATCCTCTAAAATTTTAATTTTCACACTTTGAACATTCAAAAACTTACTAGCTTCACCAATACTAACTTCAATGCCTTCTTTATTTTCTATTTTTATATCTTCACCGTAAACCGTAATCTTATTCATTGTTATCTCCCACTAACTTATCATAGCCTTCTTCTTCAATTTTTAAAGCTAGTGTTTTATCACCACTTAAAACAATTTTTCCATCTTTCATAATATGAATAAAGTCAGGTTTTATATAATCAAGTAATCTTTGATAATGAGTAACAAGTAAAATAGCCGGTTTCCTATCTTTATAATAATCCATTATCGCTTGACCAACTAATTTTAAACTGTCGACATCTAAACCTGAATCTATCTCATCTAAAAGTACAACATCAGGCTTTAATATATTCATCTGTAAAATTTCGTTTTTCTTTCTCTCACCGCCAGAGAAACCATCATTAATACCTCTGTGAATCATATCGGGATCCATATGTAATTTTTTAGTTAACTCATCAACTTCTCTAATAAATGGTAACAATTTAAATTTATTGCCTTCTTTAGCTCTTAAAGCACTTCGTAAAAAATCCGCATTTGTTACTCCTTCGATAGCCATCGGCATCTGCATACCCAAAAATATTCCAATTTTAGCTCTTTCATTAACCGGCATATCATTAATAACCTTACCATTATAAGAGATAGTTCCCTTCACAATCTCATAATTAGGATCTCCCATAATAACTTTGGTTAAAGTTGACTTACCAGTTCCATTCGGACCCATAATCGCATGAATTTCCCCAGATTTTATCTCTAAACTAAAATCCTTTAAAATTGTTTTACCGGCTACTTTTACCGTTAAATTATCTATATTTAAAATATTCATATTTAATCACCTCATTATATTTTAACATTTTTTCTAAAACTTTTGTATAAAAATACTAAAATTAACCAATAATATATTAGAATATTCGCAGATATTCACACTTAAAAGAGGTTACTCTTTTTTTCTATATGTGATAAAATAAAAGTGGTGATGAAAATGGATTGTATATTTTGTAAAATTGTAAACGGAGAAATTCCTTCATACACACTTTATGAAGATGAAATAGTTAAAGTATTTTTAGATGTTAATCCAGATGTCAATGGTCACACTTTAATCATTCCAAAAAAACATTATACAGATCTATTTGACATTGACAACGATACTCTAATGCATATTATGGATATAGCTAGAAAAATAGACAAATTATTAAAAGACAAATTACACACCGATGGGTTAACTTTAGTTCAAAACAATGGATTAAAACAAGAAGTCAAACATTTTCATCTTCATTTAAAGCCACAATATAAAAATGAAGAAGAATTACTCCCAGTCGAAGAAATATATAAAAAAATAAGCAACTAAGCTTATTTTCTTTTTTTACCTTTAGTTGGCTTTTTCTTTACTTTATGATTACTCTTCTTCTCTTCATCATTAATTTTTCCAAAGGGTGACGGTGAAAATTCAAATAATTTATTTAAACCTTCCTTAGTTGATACATCAAGTCTAATCCATTGTCCATTTTTTAAATAGTATACTTCTGGATAACCATATTTATTAAGTTCAACCTTTAAATTAGGATTATTTTCAAATTTAACCCTTGTAGCTTCAAAAAAGCCACGATATAAAAGATTAACATTTTTTGAAAAAACTGTAACCAATCCTTTTTTTATCGGAAATCTAACATTCTCTTTATTCATCTTAAGTAAAGCTCCAAATTCCTCGTAAGTTACCATAAATGAATTCATATTCTTTCTCGGATAAAATCTTTTCTCACCTAAAGAATCCACATAATCCTGCATCCATAAACTATACGGTTTTTTTAGACCAGCTCTCGCCACTCCATAAAGTTCAGAATCGTCAAAATCATAAAACTTCAAATCTCCCCTTAGTAACATCCAAGTTGGATGATTTCTTATAACAAAATTTTGTTCATCTTTGCTTAACTTTAAAATATTTCCTTTTTCTCTAATTAAATCAACAGCACCAGCACATAAATAAAGTTGATGAGTTAAATCTTTACTTGGTATATCATACTCTTTACCATCTATGTATACTTTATCAATATGGTTTGTTCCATCTTCAAGTACACTGACTTTTAATAAAGCAACATCACATTTATCAAAAAGTGCAAAAATAGCTTTTCGTTCTTCTTTACTAAATTTTATATTTCCCATAATATCCTCCTAAAACTTTACGCATATAATACACACAAAACCCTAAATTGTCAAATAATAAACATTTGCCATATTCATGATTTAATAACCTTCATATCATAAATTAGATAAGGGGGAAAGAAAAATGTTTAGAAAAAACTTTGGTTTTAATAGACCAATGAATAACTGCTGTGGTCAAGAACCAAACTGTCCTATTATGGAACCAGTTATCACAAATTGTGTAGAAAGAGAATTTTGTCACGAAGTAAAACACGTTTGTCCAATTCACACACACGTAATTAATAAACATATTTATAATCACACTTACACTCCTGAATACTCATGCTCTGAAGAAAATCAAATTATCAACAATGATCCAGGATGCGGTTGCAATAAATTTAATAACAATGGTTTTTAAGCCATTGTTTTTCATTTACAAAAAAACTAAGAATTAACTCTCAGTTTTTAAGTTTTCAATTTCAGCCTCAGTTAAATCTGTAAATTTAGAAATATCACTGAGGTTCATTCCAGCATCTAACATTTTTTTAGCAATTTCTAATGCTTTCTTGTTTGATCCTTGTTCTAAGCCTTGTTCTAAGCCTTGTTCTAAACCTTCAGCATGTCCTTTTTTAACTGCCTCTGCATGATCGATTTTCTTCATCCATTCGTCCATTTTATCTTTGTCATATAAACCAATAATGTGTTCATCCTCGTTTAAATCTTCAATTATATTTGCCATACTTTCTAACTCCTCGTCTCCTTTAGAAATATCTCTAAGCTCTTTTCTACTAGTTATCTGAAACATTACTAATATTTTTTCTAACTTAGATAAACTTCCTTTACCATTAGTATAATACTTTTCTAAAGGTTTGACCATATTTATGTGTATTCTTTTAAAATTTTCTTCATCAGTAAACTTCCCTGTATCATCTTTCATACTAAATTCGATAAATAACCTGTCATCAAATCTATTTATAACATTAAAATTTAATTGAAACACTTCACTATTATCTACTAAAGAACCTGACAAATATCTATCATAAGCTATTTTATGATGGTACAAATTATTCTTAGCTACCATACTTGCTTTCGCACTTTTATTAGCCTCGATATTTATAATTGTTCCTTCTACTTTTACTATAAGATCCGTTATCTTTTTTCTTTCTTTATATTTTTCTACTGGAAGCTCTGCATTAGCAAACACTAAATTTTCATAAATATAACCTGGCGAGTATATTGTTACATGACTTATAATCAAAGACAGCAATTTCCTAAAATTAGTATTTTGAACAATTGATTTAAATATTGGATCAAACATTGAATTCATAAGTTTATCTGGATTTTTAGATCTAACTATAGTTAAACTTTTTGGCATATATTTGCCTCCCTTCTATATGAGGTAACCCTCTATATATAACATACGACAAAAGATATCACTTTTCCTTCAAAAAAAAAGAACAAAATACCAAAAAAATAGCATTTTTTTCTAAAAAGGCATTTTAAAATTTTCACTTTGCATTCTTTTAACCATATATTATCAATTATTACTATTTATTTCTTTTATTTCAATATTCATAATTTCCAAATAATCTTTTTCTACCCTAGTTAAATGATTATGCATGTATTTATAATATTCCTCATGAGCTTTTTTAATGCCTCTGAATGTGATACAGTACCTTTATTATTCAATATATCATTGTGTATCATTTTCAAAAAACTATCTAGTTCCACAACCCAATCTTGCATAGTCATTGTTTGTCTTTTTAATGCATTAATTTCAGCAACATCAAGATATGCAGACACCAATCTATTTAAAACCTGTAATTCTTCATGTGTTAAATAGTTTTTGGCAATTTCAGTTTCTTTTTTAGTAGGCATATCTCCTCTAAAATTAGTAAGTCCTATATTATCTTTTTTACTATTAACTCTATTATAAACTATTTCCGCAGCTGTATTGTTTGACACAGCATAATGCATTTTATTTTGAACAGTCCTAAAAAAATTAATTGTAATTTCTTTTTTCGGATTATAATCAATTGAAGTAGCATATATATCAAGTATTTTTCTCCAAAAAACCTTCCCACTCGACCTTATATCTCTTATTTTATCAAGGAGTTCATCGAAGTAAGGATCATTACCATTGTTTTTAAATCTTTCAACATTTAAATTATAACCTTTTACTAAATACTCCTTTAATTTTTCATTAGCCCAAATTCTAAACTTAGTACCTTGACTAGATTTTACACAAAAACCAACAGCAATTATCATTTCCAAATTATAATAATTAACATTATATGATTTACCATCTTTGGCAGTTGTTCGGAAATTTCGAACAACTGAATTTTTATTTAATTCCTTTTCATCAAATATATTTTTTATATGTTCACTAATCATAGATTTAGATTTGCCATACAATTTACTTATTTGTTATTGAGTTAGCCAAATATTTTCTTCTTCCAAAATAGCTTCAACTTTAATATCATCATTAACCTCATATATTAAAAATTTATTCTCCATTACATTTTGCTTCAATTAAATCAACTCCCTCTACATATAATATACAACATTTTTCTCATATTTCCTTCTTAAAAGGAAAAAAATACTAAATTTAGTATTTTTTAAAAAGGCATTTTAAAATTTCCACTCTGCATTCTCTTAACCATAACTTTCATCTGTTCAAACTGTTTTAAAAGTTTATTAACTTCTTCAACACTTCTTCCACTACCAGCTGCTATTCTTCTTTTTCTACTAGCTTTTAAAATATCTGGATTTCTTCTCTCTTCCATAGTCATTGATAAAATAATTGCTTCTATATGTGCCATTTGTTTAGGATCAATATTCACATTATTTAAGCCCATTTTTTTAGCTCCTGGAATTAATTTAATTAAATTTTCTAGTGGTCCTAACTTCTTAACTTGATTTAATTGAGTTAAAAAATCTTCTAAATCAAATTTACCCTTTTGTAATTTTTTAGCAGTCTCCAAAGCTTCTTGTTCATCAAATACACCCTCAGCTTTTTCAATCATACTCATTAAATCGCCCATGTCGAGTATTCTATTAGCCATTCTCTCTGGATGGAAAGGCTCTAACCCATCCATCTTTTCAGAAACACCTATAAACTTAATCGGAATATTTGTTAAATGTCTGATAGATAAAGCCGCACCACCTTTAGTATCACCATCTAACTTAGTTAAAACAGCTCCTGTTAAAGGAAGTCTTTCATTAAATCCTGTAATAACATTAATCGCATCTTGTCCCGTCATACTATCGATAACAAGTAATATCTCATTAGGACTAACAGCTTCATTAATGTTTTGTAGCTCTTCCATTAACTCATCATCAATATGTAGTCTACCAGCCGTATCTATTAAAACATAATTGTATCCATTTTCTTTCGCATAATTAACCGCATTTTTCGCAATCTCAACTGGATTACCTTTTCCTTCGCTGTATACTTCAATATTTAATTCTTTACCTAATTGTTTTAATTGATCAATAGCTGCTGGTCTATAAACATCACAAGCCACCATCAAAGGTTTCATTCCAAATTTCTTACGTAAAAGTAAAGCAAGTTTTCCTGTAGTTGTTGTTTTACCAGAACCTTGCAGACCGCACATCATTAAAATAGTCATTGGTTTAACAATAATTAATGGTTCATCTTCTTTACCTAATAAATCAACAAGTTCATCCTTAACTATTTTTACAAAAACCTCTCCCGGTTTTAAACTTTTTTTTACCTCTTCACCTAAAGCCTTTTCTTTGACATTGTTAATAAATTCTTTTACAACCTTATAATTAACATCTGCCTCTAATAAAGCCAGTCTAATCTCTCTTGTAACTTCTCCAATATTATCTTCAGTTATCTTTCCATAACCTTTTATTTTATTTAAAGCATTTTGAAGTCTATCTCCTAAATTCTCAAACATTTATAATCACCTATATCATTATACTCAAAGCCAAAGAAAAAAGCAAACAAATATGCTCACTTACGGACAGTTTTTAAAATGAAATTAATTAGAGGTATTAGTCGTTTTTTGACTAATACCTCTTATTTGCCATTTTTATGCTATTTTTCACTATATAGATTTTGTAACTCACTTCTGTTAAAATATTTATAATAAACCCATAATAGAAAGAAGTGAGTTACATGTCTAAATTATATAATACTCAAAAAGATATTACAAGCAATTTTGAAAGTTTTCTTTTAAATTCTATCCCTAATATTAGAAAAACCCAACTTAATATTACTCCTTCCATTTTATTTGGTATTATTCAAGCCGAATCTATTGCCTCTTCTGATATCGCAAAAAACTTAAAAGATAATTTTTTAGATATTAAACTAGACTCTGTTATTAAAAGAATTAATCGTTTCTTTCGTAACAAATTATTTGACCCTTATACTTTTTATAAAAACGTTATTTCTTACTCTCTTTCTACTTATAAAAAGAAACATCATGATAAAAGAGTTCATATTATTTTTGACCACATGTTTTCTCACGAAAATTATACTACTCTTATGTTTACTAT
>HF990850.1 GCA_000432855.1 Firmicutes bacterium CAG:822
TTAAATCCTTTAATCCATACAATAATCCATATATTGTCATTATTAGTATATCTATAAGTTTATATTTCTTTCCTCTAATATCTCTTGGATCTTCTAATACTTCAAATTCTTCAAACAATGTTTTTTCCATTTATACCAACCTCTAGTATAAATTATACATTGTTTTTCTTTGATTTTCTTTGACTTATACAATTCTTTACACTATTATTTATCTTTTTTTAAGCGATTGCCATACAAATATGGCAAAAAGTGGTATCATAAACAACGAATTTTGAGGGGGAAAAGCTAATATGATAAATATTGAGAGTTTAAAAAAATATGTAGGAATTATTCCAGAAGAAGAATTTATGGAACTTGCCACAAAAATTTATATGATAACAGATTTTATTTGTGATGATTACCCAAAACATAAAGAATGGTATTTTACTAAACAATTACCAGCAACTATAAATGGTGATGAACGAAATATATTATTTGTTAGAAATCCTGAAAATGTTAATGAAATAATTTCCATGGCTTGTTTAAAAAGAGACGAGGAAGAACAAAAAATATGTACATTATATGTTTCTGATAAATGTAGAGGTTTAGGAATAGGTAAGGCAATTGTTGAAGAATCAATGAGATGGTTAGGTACTACCAAGCCACTTATAACATTAGCTGATTATAAATTAGAAATGTTTAAACCAATTATTAATAAATATGGTTGGGAATTAACAGAAGTAGTTTCAGGATTATATAACGATATATCTCAAGAATTATGTTTTAACGGTACGTTAACAAAGGATAATGATGAAACATTAGAACAACAATTGCATAAAAAACTAATTAGAGTATTAAAAAATAGATGTGAACAAATTAAATAAAAAAAATTTTAATTTATTAAAAATTATGTTATTATTATTTTAGTGATTAGTTGTTTATCAACTATTCCCAAGGTTTCGGATATACTATTTGTCCGTACCAATATGTATTTAACTAGATAAAAGTATCTAGTTTTTATTTTGCCTTGATATTTAAAGACTTTTAACATCATAATATAATAATTATACTAGTTACATAATCTGAATATTAAATATCTATAAAAATTTTGTAGTTATATTTTAGTAAATTTTTTAAAAAAAATTAATTAAAAATATTAACAAATTAATCACTGTTAATGATATAATAATAGCTAAATCTATAAAAGGAGGGAAAATATGGAATACAACATCTATTGTGATGAAAGTTGTCATTTAGTAAGCAACAATAGTAAATATATGTTAATCGGAGCAGTTTATTGTCCAAAATTTAAAGTTAAAAAAATTAATGAATATATAAATCATTTAAAAACTAATTATAATTTGTCAAACAAAATAGAATTAAAATGGAATAAAGTTGACAAAAAAACCGAAAAATTATATTTAGATATTATCAATTATTTTTTTAATAACGATGATTTAAAATTTAGAGTTATTGTAATTGATAAAACAAAATTAAACCACAAAAAATATAATCAAACCGAAAATGATTTTTATCACAAAGCATACTATGAAATGTTAAAATATATTATTATTCCTGGTAATTCATATAATATATATCCTGATATAAAAGACACACATTCATACTATTATCATCAAATAACACTAAATTATTTAAGGATTAAAATGTCTGACACTAATAAAAAAACCATAAAAAAAATACAACCAATTAAATCTTATGAAGCACCAATATTACAAATTAATGATATTTTAATTGGAGCATTATCATATTATTATAGAAACCTATCAACAAATAGTATAAAACTAAATATTATTCATGAAATTCAAAAATTATATCAAAATAATTTTGATATATCATCATCCTATAGTAATACTAAATTTAATATATTTATTTGGAAATCAAAAGATGACAGAAACTAAAAATAAATGTGGATTTAATGGTCCATTACCTAAAACTACTACAGATGATGAATTATACGATTATTTCATAAAAAATATATATTATAGCGATTTAAAAATAAATGGAATGAACATTAAAGTATTTACTACCCTATTTGAAGATAATAGAATGCAAGGATTTTTTCATTTAACCACTAAAACTCAAAAAAAATTAGGAATGAAAATAAGAATGAAAGAATCTCGTGCTTATTTTATAAATTATATTGTTCCTATGATAAAAAATTATTCAAAATGCCCTAATTGTGAAGATACAAAATGCAATAAGATTAAAATATGGACTGCTCCATATAAAAACACAAAAAGAACAAAGTTATTATATAGTAATGATTTATATAGTTATATAATCATTCTTGAAAAAAAGAAAAGTGATATGTATATAATAAGTTCATACTTAATTGATGAACCCAAATATTTACAAAAAGTATTAAAAGAATATAATATAACGGACAACGCAACTAATAGATAGTTGCGTCTCCAGGACTCATATAACACTTGGTCATTGAGTAACTAAATTGTAGCACAAACTATATTTAAAGTCAATCCACGGATTTTATATGTTAATCCTTTTTTAAAAAGATACCTTATCATTAATAAAAAAG
>HF990851.1:0-56893 GCA_000432855.1 Firmicutes bacterium CAG:822
TTTATAAATATAAAAAATAATATTATATTAATATATTTAAATATTTAATAATAGCTAATGTTTCACGTGAAACATTAGCTACAAACTAATAAATCAATCCTATGTTTCACGTGAAACATAGGAAAATAAAAAATATTGTGGAAAACTAGTAATATAATATCTTTTTAGTTGAAAAAAAAAATTAAATATTATAATATATACATGGTACAACATTTATGACTGAACCAGGTCAGAATCGGAAGATAGCAGCCTTAAGGTCCTCTAAGTGTGTGTACCTTTTTATTTAGGTGATTATTATGGATAAATATATGGAATTAGCACTAAAAGAAGCTGAAAAAAGTTTAAAAACAGATGACGTACCAATAGGCGCTGTAATTGTGGAAAATTCTCGCGTTATATCCAAAGGACATAACACTAGAGAAAAAACTCATTTAATAACAAGACATGCTGAAATAAATGCTATTGAAAAAGCATGTAAAAAAAAGAAAACCTGGCATTTAGATGATTGTATATTATATGTTACTTTAGAACCATGTAAAATGTGTTTAGAAGTAATAAAACAAGCCCGAATTAAGCAAGTTGTATATGGTGCTAAACAAGAAAAAATAAGCAACTTAAAAGATCCAATACTAATTCAAATGGAAAATGTGGAAAACTCTAGTAAATTATTAAGAAACTTCTTTAAAAACAAAAGAAAATAAGTAAATTATCCCTTAAAATGTAATAACTTATTTTCTTTTATTGTGGATAAATATGGTATAATTATAAGAGGTAGAGGTGATAAAATGTATCAAGCTTTATATAGAAAATATAGGCCAAAAACACTAGACGATGTATATGGCCAAGATGTTATAGTGAAAATCATAAAAAACTCTATATTAAACAACCAAATTAACCATGCATACCTATTTGCAGGACCAAGAGGTACAGGAAAAACTAGTATTGCGAAAATATTTGCAAAAATTATAAATTGTGAACACCCAGTAGACTGCAAACCATGTGGAAAATGTGTAAGTTGTACTCAAGAAAACAATAGTGATATTATAGAAATTGATGCTGCTAGTAATAATGGTGTTGATGAAATTAGAGAATTAAGAAATAAAGTAAACTTATTACCTGCTTATGGAAAATATAAAGTTTATATAATTGATGAAGTTCATATGCTTACTCAAGGTGCATTTAATGCCCTTTTAAAGACACTAGAAGAACCACCAGCTCACGTAATCTTTATTCTAGCAACCACAGATCCACATAAAGTAATTGAAACCATATTATCAAGGTGTCAGCGCTTAGACTTCAAAAAAATAAGTACTGAAGCAATTGTGGAAAACTTGAGTATCATTGCTAAAAAAGAGAATATTGATATCGAAAAAGATGCATTAACTGAAATAGCTAAATTAGCTGATGGTGGAATGCGTGATTCAGTTGGAATGTTAGATCAAGCACGAGCTTATACAGAAGGAAAAATCACCATTAATGATATTCACGATATAAATGGGACTTTAACGGATAATGATTTAAGAAAATTGCTAGAAAATATTATTGATAATGAATTAGATGAAATATTAGAAAAAATCGATAAATATAATGATCAAGGCAAAAATTTTGTGAAATTATTAGAAGAATTTATTGATTTTGTTCGGAATATTCTTCTTTATAAAGAAGCTCCAAAATATTTCAAAGAAAGAAAACAAAATATTGAAAATTATGAGCAAATTGCTCCAAAAATATCGATTAAAGAGTTATTTTTAATTATCGAAACATTAAATAAGTACTCATTTGAAATGAAAAATAATAATAATAGTAAATTATTATTTGAATTAGCTTTTATAAAAATTATTTCTGATAAAAACAATGTGATTGTGGAAAAAAACGAACAAAAATCCGAAAATTTATCAAAAGTACCAGAAAAAAACTTACAAATTAAAGAAAAAAATATAGAAAAAGTGGAAAACTTACCAAAAAATGTGGAAAACTCAGAAAAAAAACAAACAAAAAGCGAACAATTGTCCCCTAATCAATTAAATGAATCTGTAAAAGATGAGAAAAAAATACAAAATGCAAAAAAAATAAATGATAAATTGCACTCAAATATTGAACAAATAAAACAAATAAGAATTGATAATACTTTGGCAAAATTTAATAAAAAAGAATTAAAAAATATAATTCCAGCTTTAGAATTACTCAATGATCTACTAATAAATACAGATTATAGTCATGCTGCTTCGATTTTATTAGATGGTACTTTGAAGGCCGCTAGTGATGAAAATTTGATTTTTGTTTATAAAACGAAAAGATTATCGGATTTATTTAATGAAAATTTACCAATTCTCGAAGAAACTATTGCCAAAATTTTAAATAAAAAATATAATTTAATTGCAACCAATTTAGATGAATGGGAAATAATAAAAAATGATTTTAATAATAAATTAAGACCATTTATCTATAAAGAAGAACAGTTTAATTTAGAAGATATCTTTAAAGAAGACGAATCAGAAGATAATATTCAGTCAATGTTTGAAGATATAATAGAATATAATTAAAAGAAAGAAGGAATGAAAATGAATATACAAGCTATGATGAAACAAGCTCAAAAATTACAAAATGATATGATGAAGGAAAAAAGTCAAATTGATGAAAAAGTATTTGAAGGAAAATCATCTTTTGTTACAGTAAAAATGAAAGGTACTAAAGAAATAATTGAAGTTAAAATAGATGCTGACAATTTAGAGAAAGATGACATAGAAATGTTACAAGATATGATTTTAGTTGCTGTAAACGATGCTAATCGTCAGATTGATGAAGAAACTGAACAAAAAATGGGAAAATACACTAAAGGAATGCCAGGTCTTTTCTAATGAATTACCCTAAAACAATTTTAAATTTAATTGAATGTTTTAAAAAATATCCAGGTATAGGTGAAAAAACTGCTGAACGTTTAGCACTCGCCAGTATAAACATGGATAGTGATATTGTCGATTTATTTAGTAAATCTTTAAAAGATGGTAAAACTAAAATAAAAAAGTGTTCTAGATGTGGCAGTCTAACTGAAGACGATTTATGCCAAATATGTACAGATAAATCACGTGACACCTCTACTCTATGTGTCGTAGAAGAATGTAAAAATGTCATTTTATTTGAAAAAATAGGTTCTTATAAAGGAATCTATCATGTCTTAGGTGGATTAATTTCTCCATTAGAGGGAATTAATCCTGAAGATATACATATTGATAAATTAATTGATAGAATAAAAAACGAAAACATCAAAGAAGTAATTCTTGCCATAAAACCAAGTGTTGAAGGAGAAACAACAGCTCTATATATTCGAAAAATGCTAGAAGGAACTGATGTAAAAATATCTAAAATTGCTCACGGAATTCCTATGGGAGCAGATATCGATTATATCGACCCTTTAACACTAGAAATGGCAATTGAAGATCGTACAACTATCTCATAAAATTAGTTTAATTATTATATAATTTATTGAGGTGTTTCATGCTTAATAAATTATTTAAATTAATAAAAAAATTTATCATGAGTTTTTTCATGTTATATGGATATAATGTCATTGTCCCAGCTACAGCTATTATTCCAATTAACTTTATTACAGTACTATTAATTACAATTTTTAGTATTCCCGCATTCATATTTTTGATTATAATAAGACTCGTTGTTTATTAGGAGGATTTATTGATGTTAGATGGTTATAAAGATTCACAACCAATTGTATATAAAATATTAAAAAATGCCATCATGGATGACAAATGTTCTCACGCCTATTTAATAGAAACAGGCGGTTTTTATGATTCTTTTAACTTTGTAATGTCATTTGTTAAATCCCTTTTGTGTCCTTTAAAAAATTTAACCAAAAATAATTGTGGTGAGTGTCATCAATGTGAAGTTATAGATTCTGGAAACTTTCCTGAAATAGATGTTATTGCCCCAGATGGTCTTTGGATAAAAAAAGAACAACTTCAAAATCTTCAAAAAGAATTTACCACTAAAGCTTTAATTGGAAATAAAAGAGTATATATTATTAAACAAGCTGACAGATTAAATAAATCAGCTGCCAATTCTATATTGAAATTTCTAGAAGAACCAGATAATAATATTATAGCTATTTTAATCACTGATAATATTTATAGTGTCTTAACAACTATTAGATCTAGATGTCAAATCTTAAGATTAAAATCTACTGATATATCTAAAGAACCTTTAAACACAATTCAAAAACTAAAACAAATTATAACTATTAATCAAGATAATAAAATTGATGATAAAGAAGAAAATTTAGATTTAAAAATTCAAAAAGTTATTGATTTTATTAATTACTTTGAAAAAAATCACTTAAATACCCTACTTTATATAGGAAAATTATGGAATGATTATATAACAAGTAAAGAAGAAATTGAAATGGCTTATGAAATAATGATAAACTATTATAAAGATATTTTAAATTATATATTAAATAAACCACTGGAAATTTTTGAATTAAATAATGATATTAAAATGATTGCTGAAAATAATACTCAAGATGAAATATGTCGCAAGATAAATAAATTAGTAGAATTAAAAGAACTAATAAAATATAATATTAACTCGGGTCTTTTAATGGACAAACTTATTATGAGTTTGGAAGGAGTGATATGATGATTGAAGTTGTAGGGGTAAATTTTAAACCTCATGGACAAGTTTATTATTTTGATCCAGGAAGCTTAAAATTAAAAGACAATATTACAGTTATTGTTGAAACTGAGCACGGGCTTCAATTTGGAACTGTAGTAAAATCCAAAGTTGAAATATCTTCTTCTAAAATTCAAGGCAAATTAAAAAAAGTTATAAGAATTGCCAATAAAAACGACTACAATAAACATCGAAAAAACATAAAAGATGCTTCTTTAGCTCTCAAAAATTGCCGAAAAATAGTAGAGCGTGATGAAATTAATATGCATGTTATAGATGCTAGTTATACCTTTGACCGTGATAAATTAATTTTTAGATTTTTAGCTGATAATCGTATTGATTTTAGAGAATTAGCTCGTGAACTCGCCTCTATTTATAAAGTCAGAATTGAATTAAGACAAATAGGTATTAGAGATAAAGCAAGAGAAATTGGTGGCTATGGACCATGCGGTCAAAAATTATGTTGTGCTAGATTTTTAAAAGACTTAAATGCTGTTTCAATAAACATGGCCAAAAACCAAAATATTGCTTTAAATCCTAGTAAAATTAATGGTGTGTGCGGAAGACTTATGTGTTGCTTAAAATATGAAGATGAATGTTATGAAGAATGTCGAAAAGGTATGAAAAAGATTGGTGATAAGGTTAAGACTGAACACGGTGAAGGAACTATAACCGGTTTAGATATTCTAAGACAAAAATATAAAGTAAATGTTCAAAACTATGGCATGGTAGAAGTTGATAAAAATGAGAGTAACTAATTATTTATTAGGTTATGAAAACCTTAAAATAATTCAAGATAATGAAATGTTTAACTTTTCTTTAGATTCAGTATTACTTCCTAACTTTATCACTATAAATGAATCTACAAAAAACATATTGGATATTGGTACTGGTAATGCGCCAATACCTTTAATTTTATCCGAAAAAACCAAAGCTAAAATAATTGGTTTAGAAATTCAAAAAGAAGTCAGTGAAATGGCTAAAGAATCAGTAAAAATGAATAATTTGGAAAATAGGATAACTATTATTTGTGAAGATGCCAAAGAATATGCTAAAACTGCCACTCCAGAATTTTTTGACATAATAACATGTAATCCACCATATTTTGAAGTTAAAGAAACTTCTAGATTTAATAAAAATGACTATAAAACAATTGCTCGTCATGAAGTGACTTTAAATTTAAACGATATTCTTAAAATAGCTAGAAAACTTTTAAAAAATGGTGGAACCATTGGCTTAGTTCATAGACCAGAACGTTTAATTGATATTCTAACCACCATGAGAGAAAATAATATTGAACCAAAAAAAATAAGATTAATTTACCCTGGTAAAAACAAAGAAGCTAATATTCTATTAGTTGAAGGCAAAAAGAATGGAAAAAAAGGTTTAAAAATCTTGCCACCTTTATATAGCCATAATCCTAATGGTGGTTATACAGATGAAATTCAAAAATACTTTAAGTGAGATGATATAAATGATACAAAAAAGTTACGATGGCTCCCCTACTTTATATATAGTGCCAACACCAATTGGAAACTTAGAAGACATAACAATAAGAGCCTTGAATATTTTAAAAGAAGTCGATGTAATATTTGCTGAAGACACAAGAACTACAAAACAATTATTAAATCATTTTGATATAAATAATAGATTAATATCTAGTCATTTATATAATGAAGATCAAAATGGAGAAAAAGAAATAGATTACTTAAAAGAAGGAAAAAACATTGCGGTTGTAAGTGATCGAGGTACCCCTGTAATTAGTGATCCAGGTTATATTTTAGTAAAAAATGCTATTGAACATGGGTATAATGTTGTATGTCTCCCGGGACCTACTGCTGTTATACCAGCTTTAGTTATGTCTGGGTTAAGTGGTGGACCATTTACTTTCTATGGTTTTTTAAATAGTAAAGAAAGCAAAAGAAAAAAAGAATTAGAATATTTAAAATCTAACCCCTATCCTATTGCTTTTTATGAAGCTCCTCACCGTTTAATGAAAACCTTAAATAATATTTATGAAATATTTGGTAATAGAAATGTTGCTATTGTTCGGGAAATAAGTAAAAGATATGAAGAAGTTATTCGTGGAACTGTGGAAAACTTGCTTAAAACTGTGGAAAACCTAAAAGGAGAAATAGTAATTGTTGTTGAAGGCAATCATGAAAAACAGACATTTGATAACCTATCTATCAAAGCTCACGTTGATTTATATATTGAAGATGGTTTAACTCCAAATGAAGCTATAAAAAAAGTCGCTAAAGAACGTGGGGTTCCTAAAAGCGAAATTTATAATGAATATCACAATTTATAAGGTGTATGCCTTATTTTTTTGTAAGCATTTAAAAAGTACAAAAAACATAAAATGTGCTATAATATTATCGTCAAAGAAAAAGAAGGTGAGATCCATGAGATTAATCGTTGGTTTAGGAAACCCTGGTAAGGAGTATGAAAACACTAGACATAATGCGGGTTTTAAATTTATAGATAAATTTGCCAAAAGCCAAAATCTAGATTTCAACAAAGAAAAATTTAAAGGTTTATACACTGAATTTAATTATAAAGGTGAAAAAGTAATTTTATTAAAACCTCAAAAATATATGAATTTATCAGGCGAAGTAGTCGTAAGGTTTAAAGATTTTTTTAAGATAAATTTAGAAGATATATTAATAATTTGTGATGACTTAGATACAGAACTCGGTAAATTAAAATTAAAATACAAAGGTTCAGCTGGTGGTCATAACGGTTTAAAAAACATCGAAAGTAATATTCACTCAAATGAATATAAAAGAATAAAAATAGGTATTTCAAATAATAAAGATCATGATAGAATTGATTACGTTATTGGAAAGATGCCTAAAGATGAACTAAATATTTTAGAAAAAGTAACTGATAAAGCTCCAGAAATTATTACAGACTATTTAAATCTTTCATTTGATAACCTTATGAATAAATATAATAGTATGGAAGTGATAAAATGACTTTTCTAGATAAAATATTTAATAAGGTTGATTCAAATGAATTAATAGGTTTAAATAATGAATTAAAAAGTATTTATATTTATGAAAAATTTAAAAACGGTAATAACTCAGTTATTCTAGTAACCTCTAATCTTCATGAAGCCGGTTTAATTTATAATTCACTTACCCACTATACTGACAAAGTATGGTTTTTTCCCATGGATGATTTTATAACAAGTGAAGCAATTGCTGTATCACCTGAATTTAAAATAACTCGTTTAGAAACGATGAACTCTGTTATAGAAGAAGAAAAAGCTATAATTATAACTAATCTTATGGGATATTTAAGATTCCTACCTTCAAAAGAAAAATTCAAAGATAGTAAAATTAATTTAAAAGTTGGTGACTCTATTAATTTAGATGACCTCATTGAAAAGTTATTTAATTTAGGTTATCGCCGAGAAACAACAGTTAATATGACTGGAGAAATAGCGGTCAGAGGCTACGTCATTGATATATTTCCAATCAATAGTGACAATCCAATCAGATTAGAATTTTGGGGTGACGAAATAGATTCCATCAGAACATTTAATGTTGAATCCCAGCTCACTATCTCTAAAATTGATGAAGTAACTATTTTTCCAAACATCGAAACATTACTTGAAAAATATAACTTTGAAGCTAAACATCGTGAAATGCAGAGTGAAAAGAATATTACTAATATTGCTGGATACTTAAATAATCCTATTACTCTTTATAATAATTTTCATACCTTAATGGTTAACTATGATCTGCTTTTAGATGAAATGAAAAACTATAGTATTAGTATTGATTTAGATCCTAAAACAAAGTACATGTTTGCTTTTGATGAAGTAAGAGATAAAGATGCGATTATCTTTGAAGAATTTCATAATCAAACTAAAAATAATAAATCAAAAGTATATACAAAAGTCGATATTGAAACATTCCCAAAAGATAAAAAACAAATTAATGATAGATTAAATAACTATTTAAAAACTGGTAAACAAGTAATTATTTGCTTAGATAATCGTTATCAAGTCAATAAACTAATCGATTTTTTAGAAAATAATAATTTAACTTTTACTAATGAAAATGAATTATTTCCCGAAAAATTAAACTTAATTGTTAAAAAAATAAACGGAGGTTTCATAACTGATGATTATATTGTTATAACTGAAAAAGAATTATTTGATAAACATGAAGAAAATAGCTATAAAACAAAATTTAAATATGGTACTAGAATTAAAGACATTACTAAATTGGAAATTGGTGATTATGTCGTTCATGGTATTCACGGTATTGGTAGATATGACGGTTTAAAAACCATTGTCAAAAATGGTCTAAAAAAAGATTATCTGACTATTACCTACCGTGATAATGATAAATTATACATTCCTGTTGAAAAACTAGATTTAATTACTAAGTATTCATCTGGTGATGCCTCTATTCCAAAACTAAATAAATTAGGTAGCCATGAATGGCAAAAGACCAAAGCCAGAGCTCGTAAACATGCGGAAGATATAGCCGAAGACTTATTAAAAATGTATGCCATAAGAGAATCTAAAAAAGGTTTTGCTTTTGATAAAGATGGTCCAGAACAAATTGCCTTTGAAAAAGAATTTGATCATGTTGAAACCCCTGACCAATTAAGAGTAACCGAAGAAATTAAAAAAGATATGGAATCAGACAAACCGATGGATAGATTATTGTGTGGTGATGTTGGTTATGGTAAAACCGAAGTTGCTTTCAGAGCTATTTTTAAAGCAATCATTTCTGGTAAACAAGCAGCCATTTTATGCCCTACCACTATTTTATCTTCCCAGCACTTTCAAAATGCTATCGAAAGATTCAAATCGTTCCCAGTTGATATTGCATTGTTAAATAGGTTTGTTTCTCAAAAAGAAACTAAAGAAACTTTAGAAAAACTAGAAAAAGGCCAAATTGATTTATTAATTGGCACGCATAGAATTTTAAGTGATGATGTAAAATTCAAGGATTTAGGACTACTTGTCATTGATGAAGAACAACGTTTTGGGGTTAAACATAAAGAAAAGATCAAAGAATATAAAAACAATGTCGATGTCTTAACTTTATCCGCAACCCCAATTCCTAGAACCTTACAAATGTCAATTGCGGGAATTAGAAGTTTATCTTTAATCGAAACTCCACCAGTTGACCGCTACCCTATTCAAACTTACGTGTTGGCTGAAAACAAACAGATTATTAAAGATGCTATATATAAAGAGTTGGCTCGTGGTGGCCAAGTATTTGTCCTATATAATAGAGTTGAAAACATTGATATCGAACAAGCCGAACTACAAAGATTAGTTCCCGAAGCTAAAATCGGTGTTGCTCATGGGCAGATGAATAAAAATGACCTAGAACAAGTCATGATGGATTTCACCGAAAAAAAATACGATGTTTTACTATGTACGACCATTATTGAAACCGGTATTGATATTGAATCAGCTAATACTTTAATTATTATAGATGCTGATCACTTTGGTCTATCACAGTTATATCAAATAAGAGGACGAATTGGCCGAAGTAATAAAATTGCTTACTGCTATTTGATGTATGCTCCAAATAAAGTTTTATCCGAGATTGCTACCAAAAGATTAAAAGTAATTAAAGATTTCACCGAATTAGGTAGTGGTTTTGCTATTGCTATGCGTGATCTATCAATTAGAGGAGCTGGTGATATCTTAGGTAGTGAGCAAGCTGGATTTATCGACAGTATTGGTATCGAATTATTTATGCAAATGCTTAATGAAGAGGTTGCTAAACTTAAAGGTGAAAAAACAAAAGAAGAAGAAAATAAAGACATGCCACCACTTATAGATGTTGCAACCTCAATTAATGATAGCTTTGTTAGTGATGAAGACTTAAAAATTGAAATTCATAAGAAAATTTGTAGTATTGATTCTTATGAATCATTAAATGAAGTAAAACAAGAATTAGAAGATCGATTCGGTAAACTATCAGAAGATTTAATTATTTATATGCATGAAGAGTTATTTGAAAAAGAAGCTCAAGAATTAAATATTCAAAATATTAGACAAACTAAAAATTCAATTGAAATAACTCTAGATAAAGATTTAACTAATAAAATTGATGGTGAAACCTTATTCTTTGAAACTTCAAACCTCTCTAGAATGTTCAGATTTAGTATGAAATTTGGTAGATTAGTTATAACTTTAGATACCATTAAATTAGATAAACATTTTGTCTATTACTTATTAGACTTCTTAAAAATATTAAAAAAATCTATAAAAGAAGAAAAGTAAATATATAAACATTAATAAAAATTTGACACAAGGTAAGAAAGTTGCTAATATATTACAAAAAAAAAGAAAGAAGGGGGTACCCATTAAAAAGCTTAGATATGACGAAAGTTTCAACATCAATTTAAACAGAATGAAGAGAAATGAATTTGATAAATATAGTTCAAAAAGAAAGATTAAGCTATTTACTAATGATGTTAAAGTTGCCCTTTTCACTGCACCGACAACCTTTGCAATGGGTCTTTGTATGCCACAAGATGAATTAGCTTCAAATTGCTTATATATTATTAGTGGTTGTGCTATAGTATACGCTGCTGCTACTCTTTATTCACATAATAAAGAAAAACAAAAAAGATTCACATTAAGGTAAATCTTTTTTAATATAAAAGTGATTCTTAAAATCGAATCACTTTTTAAATGTATTAATTATCCAAATAATTCATAAGTTTTGGAACAATTTGTTTTTTACGAGAAACAAGACCTTCAAAGAAATGTCCTTGCTCTATATTCTCCATTCCAAATGAATTAGAGAAAATATCCTTTGCTTTATCATTGAAGAAAATATAAGAACCATTTTTCAAAATATCAGTAACAAATAATGCAATAGCTGTATATCCTTCCTCAGCTTCTTCATTTAATTCACTAATAAACTCATCTTGTTTACTCATAATCTCTTCAGTACTCATTGTTGAAACTTGACCAATTCCCACTTTTTGGTTATCCACCATAAAGTTTTTAAAGTCACCATGAATAATTTCTGAAATAGATTTTCCCTCCATAGAAGAACCAGCTTTAAACATTTCCATGCCATATTCTCTATAATTTACACCAGCAATCTTACTTAATTCTTCTAAAGCCTCTTTATCAACTTCAGTTGTTGTTGGTGAAGTAAGTAATAATGTATCAGATATAATACCAGACATCATTAATCCCGCATATTTCTTAGGAATTTTAACATTATGTTCTTTAAACATCAAATACAAAATTGTTTCAGTACATCCAAGTGGCATATTTCTAAAGTTAATTGGCATATTTGTACCAATATTTCCAATTTTATGATGATCCACAATCTCAATAATCTCAGCTTCGTCTAATCCGATAACACTCTGCTCTTTTTCATTGTGGTCAACTAAAATAACTTGTTTAGGATGACGGCTATAAGCCATACTAACTCTAAACACCCCTAAACATTTACCTTCATTATCAACAACTGGATAATTACTGTATTTTTTCTTATTAGCTAAATCTAAAACTTCCCCTAAAGCATCATTTTCATTAATATAAACAATCTCTTTAATTTTCATTTTATTTTTAATATAGTTACTTAAAACAACTAAGTTTGCTGTTGTTAAACCATCGTGTTTAGTACTAATAACATCGACATGATTTTTCTTCGCAATCTCTAAGTGTTCTTTCTTCATTTTAACTCCATTAGTTAAAATAATTATAGATGCACTATTTTCAACCGCATATTCTATAATACTATGACGGTCACCAGTAATTAAAACACTCTCTTCATCAATTTTAATATTCTCTTTAAAAGTTGTACTTCTATAACTTGGTGAAATAATATTACCTTTAATTTCTTTATCGAATCTTAAAATTTCTTTACCATTTAAAGCTTCAAGTAAGTTGTCATAAGAAGTATCAATCTTTCTTAAATCGTTGTTAATTAAGTTACTAGCCACATCTTTCATTGAAACTGCACCCTTGTACTTACCTTCATTATCGACAACTGGAATTGTTCCAATGTTAGTTTCGTTCATGTATTTGTAGCCTTTAAAAATTGAATCGTTTTCTTGTAAAAAACAATCTTTAGTATAATCGACATCTTTAACTTGTAATCTTACATCATTTAAATATTTAGGACTATCAAATTTAAAATAATCTAAAGCAAATTTTGTTTCGTTATTTAAATCGCCCAAAACTCTAGGTTCAGTGTCCAAACCTAATTGATTTTTTAAATAAGATAAAACAATTGCCGAAGTTACACTATCAGTATCTGGTTTTTGGTGTCCAAAAACTAAAACTTTACTCAAGTAAATCTCCTCCTTATGCATAAATTATAACATGTTTTTCTTTATATTTAAAGTATAAATCACATATTTAAGTACATACTAACACCTAGAAAGAGGGGAAAAAATGAAATTAGCTGGAATAGTAAGAAGAATTGACGAACTAGGAAGAATAGTTGTTCCCAAAGAAATCAGAAAAACTCTCCATATCAAAAATGGTGAAAATTTAGAAATATTTATCAATGATGATACCATTGTTTTAAAAAAATATTCTGAACTTGGTAATATGCAAGAATTAAGTGATACTATTACCGAAACCTTAAATAGTACTTTAAAAGCTAGTGTCTTAATATCTGATACCGACAAATATATAAGTATATCTGGACCATTAAAAAAGAAATACTTAAATGATGAAATAAGTGAAACCATTTTAAAATATATAAACGATCGCAAAACCGTTATTTTAAAAGATAAACCTATAAACCTAACTAAAGATAAAAGCGAAAATGAAAATATTTTCATCAGCCCTATTATCTCCAGTGGTGATGCTGTTGGATCAATCATTGTTATAAGTAAAAAAGAACTAAACAGTTGTAATATCGAATCTATAAATCTCCTTTCAAAAGTTTTGGCCAAACATATTGAATCATAAATGAAAACATGCTATAATGTAACCAATAAATGCGCTGAAAGAAAGAAAAGTAGGTAACTTTATAGAGAGTTTATGGTTGGTGGAAATAAACAAGGTAACTACTCCGAATGGTTCTGAAGCAGTCTAGTCGATATGTAGGCTAGAACGGTTCACATCCGTTATATGTTTGAGGTAAGCTATGCTTATAAATTAAGGTGGTACCACGTTCAAAACGTCCTTATTCTAAGGATGTTTTTTTAATTTTAAGGAGGTAAAAATATGCGTAAATTTGAAAAAATATCTTTAGGGCAGTTTATTAAAGATACAAACCTAACTGAAAAAGAATATAATAAAATAATATTGCCTCATCGCGCTACTGGAAATAGTGCTGGTTATGATTTTCACCTTTTTGAAGATTTAATCTTAAAACCAGGTGAAATAAAAAAAGTTCCAACCGCTATCAAAGCTAGTATGAATCATGATGAAGTATTAATGCTATATATTAGAAGTAGCTTAGGTTTTAAATATAACTTAAGATTATGTAACCAAACTGGTATTATCGATAGTGATTATTATAATAATGAAAATAATGAAGGTCATATTTTCATTGCCATTCAAAATGAAGGAAAAGAAACAGTAAATTTAAAAGCTGGTGACAGATTTGCTCAGGGCATTTTTATGAAATATTTAACTGTCGATGACGAAACCCAAATAAACAATGTTCGTCAAGGCGGTATGGGAAGTACAAATTAAAGGAGGAATAAATTATGAAACCAAAATTTTATATAACAACATCTATTTTTTACGCATCATCTAAACCACATATTGGAAACACTTATGAAGGAATTTTAACAGATGCTATTGCAAGATACAAAAGAATAATGGGCTATGACGTAATATTCACAACCGGTACTGATGAGCACGGTGAAAAAGTTCAAAATAAAGCTGAGGAAGCTGGTAAAAGTCCTCAAGAATATGTTGATGAAGTATCACTAGAAGTAAGAAGAATTGATGACATCATGAATATCAGTTATGACAAATTTGTCAGAACAACTAATCCACATCATGAGGAAATAGTTGCTAAAATATTTAAAAAACTATATGATAAAGGCGATATCTATAAAGGAAAATATGAAGGATTGTATTGTACGCCTTGTGAATCATTCTTCACTGAAAAAGAATTAATTGATGGTAAATGCCCAGACTGTGGAAGAGAAGTTCACAAAACAAGTGAAGAAGCTTATTTCTTAAAACTAAGTAAATATAATAAATGGTTAGAAGAATACATTGAAACTCATCCAAATTTCATAATACCCGAAAGTAGAAAAAATGAAATAATGAATAATTTCATCAAACCAGGTGTTCAAGATTTATGTATTTCTAGAACTTCATTTGATTGGGGTATTAAAGTTCCATTTGATGAAAAACACGTCATCTATGTTTGGTTAGACGCCTTAGTAAACTATATTACATTTATTGGTTATGATACAGATGCACCTACTGAAGAATTCAAAAAATATTGGCCAGCCGATGTTCACATCATTGGTAAAGATATTTTGAGATTCCATACAATTTACTGGCCAGTAATATTAAAAGCCCTAGACTTACCAATGCCAAAATGCATCTTTGGTCACCCATGGATTTTATCATCAGATAGTGATAAGATGAGTAAATCAAAAGGTAATGTTTTATATGCTGATGACTTAGCTAACCTATTTGGAACAGATGCCATAAGATACTATGTCTTGCACGAAATTCCATATGGATATGATGGAAATATTGGATATGAATTAATCATTGATAGGGTTAACTCTGACCTTGCCAACACTTTAGGTAACTTAGTCAATAGAACCATTAGTATGTCACATAAATACTTTTATGGCGAAGTCTTCAAACCGACAGTCTTTGAAGATATTGACAAAGATTTAATCGAAAGCGCTAAAACATTAGGTAATAGAATTGAAACTAAGATGAATGATTTAAAAGTAGCCGAAGCCATTGAAGAAATAATTGAATTATGCCGTAAAAGTAATAAATATATTGATGAAACAACCCCATGGCTTTTAGCCAAAGACGAAACTAAACAAGCAAGATTACAAACTGTTTTATATAACTTGCTTGAAACCATTAGAATTTGTGGTGTTTATTTAGCTGCTTTCTTACCAGAAACTGCTGATAAAATATTCAAGCAATTAAATACCCAAAACCGTTCAGTAGAATCTACTAAAACCTTTGAAGGTATGGATCCAGGTATTAAATTAAATAAACCAGAAATTTTATTTGCTAGAATAGATAAAGATGATTTTGCTAAAAAATTACAAAATTAACGTAAATTGTTGTAAATTGTCGTTAAAAAACTTCTATAAAACCTTGCCTATTAAATAAACCATGTGTTATCCTTAAAGAGGACGAATAAATATTAGAGAGGGATAAACATGACCAAACAAATTAGTGGTATTGGTGTGATGTTTGTTTTAATAATAATTTACTTGAGTATAAATATTATAAATAAATTTAACTATCTAGATTTAGCCTATCTATTATTTATGATTACTTGCTTCATTAGATTTATCTATATCAAGAAAATTGAACACAAAGATGGACTTAAATAGTTCTTCTTTTTTTCATAAAAATGTTATAATAAACAAGGTGATGAAATATGATGATCGACACACACTGTCATATAAGTAAAGAAGATTATGATAATCCAGAAGAAATCATAAAACATATGGAAAACAATATAATGATAGTAAGTACTGCTAGTCCACAGGATATTGAAGAAATAATTAATCTCTGTGAAACCCATAATAATATCTATGGTACTATCGGTATTCATCCGGAATTTGCCGACACCTACACTGAAGAAGATTTAAAAAATGTTGAAAAATACTTAACTCATCCTAAAATCGTTGGTGTTGGAGAAATCGGATTAGACTATCACTACACTAAAGAAAATAAAGAAAAGCAACAAGAATTATTTATAAAACAAATTAATCTCGCAAACAAATATCAAAAGACCATAGTCATTCATAGTCGAGATGCTATAGAAGATACATATAATATAGTAAAGCAGTACAAACATAAAGATACAAAGTGTAATATGCACTGCTTTAGTGGTAGTCTAGAAATGGCTGAAAGATTTATTAAGTTAGGTGTAACTCTTGGTATAGGAGGTGTTCTAACCTTTAAAAATGAAAAGAAACTAAAAGAAATAGTTTCCACCTTAGATATTCATAATTTTGTCTTAGAAACCGATAGTCCATATCTAACACCTGAACCACTTAGAGGTCATAAAAACGAACCAGTAAATATTAAATATGTCGCTGCCAAAATATCCCAGTTAACGGGTATAGAATACACAAAAATCCTTGAAATTACAACGCAAACGGCTTGCCGCCAGTTTGACTTAAAGATATAAATATGGTATACTTTAAATGGTTTCAATTTTGAAATATGAGGTGAAATATGAAGAAAGATCACCTGCGATATTTAGTAGTACCACTATTAATAAGTTTACTAACTATCACAGGGTTAATCACATCTGGTAACCTAATTTCAGAAACGAAATTTGAAGTAAAAAATTTAAACCAGACTAAAAATTCTGTGGCTTTAACAAAAGTCCTAGAATATGATACAGTCAAAACTTATAACAGTAAAATACCTACCGGTGTAACTATTACAAAAGAAGAGGGGCATAATGGACTAGCATATGTCGATGAAGAGAATAATGAACAAATCATCGAAAGTCCAAAAAATGCAGAAATCGAAATTGGAACTGGTGACAAAGCCGATTACGTAGGTAAAATGACTGGTTATGGTGCTGACTGCGCAGGGTGCTCTGGAGCTGGAACTCTAGCTTGTAAAACCGAAAATGGTAGTTATTATAGTCTAACTAGAGATGGTATGACTTATAATGATGACGAATATGGTGAAGTTAGAATTATAGCTGCTGCTTTAGATAAATTCCCATGTGGAACTATTATCAAAGTAGATAATCCAAACTTAGGCACCTTCAACGCTATCGTTTTAGATACTGGTAGTGCAATGAAAAATGCTTGGGAAAGTGGTATAGTTCACATGGATTTAGCCTATGTAACCGAAACAGACCCTGCAATTCATTTATCTACAAGTTCTAACGTTAAATATAGCGTCCAAAGATGGGGTTGGTAAAACCTCATCTTTTTTCTTAATATTTTCTTAAAATACCTTAATAAATAATTAAAAAGCCTTATAATTAAAGTGTTTTGAATTAATATTGCCTTAGAGGTGATATTTATGAAAAAAGTTTTAGCTTTAATTATTGGTGTACTACTTATATATCTAGTTTATTATCTTCAAAAACCATACATCTATTCGTCAGTCGATCCAATCAGCGAAATTAATCCTTTAATATTAGTTAATAGTGAAAACGCTTTTCCAGATAATGTTAACTTAAATTTAGTTTCTTTTAATGGTTATCAGGTCGCTGATACAATATATAATGATTTAGCCCGTATGTATAATGCTGCTTTAAATGATAACATAACCTTAAAAATAAATAATGCCTATCGCTCTAAAGATGAACAAAACCAAATATTTGAAAGTAAAATGAATGCTTATGAAAATGAGGGGTACACTAAAGAAAAAGCTTATGAACAAACAACATTAACCGTCCAAGTTCCAGGTTATTCTGAACACGAAACAGGCCTAGCTATTGACTTTAGTAACGAAGGACATTATGATGAAAATGAAAAGATGTGGGAGTGGTTAAAAAATAATGCCTATAAATATGGTTTCATTTTAAGATATCCAGAGGATAAATATGAAATAACTAAAATAAATTATGAGCCCTGGCACTACCGCTATGTCGGTAAAAAAGCCGCCAAAGACATAACTAATAAAAATCTAACCTTAGAAGAATATTTAGGAGGAAATGTATGAATGTACTAGTTGTCGATGACGAAATAGAAATTGCTGATTTAATCGAACTATATTTAAAAAATGAAGGCTATAATGTCTACAAAACATACAGAAGTGAAAAAGCCTTAAAAATAATTGAACAAAGAAAAATAGACTTAGCTATTTTAGATATTATGATGCCTGGCATTGATGGTTTTACCTTATGCCAAACCATAAGAAAAAAACATAACTTTCCTATAATCATGGTTACTGCCAAAATTACCGATGCTGATAAAATTAAAGGTTTAAATATTGGCGCTGATGATTATATAACTAAACCTTTTATGCCCTTAGAACTCATAGCTAGAGTTAAAGCCCAATTAAGAAGATATACAAGTTATAATCAAAACCAAAATAAAATAATTGCTATCAAAGATTTAGTTTTAGATAAAGATAAACATGAATGTTTAAAAAATGGTAAAAAAATAGCACTAACCCCAACCGAATTTTCTATTCTTTACCTCTTGGCCGAAAATGAAAACAAAGTAGTAACTACCGAAAAATTATTTGAAGAAGTATGGCATGAACCTTACCTTCAGACAAGTAGTGCCACTATCATGGTTCACATTCGTCATTTGAGAGAAAAACTAGGTGAAAATGATAAAATAAAATATATAAATACAATATGGGGAGTAGGTTATCAAATTGAAAAATAAATATGGAAAAGAATTAACCTTTAAATTTTTAAAAAGATTATTTAAAGTAACTGTTTTATATACAATTTGTTTTATCATTTTTTATATAGTGGGTTACCACTTATGTTCTAGTATAACCTGGTACCCTGATGACCCATTATATGTTTTACTTACTGGGATATTTTACCAAGGATTTTTTTTACTCATCATATGGTTTATAGGTTTTATAATTATATTTACAATAACCTTAATGAAATCATTATCTTATATCGATGCATTAGTTTCTGAAAGTCGTAAACTAATTACTAAAACTGATGAACAAATAAAACTTCCAGACGAATTAAAAGAAGCCGAAGAAACAATGAATCAAATAAAAAAAGAAGCTTTATTTAATGAACGTTTAGCAAAAGAAAATGAGCAAAAGAAAAACGATTTGATTGTCTATCTCGCCCACGATCTTAAAACTCCCCTAACCTCTATTATCGGTTATCTCTCTCTTTTAGATGAAGAAAAAAACTTAAGTACCAAACAAAAAAACAAATTCATCAAAATAGCTTTAGAAAAATCAAATAAACTAGAAGAACTTATCAACGAATTATTTGAAATAACTAAATATAATTCCGAAACTTTAACTATTAAAAAAGAAAAACTAAATTTAACTTTATTAATCAATCAAGTAATCGATGAATTCTATCCTATTTTAAAAGAACAAAATAAAGAAATTAACTTTTCCACCCAAAAAGATATTTTCATCGAAGCGGACTCTATTAAAATGGCTCGAGTTTTCAACAATCTAATTAAAAATGCCATAAGTTATAGCTATGAAAATAGTCCAATTAATATCGACATAAAAGAAGATAAGGACCTAATCATAACCATATCTAATAAAAGTAAAACTCTAACCCAAGAAGAGTTAGAGAAACTATTCGATAAATTTTATCGAGTAGATTACGCTAGAAACACTAAATTAGGTGGTTCTGGACTTGGTTTAGCTATTGCCCAGGAAATAATCAAATTACATAATGGAAATATAACCGTTAAAAGTGAAAACGAAGAAACCACTTTTACTATAATCTTACCTAAAAACTAGTTAACTCTAGTTATATAATATAATAAAAAAATAACTTTATTAAAGGAAGTGATTGGAAATGAAATTAGTAAATCCAACAATTAAATATAAAGACTCATATTTAGAATTAGTTAAAGCCGCCAAAGTAAATGGCGATATAAGTGAAATGGGAAATGCTTATCGAGAGAATGAAAGTTTTGATACAATGGTTAAAAGATTAAAAGATAGAACTCAAGGTAAAAATATTGCTAAACTAGATGTGCCATCATCGATGAAATGGATAATTGAAAATGGTGAAGTAGTTGGTACAATAGATTTAAGACATGTATTAAACAAAAATTACTTTGAACGACTCGGACACATTGCTTACTACATTCATCCCCAAAAAAGAAATAGAGGTTATGCCACTAAAGCTTTAAGTTTAGCTATTAAATGGTATAAAAAAATGCCAATTAATAAAATGTTACTTACTTGCTATAGTGATAATGAAGCCTCTAAAAAAGTTATTTTAAATAATGGTGGTGTCTTTGAAAAAGCTACACAAGATAAACAAAGCAATAAAACAATCAACCGTTATTTAATAAGTATAAAAGATGATAAACTATCCTGATTTTTTTAAACTTTAATTATATATCTAAATTGTTAAAACTTTCTAGAACATGATATAATGTTTAAAGTAAAGCAAATTTATATAAAAAGACTGGTGATTTATATGGAATATTCTCCTAAAAAAATGACAGAAGAACTTAATAAAGAAAATTTTAACTTTAAAAAGAAGTTTGGTCAAAACTTTATTGTGGACAAAAACATTATCCACAGTATAATTTCTAAATCAAATATTGATAAAGATACTTTAGTAATTGAAATCGGTCCAGGTGCGGGATCTTTAACAACTGAATTAGATAAAGTATCAGGTCATGTCCTTGCTTACGAAATAGATAAAACGTTAAAACCAATATTAGAAAAACATAATCTAAATAATACTACTATTATTTATGAAGATTTTTTAAAGCGAAATGTCGAAGCAGATTTAAAAAAATATAATTATAAAAAAACATATGTTGTGGCTAACCTTCCCTACTATATTACAACTCCAATAATAATTAAGCTAATCGAAGATAAATTAAATATCGATAAAATAGTTGTTATGGTTCAAAAAGAAGTTGGTGATAGGTTTAAAGCAAAACCAAACACTAAAGAATATAATTCGCTTTCGATCTTTTTAAACTATTACTATACTGTGGAAAAGCTTTTAGATGTTAGTAAAAATGTCTTTATTCCAAAGCCGAATGTTGACAGTATCATAGTTGCCTTCACTAAAAAAGAAAATAAAGTTAAAGTTGATGATGAACAAATTTTCTTTAAATTAGTTAGAGATTCTTTTAAACAAAAAAGAAAAACATTAAAAAATAATTTAAAAGGATATAATTTAGAAAAAGTTGAAGAAGTTTTAAAAAGACACAATTTAGATTTAACTGTTAGAGCTGAAGCCTTACCTATCGAAATATTTGCTGAAATAGCCAATAATTTAAATAAGTAATTTAAAATAAATAAATTAATGTAAAGACAAGTGGTTTATCGAAAACATTACTTGTTTTTTTTTGATAATATAAGGTTAAACAAAGGAGGAATTGAAATGAATAATAATGAATATATTGTTCAACCAAATGAAAAAGGTGGCTATGATTTAATTTTAGGCGGAGTTGGATTAGGTGCTCATGAAACAATAGATTTAATAAATGAATTAAAAACAAAAGGAATTGTTCCTGTAAGTGCTGTAGTAACACCATATATTAATGGAGATGTAAACATGCCTCAAATTAATGACAATGCTCAAAAGTTCACAGACAAAAGGTTAGAACAAAACTACAATATGTCAATGGACCCGAATGCCGAGCTAGGATTAAAACCATCAGCAGAAGAACCAATGATATATAGTTCCGAAGCTTTAGAACAAAATTACAAAATGTCAATGGACCCAAATTCTGAACCTGGATTAAAGCCAATAGAAGAAGGACATCACAAAACTAGATAATCAATTACCTACCAATAATTGGTAGGTTTTTAAATATCATAATTTTAAATAAGCACTTTTAATAATTTAATTAATATACAAATTGTGATAAAATAAAATTAAGAAGGAGTGTTAAAAATGAGTAATCAAGAAAAAAACAATCCAAAATCTATGGAAATAAACATAAACGATTTAGAAAGCCTAATAAATCTTTCTAAAAAAGTTAATCAAGACTCACAATTTGCTAAAAAATTTGCTAATAGATTGAAAAAAAAGTTTAAAATTGATGTTGCATTTATTAGTTTTACAACTGCAATTGCTTTAACCACTACTCCAGCAATTAAAAACAATGGTATTAATTTAGTTAAAACTGCTTATGCTGAGCAAACAATCCAAAATACATTATCAGAAGAAAATGAAACAACAGAAAACGATATAATTAAAGTTGGAGATACAGTTTATAGTACAGCCTTTGATGCAGTTAAAGGTCTTAGTCGCTTAGAAGCTAATGAATGGTTTAACGATACACCGGTAGACGTTTATAATACAGACCAAAAAGCATATATGAATTTAAATGCACAAGAGCTTAATGATATGGAATTATTATCTAATTTGGCGCAAGATCCAAATAATGTCATGTTATTTGGACAAAGTAAAAATGAACCTTCTGGATTTGTTCCATTGAATGAGGTTATCGATAAATTAATAAAAAATAACGAAGCAAAAATTGATGAAGCCATTAATTCAGAAAACGTTTATTTATATAATGATGGACAGTTAATACTAATTGTTAATTTAGAAAATACCAATATTAATGATTTAGTTTCAAGTTTAAAGCAATCATATGATGAGGATACCGTAAATAACGCTCTAATATATGATATCAATCAAATATCTGAAAGATTAAATTATATAGATGAAGTAGCTTTAGATGATACAGGATGGATTGCCTCAAAAAATAGCGATGGTTCACTACAATTTAATAAAAAACAAAAAGAATTAATTGCCGAAGTTTCTAACATTCAACCTATAAATAATAATGAATATGTTGTTCAGCCAAACACCCAAGGAGGTTATGACTTACTTCTAGGTGGAGTTGGACTTAGTGGAACAGAATGTACCAATTTAATTAACGAATTAAAAGAAAGTGGAATTATTCCAGAAAATGCTGAAGTAACGCCATACATTAATGGAAGTAATAATATGCCAGAAATAAACGAACATGCCCAAAGATTTACTGATGAAAGATTAGAAAACAATTATGAAATGGTTCATGATCCAACTGCTGAACCTGGATTAAAGCCAATAGAAGAAGGACATCACAAAACTAGATAATCAATTACCTACCAATTATTGGTAGGTTTTTCTATCTTTTTCTTTTTTTTTATAAGGAAAAATGTTACAATATATCGCGAGAGGTGCAGTAATAATGATTAATAAAAAATGGGATGAACTTTTAAAAGATGAATTTAAAAAAACTTATTTTAAACAGTTAGGTGTTTTTGTTAAAAACGAATACGGAAAAAAAACAGTCTATCCAGAATATAAAAATATTTTTAATGCTTTAAGATATACAGATTATGATGAAGTAAAAGTCGTTATTTTAGGTCAAGATCCATATCATGGACCGCACGAAGCTCATGGTCTATCGTTCTCTGTTGAAGAAGGAGTTAAAAGACCGCCTTCATTAGATAATATTTTTAAAGAATTAAAAAATGATTTAGGTGTTACTAGAACTAACAATAATCTTACAGACTGGGCTAAACAAGGTGTTTTCTTACTTAACTCTATTATGACTGTTGTTAAAGACACACCGCTTTCTCATAAAGATAAAGGATGGGAAACATTTACTGATAATTTAATCAAACTATTAAATCAAAGAGAAAAACCAATTGTCTTTATTTTATGGGGTAGTTTCGCCAGAAGTAAAAAAGCTTTAATTACTAACCCTAATCATTATATTGTGGAAAGTCCTCACCCTTCTCCCCTATCTGCGCATCGTGGCTTTTTCGGCAGTAAACCTTTTTCTAAAACCAACAATTTCTTAGTCAGTCATGGTATCACACCAATTAAATGGGGTGATGAAGATGAATGATATTTTAGAAAGGTTAAAAAAAGAAATCCCCAATAATTCTAGTGTTATTATTGCTACATCAGGTGGACCAGATTCAATGGTGTTATTAACTTTGTTACTCGCAGTAAAAAAAGAAAAAAACTTAAAATTAGTATGTGCCCACGTTAATCACAAACTGAGAAAAGAAAGTGATGACGAAGCAAAAATGGTCAAAAAATACTGTGAAAAAGAGAATATTATCTTTGAATATATGATTATTGATAAATATAAAGGAAATACCGAAAATTATGCCAGAGAAAAACGTTATGAATTCTTTGATAAATTAATTAAAAAATATGCATCTCCTTACCTATTAACTGCCCACCACGGTGATGATTTAACCGAAACTATTATGATGCGTTTAATCAGAGGATCATCTTTAAAAGGTTATGCTGGATTTAGTGAAGTTACAGAAAAAAACGGTTATAAAATCTACCGCCCATTAATTACTAAAACCAAAACCGAATTATTAAATTATGCCAAAGAAAATAATATTCCTTATGCGATTGATCAAACTAATGAAAGTGATAATTATACGCGAAACCGTATCAGAAAATACATTCTTCCAACACTAAAAAAAGAAAATATAAATGTCCATTTAAAATTTTTGGAATTTAGTAAAACAATTTCTGAAACTGAAGAGTATTTTGAAAAAGTATTAGTTAAAAAGATTGAAAAAATTTACCAAGATAATAAATTAAATGTTGAAATTTTCTTGACTGAAGAACCATTGATTCAAAAAAAGCTTATCCACAATATTTTAAATGATGTTTACAAAGATAAAATTAATTTAATTAATGATAATCATGTTAATAACTTTTTATCCACAGTAAAAAATAAAAAACCAAATATTCAAATAAATTTACCTGATAATAAAATTCTCAAAAAAGCATATAATTATGTTTGGATAGAAGAAAATAAAAATTATGAAGAGTATGATTATATTTTAAAAGATAAAGTAACATTACCTAATAATCACACTATTGAAATCATTGATGAAACAACTGACCATTCGAATTTTGTCACTAAATTAAATTCAAAAGAAATAAAGCTCCCTATTCATATTAGGCCTAAAAAAGACGGCGATAAACTAGTCTTAAAAGGTTTAAATAAACAAAAAAAACTCAAAGATATTTTCATCGATGAAAAGATTCCGATAGATAAAAGAAACTCTTGGCCGGTAATTACCGATGATAATGACGAAATTATTTGGCTTCCCGGCCTAAAAAAAACTAAATTTGATAGAGAAAAACAGCGAAACTATGATATAATAATTAGGTATCGTTAGAAAGGAAGTTTGTAATGAATAAAAAAGTTGTTAAAAGAGGACTATTTCCTTATATATTTCTTATAATTTTCCTATTTTGTATGTATGCCTTAGTTGGTACAATGAATACAAAAGTAAATGAACTTACTTATGGTGAATTCATGGAAGCTGTAGAAAATAAGGAAGTCGAAGAAATAAATGTCGTTCCTAACAGCCAAAGTAGTGTTTATACCATTCAAGGTAAATTAAAGGGATATGCTGAAAATGAAACATTCTCATTTAATATGCCATACACAAACGAAACAATGGTTAAATTACTAGATGCTGAGGACCAAGCTGGATTTAAACTTACAACATCTTCTGACCCAAGTTCAAGTCCAATCCTACTATTCTTAATTAATATTTTACCAATGGTAATTATTGTAGGTGTTGCATTTTACCTTATTACTAAACAGATGGGTAGCGGTAGTAAATCTATGGACTTTGGTCGTTCAAAAGCCCGCTTAAGTGGTGGTGAAACTAAAGTAACATTTAAAGATGTTGCTGGATTAGAAGAAGAAAAAGAAGAAATGTCAGAATTGATTGATTTCTTAAAGAACCCTAAAAAATTCCAAAAAATGGGTGCTAGAATTCCTAAAGGTGTCTTATTAGTAGGCCCTCCAGGAACTGGTAAAACTTTATTAGCTAAAGCCGTAGCTGGTGAAGCTAATGTTCCATTTTACTACATCAGTGGATCAGAGTTCGTCGAATTATTCGTTGGTGTTGGAGCCTCTCGTGTTAGAGATATGTTTAAACAAGCTAAACAAAGTGCTCCATGTCTAGTATTCATCGATGAAATTGATGCTGTTGGTCGCCAAAGAGGTGCCGGCCTAGGTGGCGGACATGACGAAAGAGAACAAACATTAAACCAATTATTAACTGAAATGGATGGATTTGGTGCTAACGAAGGTATTATTATCATCGCTGCTACTAACCGTCCAGATGTCTTAGACCCTGCTCTTTTAAGACCAGGAAGATTCGATAGACAAGTAACAGTTAACTATCCTGATGCTAAAGGTCGTGAAGAAATCTTAGCTGTTCATGCTAAAGGTAAAACCTTCGCTCCAAATGTAACTCTAACTAATATTGCTAAAAGAACTGTTGGTTTCAGTGGAGCCGACCTAGAAAACTTATTAAATGAAGCTGCTCTACTTGCCGTTAGAAGAAACAAATCAGAAATTACTATGGCAGAAATTGACGAAGCTCATGATAGAGTATTAATGGGACCTGCTAAAAAGAGTCACAAATATACAGAAAAAGAAAAACGTACCGTTGCTTACCACGAAGCTGGTCATGCCGTTGTTGGTATTAAATTAGATGGTGCTAATGATGTTCAAAAAATCACCATCATTCCAAGAGGCCGCGCTGGTGGCTACAACTTAATGTTACCAAAAGAAGAAACTTACTTGAGAACTAAGAAAGAATTACTTGATTCAATTAGTGGTTTCTTAGCTGGTCGTGTCGCAGAAGAGTTAATGTTTAACGAAGTAACTACTGGTGCTCAAAATGACTTTGAGCAAGCTACAAAAATTGCCAGAGCTATGGTTACTGAATATGGTATGAGTGATTTAGGACCTATCCAATTTGAAGAACAACAATCGAGTGTCTTCTTGGGTAGAGATTATAATAAAGCTCAAAACTTCTCCCATGAAGTAGCTAAACAAATCGATGAAGAAGTTAGAAAAATTATTACTGCCAGGTATAAAGTTACTAAGAAAATCGTTAGTGAAAATATGGATTTATTAAAACTAATTGCTGAAACTTTACTTGAGTATGAAACAATTACTAAAGAACAAATCGATTACTTAGTTGAACATGGTAAAATGCCAGAAGAAGACATCAAAGCTCATGAAGACTTCGAAAAATCAGTTCAAGAAGAAAATGATAAACAAGAAGTAAAAGCTGCAAGTTTAGAAGATTTAAGCTTAGATGAACTTAAAGATTTGGCTAAAGAAGAGAAAATAAAAGACTATTCTAAATTAACTAAAAAAGAATTAATCGATAAATTAAATGAAAAACAAGGCAAATAGTCTTGTTTTTTTGATATAATTAAATAGGTGATATAAATGAATTATGATGTAATTATTGTTGGAGCTGGACCAGCGGGCTTATTTACTGCTTATGAATTAATAAAAAATAACAAAAATTTAAATATTTTACTTCTCGATGAAGGAAAATTTGCCGATAAACGTATATGTCCAATGAAGAAAACCGGTAAATGTGTTAATTGCAATCCTTGTAATATTTTATCTGGTTATGGTGGCGCTGGAACCTTTTCAGACGGAAAATTAAATTTCATTCCTAAATTAGGTAAAAGTGATTTATTTAAATACATGGATGAAGAAACAGCCAATAAGTTAATTGATGATTGTGAAAAGATATTTAATGAATTTGGTATGGATAGTAAAATATATCCATCTAATTTAGATGAGGCTAATAAAATAAAAAGTAAAGTTGCCTTAACAGGTTCTAGATTACTCTTAATCAAACAAAAACATTTAGGTAGTGATAAATTACCAGGTTATATTGCTGACTTTACTACTTACTTAAAAGAAAAAGGCGTTCATTTATTAGATCAAACTAAAGTTCTAGATGTCAAAAGTATTTCTAAAGATAATCATGAAGTAACCTGCAAAACAAAAAATAAAGAAACAGTATATAAAGCAAAAAAAGTTGTTATTGCCCCTGGTAGAACGGGTGCTAAATGGGTTCAAGAACTAGCTGATAAGTATAATATTTCTTATCTTTCACAAAGCATTGAAATTGGTGTTAGAGTTGAAGTTAGAAAAGAAATATTAGAAGACTTATGTAATGTTATTTATGATCCAACTATTTTTATCAAAACTGATACCTATAACGATGAAATCAGAACCTTCTGTACTAACCCCGGTGGCTTTGTTGCTAAAGAAAATTATTATGGCTATATCTGTGTCAATGGCCATGCTTTAAAAGATGTTAAATCAAATAATAGTAATTTTGCCTTTATTTCTAAAGTAAACTTAACTGAACCAGTCACTAACACCAGAGAATATGGTGAAAGTATTGCCCATATAGCTAATGTCTTAGGTGATGGCAAACCTATTATCCAAACATTAAAAGATTTAAAACAAGGTCGTCGTAGTAATTGGAACAAAATAAACAAGGGCTTTATTACCCCTACCCTTAAAGATTGTGTTGCCGGTGATTTGGCTCTAGTTTTACCTTATAGAATAGTAACTAATATTATTGAAGGCTTAGATAAATTAAATGAAATTATTCCTGGAGTCAATAATGGTGAAACATTATTATATGGACCAGAAATAAAATTCTTTAGTAATGAAATCGAAACTGATAATCATTTTAAATTAAAAGATTATGATGTCTACTTTATTGGTGATGGAGCCGGTAAAGCTGGAAATATTGTAACAGCCGCCGCCACTGGATTGGTTGCTGCTAGAGATATATTAAATACTGAGAAATAAAATTTTCTTAGTATTTTTTTAAAATTAAGAAGGAAAAAGGTATATAAATATCGTATATATCTTTTAGAAGGTATCTTACCTTTTAGAAAGGATGTTATATGATAAATACAAAAGACAAAATCGATAAACCTATTAAAAGACCAAATGAAAATGAATATATGGTATCAATGTCTGATACAATATTTAAAGCAATTATTCAGCACCCAAAGTTTAGAAGATTATTATCTTTAATTATGAGTGATATGATTAATTTATCACCAAGTTTTATTGCCGAAAATTTAATTTTTATTAATACCGAATTACCGGTAGAAAATAAAAAAGAAAAGAAAAAAATTACTGATATACTAGCCAAAGTTGACGGTTCTACAATTAATATTGAAGCTAATAGATTTTTAAAATCAAGTACATCTGCTAAAAATAATCTATATCATCATAAACTAGCCTATTCACATTATTTTTCTGGTGAAAATTTAGATAATTCAGAAGTTATTCAAATAAATTTTAATATGATAAAAAAGTATGGTAACAAATTATTTACTTCATTCACCTTAAAAAGTGATGATGGAAAGTATACTGATGAAGAAAACTTTAAAAGAATACACATAAATATGGCCAATCCTTTAGAAAAGTATTATAATTATGGTATAAAGCAACTTTCAAAAATAGAAAAAGCAATAGTAATGTTTCAGATTACTAATAAAAAAGAGCTTAAAGATCTAGCTAAAGGAGATGAAGATTTGATGGCCATGGCAAAAATAATTGATGATTTAAATAATGATGTCACACTAATTGATTTATATAGTAAAGAAGAATTAGATGAATGGCAAAAAAGAGTTGATAGAAATCAGGCAATAAAAGAAGGAAGAGCCGAGGGAAGAGCCGAGGGAATAATAGAAGGTAAAGCAAAAGGAAAAACGGAAGGAAAAGCTGAAGGAAAAATTGAAAGTACACTAGAAATTGCTCAAAATATGTTAAATATGAATATGGACATAGAAATTATATCTAAAGCAACAGGTTTATCAGAAAGTCAAATAAACAATTTAAAGGCAAAAAAAGACAAGGATTAAATCCTTGCTTTTACATATAATCAATACCTATTTCATGTTCTCTAATATGACTTCCATCCGCATATCCAAGACCTACTCCAACAACTGGCACAAAACCCTCTGGTAAGTTTAATTTATCTAACACATCTTTATGTTCTTTAATTAAACCAATAACTAAATTTAAATAAATAGAACCAAGATTTAAAGCCGTTGCTGCTAATAACATATTCATCGCCACACAAGCACTGTTTTCTTTATCTAAACCATGTCCATCATCGCGAGCTGAGATAATAACTAAAGTTGGTGCATTATAAAACACACTTCTATCAGCTAAACCACTTATTTCATTAAGAAAATCTTTGGTTTGAATAACTGTAATATGCATATCTTCATATTTACCTCTACCAATCGGCTCCTGCATTCCCGCCTTCAAGATTTTATTCAAATCTTCATTACTAATTTGCTTGTCTAAATATTTCCTATTAGAAAATCGTTTTTCAATCGCTTCAAATAATTCCATATAATCACTCTCCTACTTTAATTATATTACTAAACGAAAATAAATTCTAGATTTGTGATATAATAAAAATAAATAGTAAAGAGGGTTGATAAAATGCGTGAATATTTAGGTGATTATATTAAAGGTATTGATGACAAAATAAAAGAGAAAAATGTTGCTGAAAAAGATATAGAAAATCATTTAATCAAAATAGAATTTTTTCAACACGAACGACTTATCCATCTATTAGTAACATTGGCCTATGGAATATTTTTGTTTTTATCAGTAATTATTTTCACTCAAATATGGATATTTGTAATAGTTATATATATTGCCTTAATTTTCTTACTTTTCTATGTCAGACATTATTTCTTCTTAGAAAACAATGTTCAATATTTATATAAACAATATGATCAAATGCAAAATATTATCCAAGGAAACACCAAATAAAATACGGTGTTTTTTGAATATATAAAGATTTACCATAGATTTATTTTACTTGTTGTGTTAAAATGGATATAGCTATAAATATGGAAACTGGTGGTATAAATGGGAAAAATAATTGCACTTGTCAATCAAAAAGGAGGAGTTGGTAAAACAACTTCTAGTATTAACTTGGCCGCATCTTTAGGCTATTTAGGAAAAAGATCACTATTAATAGATTTAGATCCTCAAGGAAATAGTACAACAGGACTTGGAATTGACAAAGGTGACATAAAAAAAAGTATATATGATTTATTAACAGACGGAGCTGAACTAAAAGAAGTAATAAAAAAGACTAAATTTAAAAATCTTTATATTATTCCTGCAACAATTAGTTTAGCTGGAGCTGATTTAGAATTAGCTGAGAAAAGTAGATTAGATCCTGAGTTTTCAAAAAATAGACAATTAAAAAATAAATTAGAAGCTGCCAAAGATATCTTCGATTATATTATTATTGATTGTCCACCATCACTTGGGCTTTTAACAACTAACGCTTTAACAGCAGCCAATTCAGTTATTATTCCTGTTCAGTGTGAGTTCTTCGCTCTGGAAGGAATAATGCAATTATTAAATTCAATCATGCTTGCTCAAAAGACTTTAAACCCTACTTTAGATATTGAAGGGGTTTTACTTACAATGTTAGATAATCGAACTAATTTAGGTTTAGAAGTTGTTCAAGATATTAAAAGTTACTTCAAAGAAAGAGTTTATGATACGATAATCCCAAGATTAGTTAGATTATCTGAAGCTCCAAGTCATGGCAAACCAATCATCAATTACGATCCAAAAAGTCGTGGTGCAGAAGCATATATAAATTTAGCAAAAGAGGTGATTTATCGAAATGGAAAATAGAAGAGCCCTAGGTAAAGGCCTAGAACAATTATTTGACTTAGATAATTTAAATGTTAATAATGTTAGTGACTTTGAAAAAAACATATATGAAGACACTAACCATGAAGAAATCGTTGAATTAGATATCGATGATTTAAGACCAAACCCATATCAGCCAAGAACTATTTTTGATGAAGATGCTTTAAATGAATTAGCCGAATCAATCAAAGAAAATGGTGTCTTTCAACCGATAATCGTTAAAAAAAGTATTAAAGGGTATGATGTAATTGCTGGTGAAAGAAGACTTAGAGCTAGTAAAATAGCTGGTAAAAAAACAATCCCAGCCATCATTAGACAAATTAGTGATGAAAAAATGGCTGAAATAGCTTTACTTGAAAACCTTCAAAGAGAAAACTTAAATGCCTTAGAAGAAGCTAAAGCTTATAAAAGTTTAATCGAAAAATTAAACTTAACTCAAGAAGAATTAGCTAAAAAAGTCAGTAAAAGCCGTAGTCATATCACAAATATGTTAGGTCTTTTACGTCTTCCAGGTGAAGTTCAAGATATGATTACCACCGGTAAACTTACCATGGGACATGCTAGAGCTTTAAGTAAACTAGAAGATAAAGAAGAAATTGTCAAAATGGCTAACGACATTACTGAAAAAGGTTTGACTGTCAGAGATGTCGAGGCTCAAAGTGAAAGTGCTCCTAAAAAGCATCAAACACTTAGAAAGCCAAAGAATAATGAATACACATATGTTCAAGATTTATTAAGAGATAAATTAGATACTAAAGTAAAAATTAAAGATAAAAAAATAGAAATTTCCTTTACTAATACTGCTGACTTAAATAGAATTTTAGAAATTTTAAATATAAAGGAGTAGTTAAATGGAAAAAATTTTAACTAAAGAAGTTATTACTACAATATGCATTATTGTATGTTCTTTAATTTTGTACTTTATAATTAAACAAGTTATGAGTAATTTTTTCATAAAAAAAGCTAGACATCACTCAAATAAAAAAGCATTAACAATTTTAACAATCTTAAATAATGTTATTAAATATATTGTCTTAATTATTGCTTTACTAACTATATTAGCTACTTGGGGAGTTGACACCAAAGCATTAATTGCTTCTTTAGGAGTTGCAGGTGCTGTAGCTGGTCTAGCTATGCAAGATATGATAAAAGATTTTCTTGGTGGTGCTGATGTTTTAACTGAAGATCAATTTAAAGTTGGAGATAATATACAAATTGGGAATTTTAGGGGAAATGTCATCTATTTAGGCATGAAAACCACTAAAATTAGAGCTTATACCGGTGAAGTTAAAATTATCGCCAACAGAAATGTTAACGATGTTATTAATTATAGTGTTATGAATGCTATATGCGTAGTTGATATTGGACTATCATACGACAATAAAATAGAGGAAACCGAAAAAGTCCTACAAAGAGCTATTGATAATGCTAGTAAAAAAGTAAATTATCTTCAAAGACCAATTGCTATATTAGGTATTGAAGAATTAAATAATGACTCTGTCATATATCGGATTGAAGCCGAAGTCCCACCAATGAAAAACTTTGAATTTAACCGAATATTATTAAAAGAAGTATTAAAAGAAGCGGAAGCTAATAACCTAACCCTATCATATAATAAGGTCGATGTTCATAATGCCTGATTATAAATTAGGTAGTATTGTCATTATGAAAAAAGCCCATCCATGTGGTCATAATGAATGGGAAATAACTAGGTTAGGTGCTGATATAAAAATAAAATGCTTAGGCTGTGGTCGAAGCATTATGCTTCCAAGAATTGAATTTAATAAAAAAATGAAAAAAATTGTCAAAATTTAAGGAGGAAGGCCATGAAAAAGAAGAAGAAAATACTATTAGGCCCCGTTATAACAATTATAATTTTAACAATATTAATTATGATTATTAGTGCCATATGTTCCGCCCTAGGTGTCCAAGGTGAAATTACTAGTATAAATAATCAAAGCCTTGAAACATCAATGGTCACGGTTAGAAGTATCTTCTCCAAAGAAGGATTAGCTTACTTCTTCTCATCACCAGTTGATACATTCAAAAACTTTGAACCATTAGTACTCTTAATCATTTCTTTAATGGCTGTTTCAATTGGTAAAGCCAGTGGTTTATTTAAAGCCATATTTACTCCACTAAAAAGATTAAAACCAGGAGTTGTTACATTCTTTACTTTATTTGCTGGTATTGTTTCATCATTCCTTGGAGAATATGGATTTATCTTAGTTTTACCACTCACAGCAGTTATTTATCAATATTTAGGCCGTAATTCCATGCTTGGTATTTTAACTGCTTTTATCGGTGTCAGTATGGGTTATGGAGCTGGATTAGTCTTTAACTATGATGACTACCAATTAGGTTTACTTACAAGAGCTGCTGCCGTTGTCGATGTCGATGAAAATTATGTCTTTAATGCTTGGTCAAATTCTTACGCCATGGTTGCTGCTACATTTATTCTATCTATCATTGGAACCCTTGTTGTTGAAAATATTTTAAGACCGAAAGTTAAAGAATCAATTAAAGAAGAAGATAATTTAGTAATATCGAAAAAAGGTTTATTATTTAGTGGTATTGCTTTTGTAATATTAATGTTAGTATTCTTATACACGATTATCCCAGGTCTTCCTGGCTCAGGAATTTTGCTAGATAATAGTCAAACCGATTATGTCGCTCAATTACTTGGACCAGATGCGCCATTTACTGATGCCTTTGCTTTTGTCTTCTTAATTATTATGATGATCTGTTCTGGAATATATGGATTTATTTCTAAAAACATTATAAACACTAATGACTTTAGCGTTGGACTATCAAAAGAATTTGATAACTTAGGTTATATGTTTATCTTGATGTTCTTTGCTTCATTACTTGTTAGTATTTTAAATTGGACTAACTTAGGAACCGTTGTCGCTTCTTGGTTAATCTCATTTATGAGTAATCTAGAATTTACTGGTCTACCATTAATAATTACTATGTTCTTAGTAATTGTTATCATGTCATTCTTAATACCGGATGCTATAACCAAATGGACACTCGCATCCCCTATTCTAGTCCCACTATTCATGAAGGCTAATATCACCCCAGACTTTACTCAATTTATTTTTAAAGCAGCTGATAGTGTTGGAAAAGGTATGACACCATTCTTTGTATATTTCATTGTCATGCTTGCTTTCCTTGAAAAATACAACAACAAAGAAAGTAATAAAATAACCGTTTTTGGAACCTTAAAATTATTAAGACCAACGGCATTAATCTTCGCAGTTATTTGGTTCATTATTGTTATAGGCTTCTTCGTTATTGGCCTTCCACTTGGACCAACAGCTGCTGCTCCAACTTTATAGTTGGAGTTTTTATTATAATTTGATAAAATAAAATAAAGGAAGTGGTTAGATGAAAAGAAGAATTAGTAAGAAAAAAATAATCATATTTCTTATATTATTACTTGTTATTGCTCTCATCACGGCTTTTATAATTTATTTAAATGTTAGAATTGTCGATGATAATAGTGGCTTTACTTTAAAAGATGACTTAACGGCTGAAGTATATACTAAAGCAAATATCAAAGATTTTATAAAAACAATTGAAGGTGATATTTTAAGTAGTGATAAAATTGATACTGAAACCTTAGGCACCCAAGAACTAACATTTATTTACTTAAATAAAGATAATAAAAAAAGACGTGGAACCATTGAAATAAACGTTGTCGACACCGAAAAACCACTTGTTTGGGTTAGTAATAATTATAGTACCAAAGTTGGGAGCGACTTGGATTTAGAAAACACCATTATGTGTGTTGATAACTATGATAATAAACCATCATGTGAAATAGAAGGTGAATATGATATCAATACTCCAGGAACCTATAATTTAACCTTCACAGCTAAAGATAATAGTGGCAATACCTATCAAAAAGATTTTAACCTAACTGTTTATGAACCAGTAACCAATAATCAAACAACAAATACTCCTCAAACTTCAACCGAACCAACCGAACCAGAGTATACCGATTTTAATGATATTTTAAATACCCATAAAAATGAAAACACCGAAATTGGTATCGATGTATCTAAATGGCAAGGAGAAATAGATTTTGAAAAAGTAAAAAACGCTGGCGCTTCCTTTGTCATGATAAGAGTTGGTAGTCAAAGCGGTACTGGTGGTGATTATGTCTTAGATCCTACCTTTAAACAAAATATTGAAAATGCTTTAAAAAATGATTTGAAAGTTGGCGTATATTTCTATTCGTATGCTGATAGTGAAAAAGAAGCTAAAAAACAAGCAAACTGGGTAATTAAGCAAATTAAAGATTATGATATTTCCTTACCTATCGTCTTTGACTTTGAAAGTTTTGATGCTTTTAACGAAATGGAACTTAGTATCTTTGGTCTAAACCAAATAGCTAATACCTTTATTGAAACTGTCGATGATGCCGGATATAATGGTGTTCTATACGGTAGTAAAAATTATTTGAATGCTATATGGAAATACCACACTGCTCCAGTCTGGCTCGCCCACTATACTTACCAAACTGATTATGATGGCGAATATTTCATGTGGCAAATGTGCGATGATGGTAAAATAGATGGTATTGACGGTTATGTTGATATAGATATTTTGTATAAAAATTCTAGTGAAAACTAGATTTTTTGTTATTAGGAAAATTACGGTATAGCGTAATAAATTATCTAAAAAGCGAAAAAATTACGACACACCGTAATTTTTAATAGTAATTTAAACTCATTCACGCCCAAATTTAATATAAATTATTTGATAGTAAAACATATAGCAAAAATCAATTGCCAACTATTTATTATCTTATTTTAGTAATATATTTTTGATTACTAGAATTTATTTTTTGTTTATTTGTATATTCTAATAAATTTAATCTAATTAAAGGCTTCAATATTTTATTATTCACATAGTTTCTTGATTTAAGTTGTAAATAATCTCTGATTTCTTTTGCTGATTTAGGAGTCTTACAATATTCTAACAACTCTTTATATTTAAAAATAAAAGTACTAACTTGCACACTGACTTGCTCACTAACTTGCATACTGTTTTGGTCCCCAACTTGCATACTAACTTGCTCACTACTTAAATCAAAACTATTTCTAAAAATAACTTTAAAACTTCCTCTTTCGTTATAAAATTCAGGCATAGGTAAATTATAATTACCCATTTCACGTTTCATTGTTGGTATTCCAGAATGTCTATTTTCAATTACGGAACCTTTTCCCTCTAAAATTCTAACAATAGTAGGATTTCTGACTTCCATCATATTATCTGTACCTAATTTTTCAATTTTATTTGGTCCATATAAAGCTCCAGGACTTAGTATTTCTATTCTATCTTCGTACATATAAACAGAGATATAAGCATTTTCGGTTTTAAAACTGTAATCTCTATGTATAAGTGCATTCGCCACAGCCTCTCTTAAAGCTTCAATTGGATATTCAGTTCTGTTAATACGCTTGCCATTTTCATCAATAATCACACTTGTTTTCATATTTCTTCTTAAAAAGTTCATAGTGCCTTCCAACATTTCCTCAATAGTTCCTTCAATTCTTTTGTTATCAATAAATCTCTCACCCATACTGCCAGTATCACCTAATTTAGTACCCGGTACAACAACACAAGCTACAAATAATTGTGGATAATAACTTTGTGGATATTTGCCAAATATCATAGTTCCGGACAAGGTTGGATATATATTAGTATTGTCGCTATCAACTATCCCACACAATTTTAAATTTTCTTTAAAAGAATTTTTCGCAAAGTTCGGTCTATCACTTTTAATTTTATTAATATATTCTTTTAAATCATTAATATTTAAATTATCTATTGTTGAACTTTTATTAGGCCTTTTATCTTCAATTATATGGTCTTTGTAACTTTGCAAGGCATAGATTTCGTAATCTGTCATTACTTCATCACTCTCACCCACTCTAATATATGAACCACCTTTTAAACCTTTAGGTTTATAATAACAAGGCTTTTTATTTTGGGCCATTTCACTAACTTTAACAGCCAAAATATTTTTACTTTCAAATTCTATAGGTAATATTTCTACTCTAATTTTTGGCTCCATAGAATCATTACATAATGAAGCTATTTGTTTTTGTAAATCATTAATATCATATACTCCCTCTGTAGCAAACCCTTTCTCTTCTGATAAACCAAAAATAATTAAACCCCCATTTCTATTTGAAAAACTAGAAAATGTGTCGTAGCACCTCTTGGGAAACCCCTTAGCTGCCGATTTAATTTCAATTGTACTAGTTTCACTTTTATATTTTCTGACTAAATTAATTGCATCAATTACTATTTCCTTATTCATGTTTTCACCTTCTATATATAACACACGATATAAACATCCCATTTCCTTTTTATTTAACTTTTTATTTAAAAAAAAATCAAATTATAGTATAATATCTACTGGTGATGAATAATGAGTTTAACCGCAGGAATTGTTGGCTTACCTAATGTTGGTAAATCAACTTTATTTAATGCCATAACAAAACAAAATATTTTGGCCGCTAACTACCCTTTCGCAACTATTGAACCTAATGTTGGAATGGTTACAGTTCCAGATGAAAGAGTGACTTTCTTAGAAAATATGTATAAACCAAAAAAAACAATTCCAGCCACCTTTGAATTTACCGATATTGCTGGTCTTGTAGAAGGTGCTTCTAAAGGTGAAGGATTAGGTAATAAATTTTTATCACATATCAGAGAAGTCGATGCCATATGTGAAGTTGTTAGGTGTTTTGAAGATCCAAATGTTACCCATGTTTCTGGTAACGTCGATCCGATTAGGGATGCCTCAGTAATCAATGTTGAATTAGAACTAGCCGATCTCGAAGTAATTGAAAATAGATTAGGTAGAATGGGTAAAAAAGCTAGATTAGCCAATGACAAAGAAGCTATGAAAGAAGCAGAACTTTTAGAAAAATTAAAAGAAAATTTAGAAAAAAATATCAATCCAAGAAACTTAGATTTAACTGAAGAAGAATTAAAAATCTTAAAACCATTTAATTTATTAACTCTAAAACCAATCATTTATGTCGCAAACGTTAACGAAGATGAAATAACCACAGAAAATGAATATGTCAAAAAACTAAGAGAATATGCGGATAAAGAAAATGCTGAAGTAGTTGTAATATGCGCTAAAATTGAATCAGAATTATCTGAATTAGATGACGAAGATAAAAAAGAATTATTAAATGATTTAGGTATCGAAGAAAGTGGTTTGGATAAGTTAATTAAATCATCTTATAAATTGTTAGGCCTATCAACCTATTTAACTGCCGGACCAGATGAAGTTAGAGCTTGGACTTATAAACAAGGTATGAAAGCTCCAGAATGTGCAGGTATAATTCATACCGACTTTCAAAAAGGATTTATTAAAGCTGAAATTATGAGCTTTGATGATCTAAAAAAATATGGTTCAGAATTAAAAGTTAAAGAAGCCGGAAGATTAAGATTAGAAGGTAAAGACTATGTTATGCAAGATGGTGACATATGTCACTTTAGATTTAATGTTTAAAAACAATTAAAAAATACATACTAATAATGGTGATTAATATGTATTTACTTAATTGTTTTTTTATATATTCCATTTTAGGTTTTATTGTTGAAGGTATATTTACTTTAATAGTATCTGGCCATTTTTCAAGTGGAATTTTATATGGCCCATGGACTCCAGTATATGGCTTTGGAGCTATATTAACACTCATAATATCAAGAAAAATATTTAAAAACATGCATCAAAGTAGATTTATAGAAACTTTAGTAACTTTTGTAATATTAACAATAGTATTAACTATTATTGAATGGATAGGAGGAATATTAATCGAAAACCTATTTCATGAAACACTATGGAATTATAAAAATTATAAATATAATATCGGTAAATATATTTCCCTAGAAATGTCATTAGTTTGGGGCATTGTTAGTATATTTGTAATTTATTTTATAAAACCACTCATAGACAAATTGGAAAAGAAAATTCCTAAATTTATAACCATAATAATTACAATATTATTTATTATTGATCTAATTACTACAACTGTTATTAAATTAAAATAAAGAAAGTTTAACTTAAGAATTTACTTTCCTTTTTTCTTCCACCTCCATATTATTTAAAGCATATTCACATGCTTGTATAACAAATGCTGAAAAAGTTGCATTCTTCCCTACTAAAGCTTTTTCAATTTTATCAATTAATTCAACAGGAAATCTAACAGTCTTATTTTCAGTTTCTTTTCGATCTGGTTTTATTTGAAACATTGTATCCTCCTTATTCAATAAACATAATGCAATCACTACCACAATTTTAATACAAAAGGCATATAAATAACGCAAGACAACTGTCTTACAAGTGTCTTGCAAAAACCGTTTTCATGTTATATAATTAAAATAAGATAAAATATAACAATATATGACAAATGTTTATTCTTATAATTTAAAGTAGGTGGGTGAGTATATGCATAGGAGTAAGAAAAAGAGAAACATAGTAATATTTAGTTTAGTAGGAATTTTATTATGTATGGTAGTAGGATATGCCGCTTTTCAAACAAGATTAGAAATAAAAGGTACATCAAAAGTAACAAGTAACTGGAATATATTAATAACAAATGTTACTGATGGAACCCCAACAGGATCAGCCGAAAATGCCGTAAAACCATCATGGAAAAATACATCCGCATCAATGGAAGCCAACTTGTATGATAAAGGTGATGCCATGGAGTATGATGTCACCATAGAAAATAAAGGTACGATAGATGCCAAACTAAATGATATTCTAACTAATTTACAAAATAGTAATAGTGATGCTGTCATCATTACTTTTTCAGGTTATACTAAAGGTGAAGTATTACAAGCTGGTGGAAGTAAATTAATACACGTTAAAATAGAATATAATCCAGAATATGAAGGCGGAGAGACCTCAAGTGAAGTAGAAATAGATTTTGAATATACTCAAGATAATAAAAGTGAAGATATTCCAGATACATACTTACTCACCTATGACTATAGGACCAATGGCGGAGAAAGAGTAGATAGTGAAGGAGAATATCTAACGAGTGGAAGTAATGTCGATCTAAGTAATGTGGCTTATAAACAAGGTTGGAGGTTTGTTGGTTGGAATACTGATAAAGATGCCGAAGTAGGTATGACTAGCTATCAAATGAAAGAACAGGCCACAACTTTATATGCCATATACTCAAAAGATTTAACTGTTACTTATGAAAAAGGAGAAAATGTAGAAAGTATAAGTAAAAATGAAGATGCTTGTACAATCTATAATAATGAAACCTCATGTGAAGTAACTTTGCCAACAATCACACCTAGTACAGGATATGCAGTAGATGGTTGGTATAATGGTAATGATAAAGCAGGAGATCCAGAAGATAAATATAGTCTTACAAATAATATAACATTAACTTCAAAAGTAAGTCAAAACACGTATACTGTAACTTATGATTATGAAACTAATGGTGGAACAAGCACGACTAAAGAAAATGACGAAGTAAATTATGGAGAAGAAATAGATTTAACTCCAACAGCCACTAAATCAGGATGGACATTTGTCGGATGGAATACAAATAAAGATGCCACAACAGGACTATCATCACTAACTATGGGAGATAGTAATGTTACTTTATATGCGATATATAGAAAAGAAGCCAGAACCATAACTATAACCTTTAATAAAAATGGATCTACTAGTCAAACACCGAGTGGAGGAAGTGCTAATACCGCTAACACTTTAACCCAAAGTTGTACGATAGCTGCTGTATATAATAATGCGACTCAAGCAAATAGCTGTAATATAACATCACCTACAATAAACCCATCAAGTAATACACCAACAGTAGTTGGATATAATACAAGTGCATCATGTAATATAACAACCCCTTCTATAACTAGAAGTGGATTTACGATAACTGGATGGGGAACAAGTGCTAGTGCGACAAGTGCAGCGGTTAAAGTAAATACGAGTGTAGCCATAAGTAGTAATATAACTTATTATGCTGTAACAAGTAAAGTTGTAACAGTTACATATAGTAAAGGTTCTAATGTATCATCAATAGGAAGTACATCAGGAACATGTACTATTAGAAATAGTGCGACTAATTGTCAAGTCACCCTTCCAAGTATTACTCCAAATGCTGGATACTCATCAGTTGGATGGTCAACGACTAGTGGGGCAACCACTGGAACCGCAGCTGGCAGTAAACTAACATTATCAAATAATGCCACCTATTATGCCAATGCTATAGATAATATCGCACCCACAGCTCCAAGTATTACAAACTCATCCAAAGGAGCTTGGAGTGGCGGAAATGTAACTGTAACCGTTACTTCAACTGATGAAGGTAGTGGAATAGATCATTATGAATGGTATGAAAATGGCGCATGGACAACAAGAGCTTTATCTACATCTAACGGAGTTGGAACAATAACCTTCACAGCCGATAGGAATACAAACATTCAATTTAGGGCAATAGATAAAGCTGGAAATATATCAGCCATAGCCACAACACCAGTCAAAATAGATACCGCAAATCCAACACTATCTATTTCAACCACAAATACAACCAATAGTATTACCGTAGTAGCTAATGCATCAGCTACTAGTGGAATAAGCAAATATGAATTTTCAAAAGATGGTGGAAAGACCTGGCAAACAGGAACTGGAAGTAGTTATACATTTACTGGATTAACTGCTGGAACAAGTTATAATATTCAAGTTAGAGTAACATCAAATAGTGGAAAAACATCAACATCAAGTAAAAATGTAACCACATCAAGTATATCAAAACCAACATTTAGTGAAGAAGGAACAACAAGTAAAACAGTCACTATAACTTATCCAAGTGGATGTGGTTCATCATTAACATGTACATATCAAAAAGATAATGGAACTGCAGTAAATGTAACAAGTAGTACAGTCAAAGTATCATTTACCGATAGTGGAAATTTAAAAGCTACAGTTAGTGATGGAACAAATACAGTAAGTAGTTCATATACCGTAAAAGTAGGAAGAACTGTAACTTATAACTATAGTACAAATGGTGGAACATCAGCTACTAAAACGACAGCGACAGTTGAAGAAGGATCCGCTATAGATTTAACTCCAACAGCCACTAAATCAGGATGGACATTTGTTGGATGGAATACAAATAAAGATGCCACAACAAAATTATCCTCATTAACTATGGGAGATAGTAATGTCACATTGTATGCCATATATAGAAAAGAAGCTAAAACAATAACTATAACCTTTAATAAAAATGGCGCAACAAGTCAAACACCGAACGGTGGGTCAGCAAACAGTAATACTTCACTTACTCAAAGTTGTACAATAGCTGCCGTATATAATAATGCTACTCAAGCAACAAGCTGTAATATAACCTCACCAACGATTAATGCGAGTAGTAATACACCAACTGTAATAGGATATAATACATCATCAAGTGCGACAAGTAGTAGTTGGAATCAAAAGACAAGTAAAGCCGTAAGTAGTAATGCAACATACTATGCAATAACTAAAAAAGATGCCGTTACCTTAACCGCTAAATATAATGCGAATGGAGCCAGTCTATCAAGTACATCTAATCAAACATGCACACTAGCTGCAAGTTATAATGGTAAAGCTCAAGCAACTAGTTGTACAGTAACAGCTCCAACAATAACCAGAAGCGGATATACAATAATTGGTTATAACACATCAGCTTCATCAACAACTAATAATTCATCTTATAATACATCAAGTAAAGCTTTAACATTAACAGCATCAAATAATAATAGTACGTGGTATGCAGTGACAAGCAAAAAAATAACGATAACCTTTGATAAGAATGGCGCATCTGCTATTGGAAGTACATCACAAAGCTGTACAATGTATAATACAAGTGCTTCATGTAACGTAACGAGTCCAAGTATAACCGGTAGTACAAACACACCAACAGTAATAGGTTGGTCAACTGCCGCAAGTACTCATTCAAATCAGTGGAGTGTAAATACAGCAAAAGCCGTAAGTGCCAATGATACATATTATGCACAAACAAGTAAAGCAGCCAAGACAGTAACAATTACCTTTAATAAAAATGGGGCAACAAGTCAAACACCAAATGGTGGATCAGCTAACACAGGAACAAGTTTAACTCAAAGTTGTACAATAGCTGCTACATATAATGGAACCGCTCAAGCTACAACATGTAATATAACCTCACCAACAATAAACCCATCAACCAATACCCCAACAGTAGTTGGATATAATACAAGTTCCTCAGCAACATCTTCATCATGGAATCACAAGACTAGTAAAGCTGTAAGTAGTAATGCAACATACTATGCAATAACAAAGAAAGATGCAAAAACGATAACCGTTACATTTAATAAAAATGGTGCATCATCAATAGGAGCAACTAGTAGGTCTTGTACAATAGCTGCTACATATAACGGAACAGCTCAAGGAACAACATGTAGTATCACATCACCAACTATAACAGCATCCAGTGGATTTAGTGTCTTAGGTTGGAATACTTCATCAGGAAGTACTTCGTCAGCTTGGACTCAAAATACTGCTAAAAGTTTTAGTAGTAATGCAACCTATTATGCAGTAACTAGAAGTTCATCGCAATTAACAGCAACCTTTAATAAAAATGGCGCGACTTCAATTGGTAGTGCTAGTCAATCATGTTATAGATATAATGGAGGATCTAGTTGTAATATAACAACACCATCTATAACCAGAAGTGGATTTACAATAACTGGATGGGGAACAAGCGCTAGTGCGACAAGTGCAGCAGTTAAAGTAAATACAAGTGTAGCCATAAGTAGTAATATAACTTATTATGCTGTAACAAGTAAAGTTGTAACCGTTACATATAGTAAAGGTTCTAATGTATCATCAATAGGAAGTACATCGGGAACATGTACAATTAGGAATAGTGCGACTAATTGTCAAGTTACCCTTCCAAGCATTACAGCTTCCAGCACATATGTAGCCGATGGTTGGTATAGTGGTTCTACTAGAGTAGGAAGTGCGGGGGCTAAATATACAGTAAGCAATAATACAACTTTAACGGCTCAAGCTAAAGCCGATAATATTAGTTTGTCTATTTCAACTACCAATACAACTAATAGTATAACTGTAGTGGCCAATGCCACAGCTGATAGTGGAATAGCTAAATATGAGTTTTCTAAAGATGGCGGAAAGACTTGGGTAAATGGAGGAACAAGTAAGACCTATACCTTTAATGGACTTAACCAAGGGACATCTTATAATATTCAAGTTAGAGTAACTGCAAGTAGTGGCAAGACTACAAGTACAAGTAAATCAGTTACAACTTCATCTTTAACTAAGCCAACGTTTAGTGAAACGGATTTACCACCAAAAACAGTAACAATAACATATCCAAGTGGATGTGGAAGTACACTAACTTGTACTTATCAAAAAGACGATGGATATATTGTCAGTAGTGTAACTAGTATTGTGGAATTATCATTTGCAGATAGTGGAGATTTAGTAGCTACCATATCTGATGGAACAAATACTATAAGTAGTTCATATACAGTTATTATTAACAATGGATTTTATGATGATGGTGATTGCAGATATTATTGGGAAAATGGTGCAAGGCAAACAGAATGGTTCTTTCTTGGCGATGTATCAAATCCAATCTACTATTACGCAAATAATGAAGGATGTCTCCAAAAAGGATGGATAAAAAATGACTGGGCTGTCAGTGATTATGCCTGTCCAAGCCAATACTATTATCTCAACGATGATTATACAATGGCAATGGGATGGAAACTAATAAATAATAAATGGTATTATTTTGCTAAACTAGATTCTAAAGAGAATAAATGGCAAAATCGAGCTTTTCCAAGAGGATGTATGATGACAGGATGGGTATATAGTGAAGATTATTCATGTGCCTCACATGGCTGGTACTTTAACTCAGATGGCTCAATGGCCACTAATACATATATTGGAAATTACTGGGTTGATTCATCAGGTTGTTGGATTCAATAATCCCACCACCCCCATAAGGAAACAAGTGTAAAGTCTTGTTTCTTTTTTTATATTATTTATGTGCTTTTACTTGGGACTTTGTCAATATTTTGGACAACTTTTAGAGGGGGTTTTTGAATTTTGGGCTCTCCACTTTCTAGTGGGGTCAAAATAAAATAGGTCTCCACTTTTCAGTGGGGTCCATTTTTGTAAAAGCATGATTTTCTAGTGGGGTAAATGTGGAAAACAACTACACTTTCTAGTGGGGTTGTTTTTTTAAAAAGCTCCATTTTTTACTGGGGTAGAAAAATCAAACGAATTTTGTCATAATCAAGATGTAACTATAGTTACTAGAAGGTAGGAATGGAATGACAAAAGAAGATTTTAGAAAGATATTAAATTTAGAGGAATTTATTGATATTATTAAAGTAGAAACAGAAGATGAAAAAACAAAATGTATACATATCAAATCAAGTAGGAAAAAAGCTCGATGTCCAAAGTGTAATAATTTTAGTAAAAAAATACATGACTATTTAAAACCAAGTAAAATAACTTATTTAAAAAATTCAGAAGAAGAAACATATTTAATAGTATATAAAAGAAGGTTTGAATGTAAATATTGTAAAAAAACATTTACTGAAGATTTAGGAATAAGTAGTCCAAAAAGTAAAATATCACATAAAACGAAACAGTTAATTTTAAAATTATGTATGGACAGAGATCGTACGTTAACCGCGATAGCTAAAGAAACAAATACATCAGTAAGTGTTGTGAGAAAAACATTTTTAGAAGCAACAAATAATTATCCAGATAATATAGAAACAGTGCCAGAAGTTATATCTTTTGATGAAACATCAACTTATACACAAGAAGGATTATATTCATTTGTATTGAATGATCCAATACATAAAATAACACTTGACATATTACCAACAAGAAAAAAGGACTACCTAATAGATTACTTTTTAAAAGTAAAAAATAGGAAGTCCGTAAAAGTAGTAATATGTGATTTATATAGACCATATTACGAGGTCGTCAAAATATGTTTTCCAAAGGCAATATTTGTGGCCGACCCATTTCATTATATCAAATATGTAACCAAAGGACTAGATGATGTGAGAATTAGACTCGTACATAAATATGAAGATAATAAGAGAAGCAAAGAATATATAATGTTTAAAAATAGGACTAATAAAAGTCTTTTACTAAAATCATTTAATGAGACCAAAGCTGAACTTAAAATAAAACAAGAACGACAAGAAAAATATGATAAAGGACTAATTAAACAAAAACCATATGATAAATTTAATGATTATTGGTATGGGACAATAAAGATAAAGAAGAATAATCAATTTGTAGAAATATATAGAATTGATAGATTACAAGAAGTATTAAATATGAACAGTGAACTATTAGAAGCATATAATTTAAAAGAGGAATTTTTAAGAATAACAACACACGTAAAATATAAAGATGCGAAAAGACAGTTAAAAGAGTGGGTAAAACAATGTTATGATAGTAAAATCCCAGAGATGGTTGAAGCAACTAATACAATAAATAATTGGATAAATGAAATAGTGAATTCATTTAAGGATGAAAGATATTCGAATGGATTTACTGAAGCAAATAATAATACAATAACAAAAATTGTGGATAGAGCATATGGATATAAAAATTTTAAATTTTTTAGATTAAGAACATTAGTAATTTTACACAAAAGTTATTCGGGAGGCAGTAGAAAAAATATTGAAAATGGACAAAAGCATAAAAATCAATTTTTTTGAAAAATTTATATAAAGAGATGAAAAAAAAGAGAAAAATTTTTGAATCATTAAGATTCAATGTTTTCTCTTTTGTTTATAATGTTTTTTTAAAATTTGCCACCCCACTAGAAAGTGGAGAGCCGAATTTTGTAGAGATTTTTCAAAGTTTATAGGAGACATATACCCGATAGAAGAATGAATTCTAATAGGATTATAAAACCCTTCAATGTAGTTAAAAATCTCCCTATAAGCATCCTCATAGTTATACAATTTCATTTGATAAAGCCATTCTTTTTTAAGTAAACTATGAAACGACTCTTGGGCCGCATTTTCATCATAAGAGTGATTCAAAGAAGTATAACTGAAAACCATATTATTATTAGATAAAAATTTACGGTATTCTCTAGAACGTAATTGAGAACCTTTATCAGAATGTATAATTATACCAGGATTAGGTTTTCTTTTTCGTATGGCATCTTTGAGAACAATAATAACTTGTTTTGAAGTTTGCCTATCAAATAAATTCCAAGCAACAATTTTTTTAGAAAAGTAGTCAATGAAAGAAATAAGATAAAATGTACCTTCGTTGATTGTTTTAATATAAGTGATATCCGTAGTCCAAACTTGATTAATATGAGTAATGTTTAAGTTTTTAATAAGATTCACAATTTTCTTTTTTTCATCACCCGTAATACGAGAAACTTTTTTAGGGAACTTTTTAGCCACAATGCTTTTAATTCCAAGGGTATTCATAGCTCTAGACACAGTAGATATAGAAACGGAAAAGCCCAAATTAATAAGAGAAGCAGTAATTTTTGGAGAGCCATAAATACCTTTAGAAAGAGAATAAATTGAAATAATTTGTTGATAAAGATGTACCTTATTATTTTCATTTATAGAGTGATGATTAAGCCAATAATAATAAGAAGAACGATTAATATCTAAAGCGGAAAGAATAGAATTAAGGGAATATTTTTTAGAAAGAATAGAAACAACTTCAAAAGTATTTATTCCTTTTTTGCCAATAAGGTAATCGTTTTTTTTAGTATTTCATTATCTTTTTCGAGTTTAGAATTTCTTTTTTTTAATTCAATAATTTGTTGTTCCTTAGAGAGATAATCTTCATCAAAAACATTATGATCTTTGTTGTAAGCAGTAATCCATTTTTCTAAAGTTTTAAGAGGAATATCGAATTGATTGGCAGTAGCTATAGTAGAGTGTTTTTCATTAACAATCAGATTCACAATCATAGCTTTAAAGTTTTTGTCATAAGAGCGAGGCATAAAAATCACATCCTTTCCCAATATTATACCACCCAACCCCCCACAACAAGGTTGATTAGACACCCCCTGTGTAAAGTGTCTAGTAAAATGATAACATTCCTACTTGCATTTTTCATGGGGGGGGGTATAATATACTTGGTGAATAATATGCATAGGAGTAAGAAAAGACGAAATGTAATAATATTTAGTTTGATAGGAGTCCTACTTTGTATGGTAGTAGGTTATGCCGCCTTTCAAACTAGATTAGAAATAAAAGGAACATCTAAGGTAACTAGTAACTGGGATATCGAAATAACTAATGTCACATCAGGTACTCCAACAGGATCAGCCGAAAATGCAGTGGCTCCTGATTGGGATAAATTAACCGCATCTATGGAAGCCAATTTGTATGATAAAGGTGATGCCATGGAATATGATGTCACTATAGAAAATAAAGGAACAATAGATGCCAAACTAAATGATATTTTAACTAACCTAAAAAATAGTAATAGTGATGCGGTCATCATTACTTTTTCAGGTTATACTAAAGGTGAAGTCTTAAAAGCTAAAGAAAGTAAATTAATACACGTTAAAATAGCTTATAATCCAGATTACGATGGAGAAGAAACCTCAAGTGAAGTAACTATAGATTTTGATTATACTCAAGATAATAAAAGTGAAGATGCCCCTAAAACATATTTACTTACTTATGATTATAAGACAAACGGAGGAGACAGAGTTGATAGTGAAGGGGAATACTTAACTAGTGGAAGTAATGCTAATTTAAGTAATGTTGCCTATAAACAAGGATGGATCTTCGTCGGTTGGAATACTAATAAAAATGCTGAAGTAGGTCTAACAAGTTATCAAATGAAAGAACAATCTACAACTCTATATGCAATATATTCTAAAACCTTAAAAGCAACTTATGAAAAAGGAAGTAATATAGAAAGTGTTGGAAAAGAAGAAGATTCATGTACAATCTATAATAATGAAACATCATGTGAGATAACATTACCATCTATTACTCCAAATGAGGGATATGTCATAGATGGATGGTATAACGGAAATAATAAAGTAGGAAGCCCAAATGATAAATATGATATGTCATCTAGTATTACCCTAACATCAAAAGTAAAACAAAATACCTATACTGTCACATATGATTATAAGACCAATGGAGGAACAAGCAGTACCAAAGAGACAGATAAAGTAAACTATGGAGAAGCCATAGATCTAACACCAACAGCTAGTAAATCAGGATGGACATTTGTAGGATGGAATACCAATAAAGATGCGACAACAGGATTAACATCATTAAAGATGAATAATGGTAATGTTACTTTATATGCAATATATAGAAAAGAAGCTAAAACCATAACTATAACCTTTAATAAAAATGGATCTACTAGTCAAACACCGAGTGGAGGTTCAGCTAATAGTAATACAACACTTACTCAAAGCTGTACAATACCAGCAGTCTATAATAATGCGACTCAAGCAAGTAGTTGTAATATCACATCGCCAACAATAAATGCAAGTACAAATACACCAACCGTAGTAGGATATAATACAAGCGCATCAGCTACAACTTCATCATGGAATCAAAACACATCAAAAGCAGTAAGTACAAATGCGACTTACTATGCCATAACCAGAAAAGATGCAGTAACCTTAACCGCTAAGTTTAATGCGAATGGAGCTAGCTTGTCTAGTACATCTAATCAAACATGTACATTAGCTGCAACTTATAATGGCAATGCCCAAGCAACAAGTTGTACCGTAACTGCTCCAACAATAACTAGAAGTGGTTACACAATAGTTGGTTATAATACGTCAGCTTCATCAACAACCAACAATAGTAGCTACAACACTTCAAGTAAAGTTTTAACTTTAACAAGTTCAAACAATAATAGTACATGGTATGCCATAACAAGTAAGAAAGTAACAATAACATTTGATAAGAATGGAGCTAGTAGTATAGGTTCAACATCTCAAAGTTGTACGATGTATAATACGGCTTCAAGTTGTAATGTAACAACACCAAGCATTACAAGAAGCGGCTTTACAATAACTGGATGGGGAACAAGCGCAAGTGCCACAACAGCTACAGTAAAAGCAAATGCATCATTAAGCTTAACAGCAAATAAAACATACTATGCTATAACCAGTAAAGTAGTAACCGTTACATATAGTAAAGGTTCAAATGTGTCTTCAATTGGCTCAACAATTGGAACGTGTACAATCCAAAATAGTGCAACTAATTGCCAAGTAACTTTACCAAGTATAACAGCCTCTAGTACATATATAGCTGACGGTTGGTATAGTGGAAATACTAGAGTAGGCAGTGTAGGAGCTAAATACACAGTAAGTAGTAATACTACATTAACAGGAAAATCTAAAGCTGATAGTATATCACTATCCATTTCAACAACTAGTAAAACAAATAGTATCACCGTAGTAGCAACAGCTTCAGCTACAAGTGGAATAAGCAAATATGAATTTTCTAAAGATGGTGGTAAGACGTGGGTAAATGGTGGAACAAATAAAACATATACATTTACCGGTCTAACTGCTGGAACAAGTTATAGTATTCAAGTAAGAGTAACAGCAAGTAGTGGAAAAACTTCAACAACTAGTAAAACAGTTACTACTTCAACATTAACAAGTCCAACATTTAAAGAAACTGAAACAAGTAACGGTAAAACAGTAACAATAACATATCCATCAGGATGTGGTTCATCGTTAACATGTACTTATAAAAAAGATAACGGAACTGCAGTAAATGTAACAAGTACTACAGTTAATGTTTCATTCACAGCGAGCGGTTCATTAGTGGCCACAGTATCAGATGGAACTAATAGAAAAAGCAGTAGTTATACAGTTACTGTGTTCCCATATGGTGATGCTTCTGATACAATAACCGAACTAGTATCAACAAATCCAGATGAATTATATACAGATGATAATGATAATATAAGATATTATGGAGCAGAGCCAAACAATTATGTTTACTATAATTGTACCAATGTTAATAATCAAACTAGTAGCACTTGTGAACTATGGCGAATCATGGGAATAATTGATGGAAAGGTAAAAATAATCAAAGATGAAGCCTTAACCCCAGTTACCACAGATAACGGAGTAACCATCGGAACAAGTAGTGGATTTTACTGGAATAAAGTTCAGCAATCAGGAAAGAACTATAATAACTGGGAAGATTCAACTTTACAGACATATTTAAATGGAACATATTATAATAGTCTAAATAGTACATATAGAAATATGATATCACCATCGACATACTATTTAGGAGGATCAACAACTAGTAATTATCGAACTCTAACTGCCAGTGGTTATTATAATGCCGAAAGAGATAGTAGCCAGGTATATAGTGGCAATCCAGGAAGTACAACCCAAAACATAGGATTAATGTATCCAAGTGACTATGGCTATGCAGCAGGAGAAAGTTGTTTATCAGCGGCTCTTTATAACTATGATTCTAGCTGCCAATATACTGACTACTTATCTATTGGAAAAACTGAATGGTTACAGGCTCCTCTTGCCAGTCATTCCACCTACGCGGCCGCTCTGGGCAGTACTGGTCGTGTCTATGGCGGTGGGCGCCTCGTGGCCCGCAGCTCCAATGCCGTCCGCCCAGTCTTATATCTAAACACAAGTGTTCAAATCACGGATGGAATAGGAAGTCAAAGTAATCCATTCAAATTGAAATAGAGCTTGCGAAGCGTCCCCTGTAAGGCGAAGTCTTACGGGGACCGCCCCAAATTTCAAGGGTATTTGATTTTAAAATTAAGAATATCAAAGGTGGTGGTGTAAAGTTTAGTGCGTATAATAGATATGTATTTCTAAAGAAACATCACAAAAGATATTTAATAATTATTAAAAAGAAAGAAAAATATTATAGTTTTAGCTATGATAAAGATATTTTAAAATTAATTAAATTTAACAATAGTTTTAAATTGTTGGATAAATATCAAATTAGTTATAAAGTTATCGATAACTTAGAAATTATTAGAAGTAAAAATTTTGATAATAACAATTATAAAAAATATTTATATATTGTTAAAATAAGAAAAATATTGGATAGATTGTTATCTAATATTTAGGGTAAACTGAAAATAATAGGGCTCCTAATGCCAGTAATTCCAACAACGCAGCCAATCTGAACAGTACTGGTAATGTCAATGGCAATGGAAACAACGTGAACAACAACTCCAATGCCGTCCGCCCAGCTCCTTAAAAAATGCGCTTATATGGTTAAGGCTATGTAATAGAATTATAAGGAACAAAGTTTATCCTTGGATTTAATCCTAAAACAGGAATAAAGATGGTTTATGCATACGTGCAGGCCTATACACTTTATTATAAAAGCAAAGCAGTATTATGATATGAATTTTGATCTACATTAGAACTCGTAGAACTATTCATATTTCTTAATACTGCTTTTAATATTAATAATTAGTAAGAAAGGTAGGATGCTTTATGTTTGTTGTTTTTCGAAAAGTTGGTGGTTTTTATCATGTCTTTGATGGAGACTCATATATCTTAAATTATTTATTTAATTATAAAATTGTGGGTAATAGAGTTGGTTTCCCAGTTGGTTCGATACATAAAGTAGTAAATACTCTAGAAGATAAAAAAATAAATTATGAATTAGATGGTAAAAAGGTTAATTTTAAAAGGAAAAATAATTATGAAAAATATTTAGAAAAAGGTAAAGTAAAATACAATTTTAAAAGGGATATTGAAAAAATATATGACAAGTTAGATCAATTAAATTCTAAAAATTTAAAAGAAATATTAAATTTTATCGAAGGTAAATTAGATGAATGAATTTTTAATTGTTAAGAATATGAAACAGTTTATTATGTCTTTAGATAATATTATTATCAATTATCCTAGAAAAGAACATGTCATTAAAGATAGATTATTTAATGATAGTTTAGATATTTTATATTTAATCTATGAAGCTAACTACAGTAAAAATAAAAGGAATATTCAAGTTAAAATTTTAAGTAAAATCAGTATGTTAGACTTTTATTTAGAAAGAAGTTTAAAAAACAAATATATTAGTGAAAAAGAGTGTTTAAAAAAATCGAATCAATTACTTACCATTACTAAAATGGTTCATGGGTGGATTAAAAGTGATAAAAGTAAGTTATAAAGATTTATTAGATATTTATGAAAATGAAATCAGTAAGTGTATTAAAAATAAGAAGAAATTATATAACTTTGAAAAATATAAAATTCAAAATATCACCAGAGCTTTAAACAAAATAAATAATTTTGATAAAGAAGAATATAATATTTTTTTAATACGTGAACCCAAAGAACGAATTATTATGAGTTTAAATTTAGTCGATAAATTAATCAATCATTATATTTCAAGAACAGTATTAATACCTAAATTAGAAAGATATCTAGATATTAGGAATGTGGCCACTAGAAAGAATATGGGGACTAGCTATGGTCTTAAATTATTAAAAAAGTATTTAAACTTAAACAAAAAATATGGTGAATTTTACGTTTTAAAATTAGATATCTCCAAATATTTTTATACTATTGACCATGATAAATTAAAAAGTATGCTTAAAGATAAATTAGATATTGATGAATATAATATTGTTTCTAAAATAATTGACAGTACAGATTACAAATATGTGAATGAAAAGATAAAAGTAGTTAAAGACGGTAATAACTTAGGTCATATTCCTTATTATGAAAAAGGAAAAGGATTACCTATTGGTGGATTGTCATCACAAATACTATCGGTATATTATTCATCAGAAGTCGACCATTATATTATTCATGATTTAAAAGTTAAATATATGATTCATTACATGGATGATTTTATTTTAATTCACAAAGATAAAGAATATTTAAAATATTGCTTAAAGCAAATAAAACACAAATTAGAAAAATATAGCTTAAAATTAAATAATAACAAAACTGAAATCACAAACATTAAAAATGGTTTTACTTTTCTAGGTTATAATTTTAAATTAAAAGGAAAACTAATTATCAAATTATCAAATAAAACAAGATACAAGAAAATTAAAAACTTAAAAACAAAACATAAATTTTATAAAAAAGAAAAAATCACCTTTCAAAACTATTTTTGTTCAGTAAATTCATACAGAAAGTAAACATAAATAGTTTACTTTTTTCATAAATTTTGGTATAATCAAAGCCGAGTAATTAATTTACTCCTTGCTTTCATAAAAGAAAGCCTAATGGCCATAAGGAGGTGGAAAAATGAGAAACTATGAAATCATGTTTATCGTTAGACCAACTTTAGGTGAAGATGAAGTAAAAAAAGTTGTTAAAGACTTTTCAGACATCATCACTAAAAACGGTGGTAAAGTAACGAAAGAAGAAAACATGGGACAAAGAGAATTAGCTTATGAAATTAAAGATTTTAAAAGCGGATACTATTTCGTTTTTGAAGTTGAAGCTAAAGACAATAAGGCAATTAAAGAATTTGACCGTTTAGCTCTTATCAATAATGACATCGTTCGTCATTTAATTACAAAAGTAGAAGAGTAAGAAAAGAGGTAGTTTTATGAACAGAGTATGTTTAGTTGGTAGACTAACGGCAAAACCTGAATTAAGGTATACTGGTGGAAACGTTCCATATACTAGATTCAGTTTAGCAGTCAACCGAACTTTTAATAATGCCCAAGGTGAAAGAGAAGCCGATTTTATTAACATTGTAGTTTGGCGTCGTCAAGCTGAAAATATAGCTAATTATTTAGATAAAGGTAGCAGGGTTTCTGTTGAAGGAAGAATTCAAACTGGAAGCTATACTGCCCAGGACGGAAGTAAGAGATATACAACTGATGTTGTTGCTGATAATGTTCAATTCTTAGATTCACGTAGACAAGCTGAAGCAAATAATACAACTCCATATGATTATAGGGATGCTCCAGCCGCACCTACTAACGATGTTAATGTTGATGACGATCCTTTCGCTGATTTCGGGGATAATGTTTCAATTGATGATAATTTCTTAGAATAGGAGGATAGTTATGGCAGAATTTCGTAGAAGAAAAAGAAAAGTATGTCAAATGTGTGCTGGTAAGCATGTAAGTTATAAAGACGATACTGTAAAAAAATATGTCAGTTTAGATAAAGGTAAAATTTTACCAAGAAGAATTACTGGTGCTTGTGCAAGACACCAAAGATATATTGCGGGCGAAGTTAAAAAAGCTAGATTTATGGCTTTATTACCATTCGTAAAATAAGACATTTGTTTTTAAAGCAAATGTTTTTTTCTTAAAAATTTCACAAATTAATGTTATAATTAATCTAAAAGGAGGATGGCTTATGAATGAAACAAATAAAGAAGCATCTTTAAAAGATATTGTAAAAAATGATTATCAAGAACAAACTATTTTAAATTTAAATATTCCTGATAATAAAATAGGTCTAGCTAGTGACCATAGAGGTTTTAAATTAAAACAAAAACTAACAAAATATTTAACTAAAAAAGGATATACTGTCATTGACTATGGTTGCGATGATAAAACAAGTCATGACTATCCAGAATATGGTTTTAAATTGGGTAAAGCAGTCAGAGATGGCAAAGTTGAAAAAGGTATTGCAATATGTGGTAGTGGAATAGGTATTAGTATTGCTTGTAATAAAGTTGATCAAGTAAGATGTGCTAAAGTAGATAACATCAAAGAAGTAAAATATACCAGAAAAGATAACGATGCTAATATAATTGCCATCAATGGAAATATGCCATTATTTAGAGCTAAAGACATTACCGATGTATTTTTAAAAACACCTTT
>HF990851.1:56970-58864 GCA_000432855.1 Firmicutes bacterium CAG:822
GTATTGAAATGTTAGATAATTATAAAAACTAATGTCACTTAAAGGTTTTTTATACATTATAACGGTAATAATGACCATTTGGGCTTTAGAAAGTTTAAACATATCCGGCATATTTAAAAAGAATAGATATTATTCATCTAGGGTATTATATCTAATAGTCGCTATGACTTTATCGTACTTAGTCGTAAATTTTTTCTATGATTTTTTCGAAAGCACGAGATTCATATAGAAAGGAACTAAGATATGAAAAAGCTTATTGTAGTAGCGCTTTTAGTTATTATAATACCTTTTTTGTTTGTCAAAATATTTGTAAAAACAGATGAAATTAATTTTAAATATGTCACAAACAACGTCATTAGAGTTAAAGATGAAGAAACTGGAACAATTACTAAAGTTCCTTTTGAAGAATATATAACGGGCGTTGTTGCTGGTGAAATGCCTGCCACCTTTGAACTAGAAGCTTTAAAAGCTCAAGCCGTTGCTTCTAGAAGTTATGCCATGTATCAGATGACAGCAACTAAAGATAAAGAGTATGATGTTGTAAATACTACTGCTAATCAAGTATATTTAACCAACGAACAGTTAAAAGAAAATTGGCAAGATGAATACCAAGAAAAAATGAATAAGATAAAAAAAGCGATTGCTGAAACCAACGGTCAATATTTAACATATAATGGACAAATTGTCAATGCTATGTTTTTTTCCACAAGTGTTGGAGCCACTGAAAATAGTGAAGAAGTTTTCACATCAGCCCTTCCCTATTTAAGAAGTGTGGAAAGTGTTTGGGATGAAGAATCCCCAGTCTATACCGATACTTATACCTTTACTTTAGAAGATTTTTATAATAAATTAAATTTACCTTATAATGATACACTAACCATCGAAGTAACTTCTAAAACAAGTACTGGAAGAACCAGAACCTTAAAAATAAATGGTGAAGAATTAAATGGCCGCGATGTTGCTACAAAACTTTCATTAAGATCAAATTATTTTGAAATTATCCAAAATGAAAACAATGTTACCATTACTACTAAAGGCTTTGGTCACGGTGTTGGTATGAGTCAGTATGGAGCCAATGGTATGGCTAAAGAAGGTTATACTTACGATAAAATTTTAAAACATTATTATCAAAATACCGAAATTAAAAAAATTTAGTATAAAAAAGCCAAAACTATCCAAAATGATAGTAGAGGTGAAAAAATATGAAGAAAATAGTGCTTAAAAAACCAGCTGTTTATGGTCTATGTATTGCTGTAGGTACTTTACTTTTAGGTGGATTATGGTATGCGGATATATCACAAAAATCATTAAATACGAATGAGGATGAAGATCACATCTATGTTTCAAGACTATTTAATGATGGTGTCACATCAGTTGTTAATACGCAAAATGTTATTTCCAAACCATATACTAATGAAAGTATCAAAGCTTTAAACAGTTTCTATGACTATAGGGGTGATGAAAAATCTCAACAAAATGCCATAATAAACTATGATACAACCTATATTCAAAATAATGGTATTGCGTATGGTGGAATAGATGATACCTTTGATGTTGTAAGTGTTTTGGCTGGTACAGTAACATCTGTTAAAGAAGATCAATTAATGGGCAAAATTGTTACCATTGAACACGATAACAATATAATCACAACTTATCAAAGCCTAAGTGAAGTTACCGTTAAAGAGGGGGACACCGTTGCTCAAAGTACAGTCATTGGAAAAGCTGGAGAATCTAACTTAGAAAAAGATTTGGGTAAGCATGTTTTATTTGAAATATCTGTAGATGGTAACTATATCAACCCAGATAATTGTTATGGTAAAACTGCTGAAGAGTTAAAGAGTAATTAAAGCTCTTTTTTTATTTACTAGGAATTTGCTTTGTAAAAGGCAAAAGT
>HF990852.1 GCA_000432855.1 Firmicutes bacterium CAG:822
TTATTAATTAGTTCCTCTTGCTTTTCAGTTGGATACATTCTAAACACATAGCCTTTTAATATTTTCATAGCATCACGTATAATCAATCTTAAGGAAATTAATCCAATTTTTGATTGATTCTCCTTTCTACCAACATTTGAATTATTATAAAGTTAGTTATATAATAATTCACGCACTGTGGATTTGTTTGTCATAACATACGGCCACTTTTATGGACTGGTTGAAGGTGACTCAAACCACAGATTTTTAATTTTATTGTTAATTAGTTAGTTAACACGTTAGTTCTTACTAATCGATGTTTTATTATTCTACGTGATTACATAATTAGAAATTCTGTGCCAAACTTACAGTGCAAACAAAACTAATTTAAGGAGGTGTTTGTCAATGATATATTATGTCGGTATTGATATATCAAAGTATAAACATGATTTCTGTATTATCTCAAATACAGGCGAAGTAATTGTTGAAAATGATTCCTTTGAAAACAACAAAAAAGGATTTCAATTGTTATTGGACCATTTGAAACCCTATAATAAATCTGATGTCCATATTTGCTTTGAAGCAACTGGACATTACTCTTTGAATTTGGAACTGTTCTTAACCAATCAAGGTTATTCATTTATGAAAATGAATCCTCTTGTCGTACATCAGTTTTTAAAAGCTCGTAGCTTACGAAGAACTAAAACTGATAAAGCCGATAGTATAACGATTGCTCATTATCTCATATCAGTTCCATATAAACCAAATTCGGATTTATTATACCACATTTATACATTAAAGTCACTTTGTAGATCAAGAGAACAGTTAATTAAAGAAAGAAGTAAATTTCAAGTTCTTTTAACTAACGAATTAGATAAAGTTTTCCCAGAATTAAAACCTTTCTTTAATAATAAAATTTCTGAAACTTTACTTTATATTTTAAATAAATATAAGAACCCTAAACATATATCATTAATGAAAGATTATGATTCTTTAAGAAAACTATCTCACGGTAGATTTACATATGCTAAATTTGCCAAACTTAAAGAACTTGCAAAAAACACTGTGGGTCATTACGATGACAATACTGATTTACTTATTTCTACCTATGTTTCTCTTATTCAAACCTTTAATGACAAAATTGATCCAATAGATAAACAAATTTCAACAATTATCAAAGAACTTAATCCAAGGATGCTATCCATTCCTGGGATGGGCGAAATATCTGCTGCTACCATTTTATCTGAATATGGAGATATCAAAAATTTTTCTTCTCCAAGTAAGATGTTAGCATTTGCCGGATTAGAACCAAGTGTCATAGAATCTGGAACATTACAGTCTAATGGTAAAATGGTCAAACATGGCTCTGGACATCTTAGATATTCTATCATGAATATTGCGATGATTATTTTAAGATATTCACCTACTTTTTATGATTATTACCTTAAGAAACGTTCTGAAGGTAAATGTCATAGAGTCGCTTTATCTCATGTTTGTAAAAAACTTATTAGAGTTATTTACTGTTTAGAGAAAAATAACATCGATTTTAATCCGTCTTTACTTAAATAAAATTTTACTTAAAATTTTATTTACCTCCAAAAATTTTAAAAATTTGCGTTTTTGGAGTCTTTTGGCATGGGATTCTCTTCCGTTTATTAATATTTTTCATTTTTTTGAAAAATATTGTTGACTTTTAATAGTTAGTCACCT
>HF990853.1 GCA_000432855.1 Firmicutes bacterium CAG:822
AGGACTGGAACAATGCACAGCAAGAGGTGGTACCGCGGGTAACACTCGTCCTTATAATTCATAGTGTCTTTTTAATTTAAAGGAGGAATAAAAATGGAAATTGGAAAATACATTGACCACACAAATTTAAAAATGGATGCGACTGAAGAAGACATCGCAAAACTTTGTCATGAAGCTATAGAATATAATTTTGAAACTGTTTGTGTTCATCCATATTATGTTACTCTAGCCAAGGATTTACTTAAAGATACTAATATTGGTATTTGTACTGTTGTTGGGTTCCCACTTGGTATGAATACTCCAAAAGTAAAATCATATGAAGCTATTGAAGCTATTGAAAATGGCGCTGACGAAATAGATATGGTTATCAATGTTGGCGCATTAAAAGATAAAGATTACGATTATGTAAAATCAGAAATTGAGGAAATCAGAGATCAAATTGATGGTAAAACCTTAAAAGTAATCATCGAAACATCTTTACTTACCGAAGAAGAAATTATTAAAATGACTGAAATTTGTAATGAAACCTTTGTTAATTTTATCAAAACTAATACCGGTTTTGGTAGCCGTGGAGTAACTTTAGAAGATGTTAAATTAATAAGTGAACACAAAAACGAAGTATTAGAGATTAAAGCTAGTGGTGGCATTAAAACATTCAAACAGATGAATGAATTAATCGAAGCCGGTGCTACTAGAATTGGTACTAGTCACAGTGTCTTCATTGTAACTCACATGAACTCGCGCTGTGAAGAAAAATGTGATCACTGTAAATGTGAGGAGGATAAATAATGAAAATATATGACGAATTAAAATGGCGCGGACTTATTAAAGATGAAGCTGGAGAAGACTTAGAAGAAAAACTAAACGCCGGAGGACTAACCTTTTATATTGGAACTGATCCAACAGCCGATAGCTTACATCTTGGACATTTATCTAGTTTCTTAATCAGTAAAAGATTAGAAAAAGCTGGTCATCATCCTATTTTATTAGTCGGTGGTGCCACTGGAAGAATCGGTGACCCAAGACCAACCGAAGAAAGACAAATGCAACCAGTCGAAGTTATTGAGCACAACTTTAAATGTTTAAAAAAACAAGTTGAAGATTTATTTGGCTTTGAAGTTGTCGATAACTATGAATGGTCTAAAGATATTAACTTTATCGATTTTTTAAGAGATTATGGTAAATATTTTAATGTCAATTATATGCTTGATAAAGATATTATCAGAAGAAGATTAGAAACAGGTATTACTTATACTGAATTCTCTTATATGATCATGCAAGCTTTAGATTATCTTCATTTGCACGAAACTAGAAATTGTATGTTAGAATGTGCTGGATCAGACCAATGGGGTAATATCACAGCTGGTATTGATTTAATTAGAAAGAAAACGGGTCATGAAGTATATGGATTTACTATGCCATTAGTAACTGATAAAAATGGCAAAAAATTCGGTAAATCGGAAGGCAATGCTTTTTGGCTTGATAAAAATAAAACATCTAGTTATGAGATCTATCAATATCTTCTAAATAGCGATGATGAAAAAGTCATCGATTACTTAAAAATATTTACTTTCTTGACTAAAGATGAAATAGAAAAAATTGAAAAAGAACAGAATGAACATCCAGAAACTAGAATCGCTCAGAAAACTTTAGCTAAAGAAGTCGTTACTTTCTTACACGGCTCTAAAGAAGCTGATAAAGCCAAAGAGATGAGTGAAGCTTTATTTAGTGGACATGTTAAAAATTTAAGTAAAAAAGAAATAGAAGATGTCTTTAAAGGCGTTCCAACATTCGAAACAGAAGATAATATAAATATCATTGATATGTTAGTTAATAATAAAATTGCTTCAAGTAAAAGAGAAGCTAGAGAGTTTGTAAATGCCGGAAGTATTACTCTTAATGAAGAAAAAATCACCGATGAAAATTATACAGTTACTAAAGATATTGCTATTGATAAAGAAATTTTAGTTCTAAGAAGAGGTAAGAAAAAATACTTCATTGGAAAAATAAAACTATAAAAAATTACAATTTTATAGTTTTTTTCATAAATAAGAAGGAAATGATGGTTAAAATATCGTATGTTATATGTAGAGGAGGTAAAATGTCAAATCAAGTTCAAGTAAAAAATAGATTAATACCTACAATGTTTGATCCTGTATTTAAATCACTTTTTCAAAATAAAAACTTTAGAAAAACATTATCTTATTTCTTAAGTAGATTAACACAATATTCTGAAAACTATATTTATGAACACTTGACATTTCTAAATACGGAAATACCCATAGAAAATTATGCGGAAAAGAAAAAGATAGCTGATTTAATTATTAAAATTGATGAAGATCTTATCAATATAGAGGCTAATAGAAATAACAATAAAAGTACCATCCTTAAAAATAATTCTTATCATCATAAATTGGCATATGAAAAAAATCATACTGGACAAGATTTAAATAGTGGTGATGTTTTACAAATTAACATCAATAGTAAAAAAAGATTTCAAAATATTTTACTTCTAGATGATTATAAAATGAGAAATAAAGATGGTACAAGTACTGATGAAGAAAATTTTAAAAGATTACACATAAATATAGAATTTGCCTCTCAAAAGTATTATACTAAAGGTAAAGAAGCAATGACAAAGTTTGAAAAGATTGCTGCTATGCTTAATATTACTAGTCTAAAAGATTTAAAAGATATATCGAAGGGAGATGAAGATTTAATGGCTATGGAAAAAATAATTAAAGATTTAAATGAGGATAAACACATGATAGGTTTATATGACAAAGCTGAGATGGATGCTTGGATGAATAAGATTGACCGTGAAGAAGCTATTGCCAAGGGTGAAAAGCGCGTCGAAAAACGTGGCACAAAAGCTGGAATTTTAAGTGTTGCTAGAAACATGTTAAAAGCCAACATGAACATTGATGAAATAGCTAAACTAACTGGATTGCATCAAAATGAAATTACAAAGCTTGCTAATAATCTATAATTAAAACTAGGTTCCCAAAACCTAGTTTTAATATTTTTATTTACTAGGAATTTGCTTTGTAAAAGGC
>HF990854.1 GCA_000432855.1 Firmicutes bacterium CAG:822
CGTGAGGTAAGCTAATGCCAAAATTTATTTTGGTATTTTGTTCTAATATGCTATAATGATAAAGAAGTATTAAAGAAAGGTGATACTATGAGTAATATTAAAACTGAAAGGATTTCAGATGCATTAATTGAACAAATTAGTTATATTATTGCGAATGAAGTAAAGAATGGAAATATTAAGTTTGTAACAATTACTGATGTTAAAGTTAGTTCTGATTTAAGTTATGCAAAAGTTTATTTTACAGTTTTAGATGAAAGTAAAATAAATGAAACAACTAAGGCTTTGAAAGAAGCTAGTGGCTTTATTCGTCATGAACTTCGTGATAGGGTAGATATTAGACAGATTCCAGAACTTACATTTGTCTATGATGAGTCAATTAAACATGCTCAAAAGATAGAAGATATAATAGATAAACTACATGAGGAAGGTAAATAAAAAGCCAAGTTTTGTAACTTGGTTTTAATCGACTTTAGTACCGCCAGCAAAATCCTTGGTAATAGTTAAAAGTTCAACATCTTCGTCATTTTCTAAGGATGCACACATTAGCATACCATTAGATTCCATACCTCTAAATTTAGCTTTTTTAAGATTTGTGACAACGACAACTCTTTTATTTATAACATCTTCTGGTTTATAAAATTCAGCAATACTAGAAATAATTTGTCTTGGTTTCTCTTCGCCAACATCGATTTGGAAAACTAGTAGTCTATCGGCATTTGGGTGTTTTGTGCATTCTTTAATTACACCAATTTTAAATTCGATTTTAGCAAAATCATTATAATCAATTTTTGGTTTCATAAAATATCATCCTTCCTGTGCTTTAATTATAGCAAAAATTTTAATAAAATGGTATATAAAAACTGTTAAACATTAGTTAAAATGATACCGATTTATAATGTGGATAACAAACAAAGGTAAACCTTGTTTGTAGTCATAGCATAATCGATGAA
>HF990855.1 GCA_000432855.1 Firmicutes bacterium CAG:822
CGTGAGGTAAGCTAATGTCAAAATTTATTTTGGCATTTTGTTCTCCTCAGATTTACCCATTAAATAATCTAAAGATACATTAAATTCTTTTGCAATTAAATAAAGTTTAGAAAAAGGAATTAATATTTTTCCTGTTTCATATCTACACCAGTTCATTTGACCAAAACCTAATTTATTTCCAATTTCAGCTTGTGATAAATGATTTTCTTTACGTAACCTTTTTAGTCTAATAAACATCTCTTCACAATTAAATTTTTTTGAAAAAGTACCATGCTCATTAGAAAGACCAGTTAAATAATCAATAGAGCAATTGTAAAACTTAGACAGTTTATCAATCATCTCGATAGGCATCTCATACATACCACTTTCCCAGTGAGGATAAGTATTAATATTTACTTTTAACATAGTCGCTATTTCCTTTTGTTTCAAATCATTATCAACTCTTAAATCATGTACTCTTTTAAAAAATATTGCCATTTGTTACCACCTCGTACTCATTGTACAAAGGTTTTTAGGCGCTCTTCATAAATTGTCGCTTAGCGTTTGAAAATATAGAATATAAAAAAAAGAGAACTATATGTTCCCTTAATTTCTGTTGTAATATTCGATAATTAATGCTTCATCAATATCAGCATTTAATTCGCTACGTTCTGGCATTCTAACATAAGTAGCTTCCATTTTCTTATCATCGTAAGAAATGTATTCAACTCTGTTATGTAATGCTTCTAAAGAAGATTTAACAATAGCCATTTCTTTATCATTTTCCATTAAACTAATAACATCACCAGGTTTAACTTGATAAGAAGGGATATCAACTCTTTTACCATTAACAGTAACATGTCCGTGGTTTACTAGTTGTCTAGCTCCTTTTCTAGTAGTAGCAAATCCAATTCTGTATACTAAGTTATCTAAACGACTTTCTAATAATTTAAGTAAGTTTTCACCGTTGACACCTTTCATTTTAACTGCTTTTTCGAAAGTTTTTTCCATTTGTTTCTCACTTAAACCATACATGAATTTAACCTTTTGCTTTTCTTGTAATTGAACACCATAGTTAGATAATTTCTTTCTGCGGTCTTGTCCGTGCTCACCAGGAGCATAAGGCTTCTTAGCTAATTCTTTTCCGTTTTCTAAAATAGAAAAGCCAAAACGTCTAGATTTTTTGTAAGTTGGACCAAGATATCTTGCCATTTCATTTCCTCCTTCCACTTTAGCGCGAAAGGTTATTTTGCGCATATTATAGGGTGGAGTATATCAATACTTGTTTTAGCAGCTTAAACAAGTAACCCCTGTAGGGAATATCCACATTATAACATCCAAAATAACGCTGCTTTAACACGCTGTCATTAATTATATATGCAATTAACCTTAAAGTCAAGACTTTTGCTTTTAAAATAAGGCTAAAAACACCATAAATATTAAAAAAGTATAAATACCTTAAAAATTATATCACACAAAAAATAATAATTTGTGAAAAAAAGTTAATATTAAATAAGAAAGTTGATTTGTATGTTAATTTGTGTAAACAAACAACTTTAAATATATTTGGCACAAACTAAAATCACAAAATATGTTATCATGATAATATAAGGGAGGGAATAAAATGAGTGCGATTGATGTAACTAGTGAAATCAAGCCACTAAAAGAAGTATTGCTACATAGACCTGGAAATGAATTGTTAAATTTAACTCCAGACACCTTAGAAAGATTGTTATTTGATGATATTCCTTATTTGGAAGTTGCTCAAAAAGAACATGATGAATTTGCTCAAAGATTAAGAGAAAATGGGGTGACTGTTTACTACCTTGAAAATTTAATGACTGAGGTTTTAGACCAAAGGCCAGATGTCAAAGAAAAATTTATTAAACAGTTTATTACCGAAGCTGGGGTTGATACTCCAAAATACAAAAACTTAGTTTTAGAATATTTAAACAGCATCCAAGACAATAAAGAACTAGTTTTAAAAACAATGGAAGGTATTAGAATCAGTGAACTTGACTATGAAAAAAGAAGATTGGATAAATCTTTAGTTGACTTAGTCAGTGAAGACTCTGCTTTTATCACTGATCCAATGCCAAACTTATATTTTACAAGAGATAACTTTGCCAGTATAGGTAGTGGCATAAGTTTAAACAAAATGTATTCTGTTACGAGAAATAGAGAAACTATTTATGCTGAATATATATTTAATTACCATCCAAAATTTGCTGAAAAAGTATATAAATACTATGACCGGTATGAGGATTGCCATATTGAAGGTGGTGACATTTTAAATTTAAATGAACATGTTTTAGCCGTTGGTATCTCCCAAAGAACTGAAGCTGGAGCTATTGATAGATTGGCTAAAAATATTTTCAAAAATAAAGAAAGTCAAATAAATACTATTTTAGCTTTCAATATTCCAAACAGTCGTGCTTTTATGCATTTAGATACTGTATTTACACAAGTTGATTATGACAAATTTACCTATCATCCAGGAATTATGGATACCTTAAAAGTCTATGAGATAACTGAAGGTGATGACCCAAATAGCGATGAAGATTTAAACGTCAAAGAAATGTCAGGTAGCTTAGAAGAAATCTTAGAAAAATATTTAGGTCGTGATATCACTTTAATACCGTGTGCTGGTGGTGATAAAATTGCTTCAGCTAGAGAACAGTGGAACGACGGAAGTAACACCTTAGCCATTGCTCCTGGTGTTGTAGTCGTTTATAACCGAAATACCGAAACCAACAAAGTTTTAAGAGAATACGGTTTAAAAGTTATCGAAATAAGTAGTGCTGAACTTTCAAGAGGCCGTGGTGGCCCAAGATGTATGAGTATGCCATTAGTTAGAGAAAAATAAGAAAGGAACATAACATGAATTTACAAGGAAGAAATTTTTTAAAACTATTAGATTATACAAAAGAAGAAATTAGATATCTACTTGACCTATCTAAAGACTTTAAAGAAAAGAAAAAGAATAATATACCACATCGTTATTTAGATGGAAAAAATATTGTTTTACTATTTGAAAAAACATCTACGAGAACTAGATGTGCCTTTGAAGTAGCAGGTTATGATTTAGGTATGGGAGTTACTTACCTAGAGCCTGGAAGTTCTCAGATGGGAAAAAAAGAAAGCATTGAAGATACCGCTAGAGTATTAGGCAGAATGTATGATGGTATCGAATATCGTGGATTTGACCAAGCTATTGTTGAAACCTTAGGTAAATATGCTGGAGTCCCAGTATGGAATGGCTTAACCAATGAATTTCATCCTACCCAAATGCTAGCAGATTTATTAACAATTGAAGAAAACTTTGGACATTTAGAAGGCATCAATTTTGTCTTTATGGGTGATGCAAGAAACAATGTTGGGAACTCTTTAATGGTAGCATCCGCAAAAATGGGTATGAACTTTACTTGTTGTGCACCTAAAGAATTATGGCCTAATGAAGATTTAATAAACACTTGTCAAGAAATTGCTAAAGAAACTGGTAGTAAATTAACCTTTACCGAGGACGCCTCTGAAGGTACTAAAAATGTCGACGTTATTTATACTGATGTTTGGGTATCTATGGGAGAGCCAGATGAAGTATGGGCAGAGAGAATAAAATTGTTAAAACCATATCAAGTAACTAAACAAGTTTTAGAAAATGCAAACCCTAATGCCATTTTCTTACATTGTTTGCCATCTTTCCATGATTTAAAGACTAAAATAGGTCAAGATATATATCAAAAATTCGGTTTAACCGAGATGGAAGTGACTAATGAAGTCTTTGAATCTAATCAGTCAAAAGTTTTTGACCAAGCTGAAAACCGTATGCATACTATTAAAGCTATTATGTATGCTACAATGAAGGAAAATAATGAGTAAAATTGTTGTTGCTTTAGGTGGAAATGCTTTAGGAAACAATGCCTTAGAGCAACAAACTAAAATTGAATCAATAGCTCCTACCTTAGTTGAATTAATTAAAAATCACAACGTTATTATTACTCACGGTAATGGACCTCAAATAGGACAAATATTTAATGATATGGAGTCTATGCCATTTCCTGAATGTGGGAGTATGAGTCAAGGATATATTGGTTATCAGCTTCAGCAAACAATTCAAGATGAATTAAATAAGCAACATGTTTCTAAAACTTGTCTAACTGTTATCACTCAAACATTAGTAGATAAAAATGATAAAGCTTTTTCTAATCCCACAAAACCTATTGGCAAATTTTATACTAAAGAAGAAGCATCTCAAATATCAAAAGAAAAAGGTTATCAATTTGTTGAAGACGCTGGAAGAGGTTATCGTCGAGTAGTACCTTCACCCGCACCCCAAAGAATAATTGAAGAAGAAGTTATCAAAAGATTAAATGATGATGGTTATATCGTCATAGCATTGGGTGGTGGAGGTATCCCCGTTATCTACGATGAAGAAAAAGGCCTAGAAGGTATTGACGCTGTAATTGATAAAGATAAATCTGCTTCATTATTAGCTAGAAAAGTTAATGCAGACATTTTATTAATTTTAACTGCTGTCGATAAAGTTTGTCTAAACTATGGTAAAGAAAACGAAATCACTTTAGATCGAATGACAACTAGTGAAGCTCACAAATATATTGAAGAAGGGCAATTTGCCCAAGGAAGTATGCTTCCAAAAGTTGAAGCTTGCCTAGATTTTGCCGAAAAGCATCATGGCACAGCTATTATCGCCTCATTAGAAAATGCTAATGCTGCTTTAAACGGAAAAGCTGGGACTGTTATTAAGGAGGGATAAAATGACAGAGACCAAAAAAAAGAATAAAGTAATGTTATCAGCTTTTTCAATAATTTTAATTTTAATATTTGCTTTAGGAATTCTTTCGTATATTTTACCAGTTGCCGAGTTTAGTGGCGATACTATCGTAAACGGTAGTGGAGTTGTCAGAGCTAAACTATCAGACATCTTAATGTCACCAATACTAGGTTTTGAAAATGCTATTGATGTATGTATATTTGTTATCATTTTAGGAGGATTTTTAGCCGTTGTTACTAAAACAGGAGCTTTAGAAACGGGGATTAAGGTTCTAGTTCAAAAATTAAAAGGCCGAGAAACAATTTTAATTCCCATTTTAATGTTTATCTTCTCATTAGGTGGAACCACTTATGGGATGCTTGAAGAAACGGTAGGGTTCTATGCCTTACTCGCTGCTACTATGGTTGCCGCTCGTATGGACACCTTAGTAGGGGCTGCTGTAGTTCTATTTGGAGCTGGCTCAGGTGTTTTAGGTTCAACCATCAATCCATTTGCCGTTGGAGCCGCTGTTAGTGCCTTACCAGACGGTGTAACTGTCAATCAGGGTATTATAATTGGTTTAGGTGCTATTCTTTGGTTAACTACTCTTGGTATTTCAATTTTCTTCGTTATGCGTTATGCCAAAAAAGTTCAAAAAGATAAAGGTTCGACTTTCTTATCACTTCAAGAACAAAAGGCTATGGAAGAAACATATGGTGAGCAAGATAAAGAAGAAAAAGTTAAATTAACTGGAAAACAAAAATTAACTTTAATTATTTTTGCTTTAACTTTTATTGTTATGATTGTTGGATTTATTCCATGGGGTGAATTCGGAATCACTTTCTTCGATAGTTTCACTGGATGGTTAACTGGAACTCCACTTGGAAGTTGGTATTTCTATGAAGCTGCTTTATGGTTCTTAATTGCTTCTATAATTATTGCCATTATAAATTCATATAAAGAACATGAATTCGTTGAAACTTTTGTGGGTGGTACTAAAGATATGATGAGTGTTGTCCTAGTAATTGCTATTGCTAGAGGTGCTAGTGTTTTACTTCAAACAACTCACTTAGATAATTATATAATTTATAATGCATCTAACTTTTTAAGGGATGTGCCAGCGGTAATTTTCACACCATTAAATTATCTATTACACGTTGTTTTATCAATATTAGTTCCATCAAGTTCAGGGCTAGCCACTTTATCAACTCCAATTATGGGGCCACTTGCTATAAATGTTGGTTACAGTTTGGAAACAACCATTATGACATTTGTTGCTGCTAATGGACTTGTGAATTTAATTACTCCAACTTGTGGAGCTATAATGGGAGGCTTAGCCCTTGCCAAAGTTGAATACGGAACTTGGTTTAAATGGGCATTAAAAGTCGTCTTAACAATCGCTATTGTTAATATCTTAATTTTAACTGCTGCTATGATAATTCTATAAATAGAACAAAATGCCAAAATAAATTTTGACATTAGCTTACCTCA
>HF990856.1:0-23021 GCA_000432855.1 Firmicutes bacterium CAG:822
TGTTTCATCAATATTTTCTTTAATTTGTATCATATTTTTCCCTCCTTTTTTGCTCCTACTATAGATTAATATACGGTGTAAAACCCAAATTTCCTTTTTTAATTTGACATTTTTCTTTTAATCACATAAAATGATAACAAAGGATAGATACTACAAGGAGGTCAATTATCTTATCTTAGCGCCAGAACCTAAACGGTTGACGAGGATGATAGTTATCGAAAATTCGGCGGATACTATCACGGTGGGAATCGTTAAATATATGACAAAACATAAAATCAATATTATGCACAAAACATATATTCCAAATTTAGTATAAAGGAGATTTTTATGTGTGGTATTGTTGGTAGCGTCAGCACCAAAACAAATATAATACCTATTCTTTTAGACGGCTTAAAAACCCTCGAATACCGTGGATATGACTCAGCTGGTTTAAGCTATATAAAAGATGGTAATTTAATTATAAATAAAGTAAAAGGTCGCGTTAAAGACCTTGAAGAACATATATCTAAAGAAAGTAATGCAAACATTGGAATTGCTCATACTAGATGGGCTACTCACGGAAAAGTAAACGAAACTAATGCCCATCCTCATAACGTCGGAAGTGTTACCATTGTCCATAATGGTATAATTGAAAACTTTAGTAAATTAAAACATAAATTAGAAGACAAAGGATATAAATTTAAATCTGAAGCCGATACCGAAATTGCTGCTGGATTACTAGATTATTATTATAAAAAATATGAAAATATCGATAAAGCTATCCAAAAATTTATGAAAAAAGTCGATGGTAGTTATGCCATATGTATGATAATAAATGACGATCCAAATACTATTTATGTTATAAAAAAAGATAGCCCTTTAATCATTGGTACAGGATATGACACCAATTATATTGCCAGTGATGTTCCAGCTATATTGAAATATACTAAAAATTATTACATCTTAGAAGATTACGAATACGGAAAAGTAACTGCAAATAATATAACTATTTATGACAAAGAAGGAAATATTTTAAATAAACAGTTAAAAGAATATCAAGGTAGTGACTTAACATCTGATAAAGGTATATATGAACATTATATGTTAAAAGAAATCATGGAACAAAGTGCCACCATCAGAAAAACCGTAAATCCATATATAAATAGTATAGAAGATTTACTAAAACTACCGGATCTAACAAAATATGAAAGAATTGATATCATTGCCTGTGGTACTGCTATGCATGCTGGACTAGCTGCTAAATACTTATTTGAAGAATATACAAATACTAAATGTGAAGTATTATTAGCTAGTGAATATAGATATCAAAATAACTTTTTAAACAATAAAGTTCTATCGATATTCATATCACAATCAGGTGAAACTGCTGATACTTTGGCTGCATTAAAAAAAGTTAAAGAAGCTAATTGTGACACATTAGGTATTGTAAACGTTAAAGAAAGTTCTATTGCTAGAGCTTTAGATAAAGTCTTATATACTGAAGCCGGCACTGAAATAGCTGTTGCTTCAACTAAAGCTTATACCGCCCAGGTAGCCTTACTTTCTACTTTAGCTCTCGCCCATGCCTATAGAACAAAATCAATAGAAGAAGAAAAAATAATTAAAATATTAGAAGAATTTAGAGGTATCACATCTATATTAAATGAAGTATTAGAAAACACCAAAACTTATGAAAATATTGCTAAAGAAATTTATGAAAAAAGTGATGTTTTCTATATTGGCAGAGGTCTAGATTATGCCCTAGCTATGGAAGGATCATTAAAATTAAAAGAAATTTCATATATTCATAGTGAAGCTTATGCGGCTGGTGAATTAAAACATGGAACTATCTCTTTAATCACCAAAGAAACTCCAGTATTCGCCTCTGCTACTAATAAAAAAATAAACGCTAAAACAATTAGTAATTTAAAAGAAGTTATTGCTAGAGGGGCCAATTGCTACTTAATTACTGATGAAGATATTAAAGATGATAGCTTTAAACAAATTATTCAAATTAAAAAAGTAAGTATGTTTTTAAAACCATTACTTACCATTATACCTTATCAACTAATTGCCTATTATACCGCCAAATTAAAAGGTTGCGATATTGATAAACCGCGTAACTTAGCTAAATCAGTTACCGTAGAATAAAACCTGAAGCTTTATGCCTCAGGTTTTTTATACTTCTTGTTTCAAATCTTTAATATAAACATCTTCCTTACCATCGATAATCTTATCAATAACAATTGTCTCTATTTTATCTTTAATAATCTTAGCTATCTTTCTAGCTCCATACTCCTCATAATTAGATAGACTGACAATTTCATTTTCTACCTCTTTAGAAATTCTAATCTTTATCTTATCACTATATTTATCTTTAAACTCTTTTAATTGCATTCTCACAATTTTCAAAATATCTTCTTCATTCAAAGGATTAAAACATATAACCTTATCCACCCTATTCATAAAAGGAATTGAAAAACTATCATTTAATCTCGATATTTTCGTATTCTTATGATTAAATCCAACATTGATCTCGTGAAAACCAACATTAGATGTCATAATAATTACTACATTATCAAACCTAACAATCTTACCTTTACTATTTTTTGCTTTACCTTCATCTAGAATTTGCAAAAATAAATTAATAATATTCGTATGCGCTTTTTCTATCTCATCTAAAATAAGTACTGAATAAGGTTTATTTCTAATCTCTTCAAAAATATTAGTATTATCATCATAGCCAACATATCCTGGTGGCGAACCAATTAATTTACTAATGCTGTGAGCTTCTTTATATTCACTCATATCTAATTTAATTATATTTCGCTCACCCACTAAATTATTGCCAAACGTTCTTGCTAATAATGTCTTACCAACTCCTGATGGCCCGCAAAACAAAAATGAATAACACTTATCATTAAAACCTAATTTAATTTTTTTAGCCACCTTAGCCACTTCTTTAACTGCTTCATCTTGTCCAATAATCTTCTTACTCAAAATCTTTTCCGTTTGTTTAATTAATTTGGCCTTTTCATTTAAAATTTCATAAATAGGTATACCAGTTTTCATATTAATAACTTCCGCCACATCGAGTTTAGTCACCTTTCTACTATGAGTTTTATAAAGTGATAACTCTAAATTGTTAATCTTATTCATTAACTCAAACTCTTCATTTTTAAAACTGCTAGCCTTATCAAAATCATTATCTAAAATAGCTTTTTTCTTATTTTTAATAACTTCTTTTAATTTTTTATTATAAGCCCCATATTCTTTTAAATTTTTACTTTCCTTTAAACTGACCTTAGCCGAAACCTCATCCAAAATATCAATCGATCTATCAGGTTCATTTCGGTTATAAATGTATTTACTAGATAAGTGAATAATTAAATCGATAATCTCTTCATCAATAATAACCTTATGAAAACCTTCATAAATCTCTTTTAAATTCATCAGTATACTCTTAACTGTATCTTCACTTGGAGCTTCTATCATCACCTTTTGAAATCTTCTTTCTAAAGCACTATCTTTCTCAATATATTTTTTATACTCATCCGTAGTCGTCGCCCCAATACATCTAATCTTACCTCTAGCAAGTGCCGGTTTAAATATATTAGAAGCATCTATAGCTCCTTCAGCACCTCCCGCACCCACCAAAGTATGAATCTCATCGATAAATAAAATAATATCATCGTTTTCTTCAATCTCTTTAAGTATTTTATTCATCCTCTCTTCAAACTCTCCGCGGTATTTAGTCCCAGCCACAGAAGATGCCATATCTAAACTAATAATTCTTTTATTACGTAAAGCAAGTGGCACTTCACCTCTAACTATCATATTAGCAAGCTCTTCTACAATTGCCGTCTTACCAACTCCGGCCTCACCTATTAATAATGGATTATTCTTACACCTTCTACAAAGTATTTCCAAAACCCTCTTTATTTCCTCATCTCGGCCCGTTACTGGATCCAAATTACCATTCATAGCCCTCTTATTTAAATCGACTCCAATTTCCTCTATTAAAAGCTTTTTATGGCTTTTTTTATTAATTATCTTATCTGTAAACTCACTATAAAGCTCATCAATATCAATATCCATACCGATTAATATTCTAATAGCAACCCCTTCACCTTCATCGAGAAGGCTTGCAAAAAGATGATTAACCGTCACAACCCCATTATTATTTTCTTTAGCTTCCACCGTTGCATTTTCAATAATTCTTTTTAAAAGTGGCGTATACAAAAACCACTGACTAGGCTTACTTCCCTTACCTATAATCTTAACAACTTCTTCCTTAAATCTATTATAATCTAAATCAAAACTCTTAAGTTTATCACTAATTTCATTATCACCTTTTAATATTGCAAGTAATAAATGTTCAGATGAAACATAAGGATGATTCAACTCATACATTTCCTTTTTCGCATTAACTAAAACCTTTCTTGCCTCTTCTTCAAAGTTTCCAAACATGTTTTAGCTCCTCTCTAATATATCCTATGTTTATATTGGTCATCTTTGAAAAGTTTTATTCGGCAAAATATTCAAAAAAAGAAAGCCTAAGCTTTCCTATATAATTTGCACTTCCTTAATACTACCATCATCTTATTAAAATCAGGTATTTGTAAATTATCTACTGCCATATCTTCATTATCTTCTACTACCTTAAGACTAACACCCCTCATTAATCTATATTTAATAACAGTATCAAGCGTAGATTGAATATCCAAAATATTTAAATTATCAACCAAATCGACAGTCTTTTCTTCACTCATCTCTCTAACAAGCTTTGGACTTTCGACTTCACTAATTACCTTAATTGGTGACTCTAAAGTAAACTCAGGCTTTAATAAATCTGGTTTAACCTTAGATTCTTCTAAGTCTTTATTAATAAATTTATTTGTAAAATGTTCCTCTTTAACTTCAGGTTTTTCTGGTTTAATATCATTGATAAACTTATTAACTGATTCGCTGGCTTTATTTAAAGTACTCAAAGCCGCATCTTTTTTATCTAAAACACTCTTTTGAAAAGAAGTACTAATAGTTTCTTCCATTGGTTTTAATAAATTAGGTTTTTCTAAAGAATGATTAACAGGCTCACTCTTATCTTTAGGAAGTAAAACACCTTTGTTCTTCTGTTTCTTATTCTTTTTCAACTTTGAGGGCTTAATTCTCTTGCCAAATTCACTAAGTTTATTCTTAATATCCACATCTTTAACTTCAGGTTTTTCTTCATTATCGATAACCAATGTTTCATTATGTACTGGCTCTACTCTATTAAATAAGATTTCATTTTCACCTACAGGCTTTTCTAACGACACTTGATTACCAAACATTTCCTCAAACTGTACATCATGTTTCTCATCAGGTACATTAAGGGTAATTGACTCTAGTTTATCCACATCAAATTTAAAAGGCTTTAATTTTGGCTTACTAGTCTTACTCTTATCAGCCACATTTATATAACCTACTTTAGTGTTGTCAATTTCAATATTTTTAATTAAACCCAAAGTGTTTTTTGTCTTAGTTTTTTCCAAATTAGTAATTTGTTCACTAATATCTTCAGCTAAAGGAGTACTTCTTTTATCTAAAATATCAGTAACCTTATTAATACCATTAATAATAAGTATTGCAATCACTTGTAAAGTAAATGTTCCAATTAATAGCTGCATCAATGTCAAAACATCACTATTTGTATAAAGAGCATTATCCGCATATATATTAATATTATTAGACCTAATAACTGTCAAAGTTAAAACAAACAACATTTGAATAACCGCAAAAGCCGTAATATTGATAATCTTATTAATTCTATACATTTTCTTACTAAAGAAACTAACTAAAGCAATGATCGAACACAAAACCACTACGACAAACAAAGTTATAAAATTAGGAAAATATAATGTCATAAATAAACCATTCATCAGATTATCAAAAAGTTCAAATATAACTTCCCCACCAATATATAAAACAAATATAATAACTAATAAATAGACAAAGACAAATGCTTTTTTACCATGCTTTTTCTGAAGTAAAAATATAATTGCCGGAACTAGTAATAAAATAATAAAAAGTGGGTGCTGCAAAATATTATCAAAAAGAACGCCAAACTTTTCTAAAAGCGATAATTCTTCCAAACTCCCACCTCATTCCTATAAATATTTTATCATATTTATGCTGTTTTTTTCAGCTTTTTTAAACCTTTAAACTTAGAAAGTATTTTATTTACAAAATCCTTACCAACAATATCAGAAATCGTATTAGATTTATAAGCCACAAAGAAATAAATTGCTATACCAACTATACCATATAAAATAATGTATAAAATAGAACCAAAACGACTTACTGAATAACTTGGAATAAATAAATTCATAATTGATAATCCTAATATCATAATAAGGGTACACATAACAACCTTAATCAAAGTCCTAATCGTTTGTAAATAATTAATATTAGTTTCCTTTTTCACCTTTCGAAGTAGATAAATTGAAGCCGTTGTATCAATCAAAATATTTAATGTTATTGTCGCATAATATGACTCTAGTCCAAGGAAACTAAATAAATGCATAAATGGTACATTAAGTAGAATCTTAAATATTAAAGAACCACCTAAAGCTGTAACCGTAGCTTTAGTATTATTCATCGTTTGATTAGTATTTACCATCACTGAACAAATAGAAAGTGGTATTTGCGATAATATTAATAGTTTAAAGATTGAACTATTAAGTTCATCATAACCATAAAATACCGTCCATACTGCTTGCGACATAAAACTAATACCAACAGAAAGTGGTATAACCACTAAAAATAAACTTTGTAAAGCCTGAGTTATTTTACCATTAACCTCTTTAATATTTTTAACCGCCCAAGCCGAAGCAATCGTCGGAATTAAACTTGTAATAATACCTGTTGAAATAGACATAACTATCATATTAAGTTTAGAACCCCATGTTTGAATAACACTAACAACGTTCTCGCTGATAGCCGTCGTATAACCAAGTCCAACTAATCCTTTAACAACCGTAAATACATCAACTAAAACATAAACCGATTGTAATAAAGAAATAACGACAAATGGCATTGCATAAAAAATAATTTTTCTAATTAAATCTTTATCTGTTATTTTCTTTTCAGCCAAAGTTGCTTTTTCATGACGTTTTAAATCTTTAGCCTTTTTTATCTTCAAAAATACATAGAAATATGCGACTAAAGCTCCAACCGTTGCACCAAAAACCGCCACTCCAACTGCTGTATTTAAAGATAAATTAAACACTTTCAAAGTTAAAAAACTACCAGCTAAAATAACAATAACCCTAGCTAATTGTTCTAATATATCAGCTATAGATGATACCTGCATAATCTTATGACCTTGTAAATATCCTTTAGATACACTTAAAAATGGCACCACTAAAACAGCTGTCGAAATAACTCTAATAACCATAGCAACATCTTCTGTACTATTACCACCTTCAACTCCACCAATAATCATATTAGCTACCTCAGGAGCAAAAATAAATAATACCAAAAACGAAATAACACATAATATAGAAATAACTTTTAAACCAATTTTAAAAACTCTTTCCTTAGTATTATAAAACTTCATCTCGTTGTATTCACTAACTACTTTACTCATCGCCACTGGAATACCAGAAGTTGCTAAATTTAAAAATACATTATAAATTGAATAAGCATAACTATATAAAGCTCCGCCCTGTGTTCCAATTATCGCATAAAACGGAATAACATACACAAGTCCGATAACTTTACATATAACAATCCCAATTACCGAAATTGCCGCGCCAGCTAAAAAGCCAGTTCTTTTCATACAAACACCTACCTATATACAATTAAAGCCGAAAAACAATATATTTGTTCTTCGGATACCGCTATAGCAGTTGAAAACTTTATATCGATTATCTCAGGTTCCTCTTCCGAAATAAACCTATTAATAACCTCTTCTAAATCTTTTTCATGACCTTCGTCAAAAACTTTTACTTTCATATTATATCACCATTTAAAATATAACAAAATTTTTAAACTCAAAATGTCAAAAAAAGGAGAGTTTATCTCCTTATCTATTACCATAATATGATGTAAAATAAACTCCTTTTGATGGAATATTTTTAATATAATTGTTTGGATTCTGTCTTCCACTATTTGTAGTATGTAATCCATTAAATACATTCAAATGAACATGAACACCAAAAGCACACTCATCTTCACGATTAAGGCCACCCATAGAGCCTAATTTAGTATCTGGATAAACAACTTGATTTTTCTTAACATTAACGCTTGTCATATGCCAATAAGAAGTCGTATAACCAAGTCCATTATGATAAACATAAACAATATGATTACCACACTGTCTATTTCCAGAAGGATATCTTATTGCAACAACAGTTCCAGAAGCCACCGGATAAACAGGATCACCATAATTACTATTAGAAAAATCTACACCAGTGTGGAAATCTTCTAAAGAACCATTACCATCCAAATCACGATAACCATAAGCACTAGACACTCTACCTCTAGCAATCGGCATATATGTATTACCAGTAACTACTATTCCTCCAGGTCTTGAATTATCAAGTTTTCTTTGACATTGAGTAAGTGTTTCATCATCATCACAGCCAAGTGACTTTAAATTATTAATCATACTAATAGTTACTTTATATTCCTCATCTTTATCAAGCATACCCTCAGTTATATTTTCAATTTCTTTATTAAGTCTAGCTTCTAAGACCGCAAGTTGTTGTTGTTTTGTATTAAGTTCTTGTTGTTTAGTGCTTAACTCTGATTTTTTATTATCTAATTCTTTAACATCGTTATTATATTCTTCAATAAGTTTTTCATTGTAATCTCCAAGTTGTTCAGCAACAGAAATTCTATATATAAAATCAGTAAAATCAGTTGCTCCAAAAATATATTCCAAATAATTAGAATCACCATTAGTAACCTGAACAAAACTCATAATCTCTTTCATTTGTTCATCTTTTTTATCAATATCCTTTTGAATTTGTTCAATCTGATTAGAAATAGATTCTAATTGATTTTCTATACTAGAAATCTCACTCTCTACTTGTTTTTTTTGTTCTTGCGCTTGATTCCTTTCAGCTTCAGTAAGCTCTTTTTCCGCTTTAGCCGCATTATAAGCTTTTCTATTTGCTTCTGCTTCAGCTTTTAACTGTCCTAATGTCTTTTCTGCTGCCGCATAACTTGTTGGTAAAGACATACTAAATAACACAACACCTATTAAAAGTATACTAAATAATTTTATCTTCATATATCAAACCACCTCATTCTTTTAAAATTGCCACAGATTTTTTATAATCGGGCATATGCAATCTTACCGTTTCCCAAAATTCTCTAGAATGATCAAAGTGCACAAAATGTGAAAGTTCATGAATAATAACATAATCAATCTCGTGTAATGAATATTTAATTAATTTTGAATTTAAGGTAACCGAATTATCCCGCTTATTACAAACGCCCCATCTTGTTTTCATACTTCTAATTTTGAGCTTAGGAAATGGAATATCTTCGTCAAATAAATTATAATTGTATTCTAAACGTTCTGTAAAAATCCTCTTTGTTTCTTTTTTTAACCATTTTTCTAAAGTCTTTTCGTCTTTCACAAAAATTTTGCCGTTGCTAACTTCCGTATTTTCAAATGGTACTAATATTATATCATATTTTTTCCCAAGATAATAAAAAAGCTCTTCTTTTTCCAACTTTTTCCGTGTTCTTGACAACGCCTTCCGTAAAAAATCCTTTTCATTATCTAAAATAATCTTAACCTCTCTTTTACTAGTTAAATAATTAGTTGTCACATAAATCGTCATATCGTCTTTTATTTTTATATAAGTATTTTTATTATTTTTCTTAACCACTAAAACATTATAAGTCTGGCCATCTAATTTATAATTAAACATTACTTCCATTTTATCACCATATCCATTTTACCACAAAACACCAAAAAGAAAAAAGCCTTAAGCTTTTTCTAATACTGATGTGCAGTGTGGACACCTTGTCGCTTTTATATCTATTTCACTCATACAATAAGGACATTTTTTAGTCGTCAGTTTTTCTTCCTTTTTAGGTCCCAAAGACTTAACCTTATTAATCGCTTTCACAATACAAAAAAGTACAAAAGCCATAATTAAAAAATTGATAAGTGCCGTCAAAAAAGCTGAAATAAAACCTGAAATATCTTGCCAATTATAACGAGCCCCACCAGTTATAACATTTAATATTGGATTAATTAAATTATCTGTAAGCGATGTTACTATTCCGGAAAAAGATGTACCAATAACAATACCAACAGCCATATCTACCATATTTCCTTTTAACGCAAATGTTTTAAATTCTTCGATAAACTTTTTCATAAAACCAACTTCTCTCCAAAAACATTATACCACAAAGAAAAAACTACTTAAAAGTAGTTTCTATAGAAGTGTTACAATTCCACAAGTTAATAGCACTAATAATAAGGCAATAAGTGCGAACTTCCAAATATATTTCATCCATTCTTTATAAGATACATCGAATAGACTAAGTCCTGCAACTAATATAACACTTGTTGGGAAAATAAGCATTGCAACACCATAAACTGATTGAATAAGAAGACCTGCAACTGATAATGAAGCTGCATCAAAACCAGAAACAAATGATGTTAAAGCAGCAAGTAAATAATATAAATCATTATAGAAGAAACTGCCAATCAATGATGCTGCCCCAGTTGTAAGTACATTAAATCCATCAGTAAGATCAAATATTTTTGCATTGATTGTATCTACAAGAGTTCCTGTTCCAGCATAAGAAGCTTGATATAAAATGTATAAAATAACACTAGCTAAAGCTGCATAAATAGCAGTTGGAAGCCATTTCTTAACTCCTGCAATAAAGCTTTCCATATAATCATTGAAACTAAGTCTGTAAATCCACGCAATAATAGCTGATGCGATAATCATCATTGCAGCAAGATCTATATTACTCCAATATCCTAATTCTGAAACACCACTTAATAAATGTTCAAAAATTGGGAAATCACCTATTTGAACACCCATGATAGCTTCATGAATATTACTAAATACTTCTATACCAAATGAATAATACCAGTTATACATTCCTATTAAGCAAACAATTAACATCAATAAGAAAATAATAACCATTGGTACTGCACTAACCTTAGATTTTTCAGAGACCTTTTTAACTGGTTTAGCCACAGCAAAGGCTTTCGTATTAGCTTTACCTTTTGTCGATTTCTTTTTACCAGTAGTTTTTGTACTAGCTTTTTTAGCCGTTGTTTTAGGAGCTTTTTTTGTACTCTCTTTAGAAGTTTTCTTAGTAGAAGTTGCTGCTGCTTTTTTCTTAGCAGTTTTAGTTTCAGAAGCTTTAACTTTTTTCTCTTCTTTAACTTCCTTAACTTCTTTTTCTTCTTTATTCATTTTTGCCTCTTTTAATTCTTTTTTCATATCTTTTTTACTAGTCATCAATACAACTGCACAAAGCACAATTGTTAAAAGAACTAATAAAATAACTTTGGCGACAATTTGGTTATTCATATCAAGAGCTAATAAATTTGCAGTATAGCCAGTAATATTAAAACCGTAAGTAGATGCTACTGAACCGACAAGTAGTGAACCAACTGTTGAAGCAAGTACAGTTACTTTATCAAAGTTCATCGCAAATAATACTGCCGCGAATAAAGGTACTAAGACAAATAACGGTAAAATCAAACCTGTAATTGAAGAAAGTAAAGTAAATAAGACAACTGTAATAACTAAAAATACTCTTTCTTTACCTTCAAATGCATGACTCATTCTATCAGTAACTTTTTCTAATGCGCCAGTTCTTTCCATAACGCCATAAAGTCCTCCAATAGTCGCAAATACTACACCATATAAAATAAATGTAATAAAAGCTTGAATAGGTGCATTAAATAAATCAATTAAACCAACAGGATCAATTCCATTAGTTGTAAGTTCGCCGTTTGAATATGTACCTACCGGAATAATCCAACTTAATACCACGTAAATTAAGAAAGATATTCCTATTACCTTAAGTAATTTTCTTTTCACCTTTCTCTACCTCCCAACAGCATTATATCAAAAAACCCTTATAATATAAAGTTTTTTTAAATAAAATTACGTATTTTTCATTACTTTTTCACAAATAAAGTGTTTGTGTTATAATAACTTTGGTGATTTTATGGATAAATTTATATATTCAAACACTAATAAAAGATATCATACATTAGACTATTTTTATAAACAAAAATTTGGTGGAAAAGTATGTAAAATAAGCTTTAACGCCGGTTTTACTTGTCCTAATATTGACGGAACTTTATCTAAAAATGGATGCATATATTGTTCAAAATCAGGCAGTGGTGAATACGGTGGTAATCCTAAAGAAGATTTAATTAAACAGTTTAATGAAATAAAAAAAGTCATGAATAAAAAATGGCCAAATGCCAAATACATTGGTTACTTTCAAGCTAGAACCAATACTTATGCTCCTGTAAATATTCTAAAGGAAAAATACGAAACTATTTTAAATCAAGATAATGTTGTTGGCTTAGCCATTGCCACTAGACCAGATGCTATAAGCGATGAATGTTTGGACTATCTAGAAGAGCTAAACAAAAAAACTTTTTTAACTGTTGAACTGGGCCTTCAAACCATTCACGAAAAAACTTCAAAAATAATTAACCGCTGTCATAATCTAAAATGTTTTGAAGAAACCTTAAAAAAATTAAAATCTAGAAACATATTCACTGTCGTTCATATTATCAACGGCTTACCAGGTGAAACCAAAGACATGATGATTGAAACTGTCAAATACTTAAATAAACTGCAAATTGATGGTATCAAAATTCATATGCTTTCAGTTCTAAAAGATACTTCGTTAGAAAAATATTATAAATTAAAACCATTTCACATTTTAACTAAAGATGAATACATTGACATCGTTATCAGGCAATTAGAACATCTAAATCCTAAAATTGTCATTCAAAGACTAACTGGCGACCCAATGAAAGAAGAATTGATTACCCCACTTTGGACAACTAAAAAAATCGATGTCCTAAATGGCATCGATAAAGAAATGGTTCAACGAAATACTTATCAAGGCTCTAAATGTGATATTGTTTAGAGCTTTTTTTCTTACTAGAATATTCTTTTAATTCTTTATTGATTTTACTAATATAATCAAAAGGTTTATCTTCTAACTGTTCATATCCAAAATATGTACTTTCACCTATTTTGGTAAATGTTTTATCTAAACTACCAGTATTAAAACAAATCATTCCTTCACTATCATTATAAACATAAAGCATTTCATTCTCGTTTATTGCAATATAACTAATACAAATACCATCACCTGAAATATATCCATTAGTCATACTATTTGCACTTATATCAAAATTACTAGTCAAATTATTACTAGCAATTCTTTCAAAAGATGTGATTAAATTATCACCAAAATCATAATATAAAGCATCTAATTTTACTTTTTCTTTCATGTTGTTCCTCCTTAAATGTATTTAAATAATAACACTTTTAAAGTAAATTATCAAATCTTTGCTCTATATATAAAATTACCAGAATGTGCTTTCATAAAATAACCTTTATAACTAGCTCTTACCAAAGCATATCTTGGAGAATTCTTTTTTTTCAAACATCTAAGTTTTCTTTTGATTCTTTTCTTAGTTTGATTATTAATTAATACAATCAATTTTTTTCCTTTTAAGAAAAACTTATATCCTAAAAAATTAAATCCTCTTCTCATATCATATATTTGTGTTTTTCTATTTAATTTAAGTTTCACACCCTCCAAATATTTTTCAATTTCTTTTAAACAAAACTTTAAATACTCTTTATCCTGATGAAACAAAATAAAATCATCCATATACCTTATATAACACTTAATACGTAAATTTTCCTTGATAAAATGGTCTAAACCACTCAAATAATAAACCGCCAAAATTTGACTAGTTTCATTACCAATCGGTAGACCCACTCCAGCTTTATACCTTGGTAACCTTGAAAGTTCCACCTTCTTCTTTTCTAAATCAGAAATATCTTTACTTTCGAGTTTCTCTATTTCTTTCGCAATTATATTATCTATAGATTTATTAATATTTTCATTATCAGTACTAGAAATAATATTAGTTAATATATTTAAAATTTCCTTATCTTCAATATCCTTAGATAATTTATCCAATAAAACTTCATGATCAATATTATAAAAATATTTACTAATATCGCATTTTAATACATAAAAATTATCATAATTCATCTTCAGTTTATTAATATATTTCTTTGTATAATAAACTCCCATTTTATTACCCATACCCTTACGGGTAGCTACATTCATATCGATTAATTTAGGACTTAAAGTTGGAATTAAAATATATTTACTAATTAAATGGTTGACAATTTTATCTTTCATATTCTCACTCATAATAATCCGGTACTTAGGCACATTGATTAAAAAAACACTATAATTACTATGGCTATAAGTTCGATCTTCTAGTTGTTTTAAAACACTAACCACATTACAAGAAAAAGCAAGTTCAAATCGAACTAGCTTTTCTTTATGTCTAGTATTTGAATATATATTTCTATAAACATCCATTATTTTATCAATTGATAAAATATCGTCGTACTTAATCATTTAACTCCAACACTAACTAATTTATAATTATCATTAACTTTTTTATAATTATAAACTTGCATAGTACCATTATCTAAAATATCATTTATTTCTTCTTCAGCATAAGTACCTATCTCTTTACCATTTAAATCATATACTTTTCCGTCTTTAACATATCCTGCCATTACATCGACCTCTAAATCATTTACCCCACTATAGCCATATAATTTAGATACGTAATTTTCTTCACAATTTGCTTTACTTCTTTTAATACCCTCACCATCTAAAGTATATTTATAACCTTCAAAGATATAATTAACATTTGTTGGAATATATTCTTCGTCCATGATTTTTAAAGCTGAGGTTCTATAATCATCCATACTTATAGTATCAGTTAAAACCTTATCTTTTTTCATTTGACCAAATATTAAATGTAATAAAATTTTATCATCAACATTATTTATATCACTATTTTCTTTAATATTGATAACTTCTGTGCATTTTTCATCCGCATGATCCTCATATAAACCTTCTACTATATTATGATCAACAGGTCCTGATTCTTCTTCAGCTCTTTGCGAAAATGCTATAAATAAAGCTATTACTATTATAAGTAGTGCAATTAAACTTAATATTATTTTAACATTAATTTTCTTCTTTTCTTTTGAGTCCATAAACCATTCTCCTCACTTCTAATAAAAATTTACTAATAACTTCAAATTGATGCCTGCTAATTATTTTTTTATCATAAGAAACTCTAGTATAAAAATCACTCATTGACAACTTTACAAGTAAATCTTTCAAATATTTTTCTTTAATTCTCGAACTATCATTAACATTATAAGCAAAAATACATTCGATTAATTCATAATTATTTTTTTCAATATTCTGTTTTAAAACCATTTCCTTTTTTGGATAATTAACTAATATTTTATTTATATAGTTAATTGTTTTATAAGTGTTGTTCAAAATCTTAAAATTATAATTCATAAGTAAACTCCTGTTAGAATTCTATTGCATCATTTTACTCTATCACCCATTTTGTGACTAGGGGAAGTAACTCCCCTATCACTAATATAGCAAGCAGTCATACAAATTATAATAAGTCGTATAACGTCTATATTATCTTTTTAGGCATAGCCAGGAAATCAATCTTGTTTCCAATCTAAACTTGATTATTACTTATGTAATTACTTCCTCTCGTTATCAGTCTATTAACTTTATAACACTCGGTTCATCAGTAAACTTTTACTAATTGTAGTAGGAAATTGGGCGGACGCCGTAGCCTCGCACCACCCAGGGCTAGAGCAAAAGACGCACCAGCATACAGAGCGAGAAGAACGACGGCGTACAGGATAAACCTTATTTTAGATTAACTCCCTTATTATAATTGTAACTAAAATAAAATTCCCAAACAACACAAAAATTAATAAAAAATAATTTAGTTAGCAAATAATACACAATATTTACATCGTTTTGTCGGAATAAAATGTCGATTTTTTAGATTTATAAACAATTTAGTAAATGGAAATTGGGCGGACGCCGTAGCCATTATGAACTCCCGGATTATCCAAAGTCCCAGAAGACATGACTGCAAACTCAACCGCAATACTATTGTTGTTGAAGTTCGACGGCGTATAACATCATCTCACTATAAATTAGATTAATCCCATAAATTTATGTGTGGCTGAGGGGATGAACCCCTCACCACTAATATAGTCACAGTCCTACAAATTATAATAAGTCATAAGACATCTATATTATCTTTTTAGGCATAGCCAGGGAATTAACCTTGTTTCCAATCTAAATTCGATTATTACCTACGTAATTACTTCCTCTAGTTATTAGCCGTAACCTTATAACATTCGGTTCGTTAGTAAAAAATTACTAACTGTAGTAGGAAATTGGGCGGACGCCGTAGCTATGACTGACCGTGTTAAGCTCATTCAAAGCCCCAGCCGAAGTTACATAAAACCCATTAGCGTTATTCCAATTATTGAAGCGCGACGGCGTAACAAAAACACAACTCAAATAGATTAATCCCCAAATAAATCAAATATTGGAAATTGGGCGGACGCCGTAGACATTACTGACATTGTTCCAGCCGTTAAGCTCACCCGAAGATGTCACATTGAACTCGTTAGCGTTACTCCAGTCATTGAAGATCGACGGCGTACAAAAAACAATACCTCAAATAGATTAATCCCCAAATAAAATCAAAATTGGAAATTGGGCGGACGCCGTAGCCATTGTTCACATTACCCCAATCATTTAGCTCGCCCGTAGCTGTAACATTGAACTCGTGGGCGTTACTATCGTTGTTGAAGTTCGACGGCGTACTAAAACACAACTCAAATAGATTAATCCCCAAACAAAATCAAAATTGGAAATTGGGCGGACGCCGTAGCTGTTGTTCACATTGTCATGATTGAGCTCACCAGTAGTAGTAACCCTAAACTCAATTGCGTTATTCCAATTGTTGAAGTTCGACGGCGTACAAAAAACAATACCTCAAATAGATTAATCCCCAAATAAATCAAATATTGGAAATTGGGCGGACGCCGTAGCTGTTGTTCACATTGTCATGATTGAGCTCACCAGTAGTAGTAACCCTAAACTCAATTGCGTTATTCCAATTGTTGAAGTTCGACGGCGTACAAAAAACAATACCTCAAATAGATTAATCCCCAAATAAAATCAAAATTGGAAATTGGGCGGACGCCGTAGCCATTGTTCACATTGTCGTTACTAAGAGTACCTGTACTATTCACATTGAACTCGTTAGCGTTGCTATTATTGTTGAAGAGCGACGGCAAAGAAAAACCACACTACAAATCAGATTAATCCCATAAATTTATGTGTGGCTGAGGGAATGAACCCCTCACCACTAATATAGTCACAGTCTTACAAATTAGAATAAGTCGTAAGACATCCATATTATCTTTTTAGGCAAAGCCAGGGAATTAACCTTGTTTCCAATCTAAATTCGATTATTACCTACGTAATTACTTCCTCTAGTTATTAGCCGTAGCCTTATAACACACGGTTCATTAGCAAAACATTACTAATTGTAGTAGGAAATTGGGCGGACGCCGTAGCCATTGTTAACATTGTTGTTTTCAAGAGCCCCAGAACTAGACACATTGAACTCGTTAGCATTGTTCCAATTGTTGAAGTTCGACGGCGTACTAAGCAAAAGACCTCAAATAGATTAATCCCCAATATTTTTTACTAACCAATTTTTTTACAAACTTTATTACTATAAAATCGCCGCGTCAAAAATGAAGAGTCATTTTTGACGGATATTGTTCTAATAAAGTCATCACAGTTGTTTCTTACGAAACAACATATGGATCTTGCATTGTTCCTGTTCCAGTGAATGTTAGATTTTCAGTATTTAGATTGACAACTGGGCGGACGCCGTAGACATTGTGCACAAGACCCCAACCATTCAGCACGCCCGTAGCTGTAACAATGAACTCGCGGGCGTTACTAGCGCTGTCGAAGTGCGACGGCGTCATGGTCCAATATGTAGTTCCCGTATATAGATAATATAATGTGTTTTGAGAACTTGTTCGCCCTCCGGCCATGCTGACTTCGTCAGCCGTAATTAAGCCTACCGGCTTACTCAATTCTCCGTTTCCTTTTGTCGTGGTAACTGTAAATTTATCATTCGCCCCTGGGCATGTTAAGCTTGGACTTATACTTGATCCACTCCAATTATAAAATCTTGGATAACTATACATCGTTGGGGTTACTCCATATCCATCCCCTACATATGGTGATGATTTATATGTTGATACTTGTCTGTTATTACAGAATATTGTATCTTTTGATAATTTGCTATCCATACCCTTTAAATTACTATCATACCACTTATCTAAATATGTCTTCATTGTACTATTTTTCTCATTCGCATGTGCTCCTGCATATGTTGTACTTGACCACTCTACCGCTTTGACACTCATTGATGTTGCTGAAACATATTTTTGGACATGATTTAGTCTTTGACATGTTCCAGTAGAAGATGTACTAAAGCATGTATAATACTGACTTGTATTATATTTATCTCTATATTCTGATAATGTTGCTTGAACTAAATCTCCAGAAAGTTTAAATGTGTTTGTACTCTTATCAAATGTATAACTTGTTCCAAAGTAATATTTTGCTGATGAATTTAATCCTGTATATGTAAAGGCTACTGAAGCTTCACTTATTTGATTATCACTTGGGTCTCCATACATATATCCGACATATGCATTGTCACTCCACCAACTATTGAACGCACTTGTTCCTACTTGTCTATTACTACTAGACTCTCCATTCGCATGTCCACTTGTTCCATCATAGATTAAACGTAGAGTTCCATCTCCATTTACTCTGATTATTCTCCAGTATTTATCAGCCATTTTGACATAGTTTCCTGATACTGCTCCTCTATAATAATAACTTGTACCATCATCATCTTTTGTCGCATACATTCCCATTGTTGAGTTGTCATAACTATTTACTCTGGCTGTATAGGGATAATATATCATTGTATATGTTTTTGTTCCCGTTATAGAGTTTGTACTTGTTTTAAACCCAGTAATTTTATATAAAGTTGTACAACTTGTATTTGTACTAACACATGTATAATAATCTTTTCCATTACTAAAATCTACAGTTTCTGGATCGGTCATCTTATATCCGCTTAATGTATAATAACCTGTTGTTGGATTAAATGTATAAGTATTTGCTATATTATGATATGTTGTATCACTTCTAGTTGCCGTATTTGTCGCATGACTTTCACTATATACTATAGCTGGGCTTGTTACTGTAAAGTTTGGTGTTCCTTTTGCTTCAATTGTTTGTTTTGCCGTTTCTATATTTTTCTCTTCGCCAGCTGCCGTAGCTATTACACAGTCACTTAAGTTATTTATTCCGTTTTCTTGACAGAATGTCGCTGATATAGCCGTACTCCCTGCTTTCGGTTCACTTGTGTTTCCAGCTATATCTTTGACATATGCCGTTACAAAGTAATCCCCACTACTCAAGTTTGTAAATGTATAGTTTGGACTATCACTTTCTATATATGTCTTTCCACTATCTTTACTATAATAATATTTATATACTCCACTATGGTCATCATTGGCTGTTAAAGTAACTGTCATTGTATTTTCTTTTGGTTCGATTTTCATATCTGATAATGTTGGGTCTTCACTATCTATCTTATACGCATCTGTACACTTTGTCGTTTCGTTTCCTTTTCTATCACTTACTAACACACATAGTGTTTGATTATTCGCACTTGATGCAAATTGATATGTTCCTTTTCCTTCTGTTAGTTCTAAATCGGTATTTGGTGTGCATGTATCATTTGATGATACACAATATTTAGTATCTTTTATTCCTCCTGCATCACTAGCCTCAATATTTATATTAAGTCCTTTAAACCATCCGTTCTCACCTTTGACGTTGTCGCCCATAGTAAGCTTTAACTCAGGATTCGTATTATCTAAGGTTGTGAACGGTTTACTTGAAAATACTACTTCGCCATTCACATCTTCTGCTTTTATATACATCGTATAATCTGTGTTTGGTGTTAAGTGGTAGATTGTATAGAAATTATCCATAGTTTCATACCATTTATCATTATCTAATGAATAATAATATTTAATTGCATTATTCGCACTTATTTCCGCTTTTACTGATGTCTCTGTTGGCGTTAAATCTATTCCTGTTATAGCTAAAGTATCTTCTACATCAGTTACAGCATCTGAAAAGTTAGATGAATTGCCTTTTTGTAAGTAATTTAAATCCATACTAAAGTCAATACTCGTCTCTCCTGGCTGTGTGGTTATATTCTCATTATATTTCATAATAACATCAAATTTGGTTGATGTTCCATGATCTAACTCTTCTCCTGATGTTATTCCATCTACTTTAAACTGAATAATATCTTGACTTGCCATATTGATCTTTATACTATCAAGTACGGCATCTATTGTTCCTAAATTAGATACAGTTACTTCATAAGTAATCTCATCACCTGGCATATAGAAGTTAGCTTCCATATTAGCTGTCAAAGCATCGAAGTTATAAGATACATTCTCTACTTCTCCTACTTCTTGTTTTAACTGTAAGTCGGTAATCTCAATATCCCACTTACTTGTGACTATACTACTTCCTTTAATATCTAGCTGACTTGAAAACGCACTATATCCTACAGTCATTATTAAAAGAAGGCATAGCAGTCCAGCCATTATAATACTTCTTTTTTTTCTTCCACGAATACTTCTCATTTCCTCACTTCCTTATTCTATATCAATTTTATCATACTCTACCCCACGTTTTTAGTCAACAAAAATCGACAAAAAATTTACAACAAGTATACAAAAAAGACTTTATAAACCAAATAAAGTCTTTACTAAAAAACAAAGAAAAATTCCAATTATTAAAGGAACAATAAAAGATAAAAATGTCCACGACCATTTACCCGTTTCCTTTTCTATTGTAAACAAAGTAGTTAAACAAGGAAAATGGAATATAGAAAATAACATTACACAAATAGCTGTAGCATAAGTCCACCCATTATTTATGAATAAATTCTTCAGTAAATTTAAATCATTCATATCTGTAATCATTCCAAGTGACATATACCCCATAATCATTATTGGAATCACAATTTCGTTAGCTGGAAAACCTAAAATAAATGCCATTATAATTACTCCATCTAAACCGATTAACTTGCCAAATGGATCAAAGAAATCCGAACACATTTGTAGTAAACTCACACCATTATAATTCAAATTAGAAAAAAGCCAAATAACTAAGCCCGCTGGTGCCGAAACACATATAGCTCTTTTTAAAACAAATAATGTCCTATCAAGTAAAGATCTCACTAATACTTTCCCAATCTGCGGTCTTCTATAAGGTGGAAGCTCCAAAGTAAATGATGAAGGCACACCTTTTAAAATTGTCATTGAAAGTATTTTTGACACAATAAATGTCACCAAAACACTGACTAAAATAAATATCATAAGTATAAAAGCTCTCATCAACCCTGAACTGTTACTAGTTACTAAAAACATTGTTATTAAAGAAATTAGAAGTGGAAATCTTCCATTACATGGTACAAAACTATTAGTAATTATCGCAATTAATCTTTCTCTTGGTGAATCAATTATCCTCGCTCCTGTTACTCCAACCGCATTACAACCAAACCCCATTACCATGGTCAAAGCTTGTTTCCCGCACGATGAACATTTCTCAAACGACTTATCTAAATTAAATGCTATTCTCGGTAACAATCCAAAATCTTCAAGCAAAGTAAACAGTGGAAAAAATATTGCCATTGGTGGTAACATTACTGCCACCACCCAAGCTAAAACTCTATAAACACCATGTACCATCATATCTGTAAACCAAATAGGTAAATTAATATTTATCAAAAAGTCATATAAAATATCCTCAAAAACAAATAACTTATCATATAAAAAGTCAGATGGAATATTAGCTAAAGTAATTGTTATCCATAAAATAACAAATAAAAGCAAAAGCATAATTGGAATACCAGTTATTTTATTAGTTAAATATTTATCGATTATTCTTTCTTTTTTATCATAATTTTTCTTATTATATTTAACTACTTTTTCACATATCTTATAACATTTTTCATTAACGGTTTCTGTCATCAGAGTTTCAATATCATTTTGATTAATACCTTTTAACTTTAAATCTTTTAAAATATCTTCTTTAATATATTTGGCTTCTAAATTTCTCATTAGATTAGTTTTATATTTATAATCAAAAGCATTTATAAAATTAAAATCTCCAGACAAATATCTTAAAATTACATTATCACTATTAACATTAACCTTTGGAATAAATTTTTCTAGTTTATAAATATCTTTAACCAAAAACTTATCATAGTTAACTTTAATATATCCTCCCTTTTTCAAACTCACTTCTTTAACCTTCTCAAGTAAACTGTCAAACCCTTTTTTATCTCTTGCAACTACTCCAACTACTGGAACACCTAGTAATAATGATAATTTTTTTAAATCAATATCTATTTTCTTCTTTTTAGCTTCATCTAATAAATTAACACATACTACCACTTTATTTGTTATTTCTAAAACCTGAAGTACTAAATTTAAATTACGCTCTAATGCCGTCGCATCGCACACTACTATCAAACTATCATAATCTTCAAAGTAAACAAAATCTCTAGTAACCTCTTCCTCCTTAGAATGTGCCAAAAGTGAATAAGTTCCAGGTAAATCTTCAAACTGATAACTCACTCCATTATATACTTTATATCCTGTAGCTTTAGCTACTGTTTTTCCAGGCCAATTACCTGTATGCTGTCGCATTCCAGTTAAACCATTAAATATCGTACTTTT
>HF990856.1:23072-35898 GCA_000432855.1 Firmicutes bacterium CAG:822
ACATTAGGATTTCCTATTAAACCAACTCGCATCTAAACGCCCCACTTTGTATTATTTCAATTTATTATATGAAAGTAGTTAAAAGAAGTGAAAATATAATTTTTTTCATAAACAAGAAGGAAATGAGGGAAAAATGTCGTATGTTATATATAGAAGGAGGTAAAATGACAAATCAAGTTCAAGTAAAAAATAGATTAATACCTACGATGTTTGATCCTGTATTTAAATCACTTTTTCAAAATAAAAACTTTAGAAAAACATTATCTTATTTCTTAAGTAGATTAACACGATATTCTGAAAGCTATATTTATGAACACTTGACATTTCTAAATACAGAAATTCCTATAGAAAATTATGATGAAAAGAAAAAGATAGCTGATTTAATAATTAAAATTGATGAAGATATTATCAATATCGAAGCTAATAGAAATAACAACAAAAGTACAATCCTTAAAAATAATTCTTATCATCATAAATTAGCTTATGAAAAAAATCATGCTGGGCAAGATTTAAATAACGGTGATGTTTTACAAATTAATATTAATAGTAAAAAACGATTTCAAAATATTTTACTGCCAGATGATTTTAAACTTCGAAATAAAAAAGATTATACTGATGAAGAAAATTTTAAAAGATTACACATAAATATAGAATTTGCCTCTCAAAAGTATTATACTAAAGGTAAAGAAACAATGACAAAGTTTGAAAAGATTGCTGCTATGTTAGATATTACCAGCCGAAAAGATTTAAAAGATATATCGAAGGGAGATGATGATTTAATGGCTATGGAAAAAGTAATTTCAGATTTAAATGAGGATAAACACATGATAGGCTTATATGACAAAGCCGAAATGGATGCATGGATGAATAAGATTGACCGCGAAGAAGCTATTGCCAAGGGAGAAAAACGTGGTGAAAAACGTGGTGAAAAACGTGGCGAAAAACGTGGCGAAAAACGTGGCGCCAAAAATAGTGCATTAAATATAGCTCAAAACATGTTAAAAGCCAACATGAACATTGATGAAATAGCTAAACTAACTGGCTTGCATCAAAATGAAATTACCAAACTTAGTAACAATCTATAATTAAAACTAGGCAAAGGCCTAGTTTTAACATGTACAAGTATCATTCTCTATCAATAAACCAATTGCCTGAAACATCACAACTACTAGAAGACGGTGCTGGATTAGGCTTATCCATTTTAATTAAAACTGGAACATGAAAAGCACTACCAAAAGCTATACAATTACCTGGTTGTAATATTCTAAGTCTTTTAACAATTTCATTAGTAATATTTGGGACCATATCTCTAATATATTGAATATCTCTCGGATGTAACATTTTAAATATAAGAAAATTACTACACTGTGAAATAGATGTTTCTGACAAATCAGAAGGTCTTTGTGAAATAAGTCCTAAAAGTACACCATATTTACGTCCTTCCTTAGTGATTCTTTCAAAAATATTATATCCAAGTAAATTAACATCATTATCATTTTGAACATATCTATGAGCTTCTTCCAAGATAATATGGAAAGGAAGTGATGCTCTTTTTTCTAGATTCTTCGCATAATCAAACAATAATTTAGAATAAATTTTTGTAATTATTTTTGCAAATCTATCATCGACATAATTAATATTAAAATTAATAATTTGGGCTTTTCGGCCATTTGGAGCCATAAGTAATTCTTTAATATACTCATCTCTCGTAACATATCTATCACATTCAAAATATCTTGCATAATCACCATTTATCAAAGTATGTAGACGAACTTTTAAGACATTATTTTCATCATAAACTTTATTACTATTAAAAGCCCCCTCAGAAAGTAATGCAAAATCTAAAGCCATTTTTAAATCCTCAAGGCCATACATAAATGAACCGTCAGGCATTGAAAGCTCAATACTATCATCTAAAAATGATTGCATGAAATTAGTAAGTAATTCCATCTCTCTAAGTTTTCCAGAAGCATCGATAATTAAACACTGCTTTAATGAACGTACATATCCCGGTTGATAAATTTGCGTTTCCAAATTCAAATCCTTCGTATGGTAAGATGAAAGAATCGAAAATATTTGGTCACGAATTTGTGCCGCATTTTTACCACTAGATAATATATCCAAAATAGCTCTCGCAATAATATCATTTTTCTGCTTAATGACTTCACTTTCATCTCTGACAAAAAGTCCAACTAATTTAAGCGCCTTTTCAATTATTGGAAGTTGTGTTGGAGATTCTGCATTTAAAAGTAAGGCAATATCATCAACTGTAAGTAACCATAAAGGTATCTTCAAAATTTCCGTATCACTAATATTGACATTTGTCGTATAAGCTTTAAAACTAAGTTCAGGAACTTTTTTACTTATATCCTTAAAGGCACTGTGGTATTCTCCATAAGCATCAAATATAAATATACTTGCTCTATATGGAACTGTCATTTTCTTATCAAATATACTTTGTAAAAGTCTAGCAACCCCCCAGGACTTACCACTACCAGTTGAACCAAAAATCGCAAAGTGATTCGCAAAAAACGAATTAATATCAAAACCAATTTTTACTCCCGGATATACTGGACTTTCACCAATATACACATCTTCTCTTTCCTTATAATCAGATACACTAATAATCATCGGAATTTTTTCCTTAGAAATTAATTTGACCTTAGCCCCAAAAGATGGTTTTCTAATAACACCAAAGACAAACTCATTATTAATAAATTCTCCCATCAAATTAATGTAAGCAATTCCATCCTTAATATCGACAATTTCTCCGACTAATAATTTGTCGCCATCTTCCATTACTACGTGCAAATTAACTAAACTTTGAAACTCATTTAAATTAATTGCTAGTTTTAATAAAACTGTATCTTCTTCAATTCCAATTATTGTTCCAAGCATATTCATCACCCTATTTTAATTCTATCACAAAAAAAGCATTAATAAAAGAAAAAATCAGACGATTGAATCTCTGATTAAATATCTGGTATTATCTACTAGCCATAACTTTACATGACTTTCCTTTTTAAAAGTAATAAAACCTAACCCTTTAATTACCAAGTCTTGATTAGCGTCTATTTTTAAATCATAACATTTTAAATTACAAGGCCTATCCTTATAAATTCTTCTAAAATTTAAATTATTAGACATATAACAAATTATGTTAGTATCCTCTAAATCAATTCTTAAAAAATCATCAATTAATAAAAATTGCTTACCTTTTATTTGATAAATAATTGGTCTAATTTCCTTTTTGGGAGTAATTCTTGTAAGTACTTCTTTTGAAGCTTCCATTATCATACTGCCATTATCCAAAAGACCTGGTGTATCTATTAAAGTTAAATCATCGTTAACCTCAGTGTAAATCAAATCCAAAGTGGTCGAAGGTAAATTACTTGTCGTAATCTCTCCATCATGAATCCCATAATTCTTTACCATCTTATTAACAAGCGTTGATTTACCCGCATTAGTATATCCAATAACATAAACATTATTACTTTTTTTATACTTTAATATCTTATCATATAGTAAGTCCAAATTAAAATTGTTTTTACTAGACACAATAATTTTATCAACAATATTTAATTTACACTTTATTTTACTAAGTAAATGTTCCTTAATAACACTTTTAGGTAATATATCAGCTTTAGTCATAACTAAAAGTACTGGACTCTTTAAATCAAGTTCATCTAAATTATATAGATTTAGAAAATCTGTAACTAATAAAATTAAATCACCTTTAAAATCTATTTCCTTGACAATTTGACTATAATCTTTATCCGGAACTTTTAAATACTTATTATAATGTGTAATATTAAAACATCTTTCACAATATTTGTTATCTAAATTTTTTGTATAACCTTCCTCACCAGGAAAATCACTTTGTAAAACAGCTCCACATCCCGCACATTTAGTCATAATATCTTCCTCGCCAAAACAAATCATGATCTCTTAATTTTTTCATTTTTCTTCGCTCTGAAAATCTGTGAATCTTTGTTAAAATAAAATCTTTTTCACTAACAGGATTTACTAAAATAGTAGTAATTCCAACCTTGTTTCCAACCTTAATATCAGTCATCAATTGATCGCCAATAATAGCCACTTCATTTTCCGCAAAACCATAATCTTTAAGTAATTTTCTAAGCTTTCTTGTATACGGTTTACAAGCACTAGATACTCCATCAACTCCTAAAAAGTTTTTAAACCCCTTTAATCTTAATTGCGGGCTATTTGTAAACAAAATAATTTTAAATCCTTTCTGCTTTAAACCTGTAATTAAATCTTTAGCTTTCTGTGGAGTTTCATTACTAAAAGGGGCCACTATTGTATTATCTAAATCAAACAGTATACACTTTATACCTCTAGCAAGTAATTTAGAATAATCGATGGTGTAAATACTTTTTTGATAAATGTCAGGTAAATATTCTTCCATATAGCCGTCCCTCCTTTGAAATTTCTAATATAATAATATCACAATTATATCTTTATCTTCAACACTTTACATTTCTTTATGACAAAAAAACAATATGAATTAATTCAAATTCATATTGCCGGTTATCATATCCTTAACATTTCTTAAAAATAAATTTCCAAAATTAGCTCTCTCTACATCTTTAGACACCGTCAGTTTTACCGTCTTGACATTTTTCCCATCTTCTTTAATTGTTAAAGTCCCCACATCATCACCAACTTTTAGGGGTGCTTTAAGCGTTTTTAATTTTATGTCGTAAGTAAGTTCTCCATCTTTCTCACTTTTTTTCTTAACCATTGTTGCCTCTTCCTTTGGTACTACTAAAACATATTCATCTTTACCATTTTCTACCCTATACTCTCCAAGAGTATTTTTATTTTTAAGCATATTAATAACCTTATATTGGGCAAAAGCATAATCAAGCATCTCACTTACCTCTTGATTTCGTATTTTACTTGTTTCTTCTCCCATAACTACCGCAATAATTCGCATTCCATCCTTTTCAGCTGTTGCTGTCATACAATATCCAGCATCCTCTGTATAACCAGTTTTAAGTCCATCGACACCATCGTAAAATCGAACTAACCGGTTGGTATTAACAAGCCATATTTTCCTATCAGTATCCTCTCTTAAATAATCTTCATATATTTTTGTATACTCTAAAACTTCTTTATGTTTAACAAGTTCTCTCGCAATAATTGACATATCTCTACTACTCGAATAATGATTCGCATCATCTAAACCATGGGGATTTTTAAAATTAGTATTAGTTAATCCAAGTTCCTTAGCTCTTTTATTCATCATACCCACAAAGTTATTTACACTGCCAGCTACCGTTTCAGCTAAAGCCACAACAGCATCATTTCCAGATGCAATAGCCACTCCTTTAAATAAATCCCGCACACTCATTTTTTCGCCAGTTTCAAGTAAAATTTGACTACCACCCATACTAGATGCATTTTCACTAACAGTAACTACCTGATTCCAATTTATAACTCCGTCTTCAATCGCCTCGATAATTAAAAGCATACTCATCATTTTCGTCATACTAGCTGGATGTAGTTTTTCATCGGCATTTTTTTCGAATAATATTTTTCCTGTACTTGCCTCGATTAAAATAGCCGATTTAGCACTTTCAGCTAATTTTAAATCATCGTCAGCCAAAACAGGATATACACCAAATGAAGTAAACAACATCATAAAAACTACTATCATTAATAATATTTTTTTCATAACACCGCCCCTATTAAAAAATATGTCAAAAAATCTTTTTTATCACAAAAAAAGAATTACTATTCTAGCAATTCCTTTCTACGAAATTATATCTATATTGATTTTTAGAAGTATCATAACTTATCTCAACTACACCACACAACTGTGAACCATCTTTAGGATTTTCTAAATCCGCACTATCAATATATCCTTCATCAGCTAAAGTTTCTATATCGACTTCATAAATCGAATTATCAAGTGGCATCTTATCTGGATTAATTGTGCCCCATTGTTCAGCAGCTTTTTCTAAAGTACTTATTTGTGACTCAGAAAGTGAAGATCTTGATCTGTTCATGATTCCAATAACCGAAGTAGTTACCATAACAGCAATAATTCCAAGTAAAGCTATTACTACAAGTAGTTCTACTAATGTAAATCCTTTTTTCATCTTAACACTCTCCATCATATTCGTATACATATTGATAATCTTTATAACTTATACATATTTTTGTTTCCTCAGAAACATCACCTTTATCAGTCATATCTTTAATAGTTTTATCTTCTAAATAGCCAGAATCTTGTAGTTCTTTAATCGTCACATATTTTTTTTCAGTACCATTATAATAAACTTTACCATTATCTTCTAATAAGTTACTAGTTCCCCATTGCCTAGCCGCATTTACAACAGCTGATTGTTGTTCATCATTTAATCTATTTTGACTTCTATTTAAAATACCAGTTACACTAGGCATCACTATTAATAAAATAATACCTAAAATAACAATAACAGCTAATAATTCAATTAAAGTAAAACCTTTATTTTTCATAAGCGCCTCCACTATTATTAAATATACCATAATTGAAAAAAATAGTAAACAAAAACATAGAGTCTAAAAAGAATCTATGTTAATAATGGCACGTTTTTCATGGTTCAAATAACTACTAGCTTGGACGATTGTTCTAATCGCATTCGCAATCATTCCTTTTTTACCAATTACTCGTCCCATATCTTCCGCACTTACTAAAACTTCAATTGTAATTTTATCTTCGTCGTCAAAAGCCTTTACTGATACCATATCCGGATTTTTGACTAAACTTTTAACCAAAAATTCTGTTAAACTACCTAAATCCATAATTACTTACTTTCTTTAGAGTATTTTATTTCGTGGAATTTTTTATTAATTCCTTTTTTATTAAATAAACTTTTAACTGTATCAGTAGGAATAGCTCCATCTTTAAGCCATTTTAAAGCAACTTCTTCATTAATATTAATTTCTGCTGGATCAGCAACCGGATTATAAGTACCAACAAGTTCGATGTACTTACCATCTCTTTTTACTCTTGAATCAGCAGCTACGATACGGTAAAATGGTTTTCTTTTAGCTCCCATTCTTAAAAGTCTTAATTTAACTGCCATAGTATCCCTCCATTTCTTTAATGATTCTACCATAAATAACAATAAGTGTCAACCTTTTTTTGTTAACACTCTAATTATATTCTTATTTATTTAATATTTTTACTTTATCATTTGTTTTTTCATCATTAATATATTCATCAATATCAACCATAAATCCTTTAGGTACAAAGGCTGCTGGTACAAATAAACTTTTCTTATCAGTAACCGAAACCACTTCACAGTTCATCATATCATGACCAATATATTCACCAGTCAAATGGTAATAAATATAATGATTCACCGTTCCATGACCAAACACTAAAATATAGTCATATTTATTAGTTGTAGCCAATCTTTGAATTTCTAAAGCAATATTTCTGACTCTAGCCTTAACTTGATTTCTACTCTCGCCACCAGTATATACGGCATTTTCTAAATCTTTTTCTGCATCTTCAAAATATTTTTTACTTTCCGGATACATTCTTAAAACTTCATCTACTGTATGTGCATAGTGAACCCCCGAATTAAATTCTACTAAATCATCGACTGTTTTAATTTCATAATCTCCATTCATCTTAGATAAAGCATATTTTAAGGTTTGCTGAACCCTAAAATAAGGACTAGCTAAAATCAAAATTTTACCTTTTAAGCTATTCAAAAATTCACCTAATTCTAAAGCTTGCTGAACTCCATATTCCTTTTCTATTGGCATATCTTTATCTTTAGCAATTTTCCACAAACCTTCTTGGTTATTATATCGTGCATTATTAGCCGGCGTAAAAGCATGTCTAATTAAATATACTTTCGTCATATGAATCCCCCTCACAAAAATTATATCAAAAAAGTGCGAATTACGCACTATTTCAAATAGTCTTCAGATACTTTCTCGTCAATTTCTTTTAAAGTATCTTCATCGACATCGTCAACGATCTCATCCCAAGGCTCTTCGTCATCTTCAACTGCAATTTTCACTTTAGTTTCGCCAACTATTTCCACACCAAGTTCTTTTTCAATATTAAATGATATTGTATTATCATCTTGGATATTAACCCCCGAACATGTTGGCTGCTTTAAAGACCTAACAATAATATCCGTATCACCAGATAAATCGGCATTTTCTCTTAATCTTACATTAAACAAATCATTATATTCAATTTTTTTATTAATAACCGTTGTCTTACTATCATTATCATAAGAATACCAAATGTTTATATCAAAAGACCCATCAACACCAACTTTATCACCTGATTTATACCCTTTAAATTTGTGATTAATTACCCAACACCCTAGCACTGTTGTCGGCTTATTTTCCGTTTCAATCGTATAATTATTTTTAAAATGTTTCTTACCCTTACCAATAATTGCCTTGGTTACTATTTCTTTATATGATGCCACTTTATCACCCCTCACTTTAAGATATGCAACTAAACAAAAAAAGTACACAAAAAAAGTAGCTTACACTACTTTTCTAATAATCGGTAAAAATTTACTTAAATTAGGATCCGACATTATCTTTGTATAGATACCTATTTTTTCAATATCATTCATATTATTTAAATCAATACTGTTTGAAACATCAACCTTATCAAAACTGCTTGCTTGTTTACTTGTATATTTTAAATCAAAATTACTTTCAGTTAAAACCTCATCATCCTTAGTTTTCTTGTAATACAAATTATAAGTATATTTAGTTTTATTTTTATTAACTGTAAACGCAAATTCACCAGTCGCTAATGTTCCATCACTTTTTTTAGAAATAATATAAGAATATTTATTATCACCCTCACTAGTTAAACTTATATTTCCGAGTTCACTTACCGCTTCTACTTTAATAAATTCCTTTGTTTTATTATCGACATATAAAGATATTTCGAATTTATTATGTCTTCCCAATTCATCCCTTAACTTTGTTAAATAATTATCTAAAGAACTTTTAATATCAGCAGCGCTAACTCCTCTCATTTTAGCAAGTACACTAATAAATTCATCATTGGCCTTTAAAGTATTGATAAAATTCTCTGCCACTCTATCTCTATTTGTACTATCGATAATGAGTCTAGTTCTATAACCTTTAATTACCTTCCCGTCGACATCGATATTTTCCTTATCACCATAAACTTTCTCGTCAGCTATCACTGTATCTACCGCTTGATTAAGTCCATCCAAAACTGTTTTAACATCATTACCATTGACAAAATAACTTAATTTATTATCTCTTAATTTAATATAATTTTCTGAAATCATTGGTACATAAACATAGGTTGAAGCCCCATCTCCATAAAGATTAGCATTTATAAAATCCTCACCATTATAACTTGTTTTTAAATCTATAAAACTCATACCGCCAGCATTATCTTTTACATAATCTGCACTATAACTAATCTTACTAAGCTCATCATACAATTCCGCATTCTCATCATTACTTTTAATTGTATAATTTAAGCTAATATTACCATCAGTAATATCATAAACATTTTCATTGACATTACTCTCTAAATAATCAAATAATCCATCTACCGTTTGTGTAAATAAAGTTTTTGGATTATTACTAAAAAACATCAAACAAAGAATAATAGCAATTACCAAAATCAAAAATATCGCAATAAGCCACGGCAATTTAGATATTCTAGCCTTAGTCGAATTCTTCACAATATCTGTATAATCTACATTAAAATTTTCTGTCTTCGCATCTTCATCCATTAAAGAATCTTCAAGCGCATCATTTGTTCTATCCTCAACCTTTTTTACAAATTCTTTTATTTTATTTTTAGTATTATTTTCAGTATTTTTCATATACTTATCTCCTACTCTTTACATCAATAATACCAAAATAATAGATTTTTTTCAATAGAAAAAGATATAACCAACTAATGACTATATCGAATGTTTTTTATTCAAAGATGAATTTCTATAAGTTTTAACAAAACTTTTCATTTGCTTTTTCTTTTTTACTTCTTCCGTTTCTTTTCTTTTATTAATAAACATTTTAAATATCTCCAATTTAGAATAATTCTCCAACATTTTCCTTGCTCCGATAGATAAATTACATCGTTTATCCTCAATCTTAGCAGAAAATGGTCCAGGAACAAAAACACACACAGCAATTAACAGTCCAAGACAGCCAACAACAAACATATTTTCATCATTATTCAAAGCAAAACTAAAACCACCGCTATAGCATATTAACATACCCATTACACCAGTAAAAAGCATTAAATAATAATGAATAATATAATCCATAACCTCATCTATATTATTTCCATAATCACTAGATAAAATCCAAGAATAACTTTCATCTATAACATCAATTATACTAACTCTACAGTCCTCTAATTCCTTACATAAAGTCTTTAAATCCTCTTTTTTTGACATATCCATAAACGCCAAAGAATCTTTATCCAAAGTAACAGTAACATGACTGTGTAGATATTCAATTAATTGTTCAAAATTATTTTTCATATCAGCAATAAAATCACCAACAGCTTGATTTTTATCCGCATCAAAATTTTCATCATTAATAATATCAGCCAATTGTTTATCGCATTCACATATATCATCAAAAACGTTATTATAAATAGTAATTAAATCTTGTATTTTACTATTTTCCTTTTCCAAACCACCATTAGAAACATCTATATCACTTTGAAGCTCAGCCAGCTTATCACTAATTTCTTGAGTTATATCATTTATACATTCAGCTAAGAAAATACACTTTTTATTATAAGGATGTTTTACAATAATTTGTTTTATTCTTTGAACCTTATTTAAAACAGCCTTACCTTCATTCAACATTTTATCAATATTGTTATTAATATATATAACATGTCCTAAATCACAGGCACTTCTAAAACCAACAATATTACTAGATAATTTCCCAAGCTTAATCAAATTATTATTAATATCGCATCTATCATTTCCAAGCCCTTTCATGCCATTTATCAAACTATTACCTCGGTCTTGAATAGATTTAGTCTCCTTAGACAAATCACCAAATATTTGATTATATTCATTTGTATCAATTTTTCCACTATAACAATCAAGAAAAAATTCTTCCCACTTTGTAATTAACGAATTAATTTCCATATTCAATAATTCTATCTCTTTATTACTTTTTCCTTCTTTTACCTTGTTTATCCAACCTACATTAAAAATCATATAATCGCCTCCAAATATTAGTTGACGATTATTATACATCAAAAATTATACCTTGTAAATTTCTCCATGCAAAAGATAGCTTAAGCTATCTCCGCGTCCATACTCCATGTTTTAACATCAGTAATTTTAACATTTACAATCTCACCTAACATTTCTTTAGGTGCTTTTACATTGACGAGTTTCATCGTATCAGTATATCCCGCAAGCATATCAGAGTTTTTCTCGCTCACATTTTCAAGTAATACTGGAACAACTTTTCCTAAATATTTATCATTAGCTTCCCTCGCATATTTATTCACAAGCTCATTTAATCTATGTAATCTTTCTTCTTTAACTGATAGTGGTGTTTCATCTTTCATCTTAGCCGCTGGCGTTCCTTCTCTAGGCGAAAAGATAAATGTAAAAGCTGAATCATACTTACAAGTATTTACGACATCCAAAGTATCTTCAAAATCCTCCTCAGTTTCACCTGGAAAACCTACAATAATATCCGTTGTAATAGCCGCATTAGGAATAGTTTCTTTAATTTTATTAAATAATTTCAAATAAGATTCTTTAGTATATCTTCTGCCCATTAATTTTAAAATTCGATCAGAACCAGATTGTAATGGCAAATGAATATAAGGCATAATATTAGGATACTTTCCAATAACCTCAATCATTTTATCCGTAAAATCCCAAGGATGTGAAGTTACAAATCTAACTCTCTCAATACCAGTTTTAGCTACCTCTTCAAGTAAATCACTCATATCATATTCTAAATTTAAATCTTTACCATAAGCATTAACATTCTGACCAAGCAAAGTAACCTCTTTATAACCATTATCCTTCAAAGATTTAACTTCTCTTATAATATCACCAAATCTTCTACTTCTTTGTTTTCCTCTTGTATAAGGCACTATACAATATGTACAAAATTTATCACAACCATACATAATATTAACAAAGGCTTTATATTTACTATCTCTTTTAGCTGGCATATCTTCAATGATATCACCTTCACAGCTATACACATCGACTTCTATTTTATCTTTATGCATCGCTTTATTTAAAATCTCTGGTAACTCATGAATATTATGCGTTCCAAAAACTATATCTAAAAAGCTATACTTATCTAAAATTTCATTGACAACAACTTCCTCTTGAGCCATGCATCCACATACACCAGTAATAATATCTGGTCTATCTTCCTTCATATGTTTAAGTCTTCCAATCATACCAAATACTTTATTATGCGCATTCTCTCTAATCGCACAAGTATTAAGTAAAATCAAATCTGCACTTTCCATATCTAAAGCTTCTTTAAATCCCATTTCCTCTAAAATTGCTTTGATATTTTCTGAATCATGAACATTCATCTGACATCCATATGTTTTAACAAAATAAGTTTTTCCTACACCAAGTGTTTTTGAATCCTCTGGTATTTCATACTTTTTAATCTTAACTTCATTTTTAGTTCTTTTCTTAGCTTCATCTAAATGTGGCATCAACATACTAATCACTTCCTCAAAAGATAATAACATAAATCAAAAGAAAAAGCTAGTCTAAACTAGCCTTATTAAGGTTCTATAATAAATAGTGTTGGTGAGTAAAAT
>HF990857.1 GCA_000432855.1 Firmicutes bacterium CAG:822
TGAGGTAAGCTAATGCCAAAATTTATTTTGGTATTTTGTTCTTTGCATCATATCCTTCAGTTTCATAATTTGAACCGCACTTTAAGTAAGGCGTATATGTAATAACTCCCCCATCTTGAACGAATTCAACATAACCCGTACATTCAGTATCTTTATTTTTTATATCTTTGATTTCATCCAAATAGCCATTTTCTTTAAGCATAGAATAACTTAAAGTCCACACTTCTGGGTTTTCGATACTACCAGAATAATTATCGTTTTGATATCTTTCAGCCGCAAGTTTTAATTCTTGCTCTAAGTCTTTATAAGTTACTTTTTCCCTTTCTTCCTCTTGATTTGATTGAGGATTGGTGTCAGTGTTTGATGGCATACTTCTAAAAAGGGACATAATAATCAACATTGAAACAAATATAACTGCAATTACTATTATGAATTCTTTTAGTCCAAAACCTTTTTCATTCATATTCTTTTACCTTTCATTTTATCGACATTAAATCTATATAATGTACCTGGTCTTCCACTACCTCTCGATGTTTTAAAACCAGTATCAATAACTAAATCTTGATTGACAAATTTTTTATGGAAATTACGTCTATCGATAGATTTTCCTAAAACGTTTTCATAGAAACTTTGTAATTCAGGTAATGTAAAGTCACTTGGAAAGAAAGCTAGAAGCATATCGTCATAATTAGTGACGATTTTTTTCTTAACATCTTTACTAACTTCTTCAATTATATTGGCGTGATCAAACCCCATTTTTGGAAGTTCATCTACTTCAAACCAAGCTTTATCATCAGCATTTTGTTTCATATCTGTTAATGCTTTATCGGTTATAGCTATAAAAGATATGCCAATAATTCTAGCATTAGGATCACGGTCTAAGCTACTAAAAGCTTTACTTTGAAACATTGTAGTTTCGTCTAATCCTGTCATACCACTATAAATTATATGTGCATTTTCTTCTAGTGTTGTTTCTGTATCTAAAGGTGCGCTTGGAAGTGTCCAGTATCCTTTGTAAGGTTCGTCATTCTTTTTCTTTAAATAGATTTTTAATTTACCACCGTCTGTGGCGTAGATAAGTAATAATGTTTCTAAGACATTATAATAAGATTTTTCCATAATATCACCCTTTGCGTAAAAATTTACGCATTATTATATATCGATATTGTGAAATTGTCAATTTGAGGTGTTTTCGCTGTTAATCCTTTTTTAAAAAGATACCTTATCATTAATAAAAAAG
>HF990858.1 GCA_000432855.1 Firmicutes bacterium CAG:822
CCTCTTTGTAAACCTATCATTCTTTTTGTATTAATTTTTATATTGTTTTCTATTTTTTCATTAAATGATGTTACTATTAAATCTTTTATTCCTAAATCTAGTCCTATTATACTTGTTGGAACAAATGCTGGTTTGATTAATTCTTCTTCTATTAAGACACTTACATAATATCTTCCTGCATCTTTCTTAATAACGGCACTTTTTATATTACCAGGCACTACTTTTTTATTTCTATATCCTCTTATTTTTACTTCTTTTAATTTTGGCAAAATGATTGTTTTATTTTTTAAATCTAGTTTTATTGAACTATAATTATTTCCCTTATAACTACTTTTAATATTATTAGTTTTATAGCTTTCATGAACGCCTTTTGTTTTAAATTTAGGATAACCGTTTCCATTAAAAAATCTTTTATAAGCATCTTCTAGATTAAATATACTTGTTCTAAGTGCGCAGCTATCTACTTCTTTTAACCATGGTTTTTCTTTTGAAAGTGATGGTATTAATTTAATTTGGTCATATGCACTTTTACT
>HF990859.1:0-39242 GCA_000432855.1 Firmicutes bacterium CAG:822
GAGGTAAGCTAATGTCAAAATTTATTTTGGCATTTTGTTCTTAATTTATCATAAAAGTATGGTATATTAAATATAGATTGGAGGAATTATATGAAATGCCCTGTATGTAAAGATGTTACTTTACTTATGAGCGAGAAGAAAGGAATTGAAATTGATTATTGCCCTGAATGCCGTGGAATTTGGCTTGATAGAGGCGAACTTGAAAAGTTATTAGAAAAAGAAAATGAAGTTATACGTCATGATTATGATAATCGTGATTATGAAAAATACGATAAAGATTCAAAATATGAAAAAAATGGAAAACATACTAAGAGAAAGAAAGAATCTATTTTTGGAGAAATTTTTGATATGTTTGGAGATTAGAAATATTTGAAAAATATTTCTTTTTTCTTGACCTAGAGCAAGCTCTAGATTGTATAATTGTATAAGAAGGTGATGAAAATTGAATATAGGTGAAGTAGCTAAAGAGCTAGGTTTATCTATTGATACTTTGCGTTATTACGAGAAAATGGGATTAATTAAAAAGGTTAATAAAGTGGATGGTAAACGTAAGTATAGTGATAAAGATGTTAAAGATTTAAAGTTTATTTTATGTATGAAGTCAGCTGGTCTTTCTTTGAATGATATTAAGAAATTTTTAGAGTATTATGAACAAGGTGATATTACTTTAAATTTAAGAATTAATATGCTTTAAAACCAAAGAGAAATATTAAAGAGAGAAATTAAAGAAAAGAAAGAAACTTTAGATTATTTAAATTATAAGATTGATTTATATGAAAAGAGAAAAGGTGAAAAAAAATGAAATTGATTTGTTATTATTCTTATACAGGAAATACAAGAGCATTAGCATATAAAATTAAAGAAAAATATGGCTACGATATATGTGAAATTAAGCCGGCAACTCCTTATAGTGATGATTACGATAAGGTTGTAAATGATGCTCAGGAAGAGGTTAATATGAATTATCAACCAGAGATACAAGATTTAGGTGTTAATATATATGATTATGATACAATCATTTTAATGACACCGGTTTGGTGGTATACAGTGGCTTCACCGGTTAATACTTTTTTACATAAATATGATTTGAAAGGAAAGACGATTATACCGGTAGCAACTAATGGTGGTTGGTTAGGTCATACTTTTGAAGATATCGAAAGAATAAGTGGTGCGAATGTTAAAGAAGTACTTAGTTTAAAATATAATCAAGATGTATTAACTGAAGAAGATAAATTTAATGATTTTTTGGAAAGGATTGATGATTAATTATGGTTAAGCAAACGGCAGGTAGAGATAATTTGGGTGATTTTGTACCTAAGTTTGCAGAACTTAATGACGATGTATTATTTGGTGAGGTATGGTCAAGAGAGGATAAACTTTCTTTAAGAGATCGGTCACTTGTTACAGTAGTGGCTTTAATGAGTAAAGGAATTTTAGATTCAAGTTTTCAAAGTCATTTGATTAATGCAAAGAAAAACGGAATTACTAAAGATGAAATGGCTGAAATTTTGACACATGCGGCTTTTTATGCTGGATGGCCAAATGCTTAGGCTGCATTTAGAATGGCTAAGGAGGTTTATAAAGATGAATAAAGAAGAATTTGAAAAGGTAAATGTTTTTGGTTTAGATAATCCTAATGATGCTTTTGCACAGTATTTTATAGGTCAAAGTTATTTAAATCCTTTGACTGATTTAAATGAAACAAGTTTATTTTTAGCAAATGTTACTTTTGAACCAGGATGCAGAAATAACTGGCATATTCATCATGCATCTAATGGTGGTGGACAGTTATTAATATGTACAGCTGGATATGGCTGGTATCAGGAAGAAGGTAAAGAGGCTATTAGTTTGAAACCGGGTAAGGTTATTACGATTCCAGCTAATGTTAAGCATTGGCACGGTGCTAAGAAAGAATCATGGTTTAGTCATATTGCAATAGAAGTACCTGGTGAAGATACTTCTAATGAATGGCTAGAAGAAGTTAGTGATGAAGAATATAATAAATTGGATTAATTTTAGAATTTATAAGCAAGTGATTTTTCGAAAATATTACTTGCTTTTTTTTTTTTTTTTTTGATATTTTTTCGAAAATATTACTTGCTTTTTTTTTTTTTTTTTTTGATATTATGGGTGTATAAGGTAGAGAGGTGTATTATGGAAGATTTATTAATTAAAAGTAGAAAGTTAAATTTAAAGAAATTTTTTGTTTTTTTATGGGCTATATTAGGAAGCATATTTTTAGTTATTTTAATTATTAAAGGTATTGATTATCATGAATATAAGAGTGGACAAAATTTTGCGATTGACTCAATTATGAAAGTTACTGATCAATTTGATGATTATAAATATAATAGAAAAGAATTAGTGCAGGAGATATATGATTTTTTAAATCCTTATTATATAAATACTAATACGAGTTATGGAAGATATAATAATTCTGATTTAGTATCTTCGGCTACTGATGCTGATAGGGCTTTAGGTAATCTATTAAGTGAAAATGGTTATGACTGTTATTATGGTTCTGAATATTTAAGATATACTAGTTTTTTAAGTTATACTTTTGCTCATGTAAATAATTTGATGATTATATATGGTTTTATGGTTATTTTAGCTGTGTTTATTAGTGTTATTTATATTTTAAATAAGAAAACTAGTATTACGGTGAATGGTAATATGATTATATGTAAGAAAATAAGTGGGAAGAGTGTTCAATTTATGCTTAACGATGTAAAGAGTGTTGAAACTACTTTTTTAAAGGGACTAAAAATAACTGGGAATGGAATTAAGTATAGAATTATTTTAGTTAATAATAATGAGATTTTGAAAAGTGAAATTATGAAGTTACTAACTAATTCAAAAAATAAAAGTGTTGGTGTAAGTGAAGCTGATGAATTAATTAAATTTAAAAGATTATTAGAAGAAGGTATAATTAGTCAGGAAGAATTCGAAAAGAAAAAGGCTGATATTTTAAAATAGAATTGAGTATTTTCTCAATTTTTTTGGTATAATTTTATTATGATATTAAATGTTAGTGGTAGAACAGATATAGTAGCTTTTTATAGCAAGTGGTTTATGAATAGATATAATGAGGGTTATGTAGATGTGCGTAATCCTTTTTATCCTAAGTTAGTTAGTAGAATATATTTTGACGATGTCGATTTGCTTGTTTTCTGTACGAAAAATCCTATTCCTATTTTAAACGATTTAGATAAGATTAATAAACCGATTATTTTTCATGTAACTTTAACTCCTTATGGTAAAGATATTGAGCCAAATGTAATACCTAAAGGTAAAATTATAGAAGCTATAAAAAAATTATCTGTGATTGTTGGTACAGATAATGTGTATGTGAGATATGATCCTATTTTAATAAATGATAGATATGATGTGAACTTTCATATTAAATCTTTTGAGAGTTTGTGTACTAAACTTGGTGGATATATAAAACATATTATTGTGTCTTTTGTCGATGATTATAAAAATGTCAGAAATAATATGAGTGTATTAAAACTTCATAAAAATGATGAGAGCATTTATAAAAATATTGGGAAAAATTTTAGTAGGATAGCTAGAGAAAATGGAATGACAGCTCAAACGTGTTATGAGAAAAATGATCTATCAGAGTATGGGTTTATTTCTAATCCTTGTGTTTCGAAAGAACTTGCTCTTAGTTTAACTGGAAAGAAGTTTCCAAAGTGGAAAGCGCGTAACTGTGGATGTGTGGAAATGGTTGATATTGGAGTTTATAATACTTGCAAACACTTTTGTAAGTATTGTTATGCAAATTATGATGAGAAAAAGGTAATAGAAAATGTAAAAAATCACGATGATAATTCTTCTTTATTAATTGGTTATTTAGAAAATGATGATGAAATTAAAATAAGAAAAAAATAATTTACATTTTATTTACATTTATGCGTGTTTTATTATAACTTTTCAATAATATTACCTTTTTATATTTTAAAATAATTACGCTTTTTTATTAACATTTTCTTTATATTTTTGAAAAAAATAAGATAAAAAGTAATAAAATGTAAAAATATGTAACTGTAAAATCGTTATTCGCTATTTGTGGGGTATTAAAATTGTATAGATTTTGATATTCTTTTTTTGAGGTGAGAAAATGGATACTTTAAAAATTGGCAAGTTTATTGCAAGAATGAGAAAAGAAAAAAATATGACACAAGAAGACTTGGCTAGAATTTTAGGAGTTACTAATAAAACTATATCAAGGTGGGAAAATGGAAATTACATGCCGGATTTATCTTTATTAAAACCACTTAGTGAGGTTTTAGATATTTCATTAAATGAGCTTTTAAGTGGTGAGAAGGATATTAGTGTTCAAAAGGCGAATGAAAACATATCTAATATTACTAATTATTCTAATTTAGTCATTAATAAAGTTTTAAAAAATATTTATATTACCTTAATGTTTTTGGGCTTGTTTTTAATTATTTCGGCTTTATTAGTAACTTCACCAGAAAGTAGTTGGGGATCTATTTATACGGCTATTGGATTATGTATGTTTATAATCGGATTTAATAGATGTTTAAAGAAGTATAATATAATTTGGCAATGGATCTTGACTTTAGGAGTTACAGTTTTATGTTTAGGTCTTTTATTGTTTTTTGATTATTTAAATGTAATAGAAAACAAAAGTGTTCCAAGATTTAGGTTATCAGTTACTTATACTAGTGAAGATGTAATAGAATATGATGCTTTATTTTACAAGGTATTTAGAATAAATCATGATACTCCAAACGAATATTATATTGTGGATAATTCAAAAAATTATAATGTTTCCACAGTACCAAAAAGTCCTTTTAATAGGAATGTTAGTGGTATTGATAATCTGATAAAATACAAAAATAAGTATTTAGGTAATAATAGTAATACAGGTAATTTAATTAATTCTTTACCTCTTGCAAATTATGGTTATGCTTTTGAGATTGATGGAACTAATTTAATAATAAATTATTATATGACTGATTGGTATTATAATGATAATTTATATGTTAATAAAGCATTGATATATAATAGTGTTTCTTTATTTAGTTTAATTGATAACTTAGATAATATTACTTATAATTTTAGTGGTTCATCTTATTGTGTAAATAGAAATAATATTGTGGATAATTATCCTAATTATTCTAAAATTTTAAATAATGATGAAATTAATAAAAATACTTTTAATAAGTATGTGGAAAATATGATGAATGATGATAGTTTTATAGAAAATAATTTTTCAGAAATATTTGAAGAAAGTTAAATTTGACAATTTGTTAGAAAGTTATATAATATACCTCGTTATTTAAAGGGGGAAATATTATGAAATTAGGCAAAGTAGAAAATAAGAAGGCTTTAGGAATATTTGAGAAAAAAACAAAAGATGATTTAGAAAATAAGGAAATAGTAAATTTTGCAGCAGAATACTGGGCTAATGCGATTTTGAATTCTGGTAAAGATCAAATTAGTGTTCAGATGGGAAATGGTTTTATTACATTGTCCGAAAAAGAATTGGAAAAGTTTAAAAAAGCGTTTATTAGTTATATCTTAAAAATTTTTCCAGTTGGTGATAATAGTATTACACTATGGACATCTAATGGTGAATATTTTGATAGAGTTGGTGTAGATAGTTATTTGAAGGAAATTATGAAAAAATCTAATTTACCACTTACTTGTTTACCAAGTGATATATGTATGTGGATATATCCTAATAAAATTGATATTGAAGACGAATTTCAACAAGAAACTATATACTCTTCTCAATCAAAAAAGCTAAAATAAAAATGGATTGATTATAATCCATTTTTTAATGTTGATTTGGATCAACCATAATTTTAATGGCATCATCAGTTCCACTAGTAAGTCTTTCATAGGCTTTTTGAGTGTCAGTTAATGGGACAATGTCATCAACAAATTTCATAACATCTATTTTTTTATTAGAAATTAAACTAATACATTTTTTGAATTCTTCTTTTGTATAAGCGATTGATCCTTTAATAGTTATTTCTTTCATAACGGCGATTATTGATGCGAATTCAATTGGTTTTTGAGAAACACCAGCTAAAACAATAGTACCACCAGCTTTAACACTCATAAGTTCACTTTCCACAGCTTTAGTGTTTCCAGAACAATCAATAACAATATCAAATCCATTTTGAGTTTTAGTCATAATGTTATTTATAAAATTTGGATCTTTAGCATCAAACCATTCATCAGCAACACCTAATTTAACTGATTTTTGTCCCCTAGCTGGATTTGTTTCACTAACAGCTACGTATTCAGCTCCTTCTAATTTAGCGAACATAGCTGATACTAGTCCAATGATTCCACCACCAACAACTAAAACTTTGTCGCCAACTCGGATATCTGCTAAATGAACGGCATGAAGACCAACGGCAGTAGGTTCAACCATGGCTCCTTCTTCATCAGTTACATTGTCTGGCAATTTTATTACCATATCTGACCTTACAGCGATTGTACTAGTTAGACCACCTGGATTATCTAATGATAAACCAACGGCATGTGTCCATGTTTCTGCACAATATTGTGGATTTCCTGTTTCACACGCTTCACAATGTCCACATGGTGAGATTGGTAAAGCTGTAACTCTATCACCAATTTTTAAGTCATATCTATTACCTGGATTACTAACTTTCCCGGTAAATTCATGCCCCATAATTAAACCTTTAGGTTCTCCAGCGTCCCAGTAGTGAATGTCTGAACCACATATGCCAGTTTTGATAACGTTAATTATAACTTTCTCATTATCTGGTGTTGGTTCTTTCACATCAGTGATTTTAAATTTTTTTATATCTTCGATTACTGCTGCTTTCATATTTTACCTCCATTATAATTATAGCATTTTTAAATAATAAGAAATGAAAAAAGTCTTATCTTTTTTAAATTTTACTTTATATATACTAAAAACAGTATGCTTTTAAGCATACTGTTTGAGTATTGTGTTTATAATATTCTAGTAATTGATACAGAACCTGAATATAAATCATTTGGTACTAGTCGAATATCGATGTCAGATGTATTAATGAAACGATAGCTAGCTCCTGGTAAAGCCGCAAAGATAGCATTACCGCTTACGGTTCCAGTGTCACAGCAAGTTAGTTTGTTGTGAGTAGAAGAGTGAGCAATTAAAACATCACTTGGCCAGAATTGATGGAATTCAATACCAATTGTTTTTGGTTCACAATTTGAATTTTGATTGTCATTGTGTCTTACGTTGATCCACCAGTGAACTATATAAATACCTTCTTCTGGTATTGAAAAGTCACCCGTGTTTGGATCATAAGTAATTTTATTAGAAATGTTTGTTGTTTGGAACATTACTGGTTGACCAACAGGAACAGCGGAATCTGTTTCGTCATGAACCATGGCATAACTGTTGAAGTTTTCTGCCGGAGTTCCGGCTGGACCTGTTGCACCGGTCGCACCAGTAGCTCCGGTAGCACCAGTAGCACCAGTAGCACCAGTTGGACCTTGAGGACCAGTGGCACCTGTAGGGCCTTGAAGACCAGTAGCTCCGGTTGCACCAGTAGCACCAGTGGCACCTGTAGGACCTTGAGGACCAGTGGCACCTGTAGGGCCTTGAAGGCCAGTAGCACCAGTAGCACCTCTAGGACCGGTAGGGCCTGTTGGTCCAGTAGGACCTTGTTTACCTTTCTTACATATACAATCTATGACTTTACACAAGCATTCATCTTTGTCTGGTCTGTCATAGCATTTGTTTAATTCTTCATTTAATTGTTCATAATTATTTTCGTTCACCTTTTTTCCTCCTTCCATTTTATAATATGAAGGAAGAAAAAAATGAGCTGAGCTTATATCTAAAAATTTGAAATTTATATATAGAGATGGTGTGATTTACTATGTTTATAATTTCATGGTATACTATAATGATGAAAAGATTTAAATTTGGAAGGTGATTGTTATGGAACAATTAGACAGATTTATAAAAGCTCAAGAGAATAATTATTTAGTAGCGCTAAATGAAATAAAAAATGGAAGAAAACAATCTCATTGGATGTGGTATATTTTTCCTCAAATTAAAGGTCTTGGGATGAGTGAAACTTCAAGATATTATGGAATTGATGATGAAGAGGAAGCAAAAGCATATTTAGATAATGAAATATTAGGATTTAGATTAAGAGAGATAACTTCTGAATTATTAAAACTTAATATAGATAATCCTGTGGATATTTTTGGGACTATTGATGCTATAAAATTGAAATCTAGTATGACTTTATTTGATTATGTTTCTGATGATAAAATATTTAGTCAGGTTTTAAATAAATATTATAATGGTGAGATAGATGAAAAAACTATTTTACTTTGTGAGAAAAGAAAAAAATTAGTTTATAAAAAATAACAAAATTTTTATTAAGTGTTTTTTATAATGTTTGTGGGAGGAAGTGAAGTTTATGTTTGATTTAGTATCTAAATTTGACCCTAGTGGTGATCAACCAGAGGCAATAGATGAACTTGTTAAAGGAGTAGAGGAAGGCAAAAAATTCCAAGTATTACTGGGGGCAACGGGTACTGGTAAGACTTTTACGATAGCTAATGTTATTCAAAAAACGCAAAAACCAACACTTGTTTTAGCTCATAATAAGACACTAGCTGGACAGTTATATGGAGAACTCAAAGAACTCTTCCCAAATAACCATGTTTGTTATTTTGTCTCATATTATGATTATTATCAGCCAGAAGCATATGTTGCTAAAACTGATACTTATATAGAAAAGGATGCTTCTATTAATGATGAAATAGATGAACTTCGGCATTATGCGACAGCTTCTTTACTTGCTCATAAAGATGTTATTGTGGTGGCGTCTGTTTCTTGTATATATGGTATTGGAGAAATTGAAGATTATAAGAATAAAGTTTTGTTTTTAAGTGTTGGCGAAACTGTTGATCGGGATAAGGTAATTGAAAAATTAATTGAAATGCTTTATGAGAGAAATAATATTGATTTAAAACGTGGAACTTTTAGAGTTCATGGCGATGTACTTGAAGTGGTACCAATAGGTCAGCACTCGCACGGTATTAGAGTTGAATTTTTTGGTGATGAGATTGATAGAATTAGTGAGTTTGATTTAGTTACAGGAGCTTTAGTAAATGATAAAAAAACTTATACATTATTTCCTGCCAGTCATTTTGTGACAAATGAAGATAAATTAAAGATTGCAATCCAAAATATAAAAAAGGAATTAGAAGAGCAGTTAGATAAATTTCAAAGTGAAAATAAGTTACTCGAGTATCAAAGATTAAAAGAGAGAACTAATTATGATATTGAAATGCTTTCGGAAACAGGTTCTTGTAGAGGAGTTGAAAATTATTCAGCACCACTTTCTTTAAGAAAGTCTGGTGAGATGCCAACGACATTAATTGATTTCTTTGGCGATGATTTTTTACTTGTTGTCGATGAATCACATGTTACACTTCCACAAGTTAGAGCAATGTATAATGGAGATAGAATGCGTAAACAAGCATTAGTTGATTATGGGTTTAGACTTCCTAGTGCTTTGGATAATAGGCCTTTAAAGTTTGAAGAGTTTGAAGGAAAAATTAAACAAGCAATATTTGTTTCAGCGACACCCGGAGATTATGAAATGGAGAAAGTTCATAATAAGGTTACTGAACAAATTATTAGACCAACTGGTTTATTAGATCCAAAAATCGAAGTTAAACCAACTAAGAATCAAATTGATGATTTGGTTAGTCAGATACATAGTCAAATAGAGAAAAATGAACGTACTTTAATTACAACTTTGACAATTAGAATGGCTGAAGAGTTATCGGTTTATTTGAAAAATTTGGATATTAAGGTAGCTTATCTACATAATGAGATTAAAACTTTAGAGAGAATGCAGATAATTCATGATTTAAGAGTTGGAAAATACGATGTAGTTGTCGGTATTAACTTACTTCGTGAGGGTATTGATGTTCCGGAAGTTAGTTTGATTGCAATTATGGATGCGGATAAGCAAGGATTCCTTAGAAGTGAGAGGAGTTTAATTCAAACGATTGGAAGAGCGGCTCGTAATGCGAATGGCCGAGTTATTATGTATGCGGATGAAATTAGTTCGGCTATGGATGCGGCTATAAAGGAAACTAATAGACGTCGAAGTATTCAAGAAGCTTATAATAAAGAACATGGAATTGTTCCAAAAACTATTGTTAAAGAGATTCGTGAAGTTATTTCTAATAAGTTTGAAATCAAAGAGAAAAAAGAAAAGAAAATGACTAAGAAAGATAAAGAAAGATTAATGTTTGATTTAGAACACGAAATGAAGGAAGCTGCTAAAAATCTTGATTTTGAAAGAGCTATGGAACTTCGTGATGCATTATTTGAAATGCAAAGTGAATAAAGATTGATGTTTTTTCAATCTTTATTTTTCGATTTAGGCTTTTGTTTCTTTAACTCGAATATGCTATAATGAGGGTGGTGAGAAATATGAAGAAAAGTAAACATAATTTTTTTATAAAGTTGTTTGATTGGATTGTTCGTATTTTAGGTTATACAGTTATTTTGATGTTGATGACACTGGTATTTAAAAATACTCTTTATATTGATAATTCTTATTATGGTTTATGGTGTTTGGTAGCAGCTATTTTGATTTACTTACTAAATAAAACAATTAAACCGTTTTTGGTATGGCTCACTATTCCAATTACGGGAATCACATTAGGTTTATTTTATCCTTTTATAAATTTAATTATTTTAAAGATCGTTAGTTTTATTTTAGGGGATCATTTTAGTATATATGGTATTTGGTTTGCGGTACTGGTTGCTATATGTATATCAGTTTTGAATGTTGTTTTAGATATGACTTTATTTAAACGATTAACATTTAAAGGAGGAAAAGATGGATCCGATAATTAATTTGGGTATTGTGTCTATACATTGGTATTCGATAATTTTGTTTATTGCAATTTTAGTTGGTTCAAATTTGGCTATAAAAGAAGCAAAAAGGCATGGCTTTGAAGAAGATTTTATGGTTAATTTGCTTTTTTTAGGTGTAATTGTTGGAATTGTTGGGGCACGTTTATATTATGTAATATTTAATTTTGATTATTATAAAGATAATTTAATAGAAATATTTAAAGTGTGGAATGGTGGTCTAGCAATTCACGGAGGAATAATAGCTGGGTTAATAACTATTGCAGTTATATGTTATAAGAAAAAAGTTAATTTACTTAAGATATTAGATTATTTAGTTGTCGGTTTGATTTTAGCTCAAGCAATTGGAAGATGGGGTAATTTCTTTAACGGGGAAGCTCATGGTTTGGTGACGACGCTGGCTCATTTGCAAAGTTTATATTTACCACAGTTTATAATTGACGGAATGCATTTAAATGGTAATTATTATATCCCAACCTTTTTATATGAGTCCGTATGGTGTTTTATTGGGTTTATCATTATGATTGTTTTGAGAAGAAAGAAGTTTATGAAAATTGGTTATTTAACTAGTTTTTATCTAGTTTGGTATGGAATAGAAAGATTTTTTGTCGAAGGAATGAGAACGGATAGTTTAATGTTTTTTTCACTTAGAGTTGCACAATTAGTGTCTTTAGCTATGGTTATTATTGGAGTTGTTTTGTTTGTCTATAGTTTAAAAAAATCTAAAAAGTATGAGGGTGATGAAAATGCGTAAGTGTATAATTATTGGTGCGGGGCCAGCAGGAATGAATGCGGCTTTATATTTAAAACGTGCTGGTATAGATGTAGTTTTAATTGAAAAAGAAGTTCCTGGTGGTGAAATGCTTAAAACTAATAAAATAGAAAATTATTTGGGGTTTGAGTCTATCGATGGTGGAGAACTTGCTTTGAAAATGAGTAAACAGATTAAAGATTTAGGTATTAAGATTATGAAGGATAAAGTTTTAAAGGTTACAAAAAATGATAAATTTATAGTAGAGACGGAAAAGGAAAAATTAGAAGCTGATTATGTTATTGTGGCAACTGGTAGAACACCTAGAAAGCTTGGTTTAAGAGGTGAGGATGTACTTACTGGAAAAGGAATAAGCTATTGTGCGGTTTGCGATGGGTCTTTTTATAGAGGAAAGGAAGTTGCAGTAATTGGTGGAGGAGATGCGGCATTAACAGAAGCTTTATATTTGTCTGATTTGTGTGCGAAAGTTTATGTGGTAGTTCGTCATGATTTGAGAGCTAACGAAGTACTTCAAAGTAGAGTTAAGGTCAAAGAAAATATTATAGTTTTAAAAAATGTTAATGTAAGTAAATTAGACTTTGATGAAAGGTTATCTAGTATTATTTTAGATGACGGAAAAACATTACCAGTTAGTGGAATGTTTATTGCGATTGGTGGTATGCCACAACTTAACTTTTTAGATGATTTAGATGTAATGATGAAAAATGGATATATTGTTACTAATGATAAGATGGAGAGTAGTGTGAAAGGTCTTTATGCGGTAGGTGATGTTCGCTATAAAGATTATTATCAGATTGTGACAGCTGTAAGTGATGGTGCGGTTGCCGCATTAAGTATTAAGGAAGAAGGTTGATTATGAAATTAGCAGTTTTAGGTGGAGGAACAGGAATGAGCTGTTTGTTTCGCGGACTTAAGAAACTACCTTTTGATATTTCAGCTATTGTATCGGTTTGTGACGATGGAAGTAGTACGGGTAGACTTAGAGAGGAGTTTCATACTCCAGCAGTTGGGGATATTCGTAAGGTCTTGATTAGTCTATCTGAAAATGAAGAAGAGATTAAGAAGTTATTTGATTATAGATTTAATACATCTAGTGATTTAGATGGTCATGCGTTAGGAAATTTACTTTTAACAGGAGCCGCAGAGATTACAGGAAATGTATCTGATGGTATTGAACTTGTTAATTCGCTTTTGAAATTGAAGGGTAAAGTTATACCTTTAACTGAGGATAATGTTACTTTGATGGGTAAGATGAGTAGTGGTAAAGTGGTTATGGGAGAACATCATATTACTGAATATAAAGATAAAATTAAATCGGTTTATTATAAAGAAACCCCTGAGGTTAATCCTGACGTTTTGAAAGCTATTAGAGAAGCTGATGCCATTGTTTTAAGTATGGGAAGTTTATTTACTAGTATTATTCCTAATTTACTTTGTAAGGAAGTTAAGAAGGAAATAGATAATAGTAAAGCTAAAATTATTTATGTTTGTAATATTATGACGCAACCGGGTGAAACTGATGATTTTACAGTTAGTGATCATGTTAAACTTTTGAATAAATATTTAGGTAAAAGGAAAGTTGATGCGGTTATTTTAAACAATGGTAAAATCGATCCAGAAATTGTGAAGAATTATGAAACAACTGAACAAAAAGATCTAGTGATTGCCGATCATGAAAATTTAGATAAATTAAAAGTAGAAACGATTGAAAATGATTATATTGTGATTGAAAATGGCACAATTAGACACAATACACTTAGAGTGGCGATTGATATACTTTCATATTTGTTAGATTAGAGGTGATTAGATGTCGTTTACGGCTACCGTTAAGGATGAAGTTAGTAAGTTAGATGTATCAGAAACTGAAAAAATTTCTGAGTTATCGGCTATTGTTCAAAACAATGATTATAGTGATGGTATAAAAGTTGTGACGGAAAACAATTCGGTAGCGCGACTTATTTATTCACTATTTAAAGATTTGTTTAATGTATATCCCAAGGTAAGTGTGAGAAGAGGATACAATTATAGTAAGAATATGCTTTATACTTTAGAGGTTAAGAGTAAAGTTTCGGATATTTTAAAATCCTTAGGTATGGATGGTAATGTACCTGATAATTTTATATATGCGGATGAAGATTTATTGATGGCATATTTGAAAGGTTTATTTTTAATTAAAGCTAGTGTGAATGATCCTAAAACTTCGAGGTATCATTTAGAATTTAATTTGGATAATTTGGAATATGCACAGTTTGTTCAAAAGAGTTTAAATTATTTTCATTTGAACAGTAAAATACTACATAGAGAACATAGATATGTGGTTTATATTAAGGAAGCTGAAAAGATTGGCGATTTTTTAAGAATTATTGGAGCTGTTAAAGCTGTACTTTATTATGAAGACATAAGAATTTATAGAGATCATAAGAATATGACTAATAGACTTAACAACTGTGAACAGGCCAATGTTGATAAAATAATCGAAACAGCTAATGAACAAGTTAAAGATATTGAACTATTAAAAGAGATGGATGTATATGATTTATTAAGTGATAAAGAAAAAGAAGTTTCTGAATATAGAGTGAAATATCCAGATGCTTCTTTAGTAGAACTTAGTCAAATAATAAGTATGGAAACAGGTAATAAAATTACTAAATCAGGTGTATATCACCGACTTAACAAAATTAGACAGTTGGCTGTAAAGATGAAAGAGAAGAAAAAGTCAGAAAATTAATTATTTTTTGATTTTTTTATGTTTTAAGAAGGAATTAGAATACTAAAATAATTAAAGAAAATACTGAAAATTAATCTTGTTCAGTATTTTAAATGTCTTTTCTTTTTAAATCTTCTACTTTAAATTTTTCTTTGTTTTTACTGTGGATAAAATATATTTCATAACCACATGTATTGGCAATTTTTTCAATGGTATCAAATGATATTATTCTCTGTTCGTTCTCATAGCGAGAAAGATTCTGCTGTGAGATACCTATTTGTTTTGCTAGAACATCTTGTTTTAGTTTTTTATTTTTTCGCATATATTTTAACGCTTTTCCTATCATTTTATCACCATTTCAAATATACCAATATGGTGTAAATTAGTATTGACATACACCAAATTGGTGTTTATAATTGAAAATAATAGGAGATTGTTTTATGAGGAAAATTGGGAGATATAAAAGAAAGAAACAAAAGAAATGGTTAATAATAGGAAGTTTTTCTTTACTTTTATTTTTATGTGTAGGATATGCAGCATTTAGTACTAATTTAAGTATAACAGCTAAAGGAAATATTATTGAAACAATTAATGTAGATGATTTAAAGAAAATGGTGACTAATAGTGGTGATGGACTATATTTAGATCTAAATAACAATGATAGATATGTTTATCGTGGTAATAGTCCTCATAATTATATTAATGTTAATGGAGAAATTTGGAGAATTTTGGCTATTGAAAGTGATGATACTTTAAAAATAATTAAACAAGAATCAATTGGATCTTTGCAATTTGATTATCCTTATTCTGGACCAAGTAGTACTTTTTGTGTACAAAGTAGTTATGGTAATTATGGACAAAATGTGGATTCGAAATATGGCTGTAATGTTTGGAATAAAAAGGAAGGAGAATATACTAGTGGTTCACTATTGGGAACCGTTGATAAAGATGCATCACTAAATACATATTTAAATACGACATTTTATAATTCTTTAAATGATATATTAAAAGATAAGATAGTGGAACATATTTTTTATGTTGGTCCTATTTCTTCGAATGATATACAAATTATAGAGAATGATGAAAAAGCTGAAGAGTGGATTGGAAAAGTAGCTTTACTTAATTATTCTGATTATATGAAGGCGAGTTTAATTGATGATTGTTTAATTAATTCGAATTGTTTAAATGATAATTATATATATAATGATATAATTTCTATAATCGATGCTACTTCATTTTGGACATTAGCTAGTCAAAAAGGTTCATCATTAATTTTAAGAGATTTATATAATGGTAAGGCCAATTCTTCTTTTGCACGTAATGATTATGCTACTAATCCTGTAGTTTATTTGAATAAGTCTGTTAGTTTTACTGGTGATGGAACAGAAGATAATCCATTTATAATTCATTAGTATTGAATATTTGTTTTTAACTTGAAATAAATTTTGTTTCAAGTTTTATTGTGGAAAATAATATATATCACAATAATTTTTTATTATTTTAATGTTTGGTTGACAAGACAAGTTTGATAATTTATAGTATAATGGATAAGAGGGTGAAATTATGCGAGAACTCTTTGAAATATTAAATGAGAACATAAAAAAACATGATGAAATTATAATAATGACACATGCAAGACCTGATTTAGATGGAATGGGGTCTGCTTTAGCATTTTCTAAAATACTAACATCTATGAAAAAGAAAAATTATATTGTTTATCCTAAGGATAAAGTTTATAGATCTTTAGAGAAAGCTTTTAAATTACTTGCAGAAAATGCGATAGAATTTGATTTTAAAAAAGAAGAAGAAATACTAAATGCTAAACATAATAAGCCATTATTAGTTATTTTGGATACTCAAAAACCTGAATTAGTGGAATCTGATAAAGTACTTAATTTAGTCGATGATAAAATAGTTATTGATCATCATATTGGAAGTTTAGACACAATTGATGATACAATTTATAAATATAATGATGCGAATAAGTCTAGTATTGTTGAGGTTATGGCCGAATATTTAAATTATTTAAAATTAGATATTGAACCTTTAATTTTGACTGTGTTACTTTCTGGTATGGTTGTCGATACTAGTAGTTTTAATATTAAAACTACAGCTAGAACTTTTGAAATGGCTGCTTATTTAGCTAGAAATGGTGCGGATTTTGTACTTATTCAAGAGTTACTAAAAGAGCCAAGAGAAGAAATGGTTAAACGATATAGTTTTATAAGTAATAGTGAAGAGATAGTTCCGGATGTTTTGATGTGCAAGATGGATGATAAAATTCATGGTAATGTAGATATTGCACTGCTTGCTAAAGAATTATTAAAGTTTGAAGATATTAAAGCATCTTTTGCAATAGGAAAATTATCTGATAGAATTGTAGGCGTTAGTGCACGTTCGATGGGAAATGTTAATGTCGGAGAGATTATGAAAAGAATTGGTGGCGGTGGTCACTTGACTGATGCTGGTGCCCAAATTAAAGATAAGTCTATAGGTGAAGTAGAAAGTGAGTTAAAAAAAGTTATAAAGGAAGTGATAGAATGAGAGTTATATTACTTAAAGATGTTAAAAAACAAGGAAAAAAAGATGATATAATTGAAGTTAAAGATGGTTATGGAACATATTTAATTAATAATAAACTTGCTGTTTTAGAAACTAAAGGAAGTAGTAAGGTTTTAAGTAAACAGAAAGAAGAGGCCGCTTTAGAAGAATCATTACTTTTAAAAGATTGCGAACAAATAAAAGAAAAATTAGAAAAAATGACTTTGAATTTTAAGGTTAATACTGGTAAAAATGGCCAAGTGTTTGGACAAATCAGCACAAAACAAATAGCTGATGAGCTAAAGAAAAAAGGCTTTAATATAGATAAAAGAAAGATTAAATTAGATGTCCCTATTAATACTTTAGGAACAACAAATGTTAAAGTTATTTTACATAAAAAGGTGGAGGCAACTTTAAAGATACATTTACAGAAGTAGGTGATTAGATGAATGATAGAGCGATGCCGCAAAAGATAGATGCGGAGCAAGCAGTTCTTGGTTCAATGTTTTTAAGTGAGAAAGCATTAGAACGTATTGTTGAAAGATTAAACAAAGATATGTTTTATTTGGATTCTCATAAGAAAATATTTGAAACCATAAAGAATTTAGCTGATAAAAAAGTTCCGATTGATATTACAACAGTAACCGCCGAACTTGAAAGAAAGAAATTACTTAATCAAGTGGGTGGTGTTGAATATTTAACCCAAATAATCAATATTGTACCAACTGCGGCTAATGCGGATGAATATATCAATATTATTGAAGAAAAATTTTTAAGACGTAATTTAATTGAAGCTGGAACGGATATTGCGAATGCGGGTTTTTCTTCGACTGAAGATATTGGTGATATATTAGATGATGCCGAGAAAAAAATATTTGATGTTGTTAAAAATAGAAGAGGCTCAGAGTTTAAAACAATTCAAGATGTATTATTTAAAGCTCAAGCTGATTTAGAAAAATTATCTTCACAAAAAGGTGAGATTACAGGTGTTCCATCGGGATATTATGATATCGATAGATTAACAGCTGGTTTTCATGAAAATGAACTTATTATAATTGCAGCTCGTCCAGCTATGGGTAAGACAGCTTTTGCGGTTAATCTAGCAGTTAATATGGCAATGAATGCAAAGAAAACGGTGGCTTTATTCAACATGGAAATGGGAGCTGAACAACTTATTTCACGTATGCTTTCTTCAGTTGGACAAATTGAAGCTTCGAAATTACGTACAGGAAAGCTTGAACATCAGGATTGGAAAAGGGTAAATGAAGCTATTAGTAGACTTGCTGATACTAAGATATTTATCGATGATACTCCTGGTATGACGGTGAGTGAAATTAGAGCTAAGTGTAGAAGACTTGCAAATTCTGAAGATGGACTTGATATTGTGATTATCGACTATTTACAATTGATTAATGGTTCGGCTAGATATGCAGGTCAAAGACAACAAGAAGTTTCTGAAATATCTAGATCTTTAAAGACGATGGCGATGGAGTTAAATATTCCGGTTATAGCTCTTGCTCAGCTTTCTAGAAGTGTTGAAGGAAGAGAAGATAAAAGACCATTACTTTCTGATTTAAGAGAGTCTGGTTCTATTGAACAAGATGCCGATATTGTAGCTTTCTTATATCGTGATGATTATTACAATAAAGAGAGTGCAATTGATGAAAATACAAGTAAAAGTGAATTTATTATTTCAAAACATCGTAGTGGTCCAACGGCAACTGTTAATTTGATTTTTAAACGAGATACTAGTTCATTTTTCAATATGGAAAATAGTCAGGTAGGTGATTAAATGAAAAAATTTAGTATAGGTTTTATGGTGGCACTAACTTTGGTTGGGGTTTTTGTTTTGGGTTTTGGCTATAAAACAGCACCTGAACCAAATAATTATTATGAAGTTTATTTAAATGACGAATCCTTGGGAACAATTCGCTCTGAAAAAGAACTTGAAGATTATATTGATGAAAATGGTGCATATTATAAAAATAAATTTGATGTTGATAAAGTTTATTCACCTAAGGGCTTACAAGTTAGAAAATTAACAACTTATAGTGGTAATGTGAGTTCTGTTTCGGAAATTTATAAAAAAATTTCTAAAGAAGAACCACTTACAATTAAAGGCTATGAATTTATTATAAAAAAACAGACTGATGAAAAAAATGCTGAAGCTGAAGATACAGTTACTACGCAAAGTATATATGTTTTAGATAAAAGTGTATTTAAAGATGCAGTTACGACTTTGATTAAAACGTTTGTTGGAGCTGATGCATATCAAGCTTATATTGATGATAATCAAGTAAAAATTGAAACAACTGGTGAAAATATTGAAGATGTTTATGTTAGTGAAGATATTACCGTTAGAGAAACTAATATTCCAGTAAATGAAACTATTTATACTGATGCAACAGAACTTGCTAATTATTTACTATATGGTAAGGATCAAACGGCAACAGAATATACGGTTCAAGCTGGGGATACAATTGAAAATGTTGCTTTTAATAACAAAATTAGTCCAGAGGAACTTTTACTTTCTAATACAGCATTAACTAGCACAACTAATTTGTTATATCCTGGTCAAAAGTTAAAAATAGTCGAAACTAATCCACAAATTAGTGTGGTAGAAGAATCATATGTTGTAGAAGATATTGAGAGTCAATACACGACTGAAGAAAGATACGACGATAATACTGTTATTGGACAAGATAAGGTTATTCAAGAAGGAGAAAATGGTCTTGAACGAGTATCTCAAAAAGTAAGAAAAGTTAATGGAATTATTAACTATGTAGATCCACAAGGTAAAACAGTATTAAAAGAACCAGTTAGTAGGATTATTGTTAAAGGAAATAAATATATACCAGATGTTGGTAGTACGACAAGCTGGGGATGGCCAACAGACAGTGGATGGACACTTAGTAGTGGTTATGTATGGAGAACAAATCCAGTTACTGGTAAGCGTGAGCTTCATGGTGGTCTTGATATAAGTGGTACAGGATATGGTTCAAAAATATATGCGACAAATAATGGTCGTGTTAAAGAAGCTAGTTATCATTATAGTTATGGTAATCATGTTATTATTGATCATAATAATGGTTATTTAACATTATATGCTCATATGTCTAGAATAAATGTTAAGGTTGGTCAAGTTGTGGCTCGTGGTGATGTTATTGGTTATGTTGGTATGACGGGAACGGCAACTGGTCCACATGTTCATTATGAAATTTGGAAAGGTTGCGATTATTGCCGAATTAATCCGATGAGTATGTATTAATGAAAATTTGTGTTTTAGCAAGCGGAAGTAAAGGCAATTCGTCATATATTGAAACTGATAAAACTAAATCACTTGTAGATTTAGGAATGAGTGCGGGTTATATTGCTAAATCTTTGAAAAGTATTGGTGTAGACCCTTCTGAAATTCAGAGGGTCTTTATAACTCATGCTCATACTGACCACGTGGCAGGTTTAAAAGTATTTTTAAAAAAATATCATCCTGTAGTTTATTTAACTAAAAAAATGGAAGAAGAGTTAGGTTTTGAAATAGAAGATAAAGTTTATATTGATGATAATACTTCTATTGATGATTTAGATGTGACAGTTATAAAAACATCACATGATGCAGCTGATTCTAATGGATATGTGTTTAGTTCTGGTGGCAAATCAATAGTTTATATTACAGATACTGGTTATATTCATGTGAAAAATTTTGAAAAGTTAAAGAATAAGAGTTTATATGTATTTGAAAGCAATCATGATGTTAGATTACTTAGAGAAGGAAAATACCCTTATTATTTACAGCAACGTATTTTAAGTGATAAAGGTCACTTGTCTAATAAAGATTCAGCTTATTATTTATCTAATTTTATCGGTGATAAAACTGAACAAATTATTTTGATTCACTTAAGTGAAGAGAATAATAGACCAGAAGTGGCTTTAAAAACATTACTTGATACTTTAGAGAAAAAAGGTGTTAGAGTACCAAATATTGAGATTGCTATGCAAAGAGAAAGTACGGAGTTAATAGAATTATGAAAATAATATGTGTTGGAAAAGTTAAAGAAAAATTTTTTGTAGATGCTATAAATGAATATAGCAAAAGAATTTCTAAATATACTAAATTAGAAATAATTGAGATTCCAGATGAATCTAATGAAAGTATAGCTATGAAAAAAGAAGGAGAAAAGATACTTTCTAAGATTAAAGATAATGACTATGTTGTTACTTTAGAAATAGAAGGAAATAGCTTAACTTCTTTAGAGTTTGCTAAAAAAATAGATAATAATTTTAATAGTAATAAGAATTTAACTTTTGTGATTGGTGGCTCTTATGGCTTGGATGAATCTGTTAAATCGAGAAGTGATTATAAATTATCGTTTTCTAAATTTACTTTTCCTCATCAATTATTTAGGGTGATATTACTTGAACAAATTTATAGAGCATATAAAATAAATAATAATGAAAATTATCATAAATAATTTTGGACATTTTTGGAGTCGCATTCCTAAAATGTCTATTTTTTTTAAACATAAAAACGTGAAACTCTAGGTGTGAAAAATGCATAAAAACGTGAAATTCTATTGAATAATTGCAATTATAATATTTATTAAAAAATTTTGGCTTTGAAAATAATATTAAATCAGTTTCTTTATATGCAACATTTTGTATAAAAAATTCTCACTTTTAGATAATTTGAGTTATATTAAAATTATTATGATTATTACAAATAAATATAGATATTTTGATAATAATATTTCTAAAACCTCTTTTTCTTTAAATGTAAAATTTCGGACATTTTTGGAGTTGTATTCCTAAAATGTCCATTTTTTTACATATTTTTTTGAATTTATGATATAATATTTTTAGAAAGGAGTGAATTTATGGAATATATTAATAGAACTATAGAAAAGACAATTAAGGAATTTATTGGTAAATATCCAGTTATTATGATTACTGGTCCTAGGCAAGTTGGTAAAACAACACTTTTGAATTATTTGTCAAAAGAATTTTTAAATGAAATTAATTATATAACTTTGGATGATTTGATGATTAGAATTCAAGCTAATGAAGATTCTTCGTTATTTCTTAGAACTTATGAAACACCTTTAATTATTGATGAATTTCAGTATGCTCCTAATTTACTTTCATATATAAAAATGAATGTGGACGAAACTAGAAAAGATGCAATGTTTAATAATGGTGATAAGGTTGGAACTATGTATTATTTAACGGGTAGTCAGGTATTTCAAACGATGAAAAATGTTTCTGAATCATTATCTGGAAGAGTGGGAATATTTGATTTATATGCTTTTTCTACAAGAGAAATGAATGGATTAAAAGAAGATGTTTTTATTCCAAATATAAGTGCTTTAAAAAAGAAAAAGCCTTTAAAACGTATTTCTACTTTAAAAATTTTTGAACGAATTATAAAAGGAAGTTATCCTGCAGTTAATTATGGAGAAAAATTTCCTTTTGAGCAATATTATTCTGATTATATAAGAACTTATATAGAACGTGATATTAGAAATATTATTAATATTAAAGATGAAAATAAATTTGTTAAGTTTATTTCTTCTTTAGCGGCTAGAACAGGACAGGAATTTAATGCGAATAGTATTGGTTCTGAGATAGGTATTGATAATAAAACTGTGGAAAAATGGGTTAGTATGTTAAAAAATACAGGTATTATATATTTACTTGGTCCATATATGAATAATAATGTATCTAGGGCAGTTCATAAAAGAAAAATTTATTTTATGGATACAGGTCTTGCTTGTTATTTAACTGGTTATAATGACCCTAAAACTTTAGAAAGAAGTCTTTATAGTGGTGCTATATTTGAAACATATATTATAAGTGAAATTATAAAATCATATACTAATAATGGAAAGGATCCTACTAAAAATTTATTCTTTTATCGTGATAAAAATCAAAAGGAAATAGACTTAATTATTATAGATAATGGAAAAGTTTATCCTGTAGAAATAAAACAAAATGCTAATCCTAATAAAGAAGCTATAAAAAATTTTAGTGTTTCAAAAAAATTTGGTATGGAAGTTATGAATGGTACTGTACTTTGTTTATGTAAAGATATATATGCAATAGATGAGAATAATTATGCTGTTCCAATAGAATATATATAAAATTGTATAAAAAATAAATAAACTACCCATTATTAAATTGAAGGGTGGTTTTTAAATGAAAAAAACAGTTGTTTTACTTTTGATTATTGGAGTATTTTATGTGTTTATATCTGATACTTTAGCTAAAAATTTAACAATACCTGCTGATGCGATTAGAATAAGAATTATTCCTAATAGTAATTCGGCGTTTGATCAAGATATAAAATTAAAGGTTAAAGATAAGTTGGAAATTACAATGTACGATTTGCTTAAAGATGCGAAGAGTTCTGAAGAGGCAGAAGAGATAATTAAAAATAATTTAGAATTAGTAGATAAAGATGTTAAGAAAATTTTGAGTGAAGAAAATTATGATAAGGGTTATAAAATAAATTTTGGAGAAAATTATTTTCCAGAAAAAGAGTATAAAGGAGTTAAGTATGAGGCGGGTTATTATGAATCGTTGCTTGTTACTTTAGGTGAAGGTGAGGGTGATAATTGGTGGTGTGTTTTATTTCCACCTTTATGTTTAATCGAAGGAGAAGAAAATACTGAGGTAGAATATAAATCTATTGTAATGGAATTATTAGAAAAATATTTGTCCTAATATAAAACTAGTACCATAAACTTTTAATAAGAGGTGAAGTTATTATGCTACTAGTTTTTTTAATGGCTATTAGTTTAAGTATGGATGCATTTTCTTTAGCTTTAGCTTATGGAACTTTAGGTATGAGTAATAAAGATAAAATTATTTTATCTTTAGTTGTCGGTATATTTCATTTGATAATGCCACTTTTGGGAATGCTTGTGGGTGAGCTAATTTTATCTTTATTTAAATTTAATGCGGATATTGTCGTGGCGATTATTCTTTCTTTTATTGGAATTCAAATGATTGTATCTTCTTTTAAAAAAGATGAAGAGTTAAAGCCGTTAAAATTTAGTGAGTTTTTTCTTTTTGGTTTAGCTGTTAGTATTGATAGTTTTTCACTTGGCATAACTTTACCAAATATGGGAGTAAGTATGATAATTTCACCATTTATTTTTGCAATTACCAGTGCTGCTTTTACATTTGCTGGCTTATTAATAGGTAATAAAATTGAAAAATTACTAGGAAAAATTGCAACAATAATTGGAGGCGTGATTTTGACGTTGATTGGTCTTGCTTTTGCAATATAATTGTCAAGAAAATGCAAAGATATTGGTAAATTTTAAAGAGTGTGTTAAAATAAATTGAAAGGTGATTGATATGGATAAAATTAAAGTTATTGGTAAACAAACTTTAAGTGGAAAAATATATATAAGTGGTTCTAAGAATAGTGTTGTTTCACTACTTCCGGCTGCGATACTTTCTGATGAGGTGGTTATAGAAAAGGTACCACATATTTCGGATGTGGTTAATTTAGAAGAAATTTTAAGATTTTTGAATGTTAAATTTTCTTTAGAGAGTGGAACGATTCATATTGATAGTACAGAGATGATTAACAAGCCAATTACTGAAGAATATTCTAGTAAACTTAGAGCATCTTATTATTTTATGGGAGCTATGCTTTCAAGGTTTAAAAAGGTAGAAATTAGCTTACCTGGAGGATGTCATATTGGGGCTAGACCAGTTAATTTTCATTTAAAAGGTTTTGAAAAATTAGGAGCTAAAGTTACAGTTAAAGATAATTTATATGTGATAGAAGCAGATAAATTAAAAGGAGCAACGATTGATTTACCTTTTCCTAGTGTTGGGGCGACAGTTAACATTTTACTCGCATCTGTTCAGGCTGAGGGTACAACAATTATTAATAATGCAGCTAGTGAACCAGAAATTGGAAATTTGATAGAATTTTTAAATAGTATGGGTGCGAAAATAAAGGGAGCAGATACTAATCGATTAGAAATTATGGGAGTTAAAAAATTATCTGGTGGAAAAGTAAAGGTTATTCCCGATCGAATTGAAGCTGGAACTTATATTTTAGCTGGAGTTATGAATGGTAAGAATTTAGAAATATGTGATGTTAGACCTGAACATTTAACTAGTTTTTTTGAAAAGCTTAAAGAAATGGGCTGCGATTTTAAAATAGATGGTGACAAGGTTATTACTAATAAAGTAGAACATTTGAAACCAGTTAATATTGAAACAGCAGTTTATCCTGGTTTTCCTACTGATTTACAACAACCGATTACGACTTTGCTTTTACTTGCTGACGGTGAAAGTACGGTTAAAGAAACTATTTATGAAAATAGATTTCAAAATACGAAATATTTAAATGAGATGGGAGCACATATTGAAGTTAATGGCGATACAATTAAAGTATATGGACCAACATCTTTAACAGGAAAATTAGTTAGGACAAGTGATTTAAGAGCTGGGGCGGCTTTAGTTTTGGCGGCTTTAACAGCTGAAGGGGAAACGACTATTACCGATATAAAACATTTGCTTAGAGGTTATAGTGATTTAATTAAAAAGTTTACAAATGTTGGGGCTAAAATATGGCTCGAAGATGAATAAATAAATTTGTAATTAATATAGTTAAAGTAGATTAATATCTACTTTTTATTGTGAGGGATTTTATGAAGAAAATATTAATTATAGGTTTAGTTTTGCTTTCGATTTTTTTGATTTATTTAGCTAATATGGATAAAAAGGTTTATTATGTAGCTTTAGGAGATTCTTTAGAAAGGGTGTATTTGGATAATGGAGAAGTTTATGGTTATTCACATTATATTAAGAAATTTTTAAAGGATAAGGATTTATTGGAGCGTTATTCTGATGATTTTGCGAAAGTAGATACGCGAAGTACTGATATAATTAGCGATATTAATGAAAATAAAAAAGTGACGACAGCTAAAGGCAGTTTTAGCTTAAAAAATGCTTTGATTAAAGCAGATTTAGTCACTTTAAATATTAGTAATGAGGATGTTTATGAAAAACTTAGGGATTCTAATATTGTATATAATGAGATATACGATTATATTGATGATTTGGCTTATGATTTGGATAATTTATTTAGTTTGATGAGGGAATATTGTAAGGAAGATATTGTCTTTATTGGGGCTTATAATCCGTTTACCGAAAGTGATAATGAAAATATAAGTGATATCTTAGATTATTTGAATAAAAAATATAAAGATGTATGTGCGGAATATGATGTGATATATGTTGATATAAGTGATGTTAATGTGATTTCGGAGAATACTTTAAAAGAAATTGGGAATAAAGTGGTTATAAATATGAGTAAAAATTTGTTTGAGACTTGATTTTTATTAATTTGTTTGCTAGAATATACTTGCATTAAATTTCTATGACTTGTTTTAGTCATGGCGGAAGGAGAGATAAGTATGAAAAAAGGCATTCATCCTGAATATATGGATACCAAAGTAACTTGTGCTTGTGGTAATACATTCACAGTTAGATCTAACAAGCCTGAACTAGAAATAGAGGTTTGTGATAAATGTCATCCATTTTTTACTGGTAAACAAGGAACAGTTAAGAAAGCTGGTCAAGTTGAAAAATTCAATAAAAAATATGGATTTACTACAGAAGCTAAATAATTGGCTTTTTTTTATTATAAAAAAAGCCTTTTATGGCTTTTGAATTAAGAAATTAATTAGTTCTTCGGGATTTTTGTTTTGATAAATAATTTGTTCCATAAGGTTTATAATCGGCATATCAACATCTTTGTTTGTAACTAGTTCACTGATTGATTTTAAGGTATATAATCCTTCAATGGTAGTATTTTTGATGTAATTATTGATTTCTTCTTTAGAAGCTTTAGAGCCAATTAAATAACCAAAAGAATAATTACGGCTTTTTGAAGAAGTGGCAGTTAGTAATAAGTCACCAAATCCCGCATATGATAAGACGGTTGAACCATCGCCACCTAAACCTTTAATTAAAGCTTTGATATCATGAAGAGATTCAGTTATTAACATAGCAGATGTTGATTCTGGCATACCGAGTCCGGCTAAAATACCAGAAGCAATAGCTATAATATTTTTAACTGATCCGCATAATTCAGTTCCAATAATGTCGTGACTTTTTCTCAATTTAAAATGATTGTTGACTAATGCTTTAAAAGTTAGTTCAATGGTTTCTTTATCTTGACAAGCTAAAGTTAAACCAACTGGATAATTATTAGCAATGTCAATAGCAAATGATGGGCCTGATATGATAGCAATTTTTTCAGTTTTTAAAATGTTTTTAACGACATCATAAACAAATAAGTGGGTATCTTGTTCGATACCTTTGGTTGCTATACAAATTGGTGTATCTTCATAATATTTTTTTACTTTTTTGATTGATGAAGATAAAAAAGCTGTTGGAATAGCAATAACGATTAAACTTGTTTTATTTAATGATTGTTCTAAATCATTCGTTATTTTTATTGTGTTATTTATTTCAATGTTTGGAAGTTTTGGGGAAGTCCTAGTTTCGGTTAGTTCTTTAACTTCTTTTTCGAATGGAGTCCATATTACGACTTCATTTTTATTTTCATTTAAAATTCCGGCAAGAGCGCATCCGTATGCGCCAGCGCCTAATACTGTTACTTTCAATTTAATCACCTATTTAATTTTATCATTTATGTTTGAATAAGTAAAATGTTTATTAGCTCTTTTAAAAAAGGTATGGTTCGTGGTATAATTTATATAATAAGGAAGGTGATATTATATGAAAGAAACTTTAGAAAATGTTATGCTTATGGGACTTGGTGCAATGGTGATGACTAGTGAAAAGGCTAAAGACTTAAAAGAAGAATTATTACAAAAAGGTGAGGAAGCTTATAAGCAAGGACAAGCTTTGAATGAAGAGTTAAAACACAACATTAAAGAAAAAATGAAAGATAATATTACAGTAACAGTTGAAAAGGCTGATTTAACAAAAGAAGAGTTAGCTGATAAAATTAATGAACTTAGTGAAGAAGATAAAAAAGAAATTTTAAAATTATTAAAGGCTAATAAGAAAAAAGATGCTTAGTGGTAAAGAGCGATTATTAGAAATTGTTCGCATTATAAAAAAATATGATTTGATAAAACATGCGACACCTCAAAATTTACGTTTAGCAATTGAAGAGGCAGGACCTACTTTTATAAAGCTTGGACAAATATTAGCTTCACGTGATGATGTAATTCCTAAAGAATATTGTGATGAACTTTCACATTTAAGAAATCAAGTAAAACCAATGCCATATGAAAAGGTTTTAGAAATATTAGATAGAGAATATGATGGGAAAGCAAGTGAAATATTTGCGAGTATAGAAGAGGTTCCTATTGGATCGGCTTCGATTGCTGAAGTGCATAAAGCTGTTTTAACTAATGGTCAAGAAGTAGTTATAAAAATTCAACGAGATAACATATATGAACTTATGGCTATGGATGTAAGGTTACTCAAAAAAATTATCGATATATTGCAAATAGACAAAATATTTAATTCAGTTTTCAATTTTAAAGATATTATTGATGAGATGTTTGAAACAGCTAAAGAAGAGATGAATTTCTTAATTGAAGCTTCACATACAGAAGAGTTCTATGAAAAAAACAAAGATATTTTATATATACGTTCACCAAAAGTATATAGAGAATATACAACTAGTAAATCACTTGTAATGGAATATATGGATGGCATTAGAATAAACGATTTTGCTACTTTAGAAAAACATGGTTACGATAGAGATGAGATTGGGAAAAAATTAGCAGCCAATTACATAAAGCAAGCTTTAGACGATGGGTATTTTCATGCTGACCCACATGTTGAAAATCTAAAAATTAAAGATGGTAAAATTATATATTTAGATTTTGGAATGATGGGAAGACTATCTAAGAGGGATCGTGAACTTTTGAGTAAGTGCATTATAGCCATTATAAATGATGATGTGACAGAAGTTTCTCATATATTACTCGCGTTTGGAAAAACGAGAGGCAATATCGATCATATGACTTTGAAAAATGATATTACTAAGGTTTTAAATAAAAATAAAAGTCAGGATATTTCAAATATTGATATAAAAGACTTTATGAATGATTTTTTAGCGATGCTGTCAAACAATCATATTAGTCTTCCAAAAGATGTCACAATGCTTATGCGTGGAATTATTGTTTTGGAAGGGGTACTTAGAAGTGTTAGTCCAAGTATTAATTTGATGCAGATACTTAGTACGCACATTAAACCTGGAAATATATTTGATAGTGATAAGGCTAAAAAATTTGTTCAAAAGGCGGCTCAAAGTGGAACTGATTTAGTATATTTACCTAATGAGATGCTTTCATTTTTGAAGGGAATAAATAGTGGTGAACTTAGATTTAATATTGAACTTAATGACTCAAAACATCAGATGAGAAATTTAGAACAGTTAGTTCATCTGTGTATGATTACGATTTTAGATGTGGCGTATATTCTTGGAACAAGTTTGATTGTTATGCAGGGTAATGATGATTTGCCATTTATATTTTATATTTATTTAATATTTGGCGGTATTTGTACGGTGTGGATTTTTTATAAACTTTTTACAAGTAAAATAAGAAATAGGAGAAGATAATATGAATGAATACGAATATGAACCAAATCCAATGCTTCAAAATATAGTTAAGCAGCCCAAAAAAACTAATAAATTAGTTATAATTTTGTCGGTAGTTATTGCTGTACTTATTTTAATTATTATTTTAATGATGGCTTTTGGTGGGCCTGATGTGGTTGTCACAGAAACTGAAAGATTGCAAAGCTTAGATGAAGTAGCTGTAGAACTAGAATATTTTATCGATGAAAATAAACTTGATGTTTTAGATGCTTATGGTTACGATGATTTAACAAGAGTTGCAATTAACAAAATCTGTACAGGTGTTTACAACTGTGAACAAATTGATGGTGTAGAAGTAGAAAAATATATCAATAATATCTTTGACAAAGAAGTAACTTTTTCGGATGTAAACTGTGAACTTAACGATGGAGTACTTTACACTTACAATAGTGAAAATAATACGTTTGTGTGGAATAACAATCATACTGGGCATGGTGGTGTTGGGACAGAACCAATTTATACTAAGGTAAATAGTATTAAAAGAGATGGTGATAAAATAAAATTAGTGCTTAATAAACTTTATTATAACCCTTTACAAAGTGATTATATTACAACCGATCCACTTGGAATTAATAGAGTTTATAATGCTAATGATTATATGCATACAACTGAAAATGGAGAAGATATCGATTTAACAAAATTATCAGCTAATTATGAAAATAATTTTGATAATCTTAAAAATATTGGTACAAGATATAGTTATACGTTTGCGAAAAAAGATGGTCATTATGTTTTAGAAGATTATGATGTTATAAGTGCTGAAGACTAATAATTGCTTTAATTAGTAATTCTTTTTTAAAATTTTATTATAGATTGTAAAGGTGTTATTTTATGTATAGATTTAAATTTTATTATAAGGATGGAACTAATGAGATTAGTAGTTTTGGTTTGGAAAACCCAGAAAATTTGTATTACGATTTTGATGGTTTAATCGATTGGAATGAATATTATTCGTTTGATGAATTAAAACCAACAACTCATGAAGTATTAGAAGTCGCCATGCGAGCTTATAAAGGTTTTTATAAGGACTTTGATCGCATTGAAATAATAAATGATGTAAATAATGAAGTGATAGATTATATTAATGAAGGCGATTTAATTCATATAAATTTAAAGCGACAAAAAATTATACAAGAACTAGCAAAAGAGGAGCTAAAAGAAAAAAACAGAAAAAAAGAGCCAGTTGAATTAAATTATAGTTTTAAAGTATATTATAAAGATGGCTCTAGTGAAATAAAAGGAAGTGCGATTAATATTAATTCACTTTTATATTGTTTGGATGAATATTTAGATAATGAGATTTATGATTTAAAAGACAATATGAGTACTGGCGATATTTTGAGGGTAGCAGCAGATTTGTATGGTAAGAAATTTAATTGTTGTCTTGTTGAAATTATCAATAATAAAACAAAAGAGGTTATAGACTATATAGATGTAGATACGAATAAGTAATTTAAATTTAAAAGTATAGGTTTTGATTTGGTAAACATTTATTTGTGTTTACTTTTTTTGTTAAAAATATTCTAAAAAAGTATTGATTTTCATAGAAAGATAGTGTATACTGTTGAATGTGTGGCATGCTTAGATGTGTGAGGTTGCCGATACACCAGGTTAAGTTGTAAAACAATTTAATCTTTAAGTCGGGTTTTTACACGGAGCAAGTCTATACTAGATATAGGCGAGAGGAGGATACAATAATGTCAAAGAAAGTTCGTATTAGATTAAAATCTTTTGAACACAAGAATTTGGATGCTGCTTGCGGCAAAATCGTTGACACAGTTAAAAGAACTGGTGGCGAAGTTAGTGGACCAGTACCACTTCCAACTGAAGTTGAAAAGATTACAATTTTAAGAGCTGTTCACAAAGATAAAGATTCACGTGAACAATTTGAAAAAAGAACACATAAAAGACTTATTGATATCAATAATCCAAGCAAGGAGACTATCGATGCTTTATCGCATTTAGATATCCCAAGCGGTGTTGATATTCAAATCAAATTATAATAGGAGGATGAAAATATGAAAGGAATCTTAGGTCGTAAAATCGGAATGACTCAAGTTTTTGATCAAGATGGTAAATTAACTCCAGTTACTGTTGTTGAAGTTACTCCTAATGTTGTAACTCAAGTTAAAACAACAGAAAACGATGGTTATGAAGCTATCCAACTTGCATTCGATGATAAAAGAGAAAAATTAGCGACAAAAGCTTCTGCTGGAATTACTAGCAAAGCAAATACGACACCTAAGCGCTTCTTTAAAGAAATCAGAGGTGTAGACATCAATAATTATCAACTTGGTGATGAGGTTAAAGCTGACATCTTCGAAGTTGGTGAGATGGTTGATGTAACTGGAACTACTAAAGGTAAAGGGTTCCAAGGAAATATTAAAAAATATAATCAAAGTAGAGGACCTATGGGACATGGTTCTAAATACCATAGAGGTGTAGGTTCACTTGGTACAATGCTTCCTAAACGTGTATTTAAAGGTAGAGGACTTCCAAGTCACATGGGAGTTAATACAGTAACTATCCAAAACTTAGAGGTTGTAGATGTTGATTTAGAAAACAATGCAATTTTGGTTAAAGGAAATATTCCTGGACCTAAAAAAGGATTAGTTATGATTAAGAGTGCTGTTAAAAATAATGGTAAAGTAAATAAACGTGCAGAGCTTGTTAATTATAGTAAAACAGAAGAAAAACCTGCAGAAGTAGAAAATACAGAAAGCGCAGAAGCATAGGAGGGTTAATCTTATGAAAAAGAATAATGTAATTAATGTTAAAGGCGAAAAAGTTAGTGATATTACTTTAAATGAAAACGTTTTTGGTATTAAACCTAACGATGCTGTTTTATACGATGCTATTACTTTAGCACAAGCTTCTCAAAGACAAGGGACTGCTGATACAAAAACACGTAGTGAAGTAAGTGGCGGCGGAAGAAAGCCATGGAGACAAAAAGGTACTGGTAGAGCTAGACAAGGTAGTACAAGAGCTCCACATTGGTATCACGGTGGTATAGTATTTGGACCACACCCAAGAACTTATGGTAAGAAAATGAACCGTAAAGAAAGAGTTTTAGCTTTAAAATCTGCTTTATCTTATAAGGTTAAAGAAAATGAAATTATCATTTTAGATGAATTAAATGTTAAAACTCCAAAAACTAAAGATATGATTAAATTATTAAATGATATTAAAGCTCCTAAAAAGACTTTAATTGTTGTAGATGAGTTAACTGATAACTTAATTTTAGCTACTCGTAATATTCCAAAAGTTGAATTATTAGAAGCTAGCGAAATTAATGTATTAGATATCATCGGCGCTGACGGATTAGTTATTACTAAGAAAGCAGTAGAAATGATAGAGGAGGCGTATAAATAATGGAAAACTATAGAGACATTATCAAAGCTCCAATTATCACTGAAAAAACTAGTGATTTAGCTAAAGACAACGTAGTAGTATTCAGCGTTGATCCTAAAGCTAATAAAATTCAAATTAAACAAGCTGTTGAAAAGATTTTCAACGTTAAAGTAGAAAGTGTTAATACAATTAATACTTATGCTAAAAGAAAAAGAGTTGGACGTTATTTTGGAAGAGCCAACAAAGTAAAAAAAGCAATTGTTAAATTAAAAGAAGGAAGTTCAATTGAACTTAACTAATCTTTAAGGAGGACGAATATGGCAATAAAATCATATAGACCAACGACTAATGGTAGACGTGGTATGACAACATTAGTAAACGATGAAATTACTAAAACAACTCCAGAAAAATCATTAGTTGTAACAATGAAAAAATCTGGTGGTCGTAATAATCAAGGCCAAATCACTGTAAGACATCACGGTGGTGGAGCTAAGAGAAAATACAGAATCATCGATTTTAAAAGAAATAAAGATGGTATTCAAGGAACTGTTGCTTCAATTGAATACGATCCAAATAGAAGTGCTAACATTGCTTTAATTAATTATAACGATGGAGAAAAAAGATATATAATTGCTCCAAAAGGTTTAAAAGTTGGAATGAAAATTGAAAGTGGAGAAAATGCTGATATCAAAGTTGGTAACAATTTACCACTAGCAAACATTCCAGAAGGTACTTTAGTTCACAATGTTGAATTAAAACCTGGTAAAGGTGGTCAAATGGCTAGAAGTGCTGGTTCTAGTGTTCAAATTTTAGGCCGCGAAGGAAATTACACACTACTTCGTTTAACAAGTGGTGAGGTTAGAAAAGTATTAAGCGTTTGCCGAGCAACTATCGGTGAAGTTGGAAACGAAGATTATAGTTTAGTTAATTACGGTAAAGCTGGAAGAAAAAGACATATGGGAATCAGACCTACAGTTCGTGGTTCTGTTATGAACCCTAATGATCACCCACATGGTGGTGGAGAAGGTCGTGCACCTGTTGGTCGTAAACACCCAGTTACACCTTGGGGTAAACCAGCTCTTGGCTTTAAGACACGTAATAATAAGAAAGCTTCAAGCAAACTAATTGTTCGCTCAAGAAAGAAATAAGAAAGGATGACTTATAAATGGCAAGAAGTACAAAGAAAAAACCTTTTGTCGATGATTATTTAATGAAAAAGGTTGAAAAATTAAATGAATCTGGTAAAAAAGAAGTAATTAAAACTTGGTCTCGCCGTTCTACAATTTATCCTGTATTTATTGGACACACATTTGCTGTGCATAATGGTAAAGAATTCATTCCAGTTTATGTTACAGAAGATATGGTTGGACATAAATTAGGAGAATTTGCCTTAACACGTAAATTTGGTGGTCACGGCGACGATAAGAAGAAAAAATAGACCGGAAAGGATGGTATAAATGGAAGCTAAAGCAATTGCTAAAGAAATTAGAATTTCACCTAGAAAAATGCGTTTATCTATCGATTTGATTCGTGGTAAAGACGTAACTGAAGCAGATACAATCTTAGCAAATTTAAATAAAGAAGCTGCTAGAGTGATTCGTAAAGTTTTAAATTCAGCTACTGCTAATGCGGTAAATAATTTAGGACTTAAAGAAGAAAATCTTTATGTTAGCGAAGCTTATGTAAATGAGGGCAGAACATTAAAAAGAGGCCGTGCTGGTGCCAAAGGTAGCCCTAAACCAATATTAAAAAGATCAAGCCACGTTACAGTGGTAGTGAGTGAGAAAAATTAAGCAAAGGAGGGTAATACATGGGTCAAAAAGTTAGTCCAGTCGGACTTAGAATTGGTATAAATAAAACTTGGGAATCTAAGTGGTATGCTGGAAATCAAGATTTTGCTAAATACTTAAATAACGACTATAAAATTCGTAAATGTTTAGAGAAAAAATTAAAAGATGCCGCTGTTTCAAGTATTCTTATTGAAAGAAACAATGAAAAGACCGAAGTTATTATCAATACTGCTAAACCAGGTGTAGTAATTGGTCATGGCGGAGATGAAATTGAAAAATTAAGAAAAGAATTAAATAAATTAACTGGCGAAGAGATTCATATTTCTATTAAAGAAATTAAGAATCCAAATTTAGATGCGGCTTTAGTTGCAGAAAATATTGCTCATCAAATTGAGAACCGTGTTTCTTATAAAATTGCACAAAAGAAAGCAATTAGAAACGTTATGAAATCAGGAGCTAAAGGTATTAAAACTTTAGTATCTGGTAGATTAAATGGTGCTGAAATTGCAAGAGGAGAAGGTTATACTGAAGGAAAAGTTCCTCGTCATACTTTAAGAGCTGATATCGATTATGCTTTAAAAGAAGCTGATACTATTTACGGTAAAATTGGAGTTAAAGTATGGATCTATAAAGGAGAAATCCTTGGAGATGGAAAGAAAGAAAATGTTAAACCTTCAAGAGCAAATAAGGGAGGTGTGAAGGATGGCAGTAATACCAAAAAGAACTAAATATCGTCGTCCTCACCGTTTGTCTTATGAAGGTGAAGCAAGAGGAAATAGACAAGTTTCATTTGGAGAATATGGGCTTCAAGCTTTAGAAGGAGCTTGGATTAGTCAACAACAAATTGAAGCTGCCCGTGTAGCGATGACTCGTTACATGAAACGTGGTGGTAAAGTATGGATTAATATTTTCCCACATTTATCTTTGACTGCCAAAGGTATTGGTATGCGTCAAGGTAAAGGTAAAGGTGCTCCTGAAAAATGGGTTGCCGTTGTTAAAAAAGGAAAAATTATGTTCGAAATTGCCGATGTTAGTGAGGATGTAGCTAGAGAAGCATTCAGACTTGCTATGCACAAATTACCAATCAAATGTAAGTTTGTAAAGAAAGAAAGTGGTGAGGCAAATGAAAATTAATGAACTTAGAGAATTAAGTAACGAAGATTTAAAGAAAAAAATCGACGAAACTAAAGCTGAACTTTTTAATTTACGTTTTAGCCAAGCTACTGGTAGTCTTGAGAAACCAGCTAGAATTAATGAATTAAGAAAGGCTGTCGCAAGAATGAAAACCATTCTTCGTGAACGTGAATTACAAGACTAGGAGGATTTTATGGAAAATAAGAAAAGAGAATTAGTTGGTAAAGTTGTAAGTGCTAAAAACGATAAAACTATTACTGTATTAGTTGAAACTTACATTATGGATAAAAAATATGGTAAAAGAGCTATGTACTCTAAAAAATATGCTGCTCACGATGAAAAGAACGAAGCTAAGGTTGGCGATAAAGTTAGAATCGCTGAAACTAGACCACTATCTAAAACTAAACATTATCGTTTAGTAGAAGTAGTAGAGAAAGCAGTTATTTTATAACTAGCTAGAAGGAGGAATTTAGATGATTCAACAGGAAAGTCGTTTAAAAGTTGCTGATAATTCTGGAGCTCGCGAGTTATTAGTTATTAGAGTACTTGGTGGTAGTAAAGTTAAAACTGGCAATATCGGAGATATAGTTGTTGGAACAGTTAAAAAAGCAACACCTAATGGAACAGTTCCAGAAGGTAAAGTTGTTAAAGCTGTTGTTGTTAGAACAAAACGTGGAGTTAGAAGAGAAGACGGATCTTATATTAAATTTGATGACAATGCTTGCATTTTAATCAAAGACGATAAGACTCCAGTTGGAACACGTGTGTTTGGACCAGTAGCTCGTGAAATAAGAGATGCAGGATTTATGAAAATTGTTTCACTTGCTAAGGAAGTATTATAGGAATCGTTTGGAGGAATTAATATGAAAATAAAACAAGGAGATAAAGTAGTTGTCATTGCTGGTAAAGACAAAGGCAAAGAAGGAAAAGTTATCCAAACTTTGAAAGCCCAAGATAGAGTCATCGTTGAAGGCGTTAATATTGTTAAAAAACATATTAAACCAAACGGTGGTGGAGACGGTAGAATTGCCGAGGTCGAAGCACCATTACATGTTTCAAATGTAATGATTATTGATCCTAAAACTAAAAAAGGAACAAGAGTAGGACACACTACTAATAAAGATGGAAAGAAAATAAGAGTGTCAAGAAAATCAAATGAAAAACTTGACTAAACCTGAAAGGAGGGTATTTATGAACCGCCTACAAAAAAAGTACAATGAAGAAATCGTACCTAGTTTAAGAGAAAAATATAATTATAAAAGTGTAATGGCAATACCTAAATTAGAGAAAATCGTTGTGAATATGGGTGTTGGTGATGCAACAAATAATAGTAAATTATTAGATGCAGCTGTAGCTGATTTAAAAGCTATTACAGGTCAACAACCTATTGTTACAAAAGCTAAAAAAGCTGTCGCTAACTTTAAAGTACGTCAAGGTCAAGGAATTGGTTGTAAGGTTACTTTAAGAGGCGATAATATGTACAACTTTTTAGATAAACTAATCAGTATTACATTACCTCGTGTTCGTGACTTTAGAGGGATTAGTCCAAAATCATTTGATGGTAGAGGAAACTACACTCTAGGTTTAACAGAACAATTAATTTTCTCAGAAATAGATTATGATAAAGTTGTTAAAGTACGCGGAATGGATATTGTGTTTGTTACAACAGCACATACCAATGAGGAAGCTTTAGACTTATTAAAAGGTTTCGGTATGCCTTTTAAAAAATAATGATTAGGAGGAAATTATGGCTAAAAAAAGTATGATTGTAAAAGCTAATCGTGAGCCTAAATTTAAAGTACGTAAATATACTAGATGTAAAATTTGTGGTAGACCACATTCAGTACTTAAAAAATATGGAATTTGCCGTATTTGTTTTAGGGAATTAGCTTATAAAGGACAAATACCTGGAATTACAAAATCAAGTTGGTAAGAAGGGAGGATTAAATATGGTAGTATCAGATCCAATTGCTGATATGCTTACGAGAATCCGTAATGCAAATCAATTAAGATATAAAGAAGTAGCAATGCCATCTTCAAAGATGAAAGAAGAAATAGCTAGAATCTTAAAAGAAGAAGGATATATTGTTAATTATAAAGTTGTTAAAAAAGATGTTCAAAATGAATTAGTTTTAACATTAAAATATGGAGCAAAAAAACAAAGAGTTATTACTGGTCTTAAAAGAATTTCTAAACCAGGACTTAGAGTTTATGCTCATGCAGATGAAATACCAAGTGTTTTAAATGGACTAGGTATCGCTATTGTTTCAACATCTGAAGGTGTAATGACAGGTAGAGATGCTAAGAAAAAATCACTAGGTGGCGAAGTGTTAGCTTACGTTTGGTAGAAAGGAGAAAGTAATATGAGTCGTATAGGAAACAGAGTACTTTCAATACCTGAAAACGTTACCGTAACTACTGATGGTAATATTGTTACAGTTAAGGGACCTAAAGGTGAACTTTCTACTGAAATTAACAAGAATATTGCCGTTGAAGTAAAAGATAACGAACTTGTAGTTACAAGAAAAAGTGATGCTTTTAAAGCTTATCATGGGACAGCAAATGCGAATATTGCTAATATGATTAAAGGTGTAACTGAAGGTTTTGAAAAGAAATTAGAAATAGTTGGTGTTGGATATCGTTTCAATTTAGCTGGTAATAAATTAACTATTCAAGCAGGATATTCTCACCCTGTAGTTATGGAAGTTCCAGCAGGTTTAACTGCGGAAGTTCCAAGTAATACAGAACTTACTATTAAAGGTGCTGACAAACAATTAGTTGGTGAGTTTGCGGCTAATGTCAGAAAAGTTAGAAAACCTGAGCCATATAAGGGTAAAGGTATTCGTTACCAAGATGAATATATCATCAGAAAAGTTGGTAAGAAAGCTGCTTAATTAGAAAGGAAGAAGAAATTATGATAAAGAAAGTTAATCGTAATGAAGTGCGTCAAGCTAGACATGCTAGAGTTAGAAAAACTATTAGTGGAACTAGCGAAACACCAAGATTAAATGTGTTTAGATCAAATAGTAATATTTTTGCACAAATTATCGACGATACTAAAGGTGTAACTTTAGCCAGCGCTTCTTCAATTGATAAAGATTTGAAACTAGAAAATGGTGGAAATATCGAAGCAGCTGTCAAAGTCGGAGAATTAATTGCGAAAAGAGCTAAAAAAGCAAAAATTACTAAAGTAGTATTCGATAGAGGTGGATACTTATATCATGGACGTGTTAAGGCTTTAGCTGAAGCTGCACGTGAAAATGGTTTAGAATTCTAAAAGGAGGGAAATATAGTGGAAAGACAAAGAAGAGAACCCCGTCCAAAACAATTTGACGAAGAAGTTATCAGCATCGGAA
>HF990859.1:39287-63933 GCA_000432855.1 Firmicutes bacterium CAG:822
ACGAAAGTAACTAAAGGTGGTCGTCAATTACGTTTCGCAGCAACAGCAGTTGTTGGAGACCGTAAGGGTCGTGTTGGTATTGGTTCTGGAAAAGCAGCCGAAGTACCAACTGCTATTAAGAAAGCTGTAGCAGCCGCTACTAAAAATGTTACTAACGTAGCTATCGTTGGTGGCAATACTATCCCACATGAAGCTATCGGAAGAAGAGGCGCTAGTAAAGTTTTATTAAAACCTGCTTCTAAAGGTACTGGAGTTAAAGCAGGTGGTCCTGTTAGATCAGTATTAGAACTTGCAGGAGTTAAAGATATTTTATCTAAATCACTTGGATCAAGCACTAAAATTAATATGGCATATGCAACTTTAGATGCTTTGAAGCAACAAAAAACTGCTGAAGAAGTAGCTAAATTACGTGGTAAGAAAGTAGAGGAATTATAAGATGAAGTTACATACTGTAAAACCTAATCCATATGCTACTAAAGCTAAAAAAAGAGTAGGACGTGGACCAGGAAGCGGAACTGGTAAAACAGCAGGCCGTGGTGAAAACGGACAAAACTCTCGTAGCGGTGGAGGAGTTAGAGTAGGTTTTGAAGGTGGTCAAACACCATTATTCAGAAGACTTCCTAAAAGAGGTTTCTCTAACGCTAAATTTAAGAAAGTATATGCAGTTATTAATTTATCAGATTTAAATAAATTTGAAGATGGTGCTGAAGTTACTCCAGAAATTTTAAAAGATATGGGATTAGTAAAAAATGCTTTAGATGGAATTAAAGTGTTAGGTAGTGGAAAATTAGAAAAGAAATTAACTGTTAAAGCTAATAAGTTCTCTGCTTCTGCTTTTGAACAAATAGAAAAATTAGGTGGAAAAGCAGAGGTGATCTAATTGTTTAAAAAAATAAAACAATTTTTTGGCCCAGAAAATAAAGATTTAAGAAAAAAAGTATGGTTTACTTTTGCAATGCTTTTTATATTTAAACTTGGAACGGCAGTAGTTGTTCCTGGCGTTGATGCAAATTTAAATGTTGGATTTTTAGAGCTACTTAATGTATTAGGTGGCGGAGCTATGGAAAACTTTTCGATTTTTGCCTTGGGAGTTACTCCTTATATTACGGCATCAATCATTATGCAATTATTACAAATGGATATAATTCCTTATTTTGCAGATTTAGCAAAACAAGGACAAACAGGTAGAAATAAAATCAATCAAATTACTCGTGTTTTAGGTATTGTACTTGCTTTTGTTCAAGGTTATATGTTCTCATTTGCCTTTATCCAAGACGGTACAGTAACTGAATATTTAGAGGTTTCATTAGTTTTAACTGCTGGTACATCATTACTACTTTGGATTGGTGACCAGATTACAAAAAAAGGTTTGGGTAATGGTACTTCAATGATAATTATGGCGGGTATTTTGGCAAGTACTCCATATATGTTTACACAAGCGTTTGAGGGTTTAGTGACTGTAGAAGCTGGAACTATGGGAGTTGTTAAATTTGTTTTATTCATTATTCTTTATTTAGCTATTGTTTTAGGAGTTTTATTTGTTCAGCTTGCTGAGAGAAGAATTCCGATTCAATATGCGAATAAATCAGATAATGTATTTTCTAACAAAAAAACATATATGCCATTTAAATTAAATTCAGCTGGTGTTGTACCTGTTATCTTTGCCTCAGCATTGATTTCAGCTCCAGCTTTAATAGCTCAATTTTCTAAAAATGAAGACTGGATGATATTTGTCAACAGATATCTTAGTTTGACATCTGTTACTGGGTTTTTACTATTTGTAATATTTATTGTGGCTTTCTCTTTCTTCTATACGTTTATAGTAATTAAACCTAAGGAGATGGCTGAGAATTTACAAAAATCTGGTGGTTATATACCAGGTATTAGGCCAGGAGAAGAAACAATTAAATATGTTAGTAAAGTTTTAATTAGACTTACAGTTGTTGGTTCAATCTTTTTAGCAGTTATTGCTGGACTTCCATATGTATTTAGTATGGTGTCTGATTTACCATCAACTGTATCAATCGGCGGAACTGGACTTCTTATCGTAGTTGGAGTTATATTAGAAATTTATAAACAACTAGAGAGCAGTTTAATTAGTCGTAGTTATAAACGCCGGAGAATGTATTAGTGAATATCACTTTCATTTCTGCTCCGGCCGCCGGTAAAGGCTTACTATCATCGATGATAAATGAAAAGTATGGTTATCCACATATATCTATTGGGGATTTACTTAGAGGTGTCGATGATGAAAAGGTAAAAAAACAATTAGAAAATGGGGAGTTTGTCGATAATGGAATAATAGCTAAATTATTAAGTGACAGACTTAGTCGGTCTGATTGTAAAGAAGGCTTTATCTTAGATGGATTTCCTAGAAATATGTCACAAATTTCAATATATGAAGAGGTTTGTGAGAAAGCAAATAATAAAAAAAATGTTATAATAGTACTCGATATACCTAGAGAAATTGGTGAGAAGAGAATTTTAGGTAGAAGGGTATGTTTAAATTGTGGTAATGTTTTTAATATAATGTTTGAAAATAGTAAACCTAAAGTTTCTGGTATTTGTGATCACTGTGGTCATAAATTAATTCAAAGAACTGATGACAATTTAGAAACATATGAAAATAGGTATGATACATTTTTAAAGGAAACAAAGCCGGTTATCGATTATTTTGAGGCTAGAGGTAATGTTTATCATGTAGATGGTTCAGGGTCTAGTGATGAAACCTTTAGTGATATAGAAAAAATAATAGGAGGCTATAATGATTAGCATTAAATCTGAAAGAGAGATAGAGCTCTTACGTATAGCGGGTGAGATTACGGGTAGTACTCATAATTACTTAAAACCTTATATCAAACCTGGAATTACGACTAAAAGATTAAATGATTTAGCCGAAGAATATATTAAAAGTAGAGGTGCAACCCCATCATTTAAGGGTTATGATGGTTTTCCGGCAGCGATATGTATATCAATTAATGATGAAGTTGTTCATGGTATTCCAAGTGATAGGAAACTTAAAGAGGGAGATATTGTTTCTCTTGATATTGGTGCTTGTTATAAAGGATATCATGGTGATTCAGCTTGGACATATCCAGTTGGAAAGATAGACGATAAGAAGAAATATTTACTTGAGCACACTGAAAAATCTTTGTATAAAGGATTAGAAGCTATTCATGATGGATGTCATGTTGGTGATATTGGGTATGCGGTAAGTAAATATGCAGAAGAACATAACCTCGCTGTGGTTCGAGAACTCGTTGGTCATGGTGTTGGCAACGATGTTCATGAAGATCCAGATGTTCCAAATTATGGAGCTAGACATACAGGTCCTGTACTTAAGGAAGGTATGGTTATAGCTGTTGAGCCAATGCTTAATTTAGGAACTAGAAAAATTTATATTTTGGATGATGATTGGACAATTATTACGGCCGATGGCAAACCGTCCGCACATTTTGAACACACAGTATTAGTTACGAAAGATGGGTATGAAATTTTAACCAGGAGGTGATAAAATGGCAAAAGAAGATGTCATTGAAGTAGAAGGCTTAGTAGAGGAAATCTTGCCGGGTGGCGGATTTAAAGTAAGACTAGAAAACAATCACGTTATTAAAGCCCACATTTCTGGTAAAATGCGTTTACATCGTATTCGTATTTTACTAGGCGACAAAGTGAAAGTGGAATTATCACCTTATGATTTAACATGTGGGCGAATAACCTATAGAGTGACAAAGTAGGAGGAATAGATATGAAAGTAAGACCATCAGTTAAAAAAATGTGTGATAAGTGTAAAATTATCAGACGTAATGGAAAAGTAATGGTAATTTGTGAAAATCCAAAACACAAACAAAGACAAGGTAAATAGGAGGTGTTTTTATGGCACGTATTAAAGGTGTAGATATACCAAATAACAAAAGAATTGAAATCGCTCTTACTTATATTTACGGTATTGGAAGAAGTTTGTCTAATAAAATCTTAGCTGACGCTAAAGTTGATATTAATAAAAAAGCAGGAAGTTTAGATAATGATGAACTTTCACGTATTCGTGATGAAGTTAACAAATATTTAACTGAAGGTGATTTACGCCGTGAAGTTAACATGAATATTAAGACTAAGATGGAAATCAATTCTTATCAAGGTACTCGTCATAAAAGAGGCTTACCAGTAAGAGGACAAAGAACTAGTAGAAACGCTAGAACTCGTAAGGGTAAACCTAAGACAATAGCAAATAAGAAGAAATAACTTTAAAAGGAGGATATTATGGCTTATAAAGCAAGAAAACGTAAGGTTAAAAAGAATGTCCCAGAAGGTAGAGCCTTTATTCATTCAACTTTCAATAATACAATTGTTACCCTTACTGATAAAGAAGGAAATGCGATTAGTTGGGCATCAGCTGGTACTGTAGGCTTTAAAGGTAGTAAAAAATCAACTCCTTTTGCGGCTGGTATGGCTGCAGAAGCTGCTGGTAAAGCTGCAACTGAAATGGGTATGAAAAAAGTTGAAGTATATGCGAAAGGTTTAGGTTCTGGAAGAGAAACAGCAATTCGTTCATTACAAACAGCTGGTTTAGAAATTACTTCAATTTCAGATGTCACACCTATGCCACATAACGGATGTCGTCCACCAAAACGACCTCGTGGATAAAAGGAAAGGAGACTTTTATGAATTTTGAAAAACCAGATTACAAAATAACAGATTATGTAGAAAGTAATAACTATGGAAAATTTGAACTAGAACCTTTGGAAAGAGGTTTTGGTATGACTATTGGTAATGCTCTTCGTAGAGTAATGTTATCATCAATGCCAGGAAGCGCAATTGTTGCGGTTAAGATTGATGGTGTTCAACATGAATTCCAAACTATTGAAGGTGTTATCGAAGATGTTACAGCAATTATCTTAAATTTAAAAGGTATTGCGATTAGAAATCATTCTGATGAAGTTAAGACTGCTCGTTTATCAGTTCATGAAGAGAGAACAGTTACTGCTGGTGATATTATTTGCGATAGCGATGTTGAAATAATTAATAAAGATCAAGTTATTGCTACTTTAGCTAAAGGTGGAAAGCTTGATATGGAATTTATTATTGCTAACGGTCGTGGAGCTGACTTATCATCTGTAAATAAAAAATATATTACTGATGCTAGTTTAGGTTATATTCCAATTGATGCTTTATATTCACCAATTGAAAGAGTTAATTTTGAAATTGATAAAGCTCGTGTTGGACAAGATGCTTCTTATGACAAATTAATTATGGAAGTTGAAACTAATGGTTCACTTCGCCCAGAAGAAGCTATGGCTTTAGCTGCTAAAATCTTAATTGAGCACTTAAATATTATCACTAATTTAAGTGAAATTGCTGATATTACTGGTATTATGAATGCTAAACAAGAAGATAGTAAGCAAAAGAAATTGGAGACTTCTATCGATGACTTAGACTTTTCTGTTAGAGCTTATAACTGTTTAAAGAGAGCAAATATTAACACTTTAGGTGATTTAACTGAAAAATCAGAATTAGAAATGATGAAAATACGTAATTTAGGTAAAAAATCTTTAAAAGAAGTTATGGATAAGATTAAAGATATGGGACTTAAATTCCGTGATGAAGATTAGTTAGGAGGTTATTATGGCTTATAGAAAATTAGGACGCGACAACAAACATAGAAGAAGTATGCTAGCTAATTTAACTAAAGATGTTATCAACAACGAAAAAATAGTTACTACTGAAACTAGAGCTAAAGAAGTTCGTAAGTTTGTCGATAAAATGATTACTTATGGTAAAGATGGCTCTTTAGTTGCTAGAAGAAAAGCTTTAGCTTTCTTACACAACGATAAAAATACAGTTAAAAAAATATTTGACGATTTAGCTGTTAGATATGCAAAGAGAAATGGCGGATATACTAGAATTTCTAAAATTGATGAAAGAAGAGGAGACGACGCTTTAATGGTTGTTTTATCTCTTGTTGAAGAGGATGCTAAATAAGCATTCTCTTTTTTGACTTTATCATTAATAAATGATATAAATATTATAGGTGATAGTATGACGGATGAGGAAGTTAAGGCTTATGTAGAAAAAATTGAAAAGACACCGGTGAGTGAATTATATAATATTTTACCAAGTTATGATGTTTATAATGCTGATATTATTATGGGAAAGATTTGTGATGCCTTATCTGAAAATGTCAATATTTTAAGAAAATTAAATATTGAAAGTAAAGATCATGAACTTGATGCAGAAATTAGGGAGTTACTTAAAAAAATTTTTATTTGTAATAATTATTTAGATAGTCAAACTTCTTCTAGAAATTATGATAGAGAACTTCAACACAAATTGGTATTTGCAAAAACTCCGGCTGGGAATCCATATTTTATGCTTGATTTAGATAAGGTTCCTAGAGAGGCTTATGCTGGGGTTAAAAAGACTTTAGAAGGAATACTTTATGGTGTTAATAAGAGTGATAATACTAAAGTTAAATATTATGCGGGAATAGAACTTCCTAAAAAAGTTTTAGAATTTAAAGGTTTTCAGGTTAGAATATATACGACTAAATTAAAAGGTAATATTTTATGTGTGTTTGGTCTTAGTATTAAAAAGGCTGATACAGATAAGAAAATAACGGAAAACTTGAAATCACGATTATCAAGAATTAATAAACAGATTGATGAATTAAAATTATTGGTTAATGATACTGATAAAAGACAAGCACTCTTAGATGATGGAAAAGAAATCTTAGATAATATAATGAATATTTTATCTAAAGACAATAGTTTATCATCTGATAGTGTAGAATTATTATTTCCATCTGATGATGAATTAGAAGCATTAGTACCGTTTGAAGAGGTGACTGCGCCAGTTCAAGCGGGAGATGATTCATCTAAGGAAAATATTTCAATAGTCGAAACGGATATTGCGGATAATAATGCTACAAATGATATAGTTGTGGTTCCTAAAACTTCTAAACAAGTTAAAAGAAGAACAAGAGGTTTAGGTAAGAAAACTATTGCAAGAAATGCAATTATGGATAAACTTAAGATGTTTAATTTAGAAGAATTGGCCAAGGTTCAAGATTTTGTTCAAGATTTATATCAGAAGAAAGTGTTGGATGATTCGATTAACGATATGTATAGTGGTTTTCTTAGTATGTCTGATGAACAGATTCAAGAGTTTGAAAATAGTATTAAATATTTTAAACATGATGAAGTTGGTAGACATAAATAAAAAATTGTTATCTTATTGATAGCAATTTTTATTTTTTTGATTTATTTAATTTTTTTTGATTTTCTTCTTTTTCCCAATTTTTTTGTTCTTGTTCATAACTTCGATGATATTCATTCATTAAAGCTTCATTTTGTAATTGTTCAAATATTTCGTATGGAATGTATGGTTTAATTTGTTCTCCCCATATAATGTATATAAATTCTAAAAAAGCACTATTGTATTTTTCATTAGTTGGTATGGTTTCTATAGTTTTTGGATCAGTTAAAAGATCGTGTAAAATTTCCAATTCATCTTTTAAAGTAATAGTTGGTTTAAATGTTGGTTGAATTGGATTTTTATTTTTTAAAACAATTTCGCGGTGTTTTAATATGTTAAATATTTCTGATGGAATGTATGGTTTTATTTCTTCATTTAATATAATATAAAATGGTTCAAGAAAATCTACATCATAGCGATATTGGGTGGGAAGTGTTATTAAAATTTTGGGGTTATTAATTATAGCTCTAAATAGTTCAGCACCGTTTTTAAATTTGTGATTCATAATAATTTCCTTTCATTAAGATTATATTAAAATATTTTATATATTATGTCAAATAATTTACAAATGTTTTGGCTTATTATATAATGTTTTTAAGGTGATTTGTATGAAAGCATTAATAACAGGTGCAAGTTCAGGTATTGGAGCCGATATGGCTAGGGTATTAGTTTCAGAAGGGTATGAAGTTATCTTAGTTGCCAGAAGAAAAACAAGACTTGAAAAATTAGCTAAAGAGTTAGGGGATAAGGCTACTATTATTGTGAAAGATATATCTAGTACCTATAATTGTATGGAGCTTTATAATGAAGTTAAAAAAGAAAATATTGATATTTTAATTAATAATGCTGGCTTTGGAACATTTGGTGAATTTAGTGATACTAATCTTGATAAAGAACTTGATATGATAGATTTAAACATAAAATCTTTACACACTTTAACAAAATTGTTTTTAAAGGATTTTAAGAAAAAGGATCGAGGATATATTTTAAATGTAGCATCTTCTGCCGGTTTTATGGCTGGACCACTTATGGCAACATATTATGCGACAAAAAATTATGTGGTTAGTTTAACTTCAGCAATTTATGAGGAACTTAAAAAAGAAGATAGTAATGTTTCAGTTAGTTTGTTATGTCCAGGACCAGTAAATACAGAATTTAATAAAGTGGCAAGAGTTCATTTTTCAATTAAAGGAATGGAAAGTATGGATGTAGCTAAATATGCAATTAAGAAAATGTTTGATGAAAAGTTAGTTATTATTCCCGGATTTAAAATGAAACTCGGCATATTTTTTACTAGATTTATTCCTCGGAAATTACTTTTAAAAATTAGTTATAAGATTCAAAATGGAAAACGTAGTTAAATCTTTAGTGATTTAACTTTTTATTTGGCGTATGTTATAATGTAGGAGAGTGATAGTATGGGTAAAATATTAGATTATGATGAAATGAATGATATTTTAGATGGTCTTGATAGCAAGATTATTAAAAAGAAAAAACCGATAGGATATACTTATTTTGGATATCCAATAGATCATTTTGTCTATGGTCATGGTAAATATCACGTTATTATTACTGGTGGGACACACAGTAGTGAATTAATTAGTAATGTGTTTGTAATTAAATTTATGGAGAAACTTTGTAATAAAGAGATAGACATAGATAAAAATTTATATACTATTCATTTTATACCGATAGTAAATCCTGAGGGAACAATTATTGTAACTAGTGCGATTAGGTCACTTATCCCTAAAAATATAAGTGATGAGGAAGAGCAGACATACTGTTTAGCTTATTATAGGAATAGTTATATTGAGGGTAATTATGTGAATAAATATGGTGATAGAGATTATAAGTTACAACAGATGATGTTTAGACATGCGACTCCTGATATATTGGATGATAGACATAAAGTACTTAAAGATTATTTGGATAAGCTATTTAAAGAAAATGATTTACCTATTGGATGTATGATAAATTGGTCTAGTAATGGTAGAGGTGTAGATTTAAATAGTAATATAGAAAATAGTAGTTTAATTAATAGAGTTGAAAATGGTGAGGAGATATATGCGTCACTTCATTTAAACAACATTAGAAGAGATAAACTTGGTCCTTTGGGATGTCCTTATTTTAGTAAAAAAGGTGAGATAGAAAAAGAAAATGAAGCTTTATTAAATTTTTATAGTAAAATAAAGACGGAGTATAATTTGATAGGTTCATTTATTTATCATAGTTGTGGAGATATTGTCTATTATTTAGGTGAAGCTAAAAAGAAAAATCCTTGGGTTAATTTAACTAAGGAGGCTAAAGAAAAAAATTATAAAGTGGCTAAAGTTTATGCGGATAAAACTGGCTATAAATTAGACGGTTTAGAAATTTATACAACGATGGATTCTAAGTTAAAGAGTTTATTTCCAGTAACTTTACTTATAGAGCTTGGAGGGGTTAGAGCGACACCTTTATCACAATTTATGGATTTAGATTTGGAAGGTAGTTCTGATGAGTTTAAAAGAGTTTATTCAAAGATTATTAATGATAATATTTTAGCGATTATAGATACATTACCTGTGATGTTAGATTTGTATAATAAATATAATGGGTAATATTGTTTAATGGTGGAAAAAGATTGTAAAAAATTAACATAAATGTTTTATTGTTTTTCATTGTAAATTGTTTTCATTTATACTATAATAATTTTTGTGGTGAAGAGGTATGCAAGCGATTGATATTAAGAATTTAAATTTTAGTTATGGAAATATAAAGGTTTTTAATAATTTAAATTTAAGTATAACTGAAGGGGATTTTACTACTATTTTAGGAAAGAATGGCAGTGGAAAAACGACGCTTGCAAACATTTTATCTGGTAATTTAAAGTATAAAGGTGATATTTTATTTTTTAATAAGTCTTTTAAAAGTAATGATATTGGATTTGTTGATGATTTATCCGAATATGATAGTGGTGACTTAGTCATGAATGTTTTGATTAAGAAAACAAAAGGATTAAAGAAAACTGAAATTAGAAATAAAATTTTTAATATTTCGGTCATGTTTAACTTTAGTAAAAGTTTAGATAAAAGGTTTAATTCTCTGTCTACTACGCAAAAAAAGTTAGTTGTTTTGGGTAGCAATCTAATTCAAAAAGTTAAAATATTAATTTTAGATAATTTTTTTGAAGAATTTGATAAAAATTTAAAAGATGAAATTTTACATAAATTAAAGAAATTTGCGAAGAAAGAGAATATAACAATTATTAATTTTTCTAATGATATAGATGAATCTTTTTATGCGGATAATATAGTAATTATTGGTGAAGGTAAGGTACTTTTAAAAGGTTCAAAGAAAAAAGTTTTTGAAAAAGAAGAAGTGTTTGAAAAATATGAATTAGAAAGGCCTTTTGTAGTTAGTTTATCGGATAAACTTAAGTTTTACGATTTGATAGATAAGATTTATTTTGATGAAAAGAAATTGGTGAATGATTTATGGAAATAAAATTTAAAAATGTGAGTGTGGGTTTATCGGATTGTGTGCTTAATGATTTATCATTTGATATTTGTGAGAAGAAAATTACTTTTGTTGTTGGAGAAAGCGGTAGTGGTAAAAGTTTATTACTTTCATTAATTAATGGTGATATTCCATATGATGGTGAAATTATAAGAAATATTAAAAGTGTTTATTTTTTGAAACAAAATCCTGAAGAATTTTTCTTTTGTAATACGGTTTATGAAGAAATTTTGTTTGAGCTTAAAAAAAGAAAGTTAAAATGTGATTATGATAAGAAAATAATTAGTTCTTTAAGAATGGTTGGACTTGATAAAAGTTTTTTAAACCGTTCGCCACTTGAGATAAGTAAAGGTGAGCAAAAGAAAGTGGCTATGGCAATAGCTTTAGCTTGTAATCCGAGGTTATTTATTTTAGATGAGCCTTTCACTAATTTAGATTATATTAGTAAAAAAAATTTAATGAAGTTGTTTAGAATGATGAAATTAAGATATGGTAAAACTTTTATAATAGCAACTAATGATACGGATATTGCTTTAGAATTGGCTGATGAGGTTATCGGACTAAAAAATGGTAAAATAGTATTTCAAGGTAATAAATTTGATTTATTTACTAATCGGCAACTTTTAAAAGAGGTAAATCTATTTGAACCGGAAATTGTGAGGTTTACCAATTTGGTGAAGGATACTAAAGGTATTAATTTGGGATACCGTGATGATATAAATGATTTGATGAAAGATATATATAGATTTGTTAAATGATAAATGTGCGATTATTGCTTATTTGTGTTACAATAATATAGCTATAAATGAAATATATTTTGGTAGTAGGAGGAAATAATATGAGATATTTGATAACGTTTGCTTACGATGGTTCTAAATATAAAGGTTATCAGAAACAACCTAAAGAAAAAACGGTACAAAGTGAACTAGAAAAAGCTTTAAAAACTATAAATGGTCATAAGAAGGTGAGTGTTCATGCTTCTGGTAGAACGGATGCGGGAGTACATGCTTTTAATCAAAAGGCTCATTTTGATTTAGATATTAAACATATTACACCAGAAAAACTTAAAGATGGACTTAATAGTTTACTTCCTGGTGATATTTATATTAAAAATGTAGAGATAGTGGCTGATGATTTTCATGCTAGATTTAATGCAAAAGCTAAAGAATATATATATATTATTAATATGGGTGAGTATAATCCAATAGAGAAAGATTATATTTATCAGTATAATAAGAAATTAGATGTAGTCGAGATGGAAAGAGCTTTAAAATATTTAGAAGGAACTCATAATTTTAAATCTTTTACAAAAACTGATGAAGAGAAAGAAGATTACGTGAGAACTATTGTTCAAACTAGATTGACTAGAGAACTTAGGAATGTTAATAAAATTACTTTGAGCTTTTTAGGAACTGGTTTTATGCGTTATCAAGTTAGAAACATGATAGGAACTTTAATTGAAATTGGCGAAGGAAAACGTAAGAGTGAAGATATAATTGATATATTAAATGCCCAAGATCGAAGAAAAGCTGGTAAAACAGCAAACCCTGAGGGATTATATTTAAAAGATGTGTTATATTAAGCGTAAAAGGTAACATATTTAGAAAAACATCAATGAATTGTAAATTTGTTAAATTAAAGTCAATAAAATGTATGAAAAAGCACACAAAAACATATAATTTTATTGACTTTTAAAGTCTTTTTTAATATAATTAATACTGGTACATTTATTTATCCCACATACGTAAGTCCTGGGAAAACTTACGAATGTTATGGAGAAAGGAAAATAAAAAATGAAAACATACATGCAAAGAAAAGAAGATGTCACTAGAACTTGGTATGTTGTTGACGCTGAAGGGCAAACTTTAGGTCGTTTAGCTACTAAAGTAGCAAATGTTTTAAGAGGAAAACATAAACCTACTTATACTCCACATATCGATGGTGGCGATTATGTTATCGTTGTAAATGCTAATAAAGTAGTACTTACAGGTAACAAATTAAATGATAAGATGTATTATAATCACAGTAGATATACTGGTGGATTACGTGAAAGAACAGCTAAGGAAATGATTGAAAAATATCCAGTTGAAATGGTTGAAAGAGCTGTTAAAGGTATGCTTCCAAAAGGAAGATTAGGTAGACAAATGTATAAAAAATTATTTGTATATGCAGAAGGAAATCATCCACATAGTGCTCAACAACCTGTAGAGCTTAAAGTGGACTAGGAGGGTTTTAAATGGCAGAAAGAAAATTTGTAGGAACTGGTCGTAGAAAAGCATCTGTTGCTAGAGTACAAATGGTACCTGGTAAAGGGACTATTACTGTAAATGGTAGAGATGTTAGAGAGTTCTTCCCATATGAAACTAATATTATGGATTTAATGCAACCATTAGTTGCAACAAATAATGAAAATACATTTGATATTACTGTTAAAGTAAACGGTGGTGGATTTACTGGTCAAACAGGTGCTATCCGTTTAGGTATTACTAGAGCTTTACTTGAGTATGATAAAGAAAACGAAGGTAAAGAAGATAGTTATAGAAAAACTTTAAAAAGAGCTGGATTTGTAACTCGTGATCCTAGAGTTAAAGAAAGAAAGAAACCTGGATTAAAAGGTGCACGTAGAGCTCCACAATTTTCAAAGAGATAATATATTTTATCAAAAAAGGCATTGGATTTTGTTCCGATGTCTTTTTCTATTTAAAAGATAAAAAAAATCAGTTCTTAATCTGATTTATTTGGATAGTGAAACTAATTTTACTTTGGTTTTACCGTTTAAAACGTTTTTACTCCATTCAAATGGTTTGTCAAATTCTTTTTGCTTTTTATCGATGTTTGGAGTGTATGGAGTGAGATTTGTAAAAAATTTTTTGGGAAATTTATTAATAATTTTCTTTTCCATAGTATACCTCCATTTTTAATAATTTGTATTTTATTTTATCAGTATATTTGTTTGCTGTCAAATCTTTAATTTGTGATTTTTTCTTTTTCAATATTAGTAATAATTGGTTTTAATATATTTTGTTTTTGTAAATTTATAATGGGTAATGCCTCTGTTAATTGCTTTAGATGGGTCAAATGTTTCATTGATTGTTTCATCTCCAGTAAGAGCTTTAATAATATCAATAATACTAAAGTAATAATCTTCTTTTTCACTATCCCAAACAGCTTTAATATTTTGATTTTCAAAAATTTTAATTGTGTTTTTTTCATTTTCTGACATGTTTATTTTCCTTTCTAGCTCCTTTAATATAAACATACGATAAAAGTTGGTCATTTCCTTTTAAAATGTGTAAAAAGTTGTGTAAAGTTAAAATTCTTTTGTATTTTTATATTGTTAAATTTTGGATATGTCCATATAATTGTAGTATAAGGTTGGAAACAATAGGGGCTGGCACACGCCAATTCAATTTTCCAACTTTTTTTGTGCTCTAATTTTAAGAAATTGCCAGAATATGATATACTATTTAATGAATGTATTTGAATATTGGTGGTGAGAAATAATGCTTAAAGTTAGTGATAAATGGTCTGATTATGAATGTTTAGACGCGGGAAATGGTGAGAAATTAGAAAGATGGGGTAAGGTCATTTTAAGAAGACCTGAACCACAAGCTATGTGGGAAATGAAATTCAGTGATGATTGGAATAAGATAGATGGTTTTTATCATCGCTCTAATAAAGGCGGAGGATACTGGGAATTTAAAAATAAATTACCTGAATTTTGGACGGTGAAATATAAAGATTTAACTTTTAAAGTAACACCAACTAATTTTAAGCATACAGGATTATTTCCTGAGCAAGCTACTAATTGGGACTTTATGATGGAGAAGATTAAGAAAGCTGTTTCTAAAGGAAAAAAGGTAAAGGTACTTAATTTATTTGCTTATACTGGGGCAGCTACGATGGCCTCAAGTAAAGCTGGAGCTGATGTTGTTCAAGTTGATGCTTCTAAAGGTATGACAATGTGGGCTAAAGAAAATAGAGATTTATGTGGACTTACTGATCATAATATTAGGTTTATTGTGGATGATTGTTTAAAGTTTGTCGAAAGAGAATATAGACGCGGACATAAATATGATGGAATTGTAATGGATCCACCTAGTTATGGTAGAGGTCCCAATAAAGAAGTTTGGAAGTTTGAAAAAAATATGGCTGTTTTGTTAGAGGCGTGTTTAAAAATACTTACTGATGAACCATTATTTTTACTTATAAATGCTTATACAACTGGTATTAGTAACATTGTGCTTTCAAATATGCTTAAGACAATGATGTTACCACTTTATCCAAATGGTAAGGTTACTTCAGGAGAAGTTGGACTTCCAATCACTAAAAATAGTTTAATACTTCCTTGTGGGATATATGGGAGATGGGAAAGTAATGATTAATATTATTTATGAAGATAATCATTTACTCGTTGTGGAAAAACCGATAAATGTGCCAGTTCAAGCTGATAAAAGTGGTGATGAAGATTTACTTACGATGCTTAAGAAGTATTTAAAAGAGAAGTATAATAAGCCTGGTGATGTTTATTTAGGTTTAGTCCATAGGCTTGATAGACCAGTTGGTGGAGTAATGGTTTTTGCGAAAACTTCTAAAGCGGCTAGTAGACTTTCTAAACAGGTTCAAAAACATGAATTTAAGAAAATATATATGGCAGTTATAGAAGGTAAAGTTAGTGAAAGCGGTACTTTTAAAGATAAATTAAAGAAAGATGAAAAAACAAATATAACTAGAGTAAGTGAAGATGGTAAAGAAGCTGAGCTTAGTTATAATTTGATTGGTTTTGTTAATAATTTATCTTTAGTTAGAATTAGTTTAAAAACTGGTAGAAGTCATCAAATTAGGGTGCAGTTTGCATCTAGAAAAATACCACTTTATGGTGATCAAAAATATAATCCTAATGCGGTAAAAGATCAAATTGCTTTATTTGCTTCGAAATTAGAGTTTAAACATCCAATTACTAAAGAAGTTATGAGTTTTGAGTTACCGCTTCCTGAACGTTATCCATTCACACTATTTAAAGCTTTATGATTAAATGAGGGGATGAAAATGAAGAAAGTAAAAAATGTTATTATTGTTTTAATTGTTTTAGTTTTAATGTTTTTTATCGTGTGGACTTTTTTAAGGCAACCTAATTTAATGCCGGTAAAAGGGCAATTGGAATCTTTAGATTTAAATAATGTGAATAAATTGATGATTGTAAGTCATCCTGGAGATGAAAGTGTTTGGGGAGGCGCTCATCTTATTTCTGATAATTATTTAGTTGTATGTATTTCTTGTGGATATAATAAAAATAAAACTAATGATTTTCTAAAAGTAACGGAGTATAGTAAGGATCCAATTATTATGATGGGATATTCTGATAAACTTTATTTGAAAAGAGATTATAAGAGTATCAAAAAAAAGCTTAAGCTTATTTTAAAGTATAAAAATTGGAGTGAAGTTGTGACACATAATCCAGATGGGGAATACAATAATTATCAACACAAACAAATTAATCAAATTTTAAATGAATTAAACGTTAATAATCTTTATTATTTTGGTGAGTATTATAGTGAAAAAGAACTTGATAAGTTAGATAAAGAAACAACTTTAGATGGTGATTTAATTCAAAATAAAATTAATAATATGGTGAAGAAATATGGTGGTATATATGATGATTATAAGCATATGTTACCATTTGAAGATTGGATTGGAGCTAGTAAATGGAAAAATTAAATAAAAAGGATAAATTTAATATATTTTGGATAGTGGTAATTTATTTAGCTATTGCTCTTATTATTACGCATGGTGAGTTTATTTTTGGCTCAAGTACTGATTGGGGTTTTCAGCATATTACGTTTCCAGAATATTTTAGAATGCTTTTTTATGAAACACATGATATTTTCCCAGATTTTGCTTTAAATATTGGTGGTGGGCAGAATATTTATTATTTTGCCTATTATGGATTACTAAGTCCAATTATTTTGATTTCTTATTTACTTCCTTTTATACCAATGAGTTTTTATATAATTTTTAGTACTTTGTTACTCGGAATTATTTCGATATATTTATTTTATAAATGGATTAAAGGATTTAATTTTTCATCAACGTTATGTTTTGTTTTAACTTTGATGTTTGCTATGGCTGGGCCACTACTTTTCCACAGTCATAGACATATTATGTTTATAAATTATATGCCATTTTTACTTTTGGGTCTTATTGGAGTAAGAAAATATTTTTCTAACGGTTCAAAATGGTTAATGATTATAAGTATATTTTTAATGGTTATGACTAGTTATTATTATAGTGTTGGCGGAATTTTGTGTTTAACAGTATATGGTATTTATGAATATTTGAAAATTAATGATAAATTTGTTTTAAGGGAATTTGCTAAAAAGGGTGTAGCCTTTGCTTTGCTTGTAATTACTGGGGTTTTAATGGCAGGAGTTATTTTACTGCCAGTAATATATGCTCTTATGAATGGCCGTGGTGAAAGCTTTGGTGGTGTTTCATTATTAGAGGCTTTGCCACCTAGTATTAATTTAGAATTTTTACTTTATAAATCTTATTCGGTTGGTCTTTTAGGTATAGCTTTTATAAGTATTATCTATATGTTTTTTATGAAAAAAGAAAAAAGATTTTTAGGGATAGTATTATCTTTATTAATTATCTTTCCGATTTTTGTATATGTTTTAAATGGCGCGTTATATTTAGATGGTAAGGCATTGATTCCTTTTTTGCCACTTTATGTTTTGGCTATTGGATATTTCTTGGAAGAAGTTTTAAGTGGTAAAGTTAATTTTAAAATAGTATTTTTAACGATAATTATCAGTTTACTATGGATATATTTGGAAGATAATAGTTTGAAATTATATTTTACTTTGGACTGTATTTTACTACTTTTACTTTTATTTTTATATGAAAAGTTTAACAAAGAAAATATTATAATTATTCCTTTAGTAATTATTAGTGTATTAGTTTGTTTGGGTGTTAATTTAAGTGATAGTTTGGTAACACTTGAAGATTTTGGTAAACAAAATGATCCACTTTTGGAAGAAATAACCGAAGATATTGCACAGAGTGACAAAAGTGTTTACCGAATGGCAATTAACTTGAAAGCGTCCACGCAGTTAGTAAATCATGTTGATAATATTCATGAAAATATTACGACACTTTATTCTTCAACTTATAATACTAATTATAATTATTTCTTTTATGATTTTAATAATAACCGAGCTTCACGTAATATGTTTATTACAAGTGAAACTAAGAACACTTTATTTGAAACTTTGATGGGAGTTAAATATTTAATTACTGATAAGAAGGCGCCTCTTGGTTATGAGGTGTGGAGACAGTATGGTGATTATACTGTTTATATTAATGAAAATACGTTTCCTTTAGGTTATGCGACTGATAGAGTTATAAATAGTGATGATTATGAGAAATTAGATTATCCGAATGATGATTTAGCTTTAATTGGCAATGTCGTTACGGACGCAGGAGATTATAAATACAATAGTTTGGTTAAAGAAATTCCATTAAATTTAAATGATGGTGATAAGAAAAATTTAATTATTCAAGATTATAAGGATGGTTATAAAGTAACGGTTAAAAATGAGGCTGGTGGAACTTTAAGAGTTAAATTAGATGAAGCGGCTAAACAAAAAATTTATTTACTTAGATTTACTGTGGAAAAACCTCAGAGCTGTTCTTTAGGTGATACGACGATCGAGGTTAATGGGATTAATAATAAGTTAACGTGTGCGAGCTGGAAGTATTTTAATAGTAATTATACTTTTGATTATACGTTATCTAGTAATGATAATTTTGATTATTTAGATATTAAATTTTCTAAAGGTACACATTATATTAGCAAAGCTGAACTTTATAGTTTGAATTACGATGATTTTGTGAATAGCTTTTCAGATATTGATACTTTTGAAATAGATGAAGCTATAGGTGATAAAATTAGTGGTAGTATAGATGTTACTAATGATGGATATTTTAATTTATCTATTCCATATGATAAAGGATTTATAATTAAAGTTGATGGTAAAGAAGTAGATTATGAAAAGGTTAATAAATCATTTATTGGTTTTCCTATAGAAAAGGGCGAACATAAAATAGAGATTGAATTTAAAGCCCCTAATGCTTTACTCGGCAAGATTATAAGTATGTTTGGTTTTGGAATATTTATTATAGTTTTAGTATATGATAGAGTTAGTAGGAGAAAAGTAAATGGATGAAGGGCAATTATTAGTAGTGGATGTTAAAGAAAAACCTTATACAATGGCAATCTTTGAAGATGGAAAGTTAATTAAAAATATTGATGAGGTTTGGATTGGTAGAAATGGTGTAATAGAACCTGAAAAGGCTATTGAGGGTGATGACAAAACACCTTTAGGATTGTATAATTTGGGTGTTGGTTTTGGAATGCATGATTTAGATATTAATTATCCTTATTTTAAAGTTCAAGATAATGATTATTGGGTAGATGATTATAAATCCAGTCATTATAATTACATGGTTAGAATTGGTGAAGACATTCATAATTTTGGTTATCACTATATTATTAGTGAAAATGAAAAAGACTTTGAGTCAGCTGAACATTTAAAAGATTATGAGATGCAGTATGAATATTCAGTGTTTATCGAATTTAATAGTGATGGTCAAATCGATGAAAATGGTATTGGCAATAATAAAGGTTCAGCAATTTTCTTACACTGTTTTGGACTTAAAGGATATACTGGTGGATGTGTAGCCGTTTCTAGAGAAAATATGGAATTTATAATGAATTTCTTAGACAGAGATAAACATCCAAAAATATTAATAAAGAGATAAACTTGCTTAAATTGGCAAGTTTTTTTAATTTTTTGAAGGAATTGAGGTATAAAAAGTCGTATGTTAATCTATGAAGGGGCAAGAAAGGAGAAATATGAAAAAACTTTTTGTACTTTTATTACTTTTATCGGTTATTTTTAAACCTAATTATAATGTCCAAGCTGAAGAGGTGAGAATTACTTATAACAAGTTAAAAGGAATTGCCTATAATCAGAAAATTGATGGTAAACTTAAGTCTAATACGGTAACGATGTTTCAAATGGGTGATAGGATAGCTTATTGTGTTGAACCTGGTGTAGAAATTACAAACAATTATTATGATATTTATACTGATTGGAGTAAGGTTAATTTTACTGATGAATTAAAAGAATATATTGAAAAAATTGGTTATTATGGATATGAATATCCAGGGCATCAAACTAATTATTATTATATTGCAGCTCAAGAGTTAATATGGAAAGCGGTGAGACCGGATATTGAGGTTACTTGGACAACTGGTGAGAATATGACAGGTAATGTTATTGATATTAGTAAGGAGAAAGAGGAAATATTAAATTTAGTTAGTAAACATGATTTAAAACCTAGTTTTAGTGAAACTTTAGTTAAGGATGAAGTTGGTAAGACAATAACACTTACAGATGAGAATAATGTTTTAAATGATTATGATATATCAGAGAGTAGTTATCATAAGGTAGTTAAAGATGGAAATAAACTTATTATTACTTTAAATGATAGTTTGGTTTCAGAGGAAACTTTAAAACTAACTAGAAAACATTATGATGATGCTCCTCTACTTGTGTATAGCAAGGGTAATTCACAGAAGTTAGCAGCTTTAAGAATAAGTACGGAAAAAGAGACTTATATTAAGGTTGCGAACGAGGAGGTTCCAGAAATAGTTGAGGTTCCCGATACAGGATATTATGATGTTTCAGGCTTTATCGGAACTTTGTTAGTAGGTGTAGGTCTTGTCTTATTTAAAGTACATTAAAAATGTAGGTCTTGTTTTAGTAATTTTAGGACATTATTATTTTTGTAGTTATGTTTTATCGGAAGTTCATGATATGAAAAATTATGAACCAAGAGTAAATGTGACTATTCAAGGTGATGATAAAAGTGATAAAAAAAGTGAAGCAAAACAAACAGAAACTTTAAAGAGTGAAGCGTTAAAAGTTACAAATGATGAAAAACTGGGAGTTATTGAAATTCCTAAAATTAATTTAAAGCGATATTTGTATAAAGTTGATGCTTATCAAAATAATGTGGATAAAAATATCGAAGTTTTAAAAAGTTCAGATATGCCAGATGTGAAAGAGGGTAATTTGATATTGGCTGGCCATAATGGAAATACTTCAGTGGGGCATTTTAGAAACTTACATAATCTTTCTTTAGCTGATGATATTATTGTTAATTATAAAGGTAAAAGTTATAATTATGAGGTTTCTAAAATTTACGATGTTTTAAAAACAGGAACTGTAGCGATAAAAAGAGATAAGAATAAAAATACAATTACATTAATTACGTGTCTAGGTAGTGATAGACAGTTAGTTGTTATTGGATATTTAAAGTAATAATGTTTGTTATTGCTTTTTTCATTTTAAAGTTTGTTTTTTCATATGATTTAATGGTGAGGTATATGAAATATAAAATAGGAGCTTTAATAGTTTTATTAACGTTACTTTGTTTTTTTAATTTAGTTAGTGCGAAAGATAAGGATTTACCACTACTTTCAAAAGTGATTTATTTGGATGCGGGTCACGGGGGAGCGGATAGTGGGGCTTTTTATAAAAATGTTAAGGAATCGGATATAAATTTAAAAATTGTCAATAAAGTAATGAATCTTTTAAAAAACGAAGGAGCAATTGTATATTTAACAAGGTATGGGGATTATGATTTATCAGTTACAAATGCTTGGAATAGAAAACGGAGTGATTTATCTAGGCGAGCTAATATAATTAATAGGTCAGAATGTGATTTGTATTTGTCTATTCATTTAAATGCGGAGGATAGTGGGACTCTTTATGGGGCTGAAGCATATTACGATACAATCAATCCAGAGAATAAAAAAATTGCCGAAATATTCCAAAATATGTTTAAAAAGTATTTGAACTCTAATAGAGATTATAAGGAGAACAGTACAAAATACTTACAAAGAAGGGTTAGTAGACCCGGGGTATTATTAGAAGTTGGTTTTTTATCTAATTCTAGTGAAAGAGCATTACTGACTAGTGATACTTATCAAAATAAGCTAGCTGATGTGATTATAAAAGGAGTTAATAAGTATTTTAGTGAATAAATTTCACCTTTTTTACATAAAAGTGGGTGGTTTTTGTGCTATAATGAACAGTAGGTGAGTATATGACAGAAAAAATATTTAAAACAATAGATGAACAAACAGATATTTTAAAGAAAAAAGGCCTCATTATAAACGATGAAAAGAAAACTCGTGAAATATTACTTAGAGAGAATTATTTCTTTATAAGTGGGTATCGTCATTTGTTTATGAATAAAGAGGATAAGGATAAGTTTTTACCTGGCACAACTTTTGAAGAATTGTATGCGACTTTTTTATTTGATAGAGCAATTAGAAATACTTTTTTTAAAAATATTTTGATTGTTGAGAATAATATTAAATCAATTACTAGTTATCAATTATCTAAAAAATATGGTTTTAGAGAAAAAGATTATTTGAACCCAAACAATTTTTCTCAAGATTCTTTACAATCAAGACAAGTGTATGATGTTTTAAATAAAGTGAAAAGACAAATTAGAGTTAATGGTCGTAAGCATACAGCAACTTTCCACTATATTGAACATTATGGTTATATTCCATTTTGGATTTTGGTTAAGGTATTGTCTTTTGGTATAATGGCTGAATTTTATGATATTTTAAAATATGAAGATCAAGCAGAAATTAGTAAATTTTATAATGTTTCTCCTGAGATATTAGGTACATATCTGTCATTACTTTCAAATTTTAGAAATGTATGTGCTCATGAAGATATTTTATATGATCATCGAACTCAAAGGGTTATTCCTGATTCTAAATTCCATCGGTTATTAAATATACCGAAGGATGAAGATGGTTATATATATGGTAAAAACGATTTGTTTAGTTTGGTAATTATGTTAAAAGTTATGCTTAGTAAAGATGACTTTGACGAAATGATTATTGAAATTAGTAGAGAAGTTGAAAATTTAGATAAAATAGTAAATACAGTGCCTTTGGATACTATTTTAAATAGAATTGGTTTTCCAAACAATTGGAAGGATATTAAAGATTTAAGTTAGGAGGGATTTTATGCGTGAAAGAATAATTAATATTGTTATTATTTTAGTTGTTTTAGTATTAGGCGTTACAGGAACATTATATTTTGTAAATAATGATTCGAATAATAATGGTGTTTTAGAAAATAGAAATGTAAATATAACTTCAAATGATTCGATAAGTGAATCTATTAATAAAGTGTATGATTCAGTGGTAGTTGTTAATAATTATCAAAATGGACGTCTTACTGGATATGGTTCAGGATTCGTCTATAAAAAAGAAGGTAATTATGGTTATGTTCTTACTAATAACCATGTGGTTGAAGATGCTTCTGAAATTAAACTTACTTTAAGTAATGGAGAAGAAGTCGATGCAGAGGTTTTGGGTACTGATTCATATATGGATATAGCAGTACTTCGAATGGATGGAGATGCCGTTTTACAAGTGGCGCAAATTGGTGATAGTACAGAAGCTAAATTGGGTGATACAATTTTTACAGTAGGTACTCCTGTTAGTACAGAATATGCTGGTACAGTAACTAAAGGTATTATTTCTGGTGAAAATCGTGAAATTACAGTAACTGATAACGGTACTTCTTATATGATGGAAGCTATTCAAATAGATGCTTCTATTAATCCAGGAAATAGTGGTGGACCACTTGTTAATATTAATGGAGAAGTTATTGGAATTAATTCAGTTAAATTAGTTGAAAGTTCAATTGAAGGTATGGGATTTGCTATTCCAATTGAAGTAGCTATGTCACAAATTGATAAACTTGAAAATGGCGAGGCAATAGCCAGACCAGTTATTGGAGTATCACTTTACGATTTAGATAGTTTGCCATTAGTGGGTAATAGTGATTTAAGAGTTGATGATAGTATTAAATCTGGTGTGGTTGTTAATAGTGTTGATAGTGGTTCAGATGCTGAAGCTGCTGGATTACAAAGAAATGATATAATTACTGAGGTTGATGGAACTACGGTAAAAAGTTCGGCTCATTTAAAAAATCTTTTATATAAACATAATATTGGAGATAGTGTTAAGTTAACTATTGTTCGTAATGGAAATGAAAAAGAGTTAACACTTAAGTTAACTCACCAAATAGGGGATTCTAATTAGAATCTCTTTTATCTTATTTCTTTACATTCTCCAGCCGCTGGTACGTAAAAGCAATGATTTTTATATCTGCCACTATTATATTGGTCCCACCAAGTTGTTTTACAGGCTTCTCCTGCATTTGGGGCATAAAACCATAAAGCATGTGTGGCTGGATGATAGTATTCTCCTTTAATTACTCTATCGGCAAGGTTTCTTTCAACAGTTGTTGGATTACTAAAAAAAAGAGGACTATCAACGCCTGAGAAACCACCAGGATTTTGATAGATTACTTCACTTATGGTATCGACGTTTTTAAAGGTTAAACAGTTAGCTATAGCTCTATTAATTACGACATTTCCAACCATAAGCATACCTAAATCACCTTCACCGATTGCCTCAGCTCGCATTAACCTAGCTAATAAATCTCTTTCGGTATCGGTATATCTAATTATAGCCATAGTAAAATCACCAATATATTATATGTTTATTTGACTATAATAGTGAATAAATTTAAATGATATTAATATACTTAAAATGTTGAAAAGCTTATGATGTTGTGGTATAATTTATTTGTCTTTGGAAGAATAGGGGAATAGTTCAGTTGGTAGAACGTCGGTCTCCAAAACCGAATGTCGTGGGTTCAAGTCCTGCTTCCCCTGCCATTTTTGTTAATTAAATTCAAAGGTTCAATGTCAAGTAGTGTTGGTGGAA